>NZ_JBIBAK010000014.1:0-303050 GCF_042899865.1 Streptomyces sp. NPDC013157 | reverse complement strand
TGAGACTCCTTCCACTCCCTCCCCCCCCCGCCGCACCCCCGGGGGGGGGTCTGCCGCGCGCGCCTCGCTGCGGGGGGGGGGGGCCCGCGCCCCCGCCCCCCCCCCACCCCCCTTGTCACCTGGGGACATCCGGATTGTTGCTGTGATTGTTGACAAAAGTGTTGACGTTTTCGCCCGTCGATCCTTAGCGTCTACGCACCACGGGTCAGCCGCACGAGCCGCCTCGACCCCCTCTACCGCTTCCCCTCCAGGGAACGCATCCTGGACGAGAGGAAAACAAAGATGTCCTCCTCAACCGCCCTGTCCGCTCGCGGCAGCAAACTGGCCTTGCTGGTCGTCGGTCTGTGCTGGCTGGCCGTGCTCTTCGACGGCCTCGACATGTTCATCTACGGCTCGGTGCTGCCCCACCTGCTGGAGACCAAGACCTTCGGCATCACCCCGGACGAGGCCGGCGACCTCGGTTCCTACGCCACCTTCGGCATGCTGGTGGGCGCCCTGACCGCGGGCACGGTCGCGGACCGGATCGGCCGCAAGCAGCTGATGATCGCCTGTGTCACGCTGTTCTCGCTCGCCTCCGGCATCTGCGCGGTCTCCGGGAGCCTCGGGGTCTTCGGCCTCGGCCGCACCCTGGCCGGCGTCGGCCTCGGCGGGCTGCTGCCGACCGCGATCAGCATGGTCTCCGACTACGCCAAGGGCGGCCGGATCGCCATCACCATCGGCGTGCTGATGACCGCCCACCACGCGGGCGGCATCCTCTCCGCCTACGTCGCCAAGTGGCTGGTCGACCCCTTCGGCTGGCGCTCCGCCTTCTGGGTCTGCGTGCTCCCGCTGCTCTTCGTCCCCGTCCTGCTGAAGCTCCTCCCCGAGTCGCTGAGCTTCCTGGTCGCCAAGGGCCGCACCGAGGAGGCCACCGCGCTGGCCGACCGCTACGAGGTCGAACTGCCCGCCGTGTCCGCGAGGAAGAGCGCCGCCGACCGATGGGACGCGCTGCTCGCCCTGTTCCGCGGCGGCGAATGGCTGCAGACCCTGCTGTACTGGCTGGCCTCCTTCGGCGGGCTGCTCCTGGTCTACGGCGTCGCCACCTGGCTGCCGACCCTGATGCGCACCGAGGGCTACGAGCTCACCAACGCCCTCACCTTCGTCGTCGTCTTCAACCTCGGCGGCATCGTGGGCATGCTGGTCGCGGGCCGTGCCGCCGACCGGTTCGGCGCCCCGCGCATCGCGGCGATCTGGTTCGCCCTCACCGCCGCAGGCGTCTACCTGCTCAGCGTCCACCTGCCGATGGGCGTGACCACCCTGGTCGTCTTCCTCACCGGCGTCTTCCTCAACAGCGCCCAGACGATGATCTACGCGACCGTCTCCATCCGCTCCACGCCGGACAACCGGGCCACCGCCGTCGGCTGGACCTCCGGCATGGGCCGCTTCGGCGCGGTCTTCGGCCCGTGGCTCGGCGGCCAGCTGCTCGCCGCGGGCAACGGCGACTGGGGCTTCACCGCCTTCGCGCTGGCCGGCGTCTCGTCGATGGTTTTCATCGGCATCGCCGCCCTGCGCTCGGCCCGGCAGCCGCAGGGCAGCAACGACCGGGAGAAGCTGGTCGCCGCCCACTGACCGGTCCCCCCGGACCGGTCCGGCGCCGCGCTCCTTCCACGGGCGCGGCGCCTTTCTACGGTTCTCCGGTGGAGTCCGCCTCCAGCCCGGTGCACGCCAGCTCTCCCGCCACCTCGGCGCACGCCTCCACGCCCCGGGGGGCCGGCACCGCGAGCATCGGGCTGGTGTAGCCGACGGAGTCCTCGGCGGGATAGCTCGCCGACAGCACGTCCTCCCCGGCCCGGACCGAGACCTCGCGCGCGAGCGGGGTGTGCAGCCGCACCTCGGACCAGGCGGTGCCGCAGGCGGGGGACCAGCGCAGCCGGACGTCGTAGGCGACACCGGTGACGCGACTCTTGGTCCGCGCGTCCCGGTCGCACGCCGAGGCGTCCGGCAACTCGCCCTGGCAGGACCGGCCGTGACAGCGCGGTGCCGCCGACACCGGCTGTGCGCCCGGTGTGCCGCGCCGGTCCGAGACGGTCACGGCCGCCGCCGTCACCCCGGCCACGGCGAGCAGTGCGATCGCCGTCAGCGGCAGCCGCCACCGCCGCCTCGCCGGCCGCCGCTCCTGGGGCGCCTCGGCGGCCGGCGGCCCCTCGGGGACCTCGCACAACGCCAGTACGGCGGCGGGGTCGGCGCCCGCGAGCCGGGCCAGGGCCTCCACGGCCGCACGCGGCGGCCGTTTGTCGCCGGAGAGGTAGCGGTGCCAGGCGGACTTGCTGTACGGGGTGCGGGCGGCCAGCGCCGCCAGGCTCAGTCCCGTACGCTCCTTCAGCTCGCGCAGCCTCGCCGTCGGCGACTCGTCCGATGGGGTGGTCCTCGCTCCTTCGGGGTGGGGCATGTTGCGTGCCTCGACTTCGTTACGCTATGGGCGTTTCGCCCCTGTTGTCGGAATGGCTTCCCATCGGGACCGGGCCCGCAATCGGCGAACAGGTGTGAAGACGGTGAATCAGGGGGTGCATGTCGAAGGCCTGTTCGGGAACCCGGGGTTCCCGAACAGGCCTCTGGGGTCAGGGAGTACGGCGGTGACGGCTCGTCAGCACCACGGGACGGCGTGGCCGACCCGCACGTAGTGGGCGGAGACGTACCCGTTGCGGTGCGGGAGCCGGTACCAGGTGTGGTTGCCGCGCACCGAGCCGCCGTACGTCTTGCAGGACAGCGGGACGAGCCGGTTGCTGTGGCGGTGGCCCACCACGCGGTAGCGGGTGCTCGGGCCGGAGCGGACGTTGAGCCGGACGCGGTGCGTGGTCACCCGGCCGACGGTCCGGTACGTGTAGTGCCGGGTGTGGAGGCGGTGGCCGGCCGGCGCGGGCAGGGTGGTGTAGTTGTAGTACTGCACGATTCCCTGGGGCGCGGGGACCGGGGTGGCGGCGCTCGCGGTGGCGGCCCCGGCCGTGGGCAGGAACGCGAACGCCGCGACGGTGGCCAGCAGGCCGTTCTTCAGGATCCGACGGGACATGGAAACCTCCGTGCTGTCGAGCTCGTGACCACGAAGCGTGATCACGACTCGGAGCGTTTCCGTGCCGAACCGTCACCATGTCGTCCCCGCGTGCCCTGGGACGCCTGGGACGTCCCAGGGCACGCGGGCTCAGCCCATCTGGTCCTCGGCCGACAGGTGCTCGACCGTCTTGCCCGTGGCCGTGAAGGTCCGCGTGACGTACCCCGACGAGTACACCCACAGGATCCGCAGCGGGGTGTCGCCGACGTTGCGGAACAGGTGGGGGACGGGGGACGGGACGTATGTGGTGTCGAACCGCTCCAGCCGGGTCACCTCGCCGTCCACCCACACCTCCGCCTCGCCCTCCAGGACGGTCACGTGCTCGTCGCAGTTGTGCGAGTGCAACGGCGCCCCGGAGCCCACCGGGTAGACGCTCATCCCGCTCGTGATGAGGTTCTCGCCGCCCGCGGACGGTGTGGTGATCAGCGGTGTCGTCACGACCGCGCCGCCCCGGTCGAGCAGGGGTACGGACGCGGCCTTGATGATCGTGGTCATCCGGGGGTTCCTCTCCACAACGGCGTACCTGGTACGCCGACCGACGCTAGGCCGCGCGGGCGCGATCGGGTGCCCCCTGGCGTGCAGTTTTACCTTGCGCTCCGGGAGGTGTGAGCGGCCGCGGAGCGGCTGTAGCGTCCTCACCCGGCAATCCACGGCCGCCGGAGAGAAAAGGCAGGTACCGGCCCCATGAGGCTTCCCGTTCTCAGCGAAGACGACATGAACCCCCGCCAGCAGGAGCTGGCCGCCCGGATCGCGGGCCGCCGCGGCGCCGTCCGCGGCCCGTTCCGGGTCTGGCTGCACAGCCCGGAGATGTGCGAACGCGCGGAGTCCCTCGGCGCCTTCGCCCGCTTCGACTGCAGCCTCCCCGAACATCTGCGCGAACTGACCCTCCTGATGGCCGCCCGCAACTGGGACGCCCAGTACTCCTGGAACGCCCACGTCCGCCAGGCGATCGAGGCCGGCATCCCGGAAGCGGCCGTGGCGGCCATCGCCGAGAAGCGCGAGGCGGTCTTCGAGGACGAGGCCGATCAGGCCTTCTACCAGTTCTGCCGGGAGATCCTGGAGGAGCACTTCGTCACCGACGAGACCTTCGCCCGCGCCCTGGCGCACTTCGGCCCCAAGGGTCTGGTCGACACGATCGGCGCGCTCGGCAACTTCACCATGCTCGGCATGTGCCTGAACACCTTCCAGGTGGATCTCCAGGCCGACCGGGAGCCGCCGTTCCCGGACGTCCGTGGCTACCGCCGGATCGCCCCGTCAGGAGCCCCGTCCACTGCCTGACCATGAGAAACGCGGCCGATCTTTTAAGAGAGGAGCCGTTGACAGAATTGCCGACATTCGATTTGTGTGGGTGACCAGCGCGAGCGAGCCGCACGCGCGTTCGGAGGAAAAATGGACCGCTTGCTCCTCATGCACAGCTTCGTGACCGTCGCCCAGGTCGGCAGCTTCAGCGGAGCCGCCAAGAAACTCGGCTCGTCCGGCTCCCTGGTGTCCCGGCACGTGGCGGAGCTGGAGCGGCAGATCGGCGTACGCCTGGTCAACCGCACCGCCCGCTCCGTGAGCCTCACCGAGCCCGGCCAGCGCTACGCCGAGTTCGCCGCCCGGATCCTGGACGAGATCGAGGCCGAGGACGCCGGCATCGCCCAGCTCCACGACCGGCCCGAGGGGACCCTCAGCGTCATCTGCCCCAAGTGGATAGGCAGCCTCGACCTCGGGGACGCCATCGCCGCATTCTCGGCGGCACATCCGAAGATCCAGGTCCGGTTCGAACTCGGCGGGATGTCGGACCGTACCTACGACTTCCTGGACAGCGGATTCGACGTCGCCTTCCACACCCGGGACCTCAGGGACTCCAGCGTCCGGCTGAAGAAGATCGCCTCGCTGCCGTTCGTGCTGTGCGCCTCCGCGGAGTACATCGAGCGGTGCGGCACGCTCGCCCACCCGAACGACCTCGCCGCCCACGACTGCCTGGTCCACCTCAACGACCCGGTCTGGCGGATCGGCCACGGGCACGCCAGCACCCTGCACAAGATCCGCAACATCGCGTTCTCGTCCAACTCCTACATCGCCCTGCAGAAGGCGGCGGTGCACGGCCGCGGCATCGCCCTGCTGCCCCAGCGCCCGGCCTACGACGACCTGGTCTCCGGAGCCCTCCAGGTGCTGCTGCCCGACCTCGCCGTCCCCGACCGCCCGCTGTACGCGATCTACGGGCCCGGACAGGACACCCCGCGCAAGATCAGCGTCTTCCTGGACTTCCTCGCCGAGTGGTTCGCGCAGAACCCGATTCCCGCGATCCGGTCGTAGGCCCGGCGGCCGGCGGCCCGGACGGCCCACGCCGCAAGAAACGCTTGCGCATTCCGTAGAGCTCAGGCCATTGAGCCCCTCGCGAGCCGAAATCTACGCTCGCGAGGCGACCCGGAAACGAGGAATCCATGGGAATCCAGAGAATCGAATCGGTCACCTACGCCATCGACGACCTCGGCGTATGCGTCCGGTTCTTCGACGACTTCGGGCTGTCGATGGTGGAGCAGACCGACGAGCACGCGGTCTTCGTGACCCGTACCGGCCAGAGCCTCCACCTCGACACCCGGCCGTCGCCGCTGCTTGCGGCGCCCGTCGAGAGCGGGCCCACGCTGCGGGAGGTCGTCTGGGGCGTCGACACACCGGAGGAACTGGCACGGCTGGTGGCGGAGGCGGGCCGGGACCGCGAGGTCCGCGAGAGCGCCGACGGCGTCCACCACACCGTCGACGAGACCGGCTTCGGCGTCGGTCTCGTCCTGGCCCGCCCCGCGCCCGCTGCGGTCACGCCCCGCCCGGCCAACACACTGGGCACTGTCACCCGCTGGAACACCGCGCTGGAGCCGATCACCCGGGTCCGCCCGCTGCGCATGTGCCATGTCGCCCTGAACATCCCGAAGGAGGGCCGGGAGGCGGCCGTCGGCTTCTACGTCGACCGGCTCGGGTTCCGCCCGACCGACGTGGTCGAGCCGATGGGCGTCTTCATGCAGGCCCCCGGCGACGACGACCAGCACACCATGCTGCTGTGCCACCGCCCCGACAAGGCGGGCGTCAACCACATCGCCTACGAGGTGCCCGGCTTCGACGACGTGATCGAGGGCGGCAACTACATGATCGAGCACGGGTGGCGGGAGGCCCGCAGGCTCGGCCGGCACACCATCGGCTCCAACGTCTTCCGCTTCCTGCACGCCCCGTGCGGCGGCCGCGTCGAGTACGCCGCCGACATGGACCGGGCCGACGACACCTACGGCACCCGGGTCCACGAGACGACCCCGCCGCACCACATCTGGGCCCTGCGCACCAACCGCGACCAGGAAGCCCCCACCGCCTCCTGAACCTGAGAGGGCACCCCTTCATGACCACCGACCACGGCTATCCCGCCGTCCGCATGTACATAGCGGGCGAGTGGTGCCAGGGCGGCTCCGGACGGACCGCCCCCGTCGTCAACCCCGCCACCGAGGAGACGATCGGCGAGGTCCCGCTCGCCACCCCCGCCGACCTCGACCGCGCACTCGAAGCCGCCGAGCGCGGATTCAAGGTGTGGCGCGCGACCTCCGTCGCCAAGCGCTCCGCCATCCTCGACCGGGCCGCCGACCTGATCGCCGAACGCGCCGCCGCGATCGGCCGGGTGATGACCCTGGAGCAGGGCAAGACCCTCGCCGAGTCGACGGGCGAGGCCAGGCGCACCGCCGACACCCTGCGCTGGCACACCGAGGACGCCCGGCGCGCATACGGCCGTATCGTGCCCTCCGCGCCCGGCACGATCCTCACCGTCCGCCGCGAACCCATCGGCCCCGTCGCCGCCTTCGTGCCCTGGAACTTCCCGGTCGGCGGCCCCAACCGCAAGATCTCCTCGGCGCTCGCGTCGGGCTGCTCGCTGATCATCAAGGCCTCCGAGGAGACCCCGGCCACGGCAGCCGCCCTGGTGGAGTGCTACGCCGACGCCGGACTCCCCGCCGGAGTGCTGAACCTGGTCTTCGGCGAGCCCGCCGAGGTGTCCGCCCACCTCATCGCCTCCCCGGTCACCCGCATGATCGCCTTCACCGGCTCGGTGCCCGTCGGCAAGCTCCTCGCCGCCGAGGCCGGCAAGGTCATGAAGCCCGCCCTGATGGAGCTCGGCGGCCACGCCCCGGTCATCGTCTGCGCCGACGCGGACGCCGGACAGGCCGCCCGCCGGGCCGCCCAGGCCAAGTTCTTCAACGCCGGCCAGGTGTGCACCTCGCCCAGCCGCTTCCTCGTCCACGAGTCCCTGGCCGAGGACTTCACCGCCGAGTTCGTGAAGGCCGCCGAGTCGGTCGTCGTCGGCGACGGACTGACGCAGGGCACCACGATGGGCCCCCTCGCGAACGAGCGCCGGCTGCGGTCGATCGAGCGGCTGACGGCGGACGCGGTGCGCAAGGGAGCCAGGGTCAGCGCCGGCGGTGAACGGCTCGACCGCCCCGGCTACTTCTTCGCCCCGACCGTCCTCACCGACGTACCGGCGGACGCGGACCTGCTCTCCGAGGAGCCGTTCGGCCCCCTCGCACCGATCGTGCCCTTCGGCGACCTCGACGACGCCCTGGCCACCGCCAACTCCCTGCCGTACGGCCTGGCCGCCTACGGCTTCACCAGGTCGGCGGCCACCGCCGAGAAGCTCTCCGACGGGTTCGAGGCCGGCATCCTCTCGATCAACCACTGCGGCGGCTCGGTCCACGAGGCGCCCTCGGGCGGGGTCAAGGAGAGCGGGTACGGCCGGGAGGGCGGGCCGGAGGCGCTGGACGCCTACCTGGTCACCAAGCGCGTCTCCCACCTGCTGACGCCATGAGGTACGCGCGAGTCTCGGTGGAGGGACGGGCGGTCTGGGGCCGGGTGGGGGAGTCCCGTATCGAACTGCTCTCCGGGTCGCCGCTGGAGGGCGAGCCCGACGTCCTCGGCATGATCCCGTTCGCCGGCGCCACCTGGCTGCCGCCCGTCGTACCGGGCGTGTTCTACGCCGTCGGCTACAACTACCCCCGGCACATCGAGCACGCCGGGGCCGCAACGCCCGAGCGCCCCGAGGTCGGCTACCGCGCCAACAACGCGCTCACCGGCCACCGTTCGCCGATCGTCAAGCCGGCCGAGGTGACCGGACGCTTCGAGGCCGAACCCGAACTCGTCGCCGTCATCGGCCGTACGGTCCGGCACGCGACGTACGACGACGCCCGGAAGTCCGTCTTCGGCTGGACCATCGGCAACGACGTCAGCGCCCGCACCTGGCAGCACCAGGACCGCACCTTCTGGCGCAGCAAGAACAGCGACACGTTCAAGCCGATGGGGCCGTGGATCGAGACCGACGTCGACGCCCTCGCGCAGACCACCACGCTCCGGGTCAACGGCGAGGTACGTGCCGAGTTCCCGACCGGGGACATGGTCTTCGACCCCTTCGACTACATCGTCGAGATCACCCGGCACATCACCCTGCACCCCGGTGACGTGCTGTGGATGGGCGCCGAGTCCACCTGCCGGCTCGACCCCGGCGACACCGTCGAGGTCGAGATCAGCGGCATCGGCGTGCTGTCCAACCCCGTACACCTGGAAGGGAACCACTCATGACCGCGGCACCCCGTTACATCCACCACGTCAACTTCCCCACCACCGACCCCGACCGGACCGCCGCCTGGTACACCAAGGTCTTCGGGATGAAGCGCATCCAGCCCAAGTCCAACACCCGCGTGGTGCTGATGACCCGGGGCAACTTCGACCTGCACTTCACTCCCGTGGAGGAGATGGAGCGCATGGCGCCCTACCACTTCGCCGTCGAGGTCGACGACTGGGACGAGTTCCTCGCCCATCTCAAGGATCTGGGCATCCGGCACACCCGGCCGATCGAACGCCCCGAGAACCAGTCCAAGTTCTGCTACATCCACGACCCCGACCACACCATGATCGAGCTCGTCCACCACAGCCGCCGCCCCAACTAGGCACCTCTGTACGGGAGTTCACTCCATGCCCATCGCCGACTCCGACGGCACATCCATCTACTACGAGCGCCACGGCAGCGGCCCGGCGATCCTCTTCGTGCACGGCAGCGGCGGACACCACGCCGCATGGTGGCAGCAGGTGGCCGCACTGCGCGAGGAGTTCACGGTCGTCACCCTGGACCTGCGCGGCTTCGGAAAGTCCGACTCGTCCATGGCGGAGTTCGACGGCCAGGACTTCCCCGGTGACGTGGTCGCCGTCCTCGACCAGGAGGACATCACCGACGCCATGCTGGTCGGCCAGTCCATCGGCTCCGTCGCGGCCCTGCGTGCCGGGCTGCTCCGCCCCGAGCGGGTCTCCTCGGTCGTCCTCGGCCACTCCCTCGGCGGCATCAGCCACCCCGAACTGAAGGAGCTGGCCGCCGCCGACCGGGCGGAGGCCGTGAAGCTGCCCGTCATCGACCGGCTGTTGACTAAATCGTTCCAGCAGGACCGGGCCGACCTGACCTTCCTCTTCCAGCAGATGGGCACGTTCAACGTGGCCAGGATGCAGGACCTGCGCAACCTCGACACCGACGGCCCCTCCCTGGAGGAGATCCGGGCCTCCGGCGTCAAGGTCGCCTTCCTCGCGGGCGAGAAGGACGCCGTCCTCGACGTCAAGACCGTCACCCGCGCCCACGAACTGCTGGCCGGCTCGCACCTGGAGATCGTCCCGGGCGCCCCGCACTCCATGTACTGGGAGGCGCCCGGGCAGTACAACGCCGCCGTCGCCCGGCTCCGCCGCACCCTCACCGCACCGAAGGAAGCAGCATGACCAGCCTCACCCTGGCCGCCGCCGAGGAGATCATCGGCGCCGCCCACCAGCGCGCCCAGGAGATCGGCAAGGCGGTGAGCGTCGCCGTCGTGGACGCCGGCGGCTTCCCCGTCGCCATCCGCCGCCCCGACGGCGCCCGCCCGCTCACTCCCGACATCGCCCGTGCGAAGGCCTACACGGCGGCCGTCATGCAGCGCCCGGGACCCATGCTGAAGAAGTGGCAGGAGAGCCAGCCGGTCTTCTTCTCCCAGCTCTCCCAACTCCCCGGCGCCGCACTGCCGATCATGGCCGCCGAGGGCAGCGTCACCATCAAGAAGGACGGCGAGATCATCGGCGGGCTCGGCATCGCCGGCGGCACCGCGGACGAGGACCAGCGGATCGCCGAGGAGGTCCTGAAGGCGCTCGGCTACGAGCTGGAGTTCGCCGCGTGGGGCGTCACCGGCTCCGGCGGAAGGGACTGACACCATGGCGGACACGTTCAACTACCGCATCGACCACCACGGCAGCCTGGTCCGCCCGCCAGGCCTGTCCACCGCCGACCCGGAGGCCGTCGACGCGGCGGTCCGGGAGGCGGTCGCCTACCAGCGCAAGCTGCGCTCCACCGTCGTCACCGACGGCGACTTCCCCCGCGAGGACTTCCGCAGCGCCGTCCTCGACGGCGTGTCGGGCTTCCGCCGCACCGACGGGGCGGACCCGGACGGCCTGGTCCACTGGGTTGCCGAAGCCCTGCCCAAGGCCAACGGCCCGCTGCTCGCCGACCGGTCCGCCCAGCTCGCCGACCTGACGGTGATCGCCGTGAAGGCCACCCTGCCCTCCCCGGCGTATCTGGCGGCCACCACCTTCCAGCCGGGCCTCGGCGTCTCCTCGGCCCGGGAGCTGGGCGAGGCACTCGCCGAGATCGTCCTGGCCGAGATCGAGCTGCTGGTCTCGAAGGGCGTCCGCCTGATCCAGCTCGACAACCCGCTCCTGCTGGCCCAGGTGGGCACCGGCCCGGCCGATCCCGGCGCCCTGTCCTTCACGGACGCGCTCGCCGTCGACGCCCTCGCGGTACGCCCGGACGAGCGGCCGGAAGGCGTCCGCATCGGGGTCGCCCCCGGCTGGTCGGCCCCGGCCGAGGTGGACCGGGCCCGCGCCGAGCAGCTGTACGCCGGCATCGGCGCCGACCGCTGGATCCTCCCGTTCGACCAGGGCACACCGGCCGAACTGGACCTCGTCGAGGCACTGCCGGACGACCGGGACTTCTGCCTGGGTGTGGTCGACGCGACGGCGCCGGAACTCGAAGACGTCGACGCGGTGATGTCCCGCATCGACGCGGTGGGTGAGTTCAAGGACCTGGAGGACGGCGCGGTGTCCCCGTCACGGGGCTTCGCCGACGTGGCGTCGAGGCCGTTCCTGACGGCAGAGGACCAGCGGAAGAAGCTCGTACTGGTGGAGACGATCGCCCGTTACTGCTGGGGCAACGAGTTCTGAGTGCTCCGCCGTCGTGGTTGCTCGTGCAGTTCCCCGCGCCCCCGAAGGGGCGCGGGGAACTGCACGAGCAACCACACACAACCCGCACCCCGGAACGCACCTGAGCCCGGCAGACGCTAGACAACCTCCGCAAAAATCACCGTGCGCTCCACGAGCAACGGCCACACCACCCCCACGACGACCTCCTTGAAGTGCTCGGCCGCCTTGTGCGCCTCGAACCCCTCCCGGTCGGCATACCGCTCGTACAACAGAAACCCACCCGGCTCGCCCTCCACCACGTGCACCTCGTACATCAGGTTCGCGGGCTCCGTACGCGTGGCCTCCCGCGCCCTCAGCAGCGCGGCCCGCACCGCGGCCTCGTCGGCGGGCGCGCAGCGATAGTGGGCGACGACTGTGTATGCCATCCGTCTTCTCCTCAGAACGTGTCCCGGAACGTGTCCGGTCCGCCCGATTCCAGCATGGATCATGCGCCCGACGACCTCCGCACGGCGCAATCAATGCCTGCCCCCGCGGGGCTGGTGGACCCCCTCCCACATGGTGTGTCGTCGCAGACGGCCCGCACGGGCGGCACCGCGGACGACGAAGGAAGTGATCTCCATGCGCACTCTGGAAACCCTCTCGGGCGGGGAGTGGGTGAGGGCCGGCGAATGGATCGACGTCCACGACCCGGCCGACGTCCGCACCCCCCTCGCCCGTGTCCCGGCCCTGTCCGCGAAGGACGTCACCCGGGCCTACGACCACGCCGAGCGCGGCTTCGCCGTCTGGAAGCGCACCAGCCCCTTCGAGCGGGCCCGCGTCTTCACCGAGGCGGCCCGCCTGATCCGGGAGCGGGCCGAGGAGATCGCCGCGGACGTCACCGCCGAGAACGGCAAGACCCTGACCGAGGCGACCGGTGAGACCCTGAAGGCCGCCGACTTCCTGGAGTACTACGCGGGCCTCGCCCGCCAGGGCTACGGCACCCTCCTGCACGACGTACGCCCGAACCACCGTACGCACACCCAGCGTGAGCCCATCGGGGTGATCCTGGTGATCAGCCCCTGGAACGACCCGCTGATCACCCCGGCCCGCAAGCTCGCACCGCTGCTCGCCACCGGGAACGCGGCCGTGTTCAAGCCGGCCACGGAGACACCGCTGTCGGGGCTGCACCTCGCCCGCGCCCTGCACGACGCGGGCCTGCCCGCCGGCGTCCTCAACGTGGTCACCGGCCGGACCGCCGAGATCGAGGAGGCCCTCCTCGACGACCCCCGGATCGCCGGCATCACCTTCACCGGCTCCAACGCCGTGGGCAACCGCATCCGCCGCCGCCTCGCCGACCGCAACGTCCGCTTCCAGGGCGAACTCGGCGGCAAGAACGCGTCGGTGGTGCTGCGCGACGCCGACCTGCCGGCCGCCGCGAAGGCCGTCGTGGCCGCCTCCTTCGGCCAGGCCGGGCAGCGCTGCACGGCCACCAGCCGGGTGATCGTCGAGCGGCCGGTGTACGACGAGTTCGTCACGCTGCTGGTCGCGCAGGTGCGGACGCTGACCGTCGGCCCCGGCACCGACCCGGCGACCACCCTGTGCCCGCTGTCCAGCCCGAAGCAGCGCGACAGCGTCCTCGCCGACCTGGGCAGGGCGGTGGAACAGGGCGCGACCGTGCTCACCGGAGGCCGGGCGGACAGCGAACGGCCCCACGGCTGCTACGTGGAACCCGCCGTCCTCGCCGGCATCACCCCGGACATGGCCGTCTGGCGGGAGGAGGTCTTCGGACCCGTCCTCGCCGTCCGCGCGGTGGACGACTTCGCGGCGGCCGTCGAGGCGGTCAACGACTCCGGGTTCGGGCTCGCCGCCGCCGTGTTCACCCGCGACCTCGGCTCGGCGTACCGCTTCGCCGACGAGGCCGAGTGCGGGCAGGTCGCGGTCAACACGACGACCACCGGCTGGGACGTCCACCTGCCGTTCGGCGGCTTCCACGACTCCGGCACCGGCTACAAGGAGCAGGGCGAAGAGGTCCTGAGGTTCTCCACGCGCGTCAAGACGGTGGCCGTCCACTTCGGTGCCCCGGAGCGGGCCCGTGGCTGACGAGACGGTCGGAGTCGTCGGCGCCGGCATCGTGGGCCTGGCCACGGCCCGCGAGATCGCGCTGCGCCGCCCCGGCACCCGGGTCGTGGTGTTCGAGAAGGAGCAGGAGGTCTCCCGGCACCAGACCGGCCACAACTCCGGCGTGGTGCACGCGGGCATCTACTACACGCCCGGCAGCCTGAAGGCCGACCTGTGCGTGCGGGGCGTGTCCCTGCTGCGCGAGTACTGCCGGGACCGGCAGTTGCCGTACGACGAGATCGGCAAGCTGGTCGTGGCGGTACGGAAGGACGAGCTCGGCAGGATGGAGAACCTGTACGAGCGGGCGAAGAACAACCACGTACCGGAGTTGCGGAAGATCTCGCGCGAGGAGATCAGGGAGCTGGAGCCGCACGTCGGCGGCATCGCGGCCCTGCACTCCCCGCGCACCGCGATCACCGACTATCCGGCGATCGCCCGCGCGTTCGCGAAGGACGTCATCGACTCCGGCGGCGAGGTGCGCCTCGGCTTCGCGGTCACCTCGATCAGCACCGTGCCCGGCGGTATCGAGGTCGCCTCCGGCCAGGACCGGGTCCGTGTCGACCGGCTGATCCTCTGCGCCGGCCTCCAGTCCGACTCCGTGGCCAAGCTGGCACAGGACAGGCAGGAGCCCCGGATCATTCCGTTCCGCGGCGAGTACATGCTGCTGAAGCCGGACCGGGCCCATCTCGTGCGCGGGCTCGTCTACCCGGTACCCGACCCCCGCTACCCCTTCCTCGGCGTGCACTTCACCCCCCGCGTCGACGGCTCGGTGGAGGTCGGACCCAACGCCGTCCTCGCCCTCGCCAAGGAGGGGTACACCCGGACCGGAATCTCGCCCCGCGACCTGCTGGCCCTCGCCGCCTACCCCGGCGCATGGCGGATGGCCGCCCAGCACTGGCGTACCGGCATCAGGGAGTACCGCGGGTCCTTCTCCGCGGCCGCCTTCATGAAGGACGCCAAGCTGTACGTCCCGGGGGTCGGGGTCCGTGACGTGGTGCGCGGCGGCGCGGGCGTACGCGCCCAGGCGCTGGACCGCGACGGCACGCTCGTGGACGACTTCCGCATCCACCGGGTCGGCCGGATCACCGCCGTCCGCAACGCCCCCTCGCCGGCCGCCACGGCCTCCATGGCGATCGCCGAACACATCACCGCGGCCGTCTTCGACGACGCCTGAGACACCGGCGACATGCCCCGCGAACAGCGCACTTCCGCGCAACAACAGCTTGCGCGCCGGGATCTCCGCAAGAGCGCACCGGCCGCCTAGCGTTCCTTCCACACCGCTCCACCACCCCCTTCGAGAGAAAGAGTTCGGACATGTTCGTCGTCGACACGCAGATCCACATCTGGAAGGAAGAGACCCCGGACCGCCCGTGGGTGCCCGGCGCCCGGGAGCGGATCCGGCTCAACGGCCACCGCGAGGACCCCTTCTCCTACGAGGAGGCCCTGGAGCTGATGGACGAGGCCGGCGTGAACCGGGCGCTGATCCTGCCGCCGTCCTGGGAGGGCGACCGCATCGACTACGCCCTGGAGGCCTGCGAGGCCCACCCGGACCGGTTCGGCATCATGGCCCGCATCCCGCAGAACAAGCCCGAAGAGGGCAAGGCCATGCTCAAGGACTTCGCGCAGAACCCGCACGTCAAGGGGACCCGGCTCACCTTCCACCGGCCGCAGGACCGCAACTGGATGATCGACGGCACCAACGACTGGTACTGGCCGATCGCCGAGGAACTGCGCATCCCCACCATGGTCCACGCGCCGATCTGGAAGCGCGAGCTCGGCGAGATCGCCGCCAAGCACCCCGAGCTGAAGATCATCATCGACCACATGGGCATCATGGCCCGCTGCGTCGACGACGCCATCGGCTACTGGGTGTCGGAGACCGCCGACCTGCACGTGCACCCCAACATCTACGTCAAGGTGTCGGCGCTGCCGGGCTACTCCACCCAGCCGTTCCCGAACAACAACATCCAGAAGTACGTGCGCGAGATGGTCGACAAGATGGGCCCGCAGCGCTGCTTCTACGGCACCGACATCACCCGCCTGCTCGGCCACGGCATCACCTACACCGACACGATCGAGCAGTTCACCAAGCACTGGGACTTCACGCCCGAGGAGCTTGAATGGATCATGGGCCGCGGTATCTCCGAGGTCCTGAACTGGCCGATCGAGGGCTGAGGAAACACCGGCGATGACCAACAACCCACGAATCGACGGCGGGGACGCCGTCGTCTCCGCCTTCAACGCGGCGGGCGCCGACTACGTCTTCTGCTCCTCGGGGTCCGAATGGGCCCCGGTGTGGGAGGCGCTGGCCCGCCGCCACCGCGACGGCGAGCCCGCCCCGCGGTACCTCGACCTGACCCACGAGACGGTCGCCGTCGGCATGGCCACCGGCTACGGGCTGGTCGAGCGCCGCCCGCAGGGCGTCCTGCTGCACGCGGCGCCGGGCCTGCTCCAGGGCTCGATGGCCGTGCACGGCGCGCTGCTGGCCGGCGTGCCGATGGTGGTCGCCTCGTCCGAGTCGACCACGTACGGCGACGCTCCCGGGCACGACCCGGGCGGTCAGTGGTACCGCAACCTGTCGATCGTGGGCGGCCCGCACGGCATCGCCCAGCCCTTCACCAAGTGGTCGACCGAGGCCGCCGGCGTGCACACGCTGCCCACCATGATCACCCGGGCGGCGGAACTGGCCTGGCGGGCCCCGGCCGGACCGGCGTACCTGAACATCCCCCTGGAGATCCTCCTGGAGGAGTGGGACGGCCGCGAGGCCAAGCCCGTCGTCCCGCCGGGCTCCACGCACAGCTCGCCGGAGGAGGTCGACCCGGTCGCCCAGCTGATCCGCGAGGCCGCCAACCCGGTGATCGTCACCGAGACGGCGGGGCGCGAGGCGGGCGGCTTCGAGGCCCTCGTCGCCTTCGCCGAGGCCTGGAACATCCCGGTCGTGGAGCCGGACTCGGCGGTGTGCGGCAACTTCCCGCGGACCCACCCGCTGCACGCGGGCAGTGACATCGGCCCCTGGATGGACTCGGCCGACCTGATCCTCCTCGTCAACTGCCGCGCCCCGTTCTATCCGCCCTCGCGCCGCCCCGCCAAGGCGAAGATCGTCGTCGTCGACGAGGTCCCGCAGCGCCCGCACGTCGTCTACCAGGTGCTGTTCGCCGACGCCTACCTGGAGGGCAACGTCGCCAACACGCTGCGCCAGCTGGCCAAGCGGGCCAAGGACCTCGACGAGGAGGCGGTCGAGATCCGCAGGGCCGCCCAGCAGGAACGGCACGCCGCCGAGCAGTCCGCGATCGCGGCGGCGGAGACGAAGGCGGCCGAGGCCAAGGGCATCGACCCGGTGCTGGTCGCCGCCACCCTGCGCCGGCTGCTGCACGGGCAGGACGCGATCGTCGTCGACGAGACCATCACGCACAGCCGCGTCGTCAAGCGGCACGTCCAGACCGCCGACCCGGACTCCTACTTCTACGTCCAGGGCGGACTCGGCCAGGGCATCGCGGTCGCCCTCGGCGTCAAACTCGCCGCGAAGGAGCGGCCGGTGGTCCTCACCATCGGCGACGGCGCCTTCACCTACAACCCGGTGATCCCGTCGTACGACGCCTCCAGCGCGTACGAACTGCCGTTGCTGATCGTGGTGTTCAACAACCGTGTCTACAAGTCGATGAACCTCAACCACCGCCGCTTCTACCCCGACGGAGCGGCCGCCGAGACCGGCGAGTGGCTCGGCACCGATCTGCACCGGCTGCCCCGGCTCGCCGACTTCGCCGAGCCGTTCGGCATGCACACCGAGACCGTCGACACGTCGGAGGCACTCGCGCCGGCGCTCGAACGCGCCCTGAAGGCCGTGGCCGAGGGCACGACCGCCGTCGTGGACGTCCTAGTCACCCGCTAGCCAGGAGACACACCGCAACCATGTCCAACACCCCCACCAAGATCCTGGTGCCCGCCGACGACCTGCGTGCCTTCTCCGCCGCCCTCCTCGAAAAGGGCGGCCTGAGCGCCGAACACGCCCGCACCACCGCCGACGTGTTCGTCTGGGCGGCGCAGCGCGGCGTCGACTCGCACGGCACCGCCCGCGTCCCCGCCTACCTGGACCTGCTCGCCAAGGGCGTCGCCAACGCGCGGCCGGAGATGACGATCGAGTCGACGGCCCCGGCCGCCGCCGTCCTCGACGCCGACCGCGCCCCCGGCCCGGTCGCCCTGACGGCCGCCGCCGACGAGGCGGTACGGCGTGCCCGCGAGACGGGCATCGCCTCGGTCGGCGTCCGCCGCACGGTGCACACCGGCGCCATCGGCTACTACGTGTCCCGGATCGCCGAGCAGGGCCTGGTCGGGCTCGGTTTCGTGGCCGGCATGCCCAACATGGGCTACACCGGTGTCAAGGGCGCGGCCGTCGCCACCAGCCCCCTCGCCATCGCCGTGCCGGCCCGCGACCACGCCCCGCTGCTGCTGGACATGGCCACCGCCACCATCGCCCTCGGCAAGATCCGGCAGGCCAAGGCGAGCGGCACGCCGTTGCCGGAGGGCGCGGCCGCCACGGAGGACGGCACCCCGACGACCGACCCGGAACTGGCGGTCATGCCCCTGCCGTTGGGCGGCGCGAAGGGTTCCGGCATGTCCCTCGCCTTCGAACTCCTCACCAGCGTTCTCGTCGGCGCGCCGATCTTCGCGTCGTTCCACGCGGGCGACCGCAAGCACCGGCAGAACGCCCTGCTCATCGCCGTGGACCCGGCCGCTTTCGGTGACCCGGAGGCTTTCACCGCGAACGTGGACGACACCCTGAGCACGCTGAAGGGTCTGCCGGTCGCGGCAGGCGCGGACGGGGTGTTCTACCCCGGTGAGCGCAGCGCGGCGGTGGCGGAGGGGCGGGGGACGAAGGGCATCCCCGTGGCCGCGAAGGTGTGGCGTGAACTCGCCGAGCATGCCTACCGGTTGGGGGTCACTGCGCCGCGGTGCGAAGGGTAGACGCTCCACTGGAAGGGCTGCGATCGGCCGACTGCGGCGCCGTCGTGGCCGGTCGCGCAGTTCCTCCCCCAGCCTTCGGCCGGGGGTACCCCCAGCGCCCCGATGGGGCGCTGCCGAACCGCAGCGGACTTCGACGGATGCACCCGGCCCTGTGAGCAACGGTCCGTCGGCGCCCCGCCCGGGGCGCGGGGCTGCAGTGAATGTGCGGCTACCGCCGCGTGGGCGCGACCAGCCACCGGCAACGGTCAGCCGCCCACCGGCAGCACACCCCGATCTCTCAGGCGCCCGGCCCCCCGACTGACCGCACATGACGCGCGATGAGCGCATACACCTCCCGCGCCTTCACATCGTCCGTGCCGTCGTACCCGTGGTCCACGCCCGCCACCTCGTGGTGTTCGACCAGTGCCCCCACGGCCCCCAGCCGTGAGGCATACCGCTCGCCCTCCGCCCTGAGCAGGTCGTGCTCGGCGGTGATCACCAGCGCCGGCGCGATGCCGGTCAGGTCGGCCGTGTCGGACGGGTGCGCGGGGGACACCAGCGGGTCGGCGCGCCGCTTCGGGTCGGGGACGTACGCCGTGTCGAACACCTCGGCCATCCAGGGCCGCAGTACCGGTCTGGCGACGGCGGACCGCTTGTCGGTGGCGCTCGTCGCCAGGTCCAGCGGGGGATAGTGCAGGACCTGGAGGGCGATCGAGGGGCCGCCCTCGGCCAGCGCCTGCCGGGCCGCCGCCGCCGCGAGGCCGCCGCCTGCGCTCTGCCCGCCGACGGTGAGCCGGGCGCTGTCCCAGCCCTGTTCGGCCGCGTGTCCGGCGATCCAGCGGACCACCTCGTAGGCCTGGCGCGGCGGGGCCGGGAAGGGGTGCTGCGGGGCGACGACGTAGTCGACGTTGACGACGGCCACCCCGGCCTGCGCGGCCAGGAACCGGCAGAGCGGGTCGTCGAGTTCGGTGAGCGACATGACGTAACCGCCGCCGTGGAAGTTCACGTGCACCGGGGGAGCGGGATCCGTGGTCGTCGGCAGGTACACCGTGGCGCGGGCCGGGGCGACGGCGGTGGGGATGGTCAACGTCCGTACCGTGCGGGGGAATTCGGGGAACCGGGCGTGCGCGGCGGCGTCGGAGCCCGGGCCGCTGGGGCGCCTGCTCGCGAGCAGGGTCAGCCGCTGCATGGTCTTCGCGGCGAGCGCGGCGACCCAGGGACGGGCCAGGAGGGACATGGGGCTCCGATCGGAAGGGGCCTGGGCCACGGGGCGGCACCCGGCGGGCGACGGAACGACCATCAGGAAACCTGACGATCGTCGGGTGACGATAACCCTCGTTCGGATCGTGGTGTCAAGCCCTGCGGCGATCGGCGCGGGTCCCGGAACGGCCCGTCGTGGTCGCGGGGCCGGTGCCCGCAGGGGCTGTGCGCGGGCGGCTGTGCCGGCCGGTCCGTTCCTTCGGCGCGGTCACGCACGCGGCGAACCGGACGCCTCGCCGGTCTCGTCGATCGTCCGGTCGTGCACCGTTCACCATCCTTCAACCTGCGTTCGAGGCCGCAGCCCACCCGGATTGCTACTACGGCATGCAGGAACGGGGGGGGGCGGGCGCTGCCGAGCTGCACGAAACTGTCTACTACGAGTTGTACGAGTTTACCTACTACATGTTGTAGAGTTTCGCCGCTCCACTCCACCTGCGGAGTCTCTGCGGAGGAACCCACCCATGCCCCACCTCGGAAGTACGGTGCATCTGCGTGCCCTGGCGGCCGCCGCCCTGCGTCCCCGGCCCGCCCGCGCTCCCCGGCCCGTGCCGTCGGCCGAGCGCGTCGTGATCGTCTCCGCGAGCATCGGCGCGGGTCACGACGGCGCCGCGCGCGAACTGGAACGCCGGCTGACGGCGGCCGGTGTCGCGGTCGACCGGTACGACCTGCTCGACCTGCTGCCCGCCCGGCTCGGCCGGGCCGTCCGCGACGGCTACCACCGGATGCTCGTCCGGGCGCCCTGGGCCTACCAGCGCGTCTACACCAGCACCGAACGCGCCGCAGGCGGCGGCCCGTTGGCCCGGGCCCTGCTGCGCACCGCCGAGAACCGCATGCGCGCCGCCCTGCCCGCCGACACCGGCGCCGTCGTCTCCACCTACCCCGGCGCCAGCCGCGTCCTGGGCATGCTGCGGCTGACCGGCCGCCTCGACGTGCCGGTGTTCACCTATCTCACCGACTTCTCGGTGCACCCGCTGTGGGTGGCCGAGGGTGTCGACGTCCACCTCGCCGCCCACGCCGTACCCGCCGCGCAGGCCCGCGCCCTGGGTGCCCGGGACGTCCGGGTGAGCGGCCCGGTGGCGGACCCGCGCTTCCGCCCCGCCGACCCCGAGCGGCGCCGGGCGGCCCGGGTCCGCTTCGGGCTCCCCGCGGACGACCCGCTGGCCTTGCTGGTCGCGGGTTCCTGGGGGGTCGGCCCGGTCCGGCAGGTGGCCCTGGAACTGCGCGACTGCGGCGCGGCCGTACCGGTCGTCGTCTGCGGCCGCAACGAGGTCCTCGTGGCGCAGTTGCGCGCCGACGGCATCGAGCACGCCTACGGCTGGGTCGACGACATGCCGGGCCTGATGCACGCGGCCGACGTGCTGGTGCAGAACGCGGGCGGTCTGACCTCGCTGGAGGCCTTCGCCGCCGGCCTGCCCGTCGCGAGCTACCGCTGCATACCGGGGCACGGCCTCACCAACGCCGCGGCGCTCGACGAGGCCGGGGTCGCCGCCTGGATCCGCGACCCGGGCGAACTCAAGGACGTCCTGTACGAGTTGATCGACGGCCCGCGCGGCCTGCTGCAACGCGAGGCGGGCCGCGCCCTGTTCGCCGCCGCCGGGGCGGGCCCGGCGGACGAGATTGCCCGCGCCTGCCGTACCGGCGGCCCGCTGCCCGCCCCGCCCGGCCCCGGCCTGCCGTCGACGCCCGCGGCGGGCCCGGTCGTCCGCGCTCCGCGCGTCGTGCCCGCCCGGCGTGGGCCGCGCCCGGCGCTCCGGCGTCTCGCCGCCAGCGCGGCCGTGGCCTGTGCCCTCTGGGCCGGCGCGGTCGGCACCGCGGTCGCCACGACCGGCAGCGCACCGGGCGTCATCCACGCCATCGACCACACCCTCGACCTCGACGGCGACACCCACCCCGGCGGCCCGCACCAGGAGGACCACCACTCGTGACCGCCCCCGTACGGCTCCTGCGCACGGCCGCCCTCGCCACCCTCCCGGCGCTCGCCCTGCACGCGGCCCCCGTGATCTCCACCTTCGGACCACTGCGCAACCGCGCCATGCCCCGCCTGGCCGGCCGGGGCCGGGCGGACCACGTCGCCCTCACCTTCGACGACGGCCCGGACCCGCTGTCGACCCCGTTCTTCCTGCGTGCCCTGGACGAGCGGCGGGTCCGGGCCACCTTCTTCCTGCTCGGCTGCCAGGCCCGCCGCTCACCCGGCCTGGTCCGGGAGATCGCCGCGGCCGGACACGAGGTGGGGATCCACGGCTGGCTGCACCGACCGCTCCTGCTGCGCGGCCCCCGGGCCACCCACGACGACTTCGCGCGGGCCCGGGACACCGTCGGCGAGCTCACCGGACAGGCGCCGCGGCTGTTCCGGCCGCCGTACGGAGTGATGTCCACGGCGGCCCACCTGGCCGCCCGCAGGCTCGGTCTCACCCCCGTGTTGTGGACCTGCTGGGGCGAGGACTGGACCGCCCGCGCCACCCCGGACTCCGTCCATCGCACGGTCGTCCGGGACCTGGACGGCGGCGGCACGATCCTGCTGCACGACTCCGACTGCACCTCGGCGCCGGGCGCCTGGCGCTCGGCCCTGGGCGCGCTGCCCCGCCTCCTGGACAGCTGCGACCGGCGGGGACTCACCGTCGGGCCGTTGCGAGAGCACGGAATCTGACCCCCGGGGTGTACGCGCCCGGCAGTACTGGGGGTAAACCCACGCAGTAACTTACTTGAGTTACGCAACGATATGGTAAACTGGCCGGTATGCCCACAGAACCGCTGCCAGACGTCCCCGCCGCCACCCCGGAGGTCGTGGAGATCGAGCGCGCCCTGACGCGCATCACCTACCTGAGCACCCGGGCCCGCCAGCACGAGCGGCTGATGGCCCTGGCCGGGGTGCCGCTGGACCGCGCCGCGGTGGCCCTGCTGCGCCAGGTCGCCGACTCCGAACCGCTGCGCCCGGGGGAGCTGGCGCAACGGCTCGGGGTCGAGGCGTCCCACGTGACGCGGACGGTGCAGCAGCTCCAGCGGTCGGGCCACGTCACCCGCGTCCCCGACCCCGACGACCGCCGCGCCCAGCGGATCGAGCTCACCGACGCCGGCCGGGCCGCCGTCGACCGGGTCCGGGACGCCGGGGCACGGGGCATGCAGCTGGCCCTCGGCGACTGGGAGCCGGAGGAACTGCGGCAACTGGCCGTGCTCTTCCACCGCATGGTCGACGACTTCCTGGCCTACGCGGTCGAGGACGAGCCCGGCCAGGAGAGCGCCGAGACGGCGCCGCCGGCGTCCCGGGCCGTGTGAGGCGGCGGCAGGCGCGGACGAGCGGACGGCCCACCCGGCGCGGAGTGGGCCGGTACCGCCCGGTAATATCCGGCTGCAGGTCGTCAGAGGAGGCTTCGTGGCCCGGTCCGAACGTTCACCCCTGCTGCTCGCGGGACTGCTCGCCAGCGCCGGGGTCGCCCACTTCGCGGTGCCGAAGCAGTTCGACGCGACGATCCCGAAGGCGCTGCCGGGGTCCCCGCGCGCCTGGACGTACGGCAGCGGGGCCGTGGAGCTGGCGCTGGCGGCGGGGATCGCCCTGCCGCGGACCCGCAAGGCGGCGGCCCGGGCGGCCGCCGCCTTCTTCGTGGGTGTGTTCCCGGCCAACGTGCAGATGGCCGTCGACTGGCAGAAGCGGCCCGAGCCGCACAGGACCGCGGCCCTCGTTCGCCTGCCGCTCCAGATCCCCCTGGTGCTGTGGGCGCGCGGGGTCGCACGCAACGAGGAGGGCCGATAGATGGCGGCACCTGTCGAGGTGGGAAGCAAGGCCGAGGACTTCGCGCTGCCGGACGAGACCGGTACGACGCGGACCCTCACGGAACTGCTGGCCGACGGGCCGGTCGTGCTCTTCTTCTATCCCGCCGCCCTGTCGGCCGGCTGCACCGCCGAGGCCTGCCACTTCCGGGACCTCGCCGCCGAGTTCGCGGCCGCCGGCGCCCGGCCCGTCGGGATCAGCGGGGACAGCGTGGAGCGCCAGCAGGAGTTCTCCGGGAAGCACACGCTCGGCATGCCGCTGCTCTCCGACGTGGACGGCACCGTCCGGGAGCTGTTCGGCGTGAAGCGGGGCTTCTCACTCGCCCCGACCAAGCGGGCCACCTTCGTGATCGCCCAGGACCGTACCGTCCTGGAGGTCGTCCGCAGCGAGCTGCGCATGAACGCCCACGCCGACCGGGCGCTGGCCGCCCTGCGTGCCCACCAGGCCTGAGCGGACGGCCCGGGACCGCGCTTGATGCCCCGGGGCACAGGTCTCATCCTGGGGCGTATGGAGCGTGTCGCTGCCACGGCGATCATCGATGCCCTCGGCCGGGTGACGGGGTGGAGCGAGGGCGCGCGGGCGCTCACCGGTCACCGGGCGGAGGAGGTCGTGGGCAGGCCCGCCACCGCCCTCCTCGCCGAGCAGGTGCCCGCCGAGGCGCTGGCCGCCCGCTCCGGGACCGTCGCCCTGCGCCGCGCCGACGGACGCCGCACGGAGCTCGCCCTGACCGCCTGCCCCGTCCTCGGCTCCGACGGCGCGACCACCGGCTACGTGCTCACCGCCGACCCGCCCTTTCCGGCCGCCCCCACCCTCGCCGACCAGGCCTTCCAGCAGGCCTCGATGTCCATGTCGGTCTTCGACGTACGCCAGCGCCACCTCCGCTCCAACGACGTCGCCTGCCACGTCATGGGCGTCCCCGAGGCGGCCCTGCTCGGCCGCTTCTTCCTGGACACCGTCGAGGAGGCCCCGCACGGCGAGGGCTTCGTGCGCCATCTGCGGCAGGTCGTCGAGACCGGCCGGCCCGTCCGCTACGAGAGCTTCACCGGCGCCCCCTCCCTGAACCGGGAACACGCCTGGAGCATCGAGATGTGGCCGCTGCGCGACCCCGCCGGCGAGCTCATCGCCGTCGCCCTCGCCGCCTTCGACAGCACCGAGCAGTACCTGGCCCGGCTCCGGCTCGCACTCCTCAACGAGGCGGCCACCTCCATCGGCACCACCCTGGACGTGGTGCGCACCGCCGAGGAACTCGTCGAACTCCTCGTCCCCCGGTACGCCGACTTCGCCAGCGTCGACCTCCTCGACTGGGTCCTCGGCGCCGAGGAACCGCCCACCGTGCCGGAGGGCGACATCTCGCTGCGCCGCGTCGCCCACGGCTCCGTGACCGAGGGCACCCCCGAGGCCGCCGTACGGCTGGGCGACGCCGAGGTGCACCCGGCGGCCTCACCGCCGGCGCGGGCGCTGCGGGAGCGGCGGGCCGTGGTCAGCCAGGCGGGCGAGTCCGAGTTCCGCCGCTGGGTCGACGAGCGCAACGCCCGCGCGCCCGAGGGCCGCCCCTACCGCGCGGGCGTCCACTCCATGATCGCCGTACCCCTGCAGGCCCGGGGCGTCCTGCTCGGAGCCGTCGTGGGCGTGCGCATGCGCCACCCCGACGCCTACGTCGTCGACGACACCCTCTTCGCCGAGGAACTGGCCAGCCGCGCCGCCGTCTGCATCGACAACGCCCGCCGCTTCGCGCGTGAGCGCGCCACCGCCCTCGCCCTCCAGCACAGCCTGTTGCCCCGCGGCCTGCCCCAGGCCGCCGTCGAGGTCGCCCACCGCTACCTGCCCTGCGGATCGCTGGCCGGCATCGGCGGCGACTGGTTCGACGTGATCCCGCTCTCCGGCAGTCGCGTCGGCCTGGTCGTCGGTGACGTCGTCGGCCACGGCATCCGCTCCTCCGCCACGATGGGCCGCCTGCGCACCGCCGTACGCACCCTCGCGGACGTGGACCTGCCCCCCGACGAACTCCTCACCCACCTGGACGACCTGGTCACCCACCTGGCCGCGGACGGGTCCGGCGAGGAGGTCGCCGAACTCGGCGCCACCTGCCTGTACGCCGTCTACGACCCCGTCTCGCGGCGGCTCAGCCTCGCCGCCGCCGGGCACCTGGCGCCCGCGGTCGTCCTGCCGGGCGGCCAGGCCGAGCTGATCCCGATGACCGCGGGCCCGCCGCTCGGCGTCGGCGGTCTGCCCTTCGAGGCGACGGAGCTCGAACTGCCCGAGGGAGCCGTCGTCGCCCTCTACACGGACGGTCTGCTCGAGGACCGCGACCGGGACGTGGACCGCGCCACCGAGGAGATGTGCCGCGCCCTGAGCGCACCCGCCGACTCCCTGGAGGACCTCACCGACAACGTCCTCAAGGCCGTCATGCCGGAAGAGCCGTCCGACGACGTCGCCCTGCTGCTGGCCCGGACCCGCGCCCTTGGCGCCGACCGGGTCGCCACCTGGGACGTGCCGCCCGACCCCGCCGCGGTGGCGCACTTCCGGCAGGCGGCCACCGAGCAGCTCACCCACTGGGGCCTGGACGAGGCCGCGTTCGTCACCGAACTCGTCGTCAGCGAACTCGTCACCAACGCCATCCGCTACGGCGAACCGCCCATCCAGCTGCGGCTGATCCGCGACCGCGCGCTCATCTGCGAGGTCTCCGACGGCAGTTCGACCTCACCGCACCTGCGCCGGGCGCACGCCTTCGACGAGGGCGGCCGCGGCCTGCTCCTGGTCGCCCAGCTCACCCAGCGCTGGGGAAGCCGGCAGACGGGCAGCGGCAAGACGATCTGGGCCGAACAGCCGCTGCCCTGAGGCCCGTTGCGGCTCCCCCCGGCAGCGACACGATGCTCGGCGCTACTCGAAGTCGCAGCCCGGGTTCGGCACCGACTCCGAGTACGGCGAACCGTGCGGCAGAATGTACAGCACGTCCAGGACCAGGTCGGTGTCGCCGAGGTTGGCGCCCAGGTGCACGTCGTCCGGCCCGCCCGACTCGTACACCGCGCCGCCCCGCCGGTAGACGCCGTCCTCCTTGCAGTCGGAGTGGAAGTGGCTCAGCGTGCCCTTCTGGACGTACCCGTAGACCGGGCCGTCGTGGTAGTGCCAGCCGGTGGTCTGGCCGGGCGGGACGGTGATCTCCCGCAGCACGTAGTCGGTGTCGCCGACGGTGGTCTGGCTGATCACCCTGCCGGTCACGCCGGGTCCGGCGGGGGTGGCATGGGCGGTGCCGCAGGTCAGCAGAGTGCCGGCGGCGACCGCCCCGGCCATGGCGGTACGGAGCGCGGTACGCATGTGTGGGGGCCTCCTGGACCGAAGGTGGAGTACCTTCGTGAACATAGGCCCCCGCCCGGCCGGCCGGGGCAGGAACGGCTCAATCCGCGTACGCGCAGGAGGGGTTGCCGCTCACGCGGCCGGACAGCGCCCGTCACGCCTCGCCGGCGTCCGCCGCGACCTGGGCGAGGGTGCGCCCGGAGCGCACCGAACGGGCCCGCCGGGGGTCGGGCGTGCCGTGGCCGTCCGAGCGACCGGCCCCCTTCTTCACCAGCAGCCAGGCGTCCTCGCCGTCCCGGCCCCGGAACCGGGTCAGGACGTACTCGCCGTGCAGCTTGGAGCCGTGCAGCCGGAAGGTGGCGTGCCCGCGCTCCAGCGACTCCCCGAAGCCGACCGGGCGCCCCCTGCGGTCGTGACCGAGCGGCTCGTACCAGCCGTGGTCCCAGACGATCACGGTGCCACCGCCGTACTCGCCCTTCGGGATCACGCCCTCGAAGTCCTCGTACTCCAGCGGATGGTCCTCGGTGGGCACGGCCAGCCGCTTGTCACCGGGGTCGGCGGACGGGCCCTTCGGGACCGACCAGGACCTCAGGACGTCGCCGACCTGCAGCCGGAAGTCGAAGTGCATCCGGCGCGCGTCATGGATCTGCACCACGAACCGGAGCCGGTCACCGGCCCCCGTCGCCTCTCCCGACGGCTCCCTGGTCCGCTCGAAGTCACGCTTGTCACGGTACGTACGCAACCGGTCGTCGTCGCCACCCACCACGGCTCCTTCCCTCGGACGCGCGTCCCGAGTACCCAGGCGGGCGGCTCAGAACTCCTCGTGGCTGTCCGGGTCGCCGCCGAGCCGCCGGCGGGACCGCTCGGAGACCGCCGCCATCTGGGCGGCGTCCAGTTCGAAACCGAACAGGTCCAGGTTGGCCCGCTGCCGCCCGGGGTCCGCCGACTTCGGGATGGGCAGGGCACCGAGCTGGACGTGCCAGCGCAGCACCGCCTGGGCGGGCGTCACCCCGTGCGCCTCCGCGACGGCGACGACCGCCGGGTCGTCGAGGAGCCGGACGTCCCGGCCGAGCGGGCTCCAGCTCTCGGTGACGATGCCCTTCTCCGCGTGGAAGGCCCGCAGCCCGTCCTGCGGGAACAGCGGGTGCAGCTCCACCTGGTTCACCGAGGGCAGCACCCCGGTCTCCTTCTCCAGCCGGGTGAGGTGCTCCTCGGTGAAGTTGGAGGCGCCGATCGAGCGCACGAGCCCCTCCTTGCGCAGCTTGATCATCGCCCGCCACGAGTCGACGTACTTGCCGACCCGCGGGTTGGGCCAGTGGATCAGATACAGGTCCACGTACTCCAGGCCCAGCCGCTGCCGGGACTCCTCGAAGGAGGCGAGGGTCTCCTCGTAGCCGTGGTGGCGGCCCGGCAGCTTCGTCGTCACCACCACCTCCTCACGGGGCACGCCGCTGCTCGCGACACCCCGGCCGACCCCGGACTCGTTGCGGTAGTTCACCGCCGTGTCCACAAGCCGGTAACCCAGCTCCAGGCCGTGGCGAACGGCCTGCTCGGCCTGCGTGTCGTCCATCGGCCAGGTGCCGAGGCCGACGGCGGGGATCGTCGTACCGTCGTTGAGCGTGTACGCCGGAATGCTTGTCACGATGGGACCTTCCGCCGACTGTGTCCTTCGCCCACCCTCACCGATGGGGTGCGCGGTGATCAAGCGGACCGGGCACGGCTACTCGTCCGTGACGGCCGCGACCAGTCGGAACACGGCCGCGAGGTCCGGCACGTCGGCCAGCCGGGCCACGACCTCGCCGTTCGCGAACGCGCGCTGCGCGGCCGTCAGTTCGGCATCGACGGCGGCCTCGGCCTGGACCCGGATGTAGTTCAGCGCGGTCGCGAAGAGCATGGAGAACGACTCCGGGCCCCGGACGGTGGCGGGGCCACCCGCCTGCCGGTAGGCGTGGACCAGGCGCCGGGCGGCCACCGGGTCCCCGTGGTTGCCGCCCGACCAGACGAACAGGGCCTGTGCCAGCTCCCGTTCCGCGGACGTGGGTCCGGCGTTGTCCCAGTCGAGCAGGACCGGGCCGGCCGGGCCGACCAGGACGTTCTGGGGTTGCAGATCCAGATGGGAGATCACCCGGTCGGCCGCGTCGGACGGGCTCACCCAGCGGGCCAGCTCCACCGCCGAGGTACTGATGAACCGGCCGAGCGCGTCCTCCCAGGGCAGACCGGCCTCGGTCACCTTCCCGTGCAGGTCCTTCCAGTCGCAGTCCCGGGGACACCGCTCGTACCACTCGTTCGGTGCCTCCGTCGCGCCCGCGCCCGCTCGGTGGAGCAGGCCCATGGTCCGGCCGAACCAGTCCAGGAGCGCCGGGTCGGCGACGTCCGCCCGGGTGCCCTCGATCCAGTCGTACAGCTTCACACGGGTCACCCCCTCGGCGGTCGGGACCCGCGTGAGACGGGCGCCGTGGCGGTTGGCGAACAGGCGGGGCGCGGAGATGCCCAGGCGCTCGCCGGCGAGCCGTAAGGCGGCCTCCCGTGCCGCGTCCTCCTCGTCGCAGTCGAACAGGAGTTGCTTCGCCGCCCAGGCGGGGCCGTCCGGGCCGGTGAGCCTCCAGATCTGCCCGAGCGCGCCACGGGCCACGGGAGTCAACGTCCAGGGCCCCGGGCCGAGTTCATAGGCCTCGGCGATGAAGTCGGCGCTGTCGTGCATGGGCGGCTCCTTCGGTATGGGTGTACTTCGATCATGGCGTTGCCGACTGCTTCCGCAACGCCTTTTGTCCCGCGCGGCGCCGTCACGCGCACGACTCGGGCGTCGGCGGGCTCCACGGTTGCGAGGCGCCGGGGGCGGAGTAGCCTGGACATGATCGTTGCCACCTGGCTCTGGAGGTAGGCGATGTTGATCCGATTCCTGCGGCGCCGTATGCCGCACGGGCTTGTCCTTCTCGGGAACGGCCGTCTGATCCGGGGGTTCAGCGGCGGCGACTACGACGGTCACGGATACCAGTCCTGACGCACCCGCACCCGCACCTGTGACACGGGAGGAGGCGCGGTGGAACAGGACACCGATGCCCTCGTGGCCATGACGCGCATCCTTTCACCGCACTGCCGTGTCACCAGGCTGTCCGGCGGGGCCCTGATCGCCGACTGGAGACGGACGCGCTTTCTCGGCATGACGACGGCCGACGTGCAGACGTTCGCCGACGGCAACGCCGAGAAACGCGCCGAACTCGTCACCGGCCTCGTCCGCGCCGGATGCGCGCCGGCGCGCCGGAAGGCCTATACCGACGGCGAGATCGGGATCTGGCTGCGCGGCGTGTACCTGCTGATCCGCACGCTGGGCTTCGGACGGGTCCTTCGGCTGCTGCCCTTGGCCGCGCCCGGATACGCCCGTTCGGACGTCCCTCCCGCACAGGACGTGGCCAGGCTGAAACGAGCGGTCCAGTCGCACAGCCGTGGCAGCTGGTTCGTCGACGACGACTGCAAGGCCGAGGCCGTGACGGCGTTCGTCCTGCTGCGACGGCGCGGCTTCGAGGCCACACTGCAGGTCGGCGTCCGTGAGCACCCGTTCGCCCTGCACGCCTGGACAGCCGCGGCCGGACTGTGCATCCCGGATGCCGATCCGCGGGGGCATGCCTTCACGCCGGTCCTCTCGATCGGCTGCGGAAGCCAGTGAGATGGAAGCGCTCCGACTCGACTGGCACGGGGATGCGGCGACCCTCCGGACCGCCGACGCCATGGTGCGACAGGGACTGGTGACGACGGTCACCGCACCGGCCGGCACCGCGGCGGTCGTCGGCTGGGTCGGCTCGGTCCAGGACCGCCTGGCAGGTGCTCGCGCGCTCCTCGACGCCTTCGACCGTCCCGGAGCCGAACCGCCGCTGCCGACCGGTGACTTCGCGGCTGTCCTCGTGTACCGGGACCGCGTGTTGCTGATGCGGGACGCGCAGGCCCGCATCCCGCTGTTCTTCAGAGAGACCGGGGGCCGCGTGAACGCCGTGAGCACCGCGGCGCGCGGCCTGGGCCGCACCACGGACTTGGAACCCCGTTACTTCTGCCGCCACCTGACCGGGAACATGGCCCAACCGCATACGCGGCTGACCCCGTTCGCCGGGGTGCACCGTGTCCTCGGCGGCGAGGTGGTCGAGCTCTCGGCCACCGGGCGGCTGCGCGGCCGTCGGGCCGGCTGTCCGGCGGCACCGCCCCCCGTGCTCCGTCCCGGTGGGGCCGGGCAGGATCTGCGCCGAGCCCTGGAGCAGGCTGTCGGGCGCCGCCTCGGCAGGACGACCGCATGCCACGTCTCCGGCGGCACCGACTCCACCAGCGTCGCCTTGCTCGCGGCGCGCCTGCTCGCCGAGGGCCAGGACCCCGACGCCGACCTGGTCCTGCTCGCCGGGCGCTTCGACGGGGGAGAACTGGCCGGGGAGCGGCCGTATCTCACGGAAGCCGTGGACGCGGTCCGCCGGCTTGCACCAGCGGCCCGTCCGGTGATCGTCGAGGCCGACGACGTGGCCGACTTCGACGACTTCGAGCACCACGCGGGCGACTCGGACGAACCCCACGCGCACGCCTTCCGCGCCCCGTTCTGGAAACGGCTGCACGGCACAGCGGCGGAACTGGGCTGTGACATCCTGCTGACCGGTTGCGGAGCCGATCCGGTCGTCGACACCAACCTGCTGCACCTGCACCGGCTTGCCCGCTCCGGCAGACTCCGGGAGCTGACCCGGCAGGCACGAGCCCTGGCCGCGGTCAATGAACGGGGTGTCCGTGAGATCGTCGGCACCCACGTGGTGCGGCCGGCCCTTCCGCTCGCGGCCGAACGGTGCGCGAGGCTCGTTCATCGCGGAACCGTACTCGGGGGACTCGGCCCCTTCACCCGCCCGCCCTGGCTGCGACCCGGATTCGCGCGGGCTCACGGCTACCGGGCGGCCAGCATCGCCGAGAGCCGCTTCGTGTTCGGGAGCCGGCCGGAGCAATCGCTCTACGACGCGGCCAACTACCTCGCCGCGCCGGACCCGTTGTCCTGGCGCCACGCACAGCAGAACGGGTTCTTCCTCTCACACCCCTTCCTCGACCCTGAGGTGATCGCGACGATGCGGCGCCTCCCCGCCGAAGCCACGACCCGAGCGGGCCGTTCGAAGGCGGTTCTCCGCGAGGCCATGGCGGACCTGCTCCCGCCCCGGATACACGGCCGAACGGCCAAGATCCCCTTCAACGACCTCTACGTCCGCGGCCTGCGGGCCCACGGCGACGAACTCGTCGACCTCTGCCGCTCCGCACGGCATCCCCTCGTCGGGGAGATGTTCGACGTCGACACGCTGTGCCGGGCCGTGCGGGAGGCGCAGTGGGGGATGGGCGACTCGTACGCCTGGGACCGCGTGAACTGCTCGCTCGCGCTCGTGATGTGGCTGGAGAGGCTGGGGGAAGGGCGCTCTGCGGAACCTGGGACGGATGTGCCGGTCACCGTTTGCTCTTGATGCCCCACAGGGTGAGTTCCACCGGTCCTGTTTCGGCGATGCGGATGCCATACCGGTTATGTGTCACGGGCTCGGGCTCGTCCTTGCCATTTCTTGAACTGATGGATTCCGTGATGTTGACGCCGTGCATGCCGAAATTCCAGTAGACGGTGATGTGACGGGTGTCCCTCGTTCTCGCGTCGATCGCGTTGTTCTCGTGGAGCGGGCTTTCATAGATGAGGGAATCAGTACTCTTCTTGACCCATCCGGGTACATGGCCGCCGCCCCAACTTGTGAAGCCCGCTGCGGGATTGAGGTGGTCGAGGGCCACCCGGTCCTTGCGCGTGAGGTGTGCGCTGGCGTAGAAAGCCATCTGGTCGTACTTCGTGTCCATGGGCAGCTGTACGACGACTTTGGCGTTGACGGTGTCGTTCGCGTCGATAGAGCCTCCGTAGGGCATCCACGGCTGGGCGTCCACGAGGTCGCCGGGCTGGTAGATCTCTGTGCGCGACAGCGGATTCGTCTCCTCGAATTTCCTCCACTGTTCGGCAGTGGCTCGCCATTGTTCGCGAAGCCGGTCCTGCCGGGCCAGCGGCACCTCTTGCCCCATGGCGTGGAATTCGGTGCCGAGCACGTCGAAACCCAGGTCGCTGTGGTTTTCGAGGGTGATGTCGACCGGCACGGAAAATGCCTTTCGATCGGGACTCAGTACCGGAGCCCCCGTGGTCAGCCTGATGACCGGCCTGATCTCGTGCTGGGACGGCAGGTAGAGACTCTGGTAGCCGAAATTTCCTGCCGCGATGGCCGTGGTGACGATCAACGCCGTGGCCACCCGCTTCGGAGCGGGAATCACGGCCAATGTCCGCCACACGGCGAAGACGGCCCACGCCGAACCCGACGCGAGGGCGCCGAAGAACGCCTTCCAGAGGACCGAATCGGCGTTGCACAGCAGTTCGAGGAAGAGCGTCACATTGGCCACGACGGCGGCGAACGCGCCGACCAGGGCCACCATGCCGGAGTTGGCGAAGGTCCGGAACAGCCAGTGGTCCACGAGCGCCGCGGCGCCCAGGAACGAGGCGAAGGCGACCGCGATGAGCACCGCGCCGGTGAGGCGACCGGGAAAGGTGAAGGCACTGGTCAGGTCCCCGACACCGAAATAGCCCAGCGCAGCGGCCGTCAGCAGGAGGACCAGCAGGACCGGCACGAGGCACACGCGTGAGCGTCCGTTGTGGGCCAGAGCCCGCTGCGCCCGCTCACGCGAGGAGTCCCGCGCGTTCTTGCGAAGGTTCACGCGGCCACCTGCCGACCTGTGGCAACGGGTTTCACGGATGCCTCCTTCGCGGACCACAGCAGACCGAGACGCCTGCCACCAGGAAGTTCGTGATCATCGTCCGTGACGATCCGCCCGCTCGCCATCCGCGTGCCTCCGGATGCAGGAGTACCCGGTGCATCACCGCGTCCCGCGCCGGGGTACTTCTCCAGTGGCCGGTACCGACGACCATCGGAGCACGCATGACGACGGAGAACAGCACGCGAATCCAGGCGGTCGGGGTGAACCCCGTCGCCGGGCACATCGGCGCCGAGATCACCGGGGTCGACCTCGCCCAGGACCTCGACGACGCCGTGGTCGCGGCGATCCGGGAGGCCGTGCTGCGCTGGAAGGTCGTCTTCTTCCGGGACCAGCGGCTCGACCACGCCGGGCACGTCGCCTTCGCCCGCCGCTTCGGCGAACCGGTCGTGCTCGGGCGGCGCGGCAGCGCCTCACCGGCCGGCCACCCCGAGGTGGAGACCACCGCCGACCGGCTGGAGCTGGGCGGACGCTTCGGGATGGAGCACGAGGAGTGGCTCCAGCGGCGCCGGCACACCCTGCTGCGCGGCTGGCACTGCGACCACGGGGCACGTATCGACCCGCCCGCCGCGACCATCCTGCGCGCCGAGACCGTCCCGCCCTACGGCGGCGACACCACCTGGGCCAACCTGGCCGCCGCCTACGCCGGGCTCTCCGCGCCCGTGCGCGCCTTCGTCGACGGCCTGCGCGCCGAGCATCGCCTCGGCGTCGGCTACCAGCCCCGCCCCGGCGACGACTCCTACCTGCGCCACCTCCTTGACCACCAGGTGGCCTCGGTGCATCCGCTGGTGCGCGTCCATCCGGAGACCGGCGAGCGGGTGCTGTACGTCAACGGCTACTACGTCGAGCAGATCGCCGACGTCTCCCGCCCGGAGAGCGCCGCACTCCTGGAGATGCTGCTCGAACAGGCCGTACGGCCCGAGTACACGGTCCGCTTCCGCTGGGAGCCCGGCAGCGTCGCCTTCTGGGACAACAGGGCCACCATCCACCTCGCGCCGAGCGACAACTCTCACCTTGGCTTCCCCCGCGTCATGCACCGGGTGATGCTGCACGGCGAGGTGCCGGTCGGCGTGGACGGCAAGCCGTCGGAGCCGGTGACCGGCACGGAGGTGCGCCGCTGGTGACTCAGGCGGTGGCCGTCGGGCGCCAGCCGAGCGCCGGGCCCAGGTGGGTCGCCATGTCGGTGAGGATCTGGACGTAGTCCTCGTGCTCGAAGGTGAACGGCAGGGCGAAGGCCACCTCGTCGACCTCGCGGAAGGCGGCGTGCGCGTGCAACCGCTCGACGATCTCCGCCGAGGTGCCGACGACGTCCGGCGCGAAGAGCAGCCGCCCAGGACCCTGCGGGGCCGTGGTGCGCGGCAGTCGCTTGGCCGCGTACGCCTCGTACTTGGCGCGCTGCTCCGGCGTGGCGGAGTCGGTGGGGATGACGACCAGGCCCTGGGAGACCCGGGCGGCCTCGCCGTCCGGGTGATGGGCGCGGAACTCGCGGATGTGCGAGAGCTGGATCTCGGCGAAGTCGTACGCGTCCGCCGGGTCCCCGGCCCGTACGACGCTGCTGGTCAGGAAGTTCATGCCGTGCTCGCCCGCCCAGCGTGCCGAGCCGAGGCTGCCGCCGCCGTACCAGAGCCGCCGTCCGAGGCCGGGGGAGTGCGGCTGGACGACGTCGGAGAACACCTCGAAGCCCTCCACCCCGCTGAAGTCGGTGGCCGGCTTGCCCCGGACGAAGTCCAGGAGTCGCCGCACCCGCTCGTAGCTGAAGTCCTCGACGTCGGCGGTGTCCGGGTAGAGGGCCTCCTTGACCTGCTCGTAGTGCATGGGCGGGCCCACGCTCACACCGGGGTTGAGGCGGCCGCCGGACAGGAGGTCGACGGTCGCCAGGTCCTCGGCCAGCCGCAGCGGGTTCTCCCAGCCCAGCGGGATCACCGCGGTGCCGAGCTCGATCCGCCTGGTGCGCTGCGAGGCCGCCGCGAGCACCGCGACCGGCGACGATATGCCGTACTGGAGGTGCCGGTGGCGCACCCACGCGCTGTCGAAGCCCAGCCGCTCGCCCAGCTCGATGATCTCCAGCGTGGACTCGTGCCCCCGCCCCGGATCCGCGCCGTCGAACAGGCCGATGGTGAGGAAGCCCAGTCTGCGCAGGGGGCGGGGGGTGGACGGCACGGGTCCTCCAGCGGTCGTACGTCAGTTCTGCCCCGATTGTGGCACCCGAACATTGCGGGAGTGTGATCAGCGCAGCGGGATGGTGATCTCGTCCTCGACCGGCGGGTCCAGCTCCTGCGGGCGGTTCCCGGTGGCGGCGAAGCAGCGCAGCCGCACCGCCTCGGGGCCGACGTCGAGGCGCAGGAAGCACTTGAAGAAGGGCGGGGTGTAGGTGGCCGAGCCGGGGGAGAACAGCTGGGTGTAGATCTTCTTCACGGGCAGCCGGAAGCGCGGGCCGCGGTCCGGGCGGCTGCCGGCGCCCAGCAGGGTCGCGACCAGGCGCGTGCGCCGGGTGACCCGGGTGTCCGGGGCGGGCGTGCGGCCGGGTCTGATGCCGAGGCGCTCGGCGATCACGGCCGTCGCCTCCGCCTCGGTGAGGGTGAACAGGCGGCGGAGCCGCAGCCGCCGGCCGTACAGCCGGCTGTAGAAGGCGAGGGAGTCGCCGCGCAGCGGGTAGCAGCGGAAGTCGTCCTCGGTGACGTTCGCGATCGACACCGGGGGGATGGTGTGGGTGGCGTGCATGAAGGCGCCGCCGCCGCCGGCGACCACGTACTGGATGGTGCGGCCGTCCACGTCCACGGGGTAGCGCTGGTAGTTGTGGATGTCACCGCCGATCGCCGCCACATAGTGGTGGGCCGGGTCGCGGACGATGTCGTCGACCGTGCCGCCGCCCTCGATGGCGCAGGGGTGGTGCTCGCCGTCCACGTACAGCGGGGAACCGGTGACGAGGATCTTCGGACGCGGTCCCCGGGACACCTCCCGCAGCCAGGCGCCCTGTTCGGCGTCGATGGTGCCGAGCAGGCCGGTGTCGATGCCGACGATCCGGACCGGCCCGGCGTCGATGGCCCAGTACGGCCCCGGCTGCACGGCCGCCTGCTCCGGCCTCGGCCGCAACTTCCGGGCTCCCGTGAGGAGTTGCTCGTCCGCCGGACGCGGGCGGTGCCACAGCAGGGCGCGCCACCAGGCGCGGGTGAGCGGGCGCGGCCTCGGTTCGGCCGGGAGCGCCGGGGCGTCGTCGCAGAAGACGCGCATGAACGCGCCGAGGTCCTCGTACCAGTCGTGGTTGCCGGGTATCGCGTAGATCGGCGCCGGATAGTCCCGGTAGGGACGGAAGAACTTGGTGCCGTAGTCGTCGGTGGTGCCGACCGGATAGATCACGTCGCTCGCGATCACCGCGAAGTCGGTGTCCTGACTCGCCTTCAGGAACCCCGGCACGACGGCGTACTGGGAGTCGTCGCCCTCGCCGGTGTCGCCGATCACCATGAACGAGAAGCGGTCCGCCTCATGACGCCGGATCACCTTGTCGACGGGCGCCCCGGCAGCCGTCTGCTGCGCCACCCAACGACTGCGGGTACGGCCCGTCGGGTCGCCGAACCAGGACGCCAGTACCCCGTTGCGGGCGGCCCACATGGTCCTCGGGTTGAACCAGAACAGCTTCTCGACATGGTCCGGCATCAGTTGGCGGTAGCTGCCGCGCTCGGCCTCGCCCCAGCCGGCGCCTTCTGCGGTCTTGCGTGAGGAGTCAGACACCCGGGAACGGTACAACGATCAACGGGTGGCTTCGGGACGGGGGTTCGGGCGGGACCCGGTCACCATTCACAGGGGTTCGAGGGGGTGCCGTTCGGGCGCCCCGGGGTGCCGTACCGGTCCTTGCCGGACGGAGCGGTGTGCGTCGCCGTGCCGTGCCGGCCCGCGCCGGCCCGTGCCGGGCGCGGTGAGCGGCCACCGTGGTTCAGGGGCGGGGGCGCGCCGTGCCGGCCCGTTGGGCGTGCGCGTGCCGCTCCCGCCGGTGCTTTCGGCGGATCGTTCTCGGGAGCCGCCTGCCGGTTCCAGTCCCCTTCGCCGAGAACGAGCAGCGGGTCGAACATCACCACCACCCCGGCCAGCAGCAGGAACACGATCGGGCCGAGCAGCATGGGCAGCAGCAGCGAGGTCGGTGACGCGCTCGACCAGGAGGTGGCGGATGCCGGGTGCACGTCGACGCTCACCGCCGCCATGGCGGTGTAGTGCATGCCGGACACCGCGAGGCCCATCACCAGGCTGGCGCCGAGACTCGCGGTGAAGCCCCGCACCGACACGGCCGCCCACAGCGCGGCCGTCGCCGCCGCGATCGCGATCAGCACGGAGAGGCCGACCGTCACCCGGTCGTAGTGAATCGTTCCGTCAAGGCGGAGTGCGGCCATGCCCAGGTAGTGCATGGCGGCCACGCCGAGACCGGTGATGACGCCTGCCGTCCAGAGGGTCCCCGAGGTCGCGCCCCGGTAGCCGACCGCGAAGACGCCGATACCGACGACCAGGATCGCCACCGCCAGACTGAGCAGGGTCAGGCCCACGTCGTAGCGGATCGTGGTCTCCCGGACATGGAAGCCGATCATCGCGATGAAGTGCATCGTCCAGATGCCGCAGCCGATCGAGGCCGCCCCGAGGGCGAGCCAGCCGGGCCGCCACGACTCCCCGTGGTGGTACAGCGACCTGACGATGCAGCGAAGCCCCAGCGCCCCGCCCAGACAGGCCATCAGGTAGGCCGCGACCGGAGTCACCGCGCCGTAGTGGAAACCGTCCGTCGTCCCGTGCATGTGCAACTCCCCCCAGAGCCACGGCTGTTGTGCGGGAAGGTACTACGCGCCGGGGCGTACGGAGGGGCGTTCACCGGGACTTCGGCCGCCTCTCGGGAACCAGGGATCGACACAGCTGCCGCAAGGGCGGTCTCCAGGCAGGGCACAGCGGGGGAGGCCTCAGGGTGCGACGATCTTGATCGCGCTCATCCAGCCGTGCCCGTCGGGCCGCGTCTGCAGGGCCATGTGCAGCAGCTGGATGCCCTCCAGCTCCCGGGCGTGCCGCAGTCCGCCGACGACCACCGGGTTGAGCCCGCCGGAGGAGACCAGTTCCGCCACCTGGTCGCGGGCCGCCGCGTCGTCTCCGGCGATGAACACGTCCAGCGGCAGCCCGCCGACCTCGCCCGCGACCAGCGCGCCCGCGAACGTGGTGTTGAAGGCCTTCACCAGATGCGTGCCCGGGGCGGCGGCCTCCGCCAGCTGCTGGGCGCCGGAGCTGTCCGGGGGCACCGTGAGCGCGTCGAAGGTCGAGAAGTCCACCGGGTTGGAGATGTCGACGACGGTCTTCCCGGTGAGCCGGTCCCCGTACTCGGTCACGACCTCCTTGGCGGCGTCGAACGGCACGGCCAGCACCACCACGTCCGCCGACCCCACCGCGTCCGGCACGGCGGGCGCCACGTCCGCCCCCGGCGTCCGCTCGACCAGTGCGTCGGCGAGCGTCGCGGCCTTGGCCGGATCCGTGCCGACCAGCCGGACCGTGTGCCCGCCCGCCAGGGCCCGGGTGGCGATACCGCCCGCCATGTTGCCAGTGCCGACGATGAAGACACGCATGCGTGAGCCCCTTCCGTGGGGTGGGAGCTGCCGACGGTCGGTCCGGGGGCGCGCGGTTGTCGCATATCCCCTGAATAAGGATAAAACGGTCAGCCTGGCACGGCTCGGGCTGGAACGCGATGCCCGCACCGGGTACCCGGCCCCGCTCTCCGGGTGGCCGGCCGCGGTGGATAGCGTGGCGATCATGGCGAGTGCGGCGGACTGGAGGATGCGGCCGGCGTCGGACGCGGACGTCGAGGCGGTGGCCGAACTGCGGGCCGTCGTGCTCCGGGACGATCTGGAGCGGCTCGGGCGGTACGACGAACGGCGGGTCCGGCAGCGGCTGCGGGACGGGTACGACGCGGACCACACCTGGGTGATCGAGGCGGGCTGCGCCTTCGCCGGCTGCGTGGCACTGCGGCCGACCGGGGACGCCCACTGGCTGGAACACTTCTATCTGGCCCCGCATGCGCAGGGCGGTGGCATCGGCTCGGCCGTGCTGCGCGAGCTGCTGGGGCGGTGCGACCGCGACGGCGTCACCGTCCGGCTGAACGTGCTGCGGGGCAGCGCGGCCCGGCGGCTGTACGAACGGCACGGGTTCCTGGTCGAGACAGAGGAGCCGGTGGACGTGTTCATGGTGCGCCCGCCGTCCCCGTGAGCGACGTTCCCGCTCGACTCCTCACCGTGCATAGGGAAAACCCTCGAACGACCTCTACATGGCTGACATGTGCGGGTCAAATCTGGAATCCTCGCTCAGCACACGCTCTCTCTCCCTCGCGTGTGCACGGATCACGGACCACGCACCCCCGGTCCCCGGATCCCGGTTCCCGCACAGCTCAGCTCGTCCCGGACAGCACATCCCCGTCTGCCCGGTCTGTCACCGGCCGCGACCCGGCGGCCGCAGCAGGAGGAGTACGAGTGAGACGTCTTCCCCACAGACGGGCCACGGTAGGAGCCGCCCTGGTCTCCACCGCGGCCTTCCTCGCCGTCGGCATCCAGTCGGTCCCGGCGAACGCCAAGCCCGCCACCCCCCACCCCAGCCCTGTGCGCACCGGAGGCCTGGAGGCCAAGCTCACCCCCGCCCAGCACAGCGCACTGCTCAAGAGCGCCCGGCAGAAGACCGCCGCGACCGCCCGCACGATAGGCCTCGGCGCCAAGGAGAAGCTGGTCGTCAAGGACGTCGTCAAGGACAACGACGGCACCGTGCACACCCGTTACGAGCGCACCTACGCCGGCCTGCCGGTCCTCGGCGGCGACCTGATCGTGCACACCCCGCCCGCCACCCTCGCGGCCGGAACCGTGAGTACGACCTTCAACAACAAGCACACCATCACGGTCCCGACGGTCAGCGCGTCCTACAGCAAGTCGGCCGCCCAGACCAAGGCGCTCAAAACGGCCAAGGCCCTCGACGCCCAGAAGCCCGTCGCCGACGGCGCCCGCAAGGTGATCTGGGCCGGCAACGGCACCCCGAAGCTCGCCTGGGAGACCGTGATCGGCGGCTTCCAGGACGACGGCACGCCCAGCAAGCTGCACGTCGTGACGGACGCCACCACGGGCAAGGAGCTCTACCGCTACCAGGCCGTCCAGACCGGTACGGGCAACACCCAGTACAGCGGCACGGTGACGCTGAACACCACGCTGTCCGGTTCGACGTACCAGCTGTACGACACCACGCGCGGCGGCCACAAGACGTACAACCTCAACAACGGCACGTCGGGCACCGGCACCCTGATGACCGACTCCGACGACGTCTGGGGCACCGGATCCGGCTCCAACACCCAGACCGCCGGCGCCGACGCGGCCTACGGCGCCCAGATGACCTGGGACTTCTACAAGAACACCTTCGGGCGCAGCGGCATCAAGAACGACGGCGTCGCGGCCTACTCCCGCGTCCACTACAGCAGCAGCTACGTCAACGCCTTCTGGGACGACGACTGCTTCTGCATGACCTACGGCGACGGCTCCGGCGGCACCCACGCGCTGACCTCCCTGGACGTGGCCGGCCACGAGATGAGCCACGGCGTCACGTCGAACACCGCCGGGCTCAACTACACAGGTGAGTCGGGCGGTCTGAACGAGGCGACCTCCGATATCTTCGGCACCGGCGTGGAGTTCTACGCCAACAACTCCTCCGACGTCGGTGACTACCTCATCGGCGAGAAGATCGACATCAACGGCGACGGCACCCCGCTGCGCTACATGGACAAGCCGAGCAAGGACGGCTCGTCGGCCGACAGCTGGTACTCCGGGGTCGGCAACCTCGACGTGCACTACTCCTCGGGCCCGGCGAACCACATGTTCTACCTGCTGTCCGAGGGCAGCGGCAGCAAGACCATCAACGGTGTCACGTACAACAGCACCACCTCCGACGGTGTCGCCGTCGCCGGGATCGGCCGGGCCGCGGCCCTGCAGATCTGGTACAAGGCGCTGACGACGTACATGACGTCGAGCACCAACTACTCCGCCGCCCGCACCGCCGCCCTGAACGCGGCCGCGGCGCTCTACGGCACGAGCTCCACCCAGTACGCGGGTGTCGGCAACGCGTTCGCCGGCATCAACGTCGGCAGCCACATCACCGTGCCCACCTCGGGCGTCACGGTCACCAACCCGGGCAGCCAGTCCTCGACCGTCGGCACCGCCGTGAGCCTGCAGATATCGGCGAGCAGCACCAACAGCGGCTCGCTGACCTACGCGGCGACCGGCCTGCCGACCGGCCTGTCCATCAACAGCTCGACCGGCGCCATCACCGGAACACCCACGACGGCGGGCACCTACAGCACCACCGTCACGGTGACCGACTCGACGGGTGCCACCGGCACGGCGTCCTTCACGTGGACCGTCAGTTCCAGCGGCGGCGGGGGCACCTGCACCTCGACCCAACTGCTGGGCAACCCGGGCTTCGAGTCGGGCAACACCACCTGGACGGCGTCCAGCGGTGTCATCACCACCGACAGCGGTGAGGCGGCCCGTACCGGTTCCTACAAGGCGTGGCTCGACGGCTACGGCTCCTCGCACACCGACACGCTGTCCCAGTCGGTGACGATCCCGTCCGGCTGCACCGCCACCACGTTCACCTTCTACCTGCACATCGACACGGCCGAGACCACCACCAGCACCCAGTACGACAAGCTGACGGTCACCGCCGGTTCGACCACGCTGGCCACGTACTCCAACCTCAACGCGGCCTCCGGGTACGTGCAGAAGTCCTTCAGCCTCGGGTCCTACGCGGGCTCGACCGTCACCCTGAAGTTCAGCGGTGTCGAGGACTCCTCGCTCCAGACCAGCTTCGTCGTCGACGACACCGCCGTCACGACCGGCTGACATAGCTGACATCCGGCAGTCGAGCGTCCCGCACCCGCGAGCCGGGTGCGGGACGCCCGCGCGAGTCAGCTCAGCGGGTCGAGCGTGAGGTACGCCTGCTGCGGACTGCCGTCGTTGACCAGCGACTCCTGGTTGCCGACGTCGTCGAAGGCGAAGGCGTACGCCTTGCCGTCGGCCATCTGGGCATGGATCCTGCGGGCGTACTGGTTGGTGACCGGGTCCAGGTAGAAGTCGGCCGGATTGGTGTCCGGCTGGCTGGAACTGGTCAGCAGCGTCGACCGGTTGAAGCCCGCGCACAGGGTGCGTGAGATCGGGCCGCGGACCTGGTCGTTGGGCGCGTCGAGCAGGTTGTGGCAGCCGAAGATGCTGTTCGCGTCGGGCTTCTGGAAGCTCGTCACCACCGCTCCGGCCGCGTTGGTGAAGTTCATGACGTTCCCCGAGACGCGGCCGTAGTACTTGGTGTTCGGCTGGTCGGCGAACGGCGTGACGGTCAGGGCCGACGTCGCGTACTTCGACCAGACCCGGTTGACGTAGTCGTCCATGACGGTCGAGGCGAGCGCCCCGGTCTCCACGCCGTAGAGCGGGGAGAGCGCGCGGAGCACGGTGCCGTCGGACCGCGTCTGGACCAGGTTGGCCCAGCCGCCCGCCTGTCCGCGCAGGGCGCTGAAGAACCCGTTGTAACCGCCCGACTTGAGGTGCCCGGTGCCGGCCGTGCTGCCGTCGGCGCGCTGCACCCCGACCGCGTACGGCACCGAGAACATGTCCACCTGGGTGCTGTTGATCCACAGACCCGAGTCGTTCAGCGTGTACTCGGACCAGTTGAAGAGGATGTTCCGGTTCGGGTCGCTCGGATTCTGGACGGCGGGCTGCACCAGACCGCCGGTGGTCAGTCTGAAGTCGAGCTTCTGGCCGTAGGAGAAGTAGATCCGGCCGGAGAACTTCGGGATCCGGATCGTCTTCGACTGGCCCGCCGCCGGGCCCGTGATCGAGGCGTCCGGTGCCGGGGTCGGCGGGTTGCCGCCGGCCGGCCAGGCGTGGAAGGTGCCGTTCGCGTCGGCCCAGCCCTGCTGTCCCGAGGAGAGCTGGGTGCCGAGGTCGTAGACGTACACCTGATCGCCGCGGCCGGAATTGTTGGTGATCTTCAGCGGGATCGTGTCCGGCACGGCCGCGCCGGCCGGTGCCGGCGTGCCCAGCGTGAGCACCCCGCCGATCAGCGCCGCCGCAGCCGTGAGCGGCAGCGCCCCGCGTACGAGTCCTGTGCGCACTCTCCACCTCCGTGTGGGGTCGGGGTTGGTCCGGGAAATTGGTCCGGACCAATTCTGAGAGCGCTCTCAGATTGGCTGCGGGGCGGGTGCATGTCAATGGTGCGGACGAAATCGGGGCCCGCCGGTCGACGGGCCCCGGAAACCGGATGGACCGGGTGGATCAGAAGGTGCGCTTCAGGAGGTCGAGCAGCGCGGACCAGTGCCGCTCGTCGGCCTCGGCGGAGTAGGCCGGAGTGTCGGCCTGCGTGTAACCGTGGTCGGCGCCCCGGTAGATCTCGCAGGTGTTGCGGACCCCGGCGGCGTCGAGGGCCGCTTCGAAGGTGCGGATCTGCTCCTCGGTCATCGACTGGTCCTGGTCGGCGAAGCCGAAGTACAGCTCCGCGGTGATCCGGTCGGCCAGCAGGTGCGGGCTGTCCGCGTCGTCGGTGACCATCCGGCCGCCGTGGAAGCCGCCCGCGGCCGCGACCCGGTCCGGGAACGCGGCGGCAGTGCGCACGGCCAGCCGGGCGCCCATGCAGTAACCGGTGATCGCCACCGGCCCGTCGGCCACCAGCGGGCTTCCGGCCAGCCAGTCAAGGTAGGCGGCCGAGTCCCGCTCGCTGAGCTCGGGCGTCAGCGACATCATGATCGGCATGATCCGCTGCCAGATCGTCGGGTCCACCGAGGGGTCGATGAACTCGGGGAGGTCGATGACCGGCGTGCGGCCGCTGCGGTAGAAGACGTTGGGGAGCAGGACCGTGTAGCCCGCCCCGGCGAGCCGGTCCGCCATCGACTTCAGGTGCGGGCGGATCCCGAAGGCGTCCTGGTACAGCAGCACGCCCGGGTGGGGGAGTCCGTCGGCGGGGTGGGCCAGGTAGGCGTCGGCGACACCGTCCTCGGTGGTGATGTCCACGTCGGATCCCTGTACGGCGGTCATGGCGCAAGTGCCTCTCTGTGGAGTCGGCGTCGGGGTGGGGGACACCCGGCGCGGCATGTCCTGATCATCGTGGCACGCGAAGGTGAGAGGCCCGCTCCGGGGGAGCGGGAACTGGTCACTCGAAGCGCGAGGTGTCGCCCGCGCCACGGCGGACGATCTCCGCCTCGCCGCCGGAGAAGTCGATGACCGTGGTCGGCTCGGTGCCGCACTCCCCAGAGTCGACCACCGCGTCCACCTGGTGGTCCAGCCGGTCCTTGATCTCCCAGCCCTGGGTCAGCGGCTCCTCCTCGTCCGGCAGCAGCAGGGTGCTGGACAGCAGCGGCTCGCCCATCTCCGCCAGCAGTGCCTGGGTGACCACGTGGTCGGGGATGCGGACGCCGACGGTCTTCTTCTTCGGGTGCAGCAGCTTGCGCGGCACCTCGCGGGTCGCCGGGAGGATGAAGGTGTAGCTGCCGGGCGTCGACGCCTTCACGGCCCGGAACACGTCGTTGTCCACGCGCACGAACTGGCCGAGCTGCGCGAAGTCCCGGCACATCAGCGTGAAGTGGTGCCGGTCGTCCAGATGCCGGATGGTGCGGATCCGGTCGATGCCGTCCCGGCTGCCGAGCTGGCAGCCCAGCGCGTAGCAGGAGTCGGTCGGATATGCGATGAGCGACCCCGAGCGGACCGCGTCGGCGATCTGCGAGATGCTGCGCGGCTGCGGGTTGTCGGGGTGCACGTCGAAGTACTTCGCCATCCGCCGAGCTTATGCCGTACGGCGACTTCCGGCCGAGCGGGGCGCTCCGCGGGTGGTGCCGCGATGTGCCGCGTGTGCCGTCTGTCGACTGCCGCGCCGTCGTGGCTGGTCGCGCAGTTCCTCCCCAGCCTTCGGCCGGGGGTACCCCCAGCGCCCCTTCGGGGGCGCTGCCCAGCTGCGGACTTCGCGGGATCCAGTTGGTACCGGGAGGCGTGCGGCCCTGCCTGGCCGCCGTCGGTCACGGGGCCGGCGGCTTCGGAAAATCGGTGCGCATACCCCGTGGATTCCTGGGCACCCGAAGAATCAGCCACCCCGGGGCCCACCCCCCGGCCCCGGGTGAGGCTTTCTCCGTCGGCGGCCCTTCCCCCGAGGGCCGCCGGCGGAGCCGTGCCCGCCGGTCGGGACCGGGCTTCGTCCATCGGGTAACGTCCGTGGACCGAGGCCGACGCGAGGGACGAGGGGCAGGGCGAGATGGCAGGCCGAGCAGGCGAGGGCCCGCAGCACCCGGTACTCCACGACGACGGCTGGGCCGAGCGGCTGCTCGACCATCTGCGTCCCGGCGCACGCGACCCGCGCCGGGTGGTCGCCTGGCTCGCCGGCGCCGTGCAGGGGACCGTCTGCCTCCAGGACGCCGACGGCACCCTGCTCGCCGGAACCCCGGTCCCCCTCGACGCAGGTCTCGCGGCCGACGTGACCGCCGGGCGTATCTCCGCCGCCGCCGTCCAGGACGGCGACCGCCACCTGCGGCTGGTCGCGGTCCGCGCCCCCGACCCCCGTCCGGCGGCCGCCGGACTGCTCGCCGTGGCCCGCACCACCCCCTTCGACCAGCGCGCCGCGGAGATCGTCACCCACACCGCCGGAGTCGTCGAACTCCTGCTGCGGGAACGGGAACTGACGGCCGCCGGGCACCGGCTCCGGCGGGCCACCGCCGACCTGCGGCTCGCCATCCTGCAACTCCTGATGGTGGAGGACACCGTCTCCGCCCGCCGTGTCGCCGCCGGCCTGTGGCCCGGACTGCTCGACACCGACAGCGCCTGCGTGTACATCGTCGAGGGGCAGCCGGCGGAACGCGACGGCCTCGCCGAGGACTGCCTTGTCGTGACCCGCGGCCAGGCCCTCGTCGTGCGCTGCCCCGCGATGGACGGCCACGTCATCGTCCTCAGCCCCGCGCCCGCGACGGCCGAGCGGCTGCGCTCCCTCGTCGACGGCCGCCCCGGCACCTTCCTCGGCGGCAGCGTCCGGCAGAACCTGGCCCAGACGTCCACCGCCTACGGCCAGGCCGTCAGCGCCCTCGCCGTCGCCCGCTTCCGCCCCGACCAGGCCGCCGTCTACGCCGAACGCACCCACCCGGAACGGCTGATGGACCCGGGCGCGCTGCACGCCTGGTCCGCCGCCGTGCTGCGACCGCTCGACACCCTGCCCCACCACACCCGCGCGGAACTCCTCGCCACCACCCGCCTCGGCCTGGAGTTCACCGCCGTCAGCGCGGCCAAGGTCCTCGGCGTCAGCCGCAACACGGTGCGTGCCCGCATGGACCGGGTCGAGGCGCTGCTGGGCGCGGACTTCTCCGACCTCACCGTGCGTGCCACCGCCCATCTGGCCCTCAACACCCAGGCGGCCCTGACGGAGGATCTCGCCGCCGCGGTGCCCCGGCCGTCCGGCGTCCGGCTGGGCGACCTGCTGGCCGGTCCGGCGCTGCGTTCCTGGGCGCACGACCTCCTGGACCGCCTGGTCCGGGACGGCCGCGACCTGCGCGGCACCCTGCGCGCCTGGATCGCCGCCGGCGGCAACGCCGAACGCGCCGCCCAGGACCTGGGCGTGCACGCCCAGACCGTCCGCGAACACGTGCGGGGCGCCGAACCCGTCCTGGAACGCCAGCTGCTGGCCGCCGGCACCGACCTGTACGAGGTGGTGCTGGCCCATCTCGCCCTCGGGGACCTCGCCGCACCCGTCCTGCTGCGGGCGAATCCGGGCCAACCGGACTCACCTGTGCACGGGTGAGTCCTCGGCGGGTACGAACGGGCATCGGCGCGATACCCAACGGCCGGATCCGGACGTATGTTCACGATGCGCGGGGGCACGACCGGAACGGGGGACCGGTCGAGGCCCCCGCGACCTCCGGGTTCACCCTTCCAGACGTACCGGGATCTCCTGCCAGCCGCACGCGATGAACGACGGCACCTGCCGCAACTCGCCCGCCCCGGCCGCGAGCCGCAGCCCCGGGAACCGCTCGAACAGCGCGGGCAGCGCGGCCAGCGCCTCCGCCCGGGCCAGCGGCGCGCCGATGCAGCGGTGCACGCCGACACCGAACGCCAGGTGGTCGTCGCCACCCCGAGCGGCGTCGAACGCGGCCGCGTCCGGCCCGTAGTGCGCCGGATCCAGGCCGGCTGCCGCGAACGTCGTGATGATCGCGTCCCCGGCCGGGATCGTGACGTCCCCGGCCTTCAGGTCGCTCACCGCGAACCGCAGCGGCAGCGAGGCGATGGACGGATGCACCCGCAGCGTCTCGTCGATCACCGCGTCCCAGCCGACCGCTCCGGCGCGCACGGCGGCCAGCTGCACCGGATCCGTCAGCAGCGCCACGACCGCGTTGCCGATCAGGTTGACCGTGGTCTCGAAGCCGGCCCCGATCACCAGCAGCAGCGTGTACAGCAGCTCCTCGTCGCTGAGCCGGTCGCCGTCCTCGTCGCGGACCCGGATCAGCTCCGTGGTCATGTCGTCGCCCGGGTGCTCCACCTTGTACGCGATCAGCCCGCCGAGGACCGTGCCGATCCGCTCCTGCACGAACGCGGCGTGCTCGGGGGTCGGGTCGGAGGTGTCCATGATGGCCGCGATCAGCGCACCGGTGTCGTCCCGCAACTCGTCGGGCACCCCGAACAGTTCGCAGATCATCCGCATGGGCAGCGGCTGCGCGAGACCGGCCCGCAGATCCACCACCGCGCCGTCGGACCCGGCGGCCGCCACGCCGTCGAGCAGTTCCGCGGCGATCGCCGCGACACGCGGCCGCATCGCCTCGGTACGGCGGTGCGTGAAGCTCGGCGCCACCAGCTTGCGCAGCCGCGTGTGGTCGGGGCCGTACGCGGAGAGCATGTTGACCACGCCGATCCAGCCCAGCACCCAGCCCCAGGAGGGGTGTTCGCCGATCTCCGTCCAGAGCCGCCAGTGCTTGCGCGGGTCCTTGCTGACCCGGGGGTCGAGGATGAGTTCCTTGAGGACGTCGTAGCCGGTGGGCGCCCAGGCGGGTATGCCGCCGGGCAGTTCGACGGGCACCACGGGGCCGAGGGCGCGCAACCGTGCGCTCTCGGCCGGGATGTCGGAGCCGAACGGGTCGAGAGCGATGCGGTCGGTGACGGTCACGACGACTCTCCAGGCTGGTCGGGGGAGCGGGGACTGAACCGGACGGGCAGCGAGGTCAGCGAGCGGTGGAACGGGCCGGGCCGCCAGCTGAGCTTCTCGCGGGGCAGGACCGGTTCGAGGTCGGGCAGCCACAGGGTGAGCCGTTCGATCGCCTCGGTCGCGATGAGCAGCGCGTGGTGCCGGACCGGGCAGGCGTGCGGTCCGGCACCCCATGACAGGTGCGAGGCGTCCGAGGCGCGCCGGCCGCTGGTGACCTCCCGTTCGGCGAACAGCCCGACCGCACCGAAGGAGACCACCACCGGGATCGCCGGCCTGACCCACGCCCCGTGGAAGGAGACCGGCCGACGGGCGTAGTAGATGCCGTAGTTGGCCAGCGGGGTCTCGTGGTGCAGCACCTCGACCACCGCGTCCATGACCGGACGGGCGCCGCTGGTCAGCGTGGAGTAGTAGAGCGGGTTGCCGAGGATCCGGGAGAGCGCGTTGGAGACGAGGTTCGTACTCGGCTCGTAGCCGGCGCCCAGAGTGAGGAACACCTGCCAGGTGACCTCCTCCGGGGTCAGCTGGGCGGGGTGGTCCAGGAGCATGCTCGGCAGGTCCTCGCCGCGCTCCTCGACCTTGGCGGCGACCAGCCGCAGCACGTAGTCGGCGTACTCGGCCTCGCCCTCGGCGGCCTGCGGGCCGCCCTCCATCATCTTCAGGACGCCCTCGTTGAGCCGGTCGCCCTGGCTGTCCGGCAGCCCGAACAGGTTGTTGAAGACCAGCGCCATCAGCGGCCGGGTGAAGTCGACGACGAGATCCGCCTCGCCCTTGGGCCCAAACCGGTCGACCAGCAGTCGCACCGCCCGGTGCACCAGCTGGCGCAGGTCGTGCGGCTCGATCAGGTCGAACACGTCGATGAGGGTGGTGCGGTAGCGGATGTGCGCGTCGGCGTCGGAGAACAGGGCGTTGGGCCGCCAGCGCATCATGCCGAGCAGCGGGGAGTCCTCGGGGACGGTCGCCTCCCAGTCCCGCGGGTCGTGCGAGAAGGTCTCCACGTCCCGCAGCACGTCGAGGGCGGCACGCCGCTCGGTGACCACGTACGCCGGGGCGCCCGGCGCGAGCTCCGCCCAGCCGACCGGACCCTGGGCGCGCAGGGCCGCGTAGTAGCCGTGCGGGTTGCGGGCGAACCCGTCCTCCCACAGCCGTACCGGACCCGAGACGGTGAAGGACTGCTGTGCGGTCATCGGGCCTCCGCCGGCCGGTCGTCTATCAGATGCTGGACGAGGGCGAGCAGCGCGTCGACCGAGGAGTGCGCGTCCCGGGCGTCGCAGGTCACCATCGGGGTGCCCGGCGCCAGGTCCAGGGCGGCGCGCAGCTGGTCGCCCGTGTAGTGACTCGGCGCGTCGGGAAACGCGTTGAAGGCGACCGCGTACGGCAGCCCCGCCTCCTCCACCAGACCGAGCACGTCGAAGGAGGCGTCGATGCGGCGGCTGTCGACCAGGACCAGGGCTCCGAGGGCGCCGTAGGAGATGTCGTCCCACAGCGTCCGGAACCGGTCCTGTCCCGGTGTCCCGAACAGGTACAGCACGATCCCGCCGGACAGGCTGATCCGCCCGAAGTCGATGGCGACGGTCGTCGTCTCCTTCTCCCGTACTCCGTCGAGATCGTCGACGGGGACGGAGGCCTCGGTGAGGTGCTCCTCGGTGTGCAGCGGGTGGATCTCCGACACCGAGTCGATCAGGGTCGTCTTGCCCACCCCGAACGGCCCGGTGACCAGGATCTTCACCAGGTCGCGGGCGCCGTCGGGGAGATGGGTGCCGCCCGCGCGGGGCAGCTCACCGGTGCTTGAGGGCGCGGAGGCCATCGGCCACTCTCTTCAGCAGGTCGGGGTCGAACCGTTCGGCGGGCGGGATCGGCGCGCGGGCCAGGACCAGGTCCCGGTCGACGAGGTCGGCGGCCAGCACCCGCACGGCGGAGAACGGCAGCCGCAGCAGCGCCGCCGCCTCCACCACCGTCAGCGCACCGCCGGACAACAGCTCCAGCAGGGCCTGTTCGGCCGCCGGGAGGCCGGCGGGCAGAGGAGTCCCGTCACGGCTGAGCACCGTCAGCCGTTCCAGGTACGGACGGCTGGGCCGGGCCACCCCGCCGGTCGACAGGTACGCGGGGACCAGGGGACGGCCGCCACGGCGGCCGGTCATGCCGGCGCGCCGCCGTCGGAGCCTCTGGGCGCGGCCGCCATCGCCTTCTCGCCCAGCCGGGCCACCTGCGAGTGCACCCGGTGCGCCAGCAGGTCCAGGCGCACCTCGGGGTCGCCGTAAGCGGCGACACAGGTGCCGTGCTCGGTCGGCACGATCAGCACGTATCCGTGGTCCGACTCGATGACCACCTGCCGGACGTCGGCCCGTTCCCGGTTCGCGAACGCGGCCGCCGCGGCCCGGCAGGCGCCCTGCACGGTACTGGTGATCGCGGCGACCCGCTCGGCACTCGCCCGGGACAGGCCGTCGGTGTAGCCGGTCGCGAGGCCGTCCCGGGTGAGCAGGACGGCGGCCAGTACATGCGGAACCTGCAGGACGGGGTCCAGCACCCATGCCGTCTCGCCCACATCGCGGCTGGTCATCTGGCCGCTCCTCCTTCGTCGTCGGTCCGCTGGGGTTCGGGCGCGCTCGCCCGCTTGGGGGCCCGCGCCGCCGCGGTGCCGTACTGCAGGGCCGCGAGCGCGGCGGCCGCCTCCTCGGGCCGGCGCGCGGCCGGCTGCGGCTGCGGCACGCCGGGTGCGGCGGCCGGGGTACGTCGGCGCCGCCGCGGCAGACCGCCCAGGTCGCCCGGGGTCTCGCGGCCGGGTGCGGGGGCGGGGGTGCGTTCGTGCTCGGGCCCCGGCCCGGACCCGGCCGGCGTCGGCTCGGCGACCGCTGGGGACCCGGCCGGAACGATCTCGGGCACGGGCGTCTCGGACCCGGGGGCCTGGGGCACGGGCGTCGCGCGCACGGTGACCTCACGCTCCGGTTCCCTGCGCACCACGCGCTCCCGGGTCGACCGCGGCGCGCTCGCCGAGGGGGGCCGTTCGCCCGGGTCGATCCGTCCGAGCAGATGGCTGTCCACCCGCAGCACCGCGCGCACCCCGCCGTAGGGCGAGGGGGAGGAGACGTCCACGTTCAGGTCGAACTGGCGGGTGAGCTGGCCGATCGCGGCCAGGCCCATGCGCGGCGGGTCGCCGAGGTCGGTGAGCAGGATCGGGTCGCTGCCCGCCACCAGCCGCTGGGCGCGGGCCCGTTCGTCCTGCGTCATGCCGAGGCCCGCGTCGTCCACGGTCACGCACACCCCGTAGTGGACGTGTTCCAGATTGACCACGACGTCGGTGTCCGGCGCCGAGTGGCGCAGCGCGTTGTCGAGGAGTTCGGCGACGATGATGGCGGCCGGCTCGACCGCGTGCGACACCAGGGCGGTGCCCGGCTCCAGGTGGTTGTGGACCCGGACCCGGTGGTAGCCGGAGAGCCGGGCCTGGCCGCCGGTGACGGCGTCCACCACGTGGGACTCCTCACGGGCCAGCCCCACCCAGGCCCCGCACACCACAGCCGCGACCTGTGCCCGCCGCAGCGACTGCTCGTTCTCGTGGTCCAGCGCGAACAGCGTCTGCGCCAACTCCGGTTCGTCGTAGCGCTGCTGGAGCCCCCGCAGGGCGTCCTGCAGGCGGTACAGGGCGGCCTGGATCTCCCGGGTGGCGCCGCGCATACCGGCCTGCGCGGCCGCGTCGATCCGGGTGCGCTGCGCGGTCAGCTCCTCGCGCAGCGCGGTGAGCACGTACTCCAGCGCGATCCCGGTGGGGGTCCCGGGCGTGTGCTGCCCGGCCGGGCCGGGCACCTTCAGGTGCGGGTGGGCGAGCTGGGCCGCGGCCGCCGGCATCCGGCGGGCGGCGAGATGCTCGACCTCGGTGACGAATGCGCCCTCGGCGCCCTCCAGCCGGGCGCGCAACTCCGTCACCTCGGCCCGCAGCGCGGCCTTCTGGCGCCGGGACCTCAGCAGGCTGCCACCGAGGGCGAGCGCGGAGAGCGTTCCGGCGGCGAGACCACCGGCCACCAGTTCCGGTAATTCGATCATGGAATCGGTTTCCAGGGGAGTAGGGCAGCAGTGGGCAGGGGGGAGCCCGGGGCCCTCCCATGTGGCGCTCGCTGCACAGTACACACCGTCATTGACCGGCCCCGCACGGTGAATCGTTACATCCCTGCGAATCCGTTCGGTGACTGTTCGCTTCTGTGTCAAGTGTCGGAAATGCCGTGCAGGCCAAGTGAGTTGAGGTTCAGTCACCGCGTGCCGTCACCGCGTGACTGAGGCAGGCGCGGGGAGGTCGAAGACGTGGGCCGGGGAGATGATCCGGGTGACCGCCTCGCCGAACAGGGTGCTGGGCTCGATGTCGCCCTTGTAGCCGATGTCGGTGTTGAGCAGCACGACCACGGACGTCCGGGCCGACGGCAGATGGACGGTCAGCGACTCGTAACCCGGCAGCGAGCCGTTGTGCCCGATCCACCCCTGGACGTCGAAGATGCCGAGGCCGTACCCGGCCCCCTGGATGCCGGTCGACGGGGTGGTCAGCCGCTGCTTCTGGGCGGCCGGCCCGACCATGGTCCTGCCGTCGGGGAAGACCCCGGTGGCCACGGTGCGTGCCCAGGTGTGCAGATCGTCCAGGTCCGAGATCATCGCGCCGGCGGCCCAGCCCCAGGACGGGTTCCAGCCGGCGGTCTCCTCGACCTTCCCGGTGGCCGTCTGGTTCGTGTAGCCCTGGGCGTGCGGCGTGGGGAACTCGTTCCCGGTCGGGAACAGGGTGCGGCTCATGCCCGCAGGCTCCAGGACGTGCTGTTCGAGGTAGTCGCCGAGCCGCTGCCCGCTCTCCTTCTCGACGAGCAGGCCGAGCAGGATCAGATTGGTGTTGGAGTAGGAGAACTTCTCCCCGGGCGGGAACATCGCCGGGTGCCGGAAGGCGTACCCGAGCAGCTGCCGCGGAGTGAAGGAGCGCTGCGGATCCGAGGTCAGCGCCTTGAAGAAGTCCGCGTCCTCGGAGTAGTCGAACAGTCCGCTGCGCATCCCGGCCAGCTCCCGCAGGGTGATCCGGTCGCCGCCCGGCACGCCGTCGAGGTACGTGCCGATGGGGTCGTCCAGGCCGACCTTGCCCTGGTCGACCAGTTGCAGAACGGCGGTCACGGTGAACGTCTTGGTCTCGCTGCCGATCCGCATGTACAGGTCGGGCGACATCGTCCGCCCGGTCGCCTTGTTCGCGACCCCGAAGGAGCGAACGTAGTCGCGCTGCCCGGGTGTCCAGACGCCCACGGTCACGCCGGGCACGTCCGCCTCACGCATGACGTGCTGTACGGCCGCGTCGAGTTGGCGGGCCACCGCCGGGGTCATCGCACGGACGTCCTGGCTGCCGGACGGCGAGGGGACGGGCGACGGCGCGGCGAACGCGGCCGGTGCGGGGGCGGGCGGTGCGACGACGGGCGGCACGGTGAGTGTCCCCAGCACGACGGCGACCGCTGCCCCTCGGCGCAGCACGGCGGACGGGTACGGCATGGGCTGACTCCAAGCACGTGAGAGGGAACGTGCGGTGGGGTCGGACGTCAGAACCCTGAATTCACAGGATACGAGCACGGCCGCGAGGCCGCCTGCCGACCGCGAGCCGCCGGAATGCCTGCAGCCGGAATGGTTGTAGGACGGGCGGAGGGGGCCGATCGGGGGGTGCGCTCACCCGCCCCGGTGAGCGCGTCGGGCGGCGCGTACCACCCGTGCGTTCCCTGCGTTGCCCCGGCATGGACGGAACCCCTCACGCTCCCTGGCGCACGGTCCAGGAGCCGCGCGCCCTCCTCTCCCGTGAGCCGATCTACGCCCAACTCGTCCGGGAGTGGCGGGAGCAGGGCCGTACTCTGCCAGCCGAAGCGGAGGCCCGGTGGGCCACCGTCCTCATCCTGCTGCCCCGTCGCTGACCTCACTGCTCCTCGCACACCGGCCGCAGCACCGCCAGGGTGCCGTTGGCCTCGCGCAGCGCCGACTCCAGCGTGGCCGGTCTGTGCAGCGCGCCACTGCCGTCGGGCGGCACCAGCCACTCCAGGAATCGCGTGGGCCGGTACGGCGGCGGTACGGCGACCCACGCCCCCTTGGTCGCGTACCGCAGCCCGCCCCCGATCCAGCCGCCGGACGGGTCGGGCGGCAGGAAGAACCCGACCCGGCGCGCCGCGCTGTCCACCAGGGTCGGCCCGGGCACCGGCAGGGACGGCCGCCACAGCAGGTCCAGCGTGAGCAGGCCGAGCCGGTCCGGCACGCTCAGCACATCCCAGAAGCGGCCCGCCTCCAGCAGCGAGACGCCCTCACCGTGGTCCCACTCCCACTTGCACGCCCGGGGGTCCGCCGAGGCCGCCGCAAGCCATTCCACGCCCTGCATCCACATCCTGTTCGTCATGCACCGCTCCGGGATATCTCGCTCACCTGTTTCACGCGCAGGGGAGCGACCGACGCCGGGCGCTCGGCGCGTCCGCACGCCAACCCGGCATATGCATGCTGGTAGATATTTCTAACTGGCGGAAGGGGTGGCGAACCGTGGCGTTTGAGGGCGAATGTTCGAGCGCCGCACAGTGGTGCGAATGCTGCTCACAAAGGCGGAATTTCCCCAATGGGCGGGCGCGCTCGATTCGGGTGTCGTGACAATCGATTCGAGCGTTACATCTTGATCTGTGGGCGGTATCGGTCGTACTCTCCCGTCATTCCGTCGTCTCCGCTCGACCAGAGGTACTCCATGGACCGCACCCGACTGCACGCCCTCCTGGCCCGCGAGAGCGCGGAGGCGGAGCGGCGGAACCCCCGCTCCCGAGCGGCATATGCCGACGCCGGCCATCTCTTCGGCCGGGTCCCGATGACGTGGATGAACAAGACCGCCGGCGCCTTCCCCCGGTACCTGGCGACCGCTCGCGGTGCCCGGGTCACCGACGTCGACGGGCACACGTACATCGACTTCTGCCTCGGCGACACCGGCGCGATGGCCGGTCACTCGCCGGCCGCCGTGACCGAGGCGGTGCACCGCCGGTTCGCCGAGCTGGGCGGGGCCACCGCGATGCTGCCGACGGAGGACGCGGAGTGGGTCGGCGCCGAACTGACCCGGCGCTTCGGGCTCGCCCGCTGGAGCTTCTCGCTGACCGCGACGGACGCCAACCGGTGGGCGATCCGGCTCGCCCGCGCCGTCACCGGGCGCCCGAAGATCCTGGTGAACAGCTACAGCTACCACGGCAGTGTCGACGAGTCCCTCATCGTGGTGGGCCCCGACGGCAAGGGAGCGCCGCGCCCCGGGAACGTCGGCGCGCCCTGCGACGTCACCCTGACCAGCCGGGTCGCCGAGTTCAACGACCTGGACCAGCTGGAGCGCGAACTCGCCCACGGCGACGTGGCGGCCGTCCTCATGGAACCCGCCCTCACCAACATCGGCATCGTCCTGCCCGAGCCCGGCTACCTGGAGGGCGTGCGCGCCCTCACCCGGCAGTACGGCACGCTGCTGATCAACGACGAGACGCACACCTTCTCGGCGGGACCCGGCGGCTGCACCGCCGCCTGGGACCTGGAGCCCGACCTGCTCACCATCGGCAAGGCCATCGGCGGCGGCATCCCGGCCGGCGCCTACGGCCTCTCCGCCGGCCTCGCCGAGCGCCTCCTCGCCCGCGCCGACCTGGACCTGGTGGACATGGGCGGGGTCGGCGGCACTCTCGCCGGAAACGCGCTCTCCGTGGCGGCGACCCGGGCCACCCTGGAGCAGGTGCTCACCGACGAGGCGTTCGAGCACATGGCACGGCTCTCCGCGCGCTTCGAGTCCGGCGTCCGCTCCGCCGTCGAGGCGCACGGCCTGCCCTGGTCGGTCAGCCGCCTCGGCGCCCGCACCGAGTACCGCTTCGCCTCCCCGGCCCCGCGCACCGGCACCGCGTCCGAGGCCGCCGCCGACCCCGAGCTGGAGGACTTCCTGCACCTGTACCTCGCCAACCGGGGCATCCTCCTCACCCCCTTCCACAACATGGCCCTGATGTGCCCCGACACCACGGAGCAGGACGTGGACACCCACACCGCCGTGTTCGGCGCCGCACTGCTCGAACTGGCCGGCTGAGGAAGACGAGAAGAGACGAGGAAGGGGAGGGGCATGGTGCACATGGACGACATCGACCGGGCCATCCTGCGCGAGCTCCAGGCCGACGGCCGTATCGCCTATGCCGACCTCGGACCCAGGGTCGGCCTCTCCGCCTCCGCTGCCCGGCAGCGGCTGCAGCGGCTGCTGGACTCCCGGGCCGTGCAGGTCGTCGGCGTCACCGACCCGATGGCCATGGGCGGCCAGGCGATGGCCCTGCTCGGCATCGGCGTGGACGGCGACCCCCGAGCGGTGGCCGACGCGCTCGCCGGACACCCTGCGGTGGTGTACTCCGTCTTCACCTCGGGCGGCTTCGACCTGTTCGCCGAGGTGGTCACGCCCGGACCGAAGGACCTGCTCGACTTCGTCAACGACGTGGTCAGACCGATCGAGGGCGTCCGCGAGGTGAGGCCCTTCCCGTACTTCGGCATCCACACCCACCGGTTCCTGTGGGAGGTGGGCTGAGCGCGCGGCCGACGGCGGTGCCCGGACCTCAGCCGATGGCCGGTGTCAGGACCAGCATGGTGGCGTCGTCACGCACCTCGCAATGGCGGGTCAGGTCCGTCCACACCAGTTCGGTGAGCGCGGCCGCGTCCACGCCCGCGAACCCGGCGAGCCGCTCCGGAAGCGGATAGAAGCCGCCGGCCCCGTCGCGTGCCTCCCAGACGCCGTCCGAGGCGAGGAACAGCCGGTCGCGGGACCCCAGCTCCACGGTGACCTCCTTCGCCTGCTCCACTCCCACCAGCCCCAGCCCCAGCGGCGCCCCGGGTGCGACGGTCACTTCCTGGGCCAGTCCGTCCCGCAGCAGCACGGGCGCCGGGTGGCCGCAGGCCACGATCCGTACGGACCGCAGGTCGGCGGAGAACTCCAGCAGCAGGGCCGTGGCGAACAGCTCCGCGTGCGGGACGTCGGCGGAGTCCACCGTCAGTCTGCGGTCCATCCGCGCCGCCACCGACTCCAGGTCCTCCAGGTCGAGCACCGCCTCCCGGAACGCGCCGAGCAGCGACACCACCGTGGCGACGGCGGCCAGCCCGTGCCCCCGTACGTCCCCCATCACCGCCCGGACCCCGTACGGGCCGTCGCGCACGTCGAAGAAGTCCCCGCCGACCAGCGTCCCGTGCTGCGCGGCCCGGGACAGCCCCACGCACCCCACCGCCCCGACCCGCTCCGGCAACGGCGGCAGCACGGCCCGCTGCACCGCCTCGCCCACCGCCCGTTCGGTGAGCAGCTGGGCGTCGCGGTGACTGCGCACGTAGGACACGAACACGCTCAGTAGCGCCACGAAGGTGACGGTGAGGAGGTCGGTGTCGCCGGGCTGGTTCAGGTGGGTGGCGGGCAGGTTGAGCAGCAGCACCACCAGGCAGCTGAGTACGGCGGTCGCCAGCGGGCCGTAGGAGAGGACGGCCAGCGGCGGGATGGCGCCGAGCAGGAATCCGAAGTCGTGTCCGTCGGGGCTGATCAGCGTCGCCGCCGTCACGAGGCCGAGCAGGGCGACGGGCAGCACCCTGACCCAGCGTGGCGGCGGCGCACCCTGCAACCAGCCACGACCGTCCCGGTAGCCACGCGACGACCAGCCGCGCACCGAAGTCACATCCCTAAGCTACGCCCGTGACCGGTCGCCGCACCCGTCCCGATCTTGAAATGCCGCGCCGGGAAAATCCGTGGACGCGTCGGTGCCCGGCCTCTAACGTGTGACCGCACGCCCAGGACCGGACGGAAGGAGGCGAGTGCGATGTCCCACACACCCATCCCGCGCTCCCTCCCCGTTTCCCGGGCGTGACAGGTCTGAGCTGACCCGGGAGCGCTCCCCGTAGCACGCATCCCGGAGGAATCCGTGACCGATCCGGTCATCCGTACGCTCGACGACAGCACCGCCCGTCTCTTCGACGACCTGCCCGACCCGCTGCGCATGCGGGAGAAGCACCAGCGCACCCAATTCCGCCCCGACTGGCAGCGCGTCGCCCTGCGCGACGGCCGTGTGGTCGCCCGGGCCGCCTGGTGGGGCGCTCCCGGGGCCACCGAGCCGCTCCTGATCAACTGGTTCGACGTGGCCGAGGGCGAGGAGGAGGCCGGCGCCGAGCTGCTGCTCGGCGCACCCTGGCAGGTCGAGGAACTGGAGCTCGACCTGCCCCCGGGCTGGCACGACGTGCCAGAGCTGCGCACCGCCGCCGAGACCCGCTTCGCCGCCGCCCGCAAGGCGGGCTTCGAGCTCCTGGTGGAGCGTTACAACTATCGCTGGACCCCCGAGTGCGGTCTGCCCGAGCGGCCCGGCCGCCTCCTCTTCACCCCCGAACCCGATGACGGGGTGTTCTTCGACGCCCTGCGCCGCATCCACTCCGTCACCCTGGACGCCCACGCCCGCCGCGCCATCGAGCAGGGCGGAGTGGACCAGGCGGCCCAGGAGGAGATGGACTTCTTCCACTGGATGCCCTCGCCCCGGGAGTGGTGGCAGATCGGCCGCACGCCCGACGGCGAGCCGGTCGGCATCCACATCCCCGGGCGCAACCCGGGAGGGCCCTGCGTCGGGTTCATCGGCGTCCTGCCCGAGCAGCGCGGGCACGGCTACGCCTACGACCTGCTCGTGGAGTGCACGCACTTCCTCGTCGAACAGGGCGCCGATGTCATCGCCGCCGCCACCGACCAGGGCAACACCCCCATGGCCGCACACTTCGCCAGGGCCGGATACCCCGTCGTCCGGGAGCGGGTGAACTTCTGGGCGGCGAGCGCTGTCAGTGCCGGGTGACATGCTGACAGCGCGGTGATCGACAGCTGACGGGAGGAGCCGGCATGGGGTTCGAGGGTGACGTCTGGCGGGTGCGCGGCGGGCGGGAAGCAGTCGGCGAGATCGTCGTCGACGAGGCCGACTTCCCCTGGCTGCACGGCACCTTCACCCCCGGCCCCGGCTTTGCGGGCGTCCGGGACCTGTTTGCCCGGGAGCTGGTCCTGGCGGCGGACGAGGACTGGGAGGCCTGGGAAGAGGTCCACGGCGAGATCCGCCGCCAGGTGTCCCTGATCTCGCCGGACGGCCCGGTCCCCGAGTTCCTGCTGCACATCGAGGGGGACCGGGCGTGGTTCAGATGGAGCGACGAGCCGTTCGACGAGAACTAGCCGCGTGAGCGTCTAGCGCACGTCCTTGCCCAGCACGGTCTCCGCCTCCGCGAGGATCTCGGTGACCCGCAGGCCGAAGGCCGCGTCGCACGGGTGCGCCCGCCCCGTGCGCGCGGCCTCGACCAGGGCGTCGGCGGCCCGCGTCAGAGCGGGAACCGCTCCCTCCGCACTCCTCGGAAGGAGCGTGACCCCCGCCTCGCCCCGCAGCTCCACCTCGGCCCCGGCGGCCGCAGGCGGCGCGGTCAGGCTCAGCGCCACCGTGCTCGACGCCCCGCCCGCGTGTTCGAGGACGAGATGAACGGTGTCCACGGGACCGTGCACGGCGGCCGCCACCCGCCGTACGTCGCCCAGCACCGGCAGCAGCACGGACAGGGCGTGCGGACCCACGTCCCAGAGCGCGCCCTTCTCCCGTCGCCACGGCGAGTCGGTGGCCGGGCCCGCACCGGCGAACAGGGAACCCAGCCAGTGCGCCTGGGCCGTGAACCACCCCGTCGCGGCGGCCTGTTCACCGATCCATGCCTCCGGCTCCTGCTGGAACCGGGTGGTGAAGAACACCACCGAGGCGACCCGGGCCCGCTCGGTGGCCTCCACCACCGCCCGCCCCTCGGCGACGCCGATCGCGAGCGGCTTGTCCAGCAGCAGGTGCCGGCCGGCCGTCGCGGCCCGCACGGCCAGCTCCGCCTGGACGAGCGGCGGCAGCGCCACGGCCACCGCGTCCACGTCGCCGAGCAGCGCGTCCACGTCGTCGTACGCCCGGACGCCGTACTCCCCGGCCAGTTCCGCGGCGGCCTCGGGGCGGCGGCCCCACACCCCGGTGAAGTCCAGCGAACCGTGCCCCGCCAGCGCGGGGGCGTACGCCGCCCGTGCCCAGGGCCCGGTGCCCAGCAGTCCGATGCGCATCTCGCGTTCCTTTCTCCGTACCCGGTCCCACATCGTCGCCCAGCCGGTCAAGGCGTCGTGCTCCGCCCCCGCTCGGCGTACGACCGGCACCGGTCGCCGCCGTGCGCCAGCCATCCGGCGATGGTCTCGGCGATCGGCTGACCGGTGTCCATCTCCACGAACCCGAACTGACCCGACTGGTTGCACTCCAGGAACCACCAGATGCCGTCGGCGTCCTCCGCGAAGTCGAAGGCACCGTAGGCCAGCTCGGCGTCCTTCATGTACGTGTGGACGGCCTCGGCGACTCGCGGCGGCACCTCCGCCTCCTGCCAGGGGAAGTCGGACGGCGCGAACCGGACGTCCACGTCGTCGGGGTGGGCGTCCGGGCTCACCGGCTTGCGGGCGGCCAGCAGCCGCTCGCCGACCACCGTCAGCCGGATGTCGGCGCGCTTGGCCACCCGCCGCTGCAGCAGCGTCGGGCCGAACGCCACCGCCGCGAAGTCGGTGTCCGGTGCCACCCGGCTGGTCGGCACCGCCCGCGGCGGCTCCTGCGGATGCGCGCCCGAAACCGGCTTCACCACGAGATCCGGGAACCGCTCCGCGAACTCCCGGGCCGCCTGCGGAAACGTGGTGATCAGCGTCGCGGGCACCGCGAGCCCGCTGTGCTGCGCCAGCCGCAGCTGCCACGGCTTGTGGCGGGCCCGGCGGGCCGCGTCCGGATCGTTCATCCAGCGCGCCTCGGTCCCGCGCAGCATGCCGTACAGCGCCTGCGCGGACTCCTCGGTCAGCCAGGGCGACGGCTGCGCCGCCCGGGCGGCCGCCGCCCCCGGCCTGCGCACCCAGATGGAGCGCAGGCCGTTCATGCTCACCAGGCGCCCGTTCACGGACAGGTGTCCGCGGCTGACGCCCTGCACATACTCGCCCGACAGGGCCACACCACTGGTCAGATCGGCAGGATCGAGGCGGACGACGGGCACTCCGGCCTCGTGCAGCCGGAGGACCACCATGTCCGCCGTCACGTCCTCGTCACTGGTCAGGATGAGCACGGTCATCGTGAGGATCCGCGATCAGTCGTCGAAGTGCGTCTTGGAGCCCGCGGTGGAGGTCGTGGTCCCCAGGGCTCTGAGCGTTGCGTGATCGGTGGCTGCGATCCGGCCATCGTGGAGAACGTTCAACTGCAGTCCGGAGTCATACGCGTACGGAGTGGTGACGTCCAACTGCACTGCGGGGCGTGCGTAGTTGAGCGCGAACGGTTGCATGGTCTCTCCCTGTTTCGTTCTTCCATGCACTTATACGATTCGAACGCGTGGTTGGTTTCCTTACTCTGTGTAATCTCAGGCCGAATTAAGAGCTTGTTAAGGGAGAACCGGCGAATCGCTCCCGCACGTGGCCGATTTCACATTCCCGTCGGGCACATGACGGGGTCACATGTCCGCGAAATTCCGGGATGTCACCAAAGCCTGTTCGGCATAGCTCCGTCCGAAGAGCACCGTGTGCACCAGCAGCGGGAACAACTGGTGCAGGCCGATCCGCTCCGCCCAGCCGTCGGCCAGCGGCGCCCGCTCCTGATAACCCGCCACGATGCGGTCCAGGTACGGGCAGCCGAAGAGACGGAGCATCGCGAGGTCGGTCTCGCGGTGCCCGCCGTGCGCGGCCGGGTCGATCAGCCGGACCCGGCCGTCGGCGCCCCACAGGACATTGCCGCTCCACAGGTCGCCGTGCAGCCGGGCGGGCGGCTCGGGCGGCCCTGCGAGTTCCGGCAGCCGTTCGCAGACCCGCTCGATCACGGCGGCCTCGCCCGGCCGCAGGGTCCCCCGGTCGACCGCCTCGCGCAGGTACGGCAGCACCCGGTGCTCGGCGTACCAGTGCGGCCAGTCGGTGCCGGGCTCGTCGCGCATCGGGGCGAGACCGATCCAGGCGTCCCGCGGACCGCCCGGCGGAGCGGACCCGAACGCCGGAGCGCCTGCCGCGTGCAGGACGGCCAGCTCCTGGCCGAAACGCGTCGCCGCTCCGGCGTCCGGGCGCCCGGTGCGGATCAGTTCGGTCACCATCCACCGCTCGTCGTGCCCGAGCACCTCGGGTACCGGCACCGCCCGGGCGGCGGCCAGCCAGCGCAGCCCGGCCACCTCGGCCCGTACCGCCCCGGGACCGTCACCGCGCTTGACCATGACCGCGGGACCGCCCGTGAGTGTCACCTCCGCCAGGCCGCCCGAGCGTGCCCGCTCACCCGAGACCGGCCGCCCGGTGAGCCGGGCGGCCACCGCGCCCGGACCCTCGCCGCCGTCGACCACGGCCACCAGGGTATGGGCCGGGCGGGATCAGGAGCCCCAGGTCCCCTGGTCGACGGCGCACTTCCACCCCGAGCCGTGCAGCGTGAACCGCACCTTGTAGGTGTGGGTGTTCAGCAGATGCGTCTGCACCTTCACCCCGAGAGCGCCCTTCTTCTTCAGCGTCGTCGTGTACACCGAGACCGTCTTCGAGGTCTTGTGGCTGACCTTGCCGCCCTTGGCCGTGGCACTGCCGAAGCGGATGTTCTTGACGTCCGTCACGGTGAACGTGACCTTCTTGAAGCTCGTGGCCGCGCTCTTGTTCTTGACCCCGAAGTACAGGCCGCCGTCGGTGACCCAGCCGCTCGCGTTCACGGAGAAGCGGCTCGGATAGACGATGTCGACCGGGCAACCGGTGCTCTTCGCCGTCTCCGCTCCGGTCTCCGCCCGCGCCGACGCGCCGGTGGCGAGCGCGACCTGGGCGGCGGTGACGAGGCCGGCGACGGCCAGCACGCGGAAAGACGTGTTCATACGGTTCACTGCGGTGATACCTCCCCCTGCGGTACTCATCGGACCGTAGAGAAGAATCCCATCCCTCTCGCCCGGAAGCAGGCGAATTTCGAGGAGACCCGCCGCAAGCCGGTGAAGAGCGTGCACGGGGTGCGCGCCGATGTCCGCAACGCCGTCGCGGAGGCAGCGCCGCACACAGTGAATTCCCAGTAACTCCCTTGTTGCGCAAGCATTGACGTGCCCCATGCGCCCCTCTAGTTTCTGATCGGTTTCCCGAACCGTGTCCGAAATCCCGGACATCCCCCCTCGTCTGGAGCGCACATGAACGGCACCCCCCTGTCGCGCCGCCACTTCCTCGGTGCGGCCGCGACCGTCCCGCTCGCCGCCACCGGCGCCCTCGCCCTCGGCGCCGGATCCGCTCAGGCCGCGGCCAACTCGGCCTACGTGATGTGCTACTTCACCGAGTCCCCGGACATGCTGGCCGCCAACTACGGCCTGCACCTGGCCGTCAGCACCGACGGCCTCCAGTGGACCCCGCTCAACCAGAACGACCCCGTCGCCACCCCCACTGCGGGCTCCCTCGGCCTGCGCGACCCGTTCATCCTGCGCAAGCAGGACGGCACCTTCGTGGTGCTCGCCACCGACCTGTACGGCACCGACTGGTCCTACGTCAGCCAGTACATCCACGTCTGGGACTCCACCGACCTGCGCAGCTTCACCGGCTACCGGCGGATGAAGCTGCACGACATGGACACCCACGCCTGGGCGCCCGAGGCCTTCTGGGACGCGGGGCGCGGCACGTACGGCGTCATCTACTCCGCCGTCAACGCCAGCGGCCACAACGTCATCATGATCAACTACATCGGCGACTTCGTGACCGCCGGCGACCCGCAGGTCTTCTTCGACCCCGGCTACGACGTCATCGACGGCGACCTCGCCGTCGGCGTGGGCGGCGTCAACTACCTGTACTTCAAGAAGAACTCGACGCTCGTCGGCGCCCGCTCCACCTCGCTGGACCCGGGCAGCTTCACCGAGTTCTCCACGGCCGTCTCGCACAACGGCACCGAGGCCCCGACCCTGGTCAAGTCCCTCACGTCCAGCTCCACCTGGTACCTCTGGGGAGACACCTGGGACCCGAACGGCGTCTTCTACGCCTGGCAGACCGGTGCCCTGTCGGCCGGCACCTGGACCGCCCTCGACCAGAAGACCTACACCCAGCCGCTCAACTCCAAGCACTGCGGCGTCCAGCCCATCACCGCGACGGAGTACAACAACCTCGTCGCCAAGTGGTCCACCCCCACCTGGAACCGGCTGAAGTCCTACAACTACCCGGCCAGATACGTCCGGCACAGCAACTTCGTCGGCCGGATCGACGAGTACGCCTTCGACCCGTACACCGACGGCATGTGGAAGCTGGTCCCCGGCCTCGCCGACAGCAGCGGCGTGTCCTTCCAGTCGGTGAACTACCCGACCCGCTACCTGCGCCACTACGACTACCAGCTGCGGCTCGACGAGAACGACAGCACCACGACCTTCGCCCAGGACGCCACGTTCTACCGGACCGCCGGTCTCGCCGACTCCTCCTGGTCCTCGTTCCGGTCGTACAACTACCCGACGCGCTACATCCGCCACTCCGACTTCGTGCTGCGCATCGATCCCGTCTCCACGAGCACGGACCAGGCCGACGCCACCTTCTACGTCGGCTACTGACACCACGCCGGGCCCGTCCCGCGGCGACACGCCGACGACGGGCCCAGGACCGCCCGAATGGCGGTGTGCCCGACCGGGGGATTGACCCAGCCGGGCGGAGTTGGGCGTGTCGTGACCACGGATGGGCGGCCTGGATGGTGCGCGCCGCGGGGCTGACTGACGGTGGTTCATGTCGGGGCCGGGTCGTTACAGCTGATGGAGTATCGGCGCCCGGCCGCGGCGGAAGGACACCGAGATGCGTTCTGCCCGCATGATCCTCGCGACCACGGCCGCCACCGCGGCCCTCGCGTTCTCCGCCCCAGCAGCCCACGCCGCGGGCTCGGGCGACCGGGACGACGGAGGCCGCGACGACTCTTCCTACAGCAGCAACGACAGCAGGTTCGACCCCGATTCCTACAAGGGCCAGGACGACGAGGAGAAGGGGGACCAGGGAGGCAAGGAGAGCCAGGGGGGCAAGCAGGACCAGGGCGGCAAGGGGAAGGACGAGGGCGGCTCCTCGTGGGGCGACGACGGGGAGAGCGACCGGCCGCACGGCGGTATGCACACCGGCGGCGGCGCCCTCGCCACGCCCGGTGTCACCGCGGGCGGGCTGGCCGTGCTCGGCGTAGCGGCCACCGGTGCCTACGCGCTGCGGCGCAGGAGAGTCCCCGGGTCCGCGTCCTGATGGGCCCACGCATGCGGGGGCCGCGGTGCCGTCGGCGCTCCACACTCCGACGGCACCGCGCCCCCTGTGTCCCGCCCTCCCGCTGCCGTGCCCCAGAAAGGTGACCTCCGATGGCAGCTGGCCCCACCACCCCCACCAAGCCCGACCCCGATGCACCCGCCGTCCCCGACGACCGGGACGGCTCCGGCAGTCCCCCCTCGGGCGGACGACTGCCCGTGTGGGGCATCGCCGTCCTGCTCCTCGCCGTGGCGCTGATCGGCGGACACACCGGCGGTTCCGACACGACCGGCACCACCAGGGCCGAGAGCACGGACGCCGTCCCCTCGGCCGATCCCCGCCGGACCGGCGAGGCGCTGCCCCGGTCCACGCCGACCCGCCTGCTCATCCCGAAGATCGCCGTCGACGCTCCCTTCACCGCCCTCACCATCGGTTCCACGGGCCAGCTCCAGCCCCCGCCGGCCGCCAACACCAACCTCGTCGGCTGGTACTCCAGGGGCGCGGCACCCGGCGAGGCGGGCACCGCGATCATCGCGGGCCACGTCGACACCGTGACCTCCGCGGCCGTCTTCGCCAGGCTGGACGAACTGGAGCGCGGCGACCGCTTCTCGGTGAGCCGGGCCGACGGCACGGACGCGAACTTCGTGGTCGACGACGCCGAGACCTTCGCCAAGGACGACTTCCCCAGCGACCGGGTCTACGCGGACACCCGCCGCCCCGAGGTGCGCCTGATCACCTGCGCCGGCGACTACGACCACGATGTCAGGGACTACACGGCGAACCTGGTGGTCTTCGCCCACCTGGTCTGACACCGCACGGGTGCCGCCGGGTCAGCCGCCCGTGGACTCCCGCACCACCAGACGGAACGGACCGGCGAACTCCTCCCGCTCCGGTCCCGGCCCGCCCCGGTCGATGCGGGCCGCCAGCAGGGCGACCGCGCGCTCGGCCATCAGGTCGTGGTCCGGGTCGACGGTGGACAGGGAGGGGACGAGGTACGCGCTCTCGTCGACGTTGTCGAAGCCGACGACCTTGACCCGTTCCGGCACCCCGATCCCGGCGTCGGCGAGAGCGCGCAGCACGCCCATGGCCACCGTGTCCGTCACGCAGAACACCCCGTCGAAGCCGAGGCCGCGTGCCATCCGCTCCCGGACGCGGCGGGCGGCCTCCTGCATGGTGAGCGACCCGGCGGTCACCACCAGCTCCGGGTCGGCCGGCAGCCCCGCTGCCGCCAGCGCCCGCAGATACCCGGCGTGCCGCAGACTCGACACGTCGACCTCACCGCCCAGCCGCCCGCACACGATGGCGATCCGCCGGCAGCCCCGCTCGACGAGATGGCGTGTCGCGGCCTCGGAGGCGGCCTCGTTCGGCATGGCGACATGGTCGACGGGCCCGCCGAAGATCCGCTCGCCGAGGATCACCACCGGATGGTCGACGTCGAGCGCCCCGACATCGGCCGGGCCCATGCCGACCGTGCTCAGGATGAGCCCGTCGTAGAGCCGGTTGCGGGACAGGGAGAGCGCCGCCAGCTCGCTCTCCCGGCGGGCGCCGGTCTGCTCGATGCTCACCCGCAGGCCGTGCCCGGCCGCCGCCGCGATGATCGAGGCGGCCAGCCGGCCGTAGTAGGGACGGTTGATCTCGGGGACGGCCAGGCCGATGGTCCCGGTGCGGCCCTTGCGCAGGTTGCGGGCGGCCACGTTGACCCGGTAGCCGAGCCGGTCCATCGCCTCCAGGACCCGCTCCCGGGTGGCCGGGCGGACGTTGGGGTGCCCGTTCATCACGTTGGAGACGGTCATCGCCGACACCCCGGCCGCCTTCGCCACGTCCTGGATCGTCGCCACACTCACTCCCGCCGGCTGTCCTCGGCAAGACGATAGAGGGCGGCGCCGTGGGCGGGCAGCACGGCGACCAGTTGCCGGCCGTCGTGGGCGGTGTCGGTGCCGGTCCACACCTCGCGGACGCGGTCGCGGGAGGTGGCGCCGACCGCGCCCAGCGGCACCTCGAAGCGCCGCTCCTCGTCCGCGAGCGAGAACACGGCCGCGTACCGGGTGTGCCCGTCGGTGTCCCGGGCGGTCCACAGCACCAGGTCCCGCTCCCGCAGCACCTCCTGGTTGCCGGTGCTGTGCCACAGCACGTCCAGTGCCTCGTCGTTGGTGAGCAGCGCGATGGTGCCGGGCGGGGAGGTGGGCAGGTCGCCGCCCATCATCAGCGGCGACCGCGAGATCAGCCACAGGGTGAGCAGGCTGACCTGCTCGGGATGGGTGAGGGCGCACTGGCGGTCCGCGCCGCGCTCGGCACGGATCCCGATGTGGCCGAGCGGCAGCATGTCGGCGTCCGCCCAGCCCCGCTCGCCCTGCCAGGGGGCCCAGCGGGCCATCCGCGCGAACTGCGCCTCGACGTCCTCCCAGCGGTCCCAGAGGTCGTCGCAGACCCGCCACATGGTGGCGTGCTCCCGCAGGTGGTCCAGGCGGGCGAGGGACATGTCGGTACCGGGGGAGAGGCTCAGTTCGATCGGCCGTCCGCTGCGCTCGATCGCTCGTGCGTAGGCGGCGATCTCCCGCTCGTGGTACGGGAAGAGCATGTCGTCGGCCTTGACGAAGTCCACGCCCCAGGCGGCGAACTGGGCGACCTGGGCGTCGTAGTAGGCCTGGGCGCCGGGGTGGTCGTGGTTCAGGCCGTAGTTGTCCGAGTTCCAGGGACACACGGAATCGGTGTCGGCCACGTCCGCGGCCGTGAACTCCGTGCCGAGCACGGGCAGTGCGGCCTCCACCGCGCGCCGTGGGATGCCCCGCATGATGTGCAGCCCGAACCGCAGGCCCATGCCGTGCACCCGCGCGGCCAGCGGACCGAACCCCGCCCCGTCCGTGGCGGAGGGGAACCTGTTGGGGGCGGGCAGCTGGCGGCCGTGGCCGTCGAGGACGAGCGGGGCGTCCGGGTTGTAGCCGTGGGCGCGGGCGGTGGGCTCGTACCACTGGATGTCGACGACGACGGTGTCCCAGCCGTGCGGGAGCAGGTGCTCGCGCATGAACCCGGCGTTGGCGAGGACCTCCTCCTCGGTGACGGTGGTGCCGTAGCAGTCCCAGCTGTTCCAGCCCATGGGCGGCCGCAGGTGGCGGGCGGGCAGCGGGCGTGCGGATCGGGTCATGTGCGCGCTCCTGCGGGTCAGCGCCGGTCCAGGGGAGCCTGGACGGTGACGAACGAGTGGGGCGGGAGGGTGAGCCGCAGTCCGCCGGCGGTCACGGACACGCCGTCGAACGCGGTGGGGGAGACGGCCGTCGAGGCCTCCGGGGTGTTGTGGGCCTGGAGCTTGTCGGCCGTGAGGATCCGGGCGGCCGGCTCGCCGAGGCTGCCGCCGCGCAGGTCGAGGGTGACCTCGGCCGGTTCCGCGGCGTCCAGGTTGCTCAGCGAGATCAGGACGGTGCCGTCCTTGACGCTGGCCGAGGCGGACACCGTCTCCAGTTCCGCGTCCCCGACCGTGCGCCGGGTGCCCTCGCCGCGCAGGTGCACGGGGAGCGAGGTGGCGTCCTGGTGGCCCTTGTTCATCTCGAAGACGTGGTAGGTCGGGGTCAGGACCAGGGCGTCGCCGTCGGTGAGGATCATGGCCTGGAGCACGTTGACGGTCTGGGCGATGTTGGCCATGTGCAGGCGGGCCGCGTGCCTGTGGAAGATGTCGAAGTGGGTGCTCGCCACCAGCGCGTCGCGCAGGGTGTTCTGCTGGAAGAGGAAGCCGGGGTTGGTGCCGGGTTCCACGTCCCACCAGGTGCCCCACTCGTCCAGGACGAGGCCGACGGTACGCCCCGGGTCGTAGACGTCCATGACCGTCGAGTGGCCGGTGAGGATGCGGTCGATGCGGTGGGCCGACAGCATCGTGCGGTAGTAGTCCTCGGCGTCGAACTCCGTGGCGCTGCCCTTGGCCTCCCAGGGGCCCGCGAGGGTGTAGTAGTGGACGGACAGGCCCTGGAAAAAGTTCTTCGGGGTGGCCTCGCAGCCGAAGCAGCTGATCTGCTGCATCAGGGTCTCGGTCCACTTGTAGTCCGCGTCGGAGGCGCCCGAGGCGATCCGGTACAGCTTGTTGTCGCCGTGGTCGCGGCAGTAGGTGGCGTACTGGCGGGCCAGGTCGGCGGAGTACTCGGCGCGCATGTTGCCGCCGCAGCCCCAGGTCTCGTTGCCGATGCCCCAGTACTTCACCCGCCAGGGTTCCTCGCGGCCGTTCTCCTTGCGCAGCCGCACCATCGGGCTGTCGCCGTCCCGGGTCAGGTACTCCACCCACTCGCTCATCTCGCGGACCGTGCCGGAGCCGACGTTGCCGCTGATGTAGGGCTCGGCGCCGAGGAGTTCGCACAGGGCCATGAACTCGTGGGTGCCGAAGTGGTTGTTCTCCTCGACGTTGCCCCAGTGCGTGTTGACCATCCGGGGCCGCTGCGGGCGCGGTCCGACGCCGTCCCGCCAGTGGTACTCGTCGGCGAAGCAGCCGCCCGGCCAGCGCAGGTTGGGGATGTCCAGGGCGCGCAGGGCCGCCACGACGTCGAGGCGGATGCCGCCCTCGTTGGGGACGGGGGAGTCCTCGCCGACCCAGAAGCCGCCGTAGACGCAGCGGCCGAGGTGTTCGGCGAAGTGGCCGTAGAGATGGCGGCTGATCGTCGGGCCCTCGATGTCGAGGTTGATGATCGCGGTGGCGGTGGGCACGCGGGGCACTCCTGTCCGTGAAGCCAATTGTTCGATATATGGAACATCGTTCGTCGAGTCGATCGTGCGAACGCCTTTTGTATCGATAAAAAGCTGCCATCGGGCCGTGATCGCGTCAAGAGGGCGGACAGCCCGGTTCCCTGTGGGCACAGGGAACCGGGCTGCCGGAGGCGAGGGGTGTCAGACCGCCGGGGACGGGAACGTCGGGTACTCCACGCCCGAGACGTGCTGGACGACCCGGACCACCTGGCAGGAGTAGCCGAACTCGTTGTCGTACCAGAGGTAGAGGATCGCGTTGTCGCCCTCCACCTTCAGGGCGCCGGCGTCGACGATCGACGCGTGGCGCGAGCCGATGAAGTCGCTGGAGACCGCGTCCGGGGCGGTGATGAAGTCGATCTGGCGCTTCAGCGGTGAGGTCAGCGACACCTCGCGGAGGTAGTCGAGGACCTCCTCGCGGGAGGCCTCGCGGGCCAGCTGGAGGTTGAGGATCGCGATCGACACGTCCGGGACCGGGACCCGGATCGAGCTGCCGGTGATCCGTGCCTTGAGGTCGGGCAGCGCCTTCGCCACGGCGGAGGCGGCGCCGGTCTCGGTGATCACCATGTTGAGCGGCGCGGACCGGCCGCGGCGCTCGGACTTGTGGTAGTTGTCCAGCAGGTTCTGGTCGTTGGTGAACGAGTGGACCGTCTCCACGTGGCCGCGCAGCACCCCGTACTCGTCGGCCATGGCCTTCAGCGGCGGCACGATCGCGTTGGTGGTGCAGGAGGCGCAGGACAGGATCTGCTCGTCCGGCTTGATGGTGTCGTGGTTGACGCCGTGCACGATGTTCGGGACGTCGCCCTTGCCCGGCGCGGTCAGGACGACCTTCCCGATACCGGGGCGCAGGTGCTTCGACAGACCCTCGCGGTCCCGCCACTTGCCCGTGTTGTCGATGAGGATCGCGTCCCGGATGCCGTACTCGGTGTAGTCCACGGCGCTCGGGTCGTCGGCGTAGATCACCTTGATCTCGTTGCCGTTGGCGAGGATCGTGCTGCTCTCCTCGTCCACGGTGATCGTGCCCTGGAACTGGCCGTGGATGGAGTCGCGGCGCAACAGCGAGGCGCGCTTCACGATGTCCTCGCCGCCCGCGCCGCGCACCACGACGGCCCGCAGGCGCAGGCCGTTGCCCGAGCCGGCCTTCTCGATGAGCAGCCGGGCGACCAGGCGGCCGATGCGGCCGAAGCCGTACAGGACGACGTCCCGCGGCTCACGCTGCTCGATCTTGTTGGCCCCGGTGGCCCCGGCGACCGCCTCCGCGGTGAACGCCTCGACGCTCAGACCCCGGTCGTCGGCCTTGTGGGTCGCGGCGAGCATGCCGATGTCGATCTGGGAGGGGCCGAGGTCGAGGGCGGTGAGCGCCCGCAGGAACGGCATCGTCTCGGTGACCGACAGCTCGGCACCGTCGATCTGGCGGGCGAAGCGGTGGGTCTTGAGGATGCTGACCACCGACTTGTTCACCAGGGAGCGGCTGTGGAGGAGGACCGTCACGTCCCGCTCCCGGTGCAGCTTCCCGATGAGCGGGATCATCGACTCCGCGATCTCCTCGCGGTTCTTCCAGTTGGTGAACGAGTCCTCGTTGACAGTCACAGACCTGAATCTCTCGATCGAGCTGGGTGGCGCTCATATGCTAAACCGACCGGTGAATGATCGATCAAGGGGGTCCGGGTGTGATGCGGGTCGCGAAGTTCTGAACCCGGGCGGAAGACCGTAAGAAGCCTCCGTGTCGTGTTGCGCCGTCGCGGGCCGCTGCCGAAGGTCGGAGCGTGAGCACGTCCTCCGTCCCGCGGCCCGAGTCCGCCGCGCAGACCGGTCCCGCCCGCCCCGCGCCCGCCCGCAGCACCCCGTCCGGCCTGCTGCCCGTCCTCGTCCTGTTCACGGCCGTCCGGCTCGCCGGAGTCGCCGCCGTCGCCGCGGCGAACCACGCCATGGGGCGCCCCCTGGTCAGGAACCTGGCCCACGCGTGGGACGCCCGCTGGTACCTGCACATCGCCACCCACGGCTACGGCGACCTCATCGAGATCACCCGCAGGGGAGCCGTGCAGACCGACTGGGCGTTCTTCCCGCTGTACCCGGGGCTCATCCGCGCCGTGACGACGGTCCTGCCCCTCACCCCCGGCGAGGCCGCGCTGGCCGTCGCCTGGACCGCCGCCGTCGTGGCCGCGTGGGGCATCCACCGGATCGGCTGCCACCTGTACGGCCGGGCCGTCGCCGCCGCGCTCGTCGTCCTGTGGGCCGTACTGCCCCAGTCGGTCGAACTCACCATCGCGTACACCGAGTCCCTCTTCTCGGCCCTCGCGGCCTGGTCCCTGTACCGCGTGCTCAAGGGCCGCTGGCTGTGGGCCGGCTGCCTGGCCGCACTCGCCGGGCTGTCCCGCCCCAGCGGCTTCGCGGTCGCGGCCGCCGTCCTGGCCGCGGGCGCGTACGAAGCGGTACGGCGGCGAGGCCGCGTGCCGCTCGCCCTGTGGGCCGGCTGCCTGCTCGCCCCGCTCGGCTGGCTCGGCTACGTCCTGTGGGTCGGGTGGCGCACCGGCAACCTTCTGCTCGGCTACTTCGAGGTGCAGCGCGCCTGGAGCTCGCGCTTCGACTTCGGCGCGGGTTCCCTGCGCTTCCTCAAGGGCCTGCTGCTGCACGGCGGCGGCTTCGTGTACGCGGCGGACCTGGTGATCGTCGCCGGGGGTCTGCTGCTCTTCTGCCTCCTCTGCCTGGACCGGGCCCCGCTGGTCCTGGTGGTCTTCGCGGGCGTCCTGGTCCTGGTGGTCGTGGGCGGCTCGGGCTCCTTCTCCTCCAAGCCCCGCTTCCTGCTCCCGGCCTTCCCTCTCCTGATCCCGCTCGCCCGCGCCCTGGCCGGCAGCCGCCGCGTGCGTCCCGCCCAGGCGGTTCTCGTCGTCGGCGCCCTCACCGCGGTCTCGCTGCTGTTCGGGGCCTATGTGATGACGGTCGCCCGCTCACCCCTGTGAGGTCCAGGCCCCCCTCAGGTCGGTGGCCACGTCGAGGAGCAGGGTCCGGAAGACGCCCGCCAGCGGGGTCAGCGTGGTGTCGGACCGGGTCACGGCGTGCAGGTCGCGGTGGAGCGGCGGGTCGGCCAGCGGGCGGTGCGTGGTGCCCGGGACCCGGGTGAGGGCCAGCCGGGAGACGAGCGCGACGCCGTAGCCGGTGCCGACGAGTGCCTGGGCCAGGTCGTACGACGCCGTCTGGAACCGGATCCTCGGCGTGAAGCCGGCCCCGATCGCCGCCCGGTCGAGCTGTTCGCGGCCGGCGTGTCCGGCCAGGATGGTCACCCAGGACTCGTCGCGGAGCTGCTCCAGCCGCAGCGGTGTGCCGTCGGGTGACCCGGTGACCAGGGGGTGGTCGTCGGGCAGGACGATGACCATGGGGTCCCGCAGCAGCGTGTGCGCGGTGATGTGCGGGGGCGGCTCCGGGGGCAGTGCCCAGGAGGCGATCACCGCGACGTCGAGTTCGCCCGCCGCGACCCGCTCGACGCCGCGGTCGGAGAGCAGGTCCTCCACCGACACGTCGGCGTTCGGATACCGGTGGCGCAGCGCGGTCAGGGCGGGCGGGAGCAGATGCAGGGCGGCGGCCAGGAACGCGCCCACCCGCAGTCGCAGCGACAGGTGGCCGAGGAGCGCGGCGAGCCGTTCGCCGGCCTGTTCCGTCTGCTCGTCGACGACCCGTCCGTGCTCCGCGAGCAGCGCCCCGGCCGCCGTGAGCGACGCGCCGCGCGGCCCGCGCACCACCAGCGGCACCTTCCAGTCCCGCTCCGCCCGGGCCACCTGCTGGGTCACCGCGGCCGGTGTCACGCCGAGGGCGTGGGCGGCACCGGTGAGCGAGCCGTGCCGGTCGATCATGGCGAGCAGGCGCAGCTGCCCCGGATCCGAGCTCATCACTCAATTAACTTAACGCCGGCCGCCACGGTGCTTACTTCTCTTCACGCATCCGTCGCGTCAGCCTGGTGACGGACCATCCGCCCCCTACCCGTGAGAAGGCCGCGACACGTGCCCGTCCATCTGCCCCTCTTCGTGCTCACCACCTGGCTGCTGGCCATGCTCCCGGGCGCCGGGCAGGCGCTGATGATCCGGCAGATCCTCGCGTTCGGCCCTCGGCCCGCCCGGGCCACCATCGCGGGCAACTCCACCGGGCTGCTCGTCTGGTCGACCGCCGCCGCCGTGGGCCTCTTCGCGGTGCTCCTGGCCAACCCGCACGCGTATCTGGTGGTACGTGTCGCCGGCGGGGCGGTGCTGTTCGCGCTGGGGCTCGGCACCCTCAGGGCGGCGGCGAAGGAGGGCGCCGCGGCGATCGGTCCGGACGGCGGGAGCGCCGGTCCCGGCGGGCTCCGGAGCGCGTACGGTGCCGGCCTGGGCACCACGCTGGGCAATCCCAAGGCCGGGGTGTTCGCCGTGTCGGTGCTGCCCCAGTTCGTCACGGCCGACGGTCCCGTCCTGCTGAGCAGCGTCGCGCTCGGCGTCCTGTGGGCCGTCGTCAACGCCTGCTGGTACCTGCTCTTCACCTGGGCCGTCGGCCGGGGCCGGGCCCTGGTCTCCCGGCCGGCGGTGCGACGCGCCCTGGACCTCGTCACCGGCGTGGTGCTGTGCGGGCTCGGTGTGGCGGTGGCCGGGGGAGTCTGACCGGAGCCGGTGGGCGTCGTACCGGAGAGCACCGCCCGACGCGGGCGCCGAGAGGCGCACAAACCGGTGGCGCCGATCACCACGACGTGGTCGGCGCCACCGGAGGGCTGAACGGGCCGCGGTCTAGCGGGGGTTGAAGACCACGCTGGCGAAACGCACGGTGCCGGCGGCCGAGTGCCCGGGGGCGACCCGGTGCGCGGTGCCCTTGCACTTGGGCTTGCTGTAGACGACGAGCGCCTTCTTCGTGGCGTTCTGCGGCCCGCGCGCCTCCTGCGCCATGTCGAGGCACTTGCGGTCCGGCGGGTTCTGGATGGCGTACGCCTTGCCCTGCGGCCCCACCCAGACGAACGTCCCTGGGGCGGCGGCCGCCGGACCCACGGTGATGACGGTGAGGGCAAGCCCGCCGAGAGCGACGGCGAGCGGACGGAGCAGACGCATCGTGAAGTCCTTCGTGAAGTTCAACTGTGACAACTGTGACAATGGTGACAACGGCGACAAGGAGCCGCGGTGACGCCTGGGCACCGCGACATCACACACCGTCACCCCACCCGGACGGCCCGGCGACACGCATACGTCCCACGTCCGAGCGACACCCGTCGGCCTGCCGTGACGCCGGGTCCGGCCGGCGGGGGTGGGAGGGCTCACACGAAGGCCACCACCAGGGCGACCGCGACGGTGAGCGCCGACAGGCCGACCATCGCGGTCCGCCACACGAAACCCGGCGCCGGGCCCTGGAGCGGCGGATCCGGTACGCGCCCGTCCGGATGGCGCCGGTCCGGCCGGCAGGCGTCCGACAGCTGGGCGGAGGGGGGAGTGTCGCTGAGGCCCATGTCTGTTCAAACGTCCCCGAGGCGCAAGGGAGTCGGCGTGACCGGTGTCGTCACACCATCGGGGCAACGGGTTCCCCGGACGGGCGCTCCCACGGGCTGGGCAGCGGCCGCGGCGATGTCTGCCGGTCACGACCCGAAAGGCCATGACCGGCATCTTCGGCTGCCGCTACCTCCTCGCCCCGGCGGTTCCCGTGCTGATCCCGCTGCCGTTCCGCCACGGGGACCGGAAGGGGCGGCTCAGAACGACGCGGTGTAGCCGAAACCGCCGTGGTTGACCAACACCCTGGGGCCGAACGTGCCCTTCCCGGTGCCGTTCTGCCGGTACAGGCGGTTGGCCGCGTCCCGGGCGACCAGGTCGGCCTTGCCGTCTCCGGCGACGTCCCCGACCCCGAGGGCCACGTTGTACGAGGCGCCCCGGCCGGAGGCGATCTTCACCCGCGCGGAGAAGGTGCCGTTGCCCTTGCCGTAGTAGCGGTACAGGTTGTTCGACCTGTCCCGGGCCGGCAGGTCGCCGATGCCGTCGCCGTTGAGGTCCCCGGCGCCGACGGCCACGTCGTTGCAGCCGTCACCGCTCAGGTCGCCCATGGCCACGGGCCTGGCGGTGGCGGGCCGGCCGCTGCCCATCTGCCACACGTGGTTCAGCGTGCCGTAGTGGAGCCAGGTCCGGCCGTGGGCGTCGAGGGCGAGCAGGTCGCCGCTGCCGTCCGGCAGGCCGCCGGATCCGTCTCCGTAGACGTGAAAGCCCCGTGCCCCCGAGGGCGAGTGAGACGGCGACCGGCGTCGTGGGGCCGCTGCGCGCAGGCGGCCCGACGGCATGGCAGATCTGCCCATGTGTGAGTTCCCTCCCCGTGGGGGCGTTTGCCCTGGTGCGCAGCTTAGGAGGTAAGTGGGGGAACAGTGACGGCAGTTGATCAGGCGGCGGGCGCGTGCGGGCGGGTGACACACGGGGCGCGTGAGCCGTCGGCGATTCATGGCCGGAATTACGGGACATAAGAGTAAATTCCTGGCTATTGCTTGAGAGAGGTGTCACCGGCAGACGGGGCAAGGGATGAGCACGGACGACCGCGTCACGGTGACGACCGGGATCGCACGGCTGCACGCGGCGCCCGCACTCGCCGGGCCCGGCCGCTTCGGGCTGGTGACCAACCACACCGGCGTCCTGCCCGGCCTGCGCCCGGCCGCACCCGCGCTGCTCGCGGCCGGCGCGCCGCTGGTCGCCCTGTTCGGTCCCGAACACGGACTGCACGGGACCGGTCAGGCCGGTGAGGGCGAGACCGCCCGGACCGACCCCGACACCGGGCTGCCGGTCCACGACACCTACCGGTGCGACGGCGAACGGCTCGACAAGCTGCTGATCGACAGCGGGGTCGACGCCCTGGTCCACGACCTCCAGGACATCGGCGCCCGGTACTACACCTACGTGTGGACCATGTTCGACCTGATGGTCTCGGCGGCCCGCACCGGCATCCGGTTCGTGGTCGCCGACCGGCCCAATCCGCTCGGCGGACTCGTCAGCGAGGGCCCACTGCTCGAACCGGCGTGGGCCAGCTTCGTCGGCCGCGCCCCGATCCCCGTCCGGCACGGTCTCACCTGCGGCGAACTCGCCCGGTACCTCAACGCCTCGGCCGTGCCCCGGGCGGCGGGCCGAGCGGCCGACCTGACGGTGATCCAGGCCCTCGGCTGGCGGCGCGCCATGGACACCGCCGCCACCGGGCTGCCCTGGATCGCGCCCTCGCCGAACATCCCGACACCCGCCACCGCCACCGTGTACCCCGGCACCTGCCTCTTCGAGGGCACCAACCTCTCCGAGGGCCGGGGCACCACCCAGCCCTTCGAGATCGTCGGCGCCCCCTATCTCGACGCCCGCTTCGCCCCCGCCCTCGCCGAACTCGGTCTGCCCGGCGTGCACTTCCGCGACCTGCGGTTCGTACCGGCCTTCCACAAACACGCCGGACGACCGCTGCGCGGGGTCCAGCTCCACGTCACCGACCGTGCGGCGTTCGCCCCCGTACGCACCGCCGTCGCGATGCTCGCCACGCTGCGGCGGCTGTACCCGGACGACTTCGCGTGGCACACCACGGACGGCGGCGCCGAGCGGACCGGCCACCGTCACCTCGTGGACCTGCTGTGGGGTTCCGACCGGCTGCGGCGCGCCGTCGACGCCGGCGACGACCCGCTGCCGCTGTGCGACCCGCCGGCCCCGCCCGGCCGCTGGGCCGGCGACGACGTGCTGCTCTACCCCTGACTCCCGCCGCTCCCTCCCCGACAGCCGCCGCCCCGCTCGGAAGGACACCCCGTCGATGACCGATCTCACGACTCTCACGACGACGACCCGGGCCGGGGTCCGCGGCTTCCGCGCGGGCGACGGACCGCGGCTGGTGGAGACGTGGCGGCGGAGCGCGCCCGCCGACCCCGTCACCGCGGACCGGTTCCGCTCCCTGGTGCTCCTCGACCCCAACTTCGACCCGGACGGCCTACGGGTCGCCGTAGACGGCGAACGTGTCGTCGGCGCCGCCTACGCGGTGCGCCGGCTGACCCCGATGGCCGGCACCGACCTGGAGCCCGAACAGGGCTGGATCCCGTTCTTCTTCGTCGACCCGGACGCCCGCGGCCTCGGCCTCGGCCGCCGGCTGCTGACCGAGGCCCTCGAGTGGCTGCACGGCCACGGTCGTACCCGGGTGGACTTCTCCTCGTACACCCCGAACTACGTCTTCCCCGGCCTGGACGCGGAGGCCTACCCGGAGGCGGCCGGGCTCCTCGACTCCCTGGGCTTTCGCACCCTGTACGAGGCGGCGGCGATGGACCGCGTCCTGGTCGGCTACCGCCTCCCGGCGGACGTCGCGCTCCGGGTGGCCGAACTCACCGCGCGGGGCTACCGGTTCGGCACCCCGGCCGACGACGACCTGGTGGACCTGCTCGCGCTCGCCGGGGGCCACTTCGGGCCGGACTGGGCGGCCACGATCCGGGCGTGCCTGACCGCGGGCACGCCGCTCGACCGGATCGTCGTGGCCCGCGACCCCGAGGGCCGCATGGCCGGCTGGGCCATGCACGGCGCGTTCGACTCGGTCGACGAGCGGTTCGGCCCGATCGGCGTGCTGGAGGAACTGCGCGGCACCGGTCTCGGAGAGGTCCTGCTCCACCTGGTCCTGGAGCGGATGCGGGCGCTCCGCGCGCACTCCGCGTGGTTCCTGTGGACCGGCGCGCAGTCGCCGGCGGGCCACCTCTACCGCAAGAGCGGCTTCACCACCACCCGGGTGTTCCGGGTGATGCGCCGGGAGGCCGCCCGGTGACACCGTCACCGAGCCGGTCACCGGGCCCCTCACACCGCCGCTCACCGGGCCGGTCGCTGAGCCGGCGTGGCTTCGCGCTCGGGCTGCCCTCGGCGCTCCTCGCGTCCGGGTGCGCCGCCCCGCACGAGGGGACCGGGCGGGCCGGTGATCCGGTCGTCCTCACCCTGCTCTCCCACTACGCGAGCGGGGAGCTGAAGAAGGCCCTACAGGGCCCGGTGGACGAGTGGAACGCCCTGCACGACCGGGTCAAGGTGCGGACGAAAGCCGTCGAGTTCACCGACCTGCTGACCACCTTCATGGTCCGGCAGGCCGCGGGCCAGGGCACGGACATCCTGCACCCGTACTGCCTGTGGAACGGCCAGCTCGTCCGGGCCGGAGTGCTGCGGCCCGCGCCGCCCGAGCACGCCGAGGAGATCCACCGCGGCTACGGCGCCGCCGCGGTCGGCTCCGCGTCGGTCGACGGCACGGTGTACGGCTACCCCACCGAGATGCAGACGTACGCCCTCTACTACAACAGGCGACTGCTGCGCGAGGCCGGCGTCGACGGCCCGCCGCGCACCTGGCCGGAGCTGGAGCAGACCGCGTACCGCACCGCCCGGCAGGACCGCTACGGCAACACGCTCGTCCAGGGGTTCGGCCTGTCGACCTTCGACGACTCCACGACCGTCGGCCAGACCCTCGCCCTGCTCAACGCGGCCGGCGGGCGGTTCGTGTCGGCGGACGGCAGGAGCACCGCCATCGACTCGCCGGCCGGCCGCGCCGTCCTCGACCTGGAGCGCCGCCTCGTGGACCGGCACGCGAGCGCCCCCGCCGTCAACGTCTACCAGGCGTTCGCCTCCGGCCAGGTCGCCATGGTGATCAGCGCCGGCTGGTGGACCGCGAACCTGAAGGCGCTGATGGGCACCGCCTACCGTGACGTCGGCGTCGCTCCCGTACCCCTGCCCGCAGCGGACGGCAGGCGCGCCACGCTCTCCACCGGCTTCATGCTCGGCGTCAACACGGCCAGCCGGCATCCGCGCGAGGCCTGGGAGTTCCTGCGCTGGCTCAACACCGAGAAGGTGCGCGGCACGACCCGGATGAGCGCCCTGCAGGCATCGGTCGGCTCCCTCACCGGCCGCGCCGACGACATGCGGAGACTCCTCGGCTCGGGCGGCGACCCGAACCTGCACCCGTTCCTGGACGCGCTGGCGTACGCCGTACCCGAACCGAACGTGCCGGGCGCGCAGCAGGCCAAGTCACTGCTGCGCAAGAACGTCGAGGCCCTGTGGACCGGTCAGCAGACGGTCGACGAGGCCTTGCGCTCCACCCGCCGCCAGGTCGACCAGGAGGTGTCGCGGTCATGGTGAACGCCACCCTGGCACCGGAGCCGACCGAACGGGCGGCGCGCGAGAGGTCCGCCGCCGACGGAGTCCGCGTCCGCGCCCGGAACCGGCGCCGCCAGGCCGTCGTCGCCTACCTCTTCCTGGCCCCGACGCTCCTGTTCTACGCCGTCTTCCTCGCCCTCCCGCTCGGCTTCGCGGTGCTGCTGTCGACGTCCCGGTGGGCCGGGTTCGACCTCGGTGACATCGACCCGGTCGGCCTGGACAACTTCGCCGGCCTGTTCACCGCCGGCTCGACGTTCCTGACGCCGGTCCTCACCAACACGCTGCTGTTCGCCCTGGGCACGGTGGTCCTCGCGCTCGCCGGCTCCGTGCTCGTCGCCACCTGCATCGACAAGCTGCGGTTCCAGGGGCTGTGGCGCACCCTGTACTTCCTGCCGATCGTCACCACCGTCGTCGCCGTCGGCAACGTCTGGAAGTACATGTACCAGCCGGGCGGCCTCGTCAACGGTGTCCTCAACGCCGCCGGGCTCGGCTCGGTGGCCTTCCTCCAGGACCCGGACACCGCGCTGCCCTCGGTGGTGGTCGTCCAGGCCTGGGCCTCCGTCGGCTCGGCGATCCTCGTCCTGACCGCCGGGCTGAAGTCCATCCCCGAGTCGTACTACGAGGCCGCCGCGCTCGACGGCGCCGGGCCCGTGACCGTCTTCTGGCGGATCACGCTGCCGTTGCTGCGGCCGTCCCTGCTGTTCGTGTGCGTCACCCAGTTCCTCACCGGTCTCCAGTCCTTCGCGCTGATCATCGTGATGACCAAGGGCGGACCCGGGGACGCCACCGACGTGGCCGCCCTCGAGATGTACCGGCAGGCCTTCTCCTACGGTGACTGGGGCACCGCGAGCGCCGCCGCCTTCGTGCTGTTCACGGTCGTCCTCGCGGTCACGCTGGTGCAGTTGTGGCTCTTCCGGCGCAAAGGGGAGGACGCATGATCCGCCGCCGAGTCCCGTGGCTGTCGTATCTGCTGGTCGGCGTCGGCGCGGTGCTCACGGTGGTGCCGTTCGCCGACATGCTGATGACCTCCTTCAAGGGACCGGACGAGGCCGGCACGCTGCCGTACCGGTTCCTGCCGAAGGCGTTCGACCTGTCCAACTACCGGGCGGCGATCCAGCAGCTCGACCTTCCGGTGCTCTTCCGCAACAGCGTCGTCGCCACCACCACGATCACCGGTTCGGTGCTGCTCACGTCGTCGCTCGCCGGCTACGCGCTCGCCAAACTCCGCTTTCCCGGCCGGGCCTTCGTCTTCCGTCTCGTGCTGTCGACGATGATGTTCCCGCCGTTCCTCTTCTTCATCCCGCACTTCCTGATCCTGGTGCACTGGCCGCTGGCCGGCGGCAACGACCTCCTCGGGCGCGGCGGCGCCGGACTGACCGTCAGCATCGTGGCGCTCGCCATGCCGTTCCTCGTCAGCAGCTTCGGGATCTTCCTGACCCGCCAGTTCATGGTCTCGATCCCGGACGAGGTCCTGGAGGCCGCGCGCATCGACGGCGCCGGCGAGTTCACCGTCTGGTGGCGGATCGTCGTCCCGCAGACCAAGCCGGTCCTGGTCACCCTCGGCCTGCTGACCTTCGTCGACGCCTGGAACGAGTACATCTGGGCCCTGCTCGTCTCGACCGCCAACCCCGACGTGATGACCCTGCCCGTCGGCATCCAGTTCCTCCAGGACTACGTCGACCCGACCCGCACCCTGCCCATCGTCATGGCCGGCCTGGTCCTGAGCGTCCTGCCGGTCCTGGTCCTCTTCCTGCTGCTCCAGAAGTACTACATCAGGGGTGTCATGCTCAGCGGCCTCAAGTAACGGGTGAGGCGGCGGCAGTGAGCCGGGCCCCGGCGATCTGCCGGGCGGCCCGCTGCGGGGTGACGCCGGTCGCACGCGCCAGGTCGGGAACACGGCCGACGGTGTCGCCGATGCCCTCCACCCGCCGGAGGGCGGCCTCGTGGCCGTGGTTCTCCGATTCCCGGCCGAGCGCGTAGACGATGCCTCCGGCACCGGCGACGTAGTCGGGGATCCAGACCACGCCGTGTGCCGCGAGGGCATCGGCGACTGTCGAGGTTCCCGGCGTAGGCGGGCAGGTAGTGGGCGGCGCCCTCGACCTCCAGGAAGACCGACACCTCGAGGGGCTCGTCGGTGCCGGGGGAGAGGGTGCGCGCAGCGGGTCGTCGTCGGCGGCGGCCTTCTCGAACCACTGGTGAAGTGCCGGTATTCGAGGGTTGCAGTATTCCGGGACTGGTCAGCTCCGGCTCGTGAGGCATCTGGCCGCCGGGAGCGAGTCGAAATGTTCATTGGTTTTGACAGCGCCAGGGCGCTCGGCAGGGACGCCGAGCAGCAGCTGGCGACAGTGGCTGACGAGAGGTGGGAATGAACCAGCGGCCCGCGCGTGGTCCCGGCCAGACCCTACTCGCGGATGCCTGCGGCTTCGATCGCGCGTCGGCGGGTCGCACGCCAGGCCGCTCCCGACGCGGTGACCACGGTGACGAGGGCGCAGAGCACGACGGTCCCCAGGACCTGCGCCCACGGGATCAACGTCGGCGCGCCGGTCACGAGTCTGCTCAGCGAGACGTGCTGGGTCACTGCGGCGAGTCCGGTCGCCACGGCGGCGAGTACGGTGCCGACGACCACCGCCACAGCAGTCTCGGCGGCGGCGACCTTCACGATCTGACTACGCACCGTGCCGGCCAGCCCGAGCAGGGCGAACTCCTTCCGCCGCCCGGCCATCGCCATGATCAGCGTGTTGGCGACCGCGATCAGCGCGTAAGCCAGTGCGATCCCCAGGATGACCACCGCGGCGTTGTTCGTCTGCTCGGCGGCGTGCGCGCGCTGGGCCTCCAGGTAGGCGCCATAGGCCAGGACGTGCGCGCCGGAGCCGGCCAGCGCCTGGTTCACCGCGGCCGTCTGCCGCTCGTCGAGCGGCCGGCCCGGGCCCGCCGTCGAATCGAGATAGACCTGGCTCGGCATCACCGCGCCGGTCAGTGACGCGGACACATAGGTGTCGTCGCCGTTCAGACCGCGCGCGACCACTGCCGCGATGACGGTTCGGACCTTCTCGCCGGTCGGCAGCAGCGTGACCACGTGGTCCCCTGCCGACAGGCTGTCGGACTGGGCCGCGTGCTCGTCGACGACCAGGAAGTTGTCCGGCGGCGAGGCGAGGGACCCGGAGAGCACGGGCGGCGTGATCGTGGCGCCCAGCGCCGCCGCGGGCACCGCGTTGGTGGTGAGCGAGTCGATCTGCTCGCCCTGGGCGGTGCCGATCCGGACGTTCATCGAGGTCACCGGGGTGACCCGGAGCCCGGGCACGGCCGTCAGCCGCCGCAGCGTGCGGGCGTCGATCCCGGAACCGCCGGGCACGACGACGTCCGCCGCCTTGGTCTCCTGCTGCTGGCGGGCGAGGACCGCGGCGTCACCGGACTTCTGCATCGTCAACAGGGCGCCGACCAGCCCGACGGCCACCACGATCGGCGCCACCATGGCGGCCGTACGCCGCCGGGAGGTGAGGATGTTCTCGCGCACCAGCAGCGGGCCGGCCTTGGCCGAGCCGCGCAGCGGGCCGGTCAGCAGCCGGGTGACCGGTCGCAGCAGGATCGGCGCCAGCAGGGTGACCGCCCCGACGTAGAGGACCGGCACCGCCTCATACTTGCGGGCACTGGACGCCAGATACGGCTCGGTCCGGGAGATCACGATCCCCGCGACGACTGCGCCGATCAGCATCCCGATCCCGAGCAGCCAGCGGATCGGCGTCAGACCGCGACGCTCCACCACGCTTTCGCGCAGCACCTCGATCGGCCGGATCAGCGAGACCCGGACGAGGGTGGCGGCCGAGCCGGCCAGCGCCGCGGCCACGCCGATGACGAAGGAGATCAGCAGCGGCAGCGGGTTGAAGGGGATGGCGAACCAGGACGGGGCGACGTTATGGTCGAGCATCCAGGAGCGCAGCGGCATGGTGCCCAGCGGTGCGAAGACGCAGCCGGCGGCCGCCGCCGCCAGGCCGATCAGCATCGCCTCGCCGAGGACCATGCGCCGCACCTGCCGTGGCGCGGCGCCCACCAGCCGCAGCAGGGCCAGTTCGCGGCGGCGCTGCTCGGTGGCGAAGGCGAAGGTCGCGATGACCACGAACACCGCGACGCACACGGCCAGTCCGGTCGTACTGCCCGCCATCGCCTGGGCGTTGGCCAGCGCCTGGGCGCCGCCGGTGGAATCGGGGTCGACCCGGGTCAGGTCGTGGCCGCTGAGGACCACGGCCCGGCCGCCCACGAGGGCAGACAACTGTTTCGCGTCCTGGTCGGTGACCAGTGCGTTGACGCCGGGCGACAGGCGCTTCGCCTCAGCACCACTGAAGAAGACCGCGTTCTCGAACCAGAGGACGTCGGTGACGCCCACCACCCGGTAGCGGCCGGCGCCGTCGGAGGTGACGGCCTCGGCTTCACGCCCGATGAGCGATCTGGCGCCACCGGCGACGACGATCTCGTCCGGGGCCTGCGGCGCGCGCCCGGCCACCAGGTGGTATCCCGCGAAGCTGGCCGAGGTCCAGGGGTGGCCGGTCGTCTCCCCAAAGCCGGGATTCAGCCGTACCGGGAAGCTGCGGTCGGCCGTGGCCTTCCCGGCCTCGGTCGCCTTGGTCACAACGTCGGCGGGCAGCACCGCGGGGGCCCTCATCGGGCGCCCCTCGAAGCCCTGCGGCGCGATGACGGTCAAGGCTTCCTTGAACCGCTGCGGCCCCGGATGCGGCGTGCCAAAGGTGGCCGCCAGGGTCAGCGTCATCATGCCGATCATCGTCGTGCCGAGGGCGAGGGCGAGGAAGGCGCCCACGGAGCCCATCAGACGGTGCCGGAGGGTGGCTGCGGCGATACTCAGCACGGCTTCGTCTCGCTCTCGCCGGGCTCCAGCGCGGCCATCCGCAGGGCCACGGTCTCGGCCGTCGGCTCGGCCAGCTCGCCGGTCACCTGGCCGTCGGCGAGGAAGACCACGCGCTGCGCGTACGAGGCGGCCACCGGGTCGTGCGTGACCATGATCACCGTCTGTCCGTGCTGCTCGACGACGCCACGCAGCAGAGTCAGGACCTCACGCGCGGTACGCGAGTCCAGCGCACCGGTCGGCTCGTCCGCGAAAACCACCTTGGGCCTGGTCACCAGCGCCCGCGCGATCGCGACGCGCTGCTGCTGACCACCCGACAGTTCGGCCGGCCGGTGCTCGCCCCGCTCGGCGAGGCCGACCTCGGCCAGCCCCTTGTCGATCAGCGCCGGATCGATGGAGCGCCCGGCCAACCGGAGTGGCAGTTCAATGTTCTGTCGGGCCGTCAGTGCCGGAATCAGGTTGAAGGACTGGAAGACGAAGCCCATGTGCTCGCGGCGCAACTCCGTCAGCGCCCGCTCGGAGAGCCGGTGCAACGGCACACCGTCCAACAGGATCTCGCCCGCGTCGACCCGGTCCAGGCCCGCCGCGCACTGCAGCAGCGTCGACTTGCCCGAGCCCGAGGGGCCCATGATGGCGGTGAAGGTACCCGCCGCGAAGTTGACGTCCACCCCATCGAGCGCCCGCACCCGGTTGTCGCCACGGCTGTACGCCTTGTGCACGGCGGTCAGGCAGGCAATGTGGCCCAGCCTCTCCGCACCGACGAAGGCCGGACTCGAAGCCTGTGCCGGTAGAGCCTTGTTCCGGAGCACTCGCTCGCCTTTCCATAGGGGCATCGGTCACCCGCCGCACCGACGCTAGGGCCGTTCGTGGCATCCACGCCTCCGGACTGTCCCTGATCTCACCCCTGAGGAACCCCTGACCCGAGTTGGCGGCGGCCGTGCGGCGCAGCCACTGCAGGACGCGGTAGGGATTTTCCGCGCCGGTCCGGACGACGGTGAGGGGTTGAAGTGGCTGGGCCACGCTTGCGCCGTCTACGGAAAGAAGGTCGGTCACGCGGGCGGCCAGGGTGCAGCGGGGACAGTGGTGGCCTGAGTAGAGGTCCGCCGCCTCACCGCAGGCCGAACAGCGCTCGACCCGTTCGTCGGGGAACGAGCACGCCTTGCACAGGAGAGTTCCCTCGGCGGTCTGACCGAGCAGAAAGCGATGTCGACTGCAAGAGGCGCACGGTGCAGGAGTCGACAGAGTGGCCCTGTAGCAGGAGTCGCACACTGGCCCTCGCGGCCAGAAGACCTTGACCTTCGTGACCTTGCCGCACAGGGCACATGCGCACTCTTCGCGAGGGCGGCACGTGTCGCAGTGGAACGGGCCCAGGCCACCGTTGATGTGGTGACCTGGGCGGACCCTTTCACAGATGGCGCAGGTCTTCTCGTGTCGCTTGTAGCACCGGTCGCAGGTGTCCGGCCTGGTGCCGTCGGCTCGGGCGACGATGGGAACGATCTGTCCGCAGACACCGCACAGGCGGGCAGGGGTGGAGTAGCAGCTGCCGCAGACCGGTCCGTCGGAGGTCAGTGCGTTGACCCGGCGTAGTCGTCCGCAACGGCAGCAGACCTGAGTGTTCTTGGGAGAACAGGTCTGGCAGAGGCTGGTGCCCTCGGGCAGGCGCCGGTACGAGATCATCATCCGGCGGCAGTCGGCGCATTCCTCCTTGGAACGCGTAACACGATCACGGGTTGCGACGACGGACGGCATCCGCTTGGCGAGGGGGCGTTGGGTGCTTCACAACAAGCCGGGCTCCTGGCCAGCAGCGAGCGGGAAGTAAGCAAGGAAAGTCACGTTCTCGTCCAGCGCATCGAAGTGTGCGACAGGAACGCCGGCGGGCTCGAAGAACACATCGCCTGGACGCAGAATCACCTCGGCCTCGCCCTCGACCTGGAACAGCACCGAGCCCTTGACGATGCTCCCGAACACCGGCCCATTGTGTGCATGCCGCCCTGCCGGGTGTCCCGCAAGAATATGGATGCGCCTCACCTCGACCCGCTCAGTGGTCAGTGCCATGGGCAGCCGCCCCTCCAGCAGCACCTCGCGGGTCATCGGTTGCTCAGGGGTCGGGGCACTTCCCATGATCGAATCCTCCTGCGCCTCGTGATCACACCGAGCCTGAGTCTACGAAGCACACGTGTGGCTGTGCGATCAGTTCCAGCAGGAGAGAACCTTCTTCAGTCGCCTCCAACAGATGAGACTGCAGCCCAACGATAGGAAGGCGTCGTGGAGTTCGAGGCGTCGTTCCCATCGGACGGCGAGGCGTTTGACTGATGGAGTAGGGCAAAGGTCTGCTCGACGACGTAGCGGAGCTTTCCCAGGCCCTTGATGTCCGGGGTGCCCCTGTGAGAGATCACCGGCATGATCCGGCGTTTGCGCAGTTCGCGACGGACGGCCAGGGAGTCGTACGCCTTGTCACCCAGCACTGCGTCGGGGCGTCGGCGGGGATGGCCTGGCCGCCCGGCCACTGGCGGGACGCCGTCGACGAGGGCCAGAGTCTGCGTGATGTCGTTGACGTTCGCCGCAGTGGTGATGACCTTGAGCGGGGTGCCCTTCCCGTCGCAGATCAGGTGGTGTTTGCTGCCCGTCTTGCGCCGGTCGACCGGCGACGGGCCGGTCGCGGCTCCCCCTTTTTTCGCGCGGACGTGGGAGCCGTCCACGCACGCGCGCGACCAGTCGAGTTCGCCGGCCGGGTTCAGTTCGGCGTGCAGGAGGCGGTGCAGCTGTTCGAAGACTCCGGCCTTCTGCCAGCGGTTCAGGCGCCTCCAGCACGTCTGTCCGGAGCCGAACCCCATTTCCAGGGGCAGGAGTTGCCAGGCGATGTCCTGATGCAGGACGTACAGAATGCCCTGCAGGCATAGCCGCTCGTCCACCGGCTTGGGCCCCGGTGACCGCTCGGGCCAGGGCGGCAGCAGCGGTTCGATCCGTGCCCACAAGTCGTCGTCCACGGTCCACGGCCGAGGCGTCACACGACGTGAACGGTCGAATCATCACGTCAGTCACGCTCGACCAGGGCGCCTCAACAAGATCCTGTTACGAGCTCTTGGCATCCGGCTCCTTGTTCCTGCACGGATTGCAGATGCCGCCCTCCGGTCGGCGGGCGCAGTTCCGCCTCGGCGCCCGCTCTCCGGCCCGCCCCGAGGGGACCGTCCCCGCGCTCAGCGGCGCCGGTATCCCCGACGACTGACCTTCCGGACCGTTCCCGTTCCCGTTCCCGTTCCCGTTCCCGTCACCGGTCCCGCCCGGCCGCGTCATGCCGCGCCGCCTTCCGGCCGGAGTCGTCGTCACGCAATTCTGATGAGTTCATCATTTCTCCGGGTGGAGGCACGGCTCCTGATGGCAGCACGCGCGAAGTTCCGTACCTGCTGGCCGAGTACGACTTCGTACTGGAACCGGGCTGAAAAGGACTTCTCCGCCACGTACAACCTTTCGGAGGGCCGCCGGTCTGAACAGACACACACCTACGCGAGCTGCTGGGGGGTAGCCATGCGACGAACAGGTACTGCACTGGCCGCGATGATGCTGGCGGGCGGCGGGCTGTTGGCCGGCGCGGTTCCGGCGACGGCCGCGCCGACGGCCGTCGACTGTGCCGTGACGTGGGGAAGCCTGGACAAGACCGGTGACGCTGTCGCCTCCAGGCGACTGACCGACGTGCGGACCGGACAGCACGAGTGCTTCGACCGGCTGGTCTTCGACGCCCAGGGCACGTCGGCCGACCCGATCGGCTACACCGTCCGCTACGTCGACGTACTGCACCAGGACCCGTCCGACGCCGTGGTGCCGATCAAGGGCGGAGCCATTCTGGAGATCTCGCTGTTCGCTCCGCGCTACGACCCGGCGACCGGAGTGCCCTACCCGCCGCTTCCGGCCGTCGACGTCACCGGGTACCGGACGTTCCGGGAGTTCAAGGTCACGGGTGGCTCGGAGGGGTACACCCAGGCGGGCCTGGGCGTCCGTGCCCGGCTGCCGTTCCGGGTCTTCCAGACGGCCAACCACCTCGTGGTGGACGTGGCTCACACCTGGTGACCCCGTACGGGCGGGGAGCGATCTCCCCCGGGTACTTTGGTCGGGACGCAGGCGCTGGAAGCGGGTGAGGCCGGAGTGCAGACACCGGAGGTGGCGGTGACCGCGCGGCCCGCGCCGGAGCGGCAGATGTGGCCGCTGTACGCCGCGGGGTTCACCACCGCCTTCGGGGCGCACGGCATCGCCGCGAGCCTCGGCGGCGACGCGCACATCTCGCTGCTGGTGCTGGGCGGGCTGCTCGCGCTGTACGACGGCGCCGAGGTGCTGCTGAAGCCGGTGTTCGGCACCCTCGCCGACCGGATCGGCGCCCGTCCGGTCCTGCTCGGCGGGCTGGTGTCCTTCGCCGTCGCGTCCGCGCTGTACGTCGCCGCCGACAGCCCCGGCTGGCTCTGGGCCGCGCGCCTCGGGCAGGGGGCCGCGGCCTCCGCCTTCTCGCCGTCGGCCTCCGCCCTGGTCGCCCGCCTCAACCCGGCCGCCAAGCACGGCCGTGCCTTCGGCGGTTACGGCTTCTACAAGTCCATCGGCTACACCCTCGGCCCGCTGCTCGGCGGAGTGCTGGTCCGGGTCGGCGGACTGCGACTGCTGTTCGCCGTCCTCGCGGTGCTGGGGGCGGCGGTCGCCGTATGGGCCGCGCTCGCCGTACCCGCCGTACCGCCGCTGTCCAAAGCCCGCCAGACGGTCCTCGACCTGGCCCGTCGGCTCGCCGACCCGGCGTTCCTCGCCCCCACCTCCGCGCTGGCCGCCGCCACCGCGGCACTCTCGGTCGGGGTCGGCTTCCTGCCCGTCTCCGGCCGCGCCGCCGGGCTGGACACGGTCGCCACCGGCGCCGCCGTCTCGCTGCTCGCCGCGACCGCCGCAGTGGTCCAGCCACGCGCCGGACGCGCCCTGGACGACGGGCGCCTGACCACGCGCACCGGCCTCGCCGCGGGACTGTCGGTCACCGCCGTGGGGCTGGCCTGCGCGATGCTGCCGGGACTGACCGGCATCCTCGTCGGGGCCGCCCTGATCGGCGCCGGTACCGGGCTGATCACCCCGCTCGGCTTCGCCGCGCTGGCCGCGAGCACCCCCGCCGAACGACTGGGGCAGACCATGGGTGCCGCCGAGCTCGGCCGCGAACTCGGCGACGCGGGGGGCCCGTTGCTCGTCGCCGCGGTCGCCTGGCTCGCCTCGCTCACCTACGGCTACGGGGCGCTCGCGGTCCTGACCGGGCTGGGCGCGGTGGTCGCGCTCGTCCGACGTCGGACGGTGCCGGCCGTACCCGGGGGCGAGCCGGAAAGGTGAACGGTCTCCCGGTCAGTCCAGGCGCCGGCGGCGCAGGAGGTGCCGCAGGACGAGCGCGGCGACGAGCACGCCGAGGGCGATGAGCGCGTACAGCTGGTAGCGGCTGATCGTGTCGTAGACGGCGGTGATGTGGGTGCCCGTCACATAGGCGAGGCTCGCCCACAGGCCGACCCACAGTGCCGCGCCGAGGGCGTTGAAGACCAGGAATCGGCGCCAGGGCATACCGCTGGTGCCCGCGATGATGCCGTTGACCTGGCGGAGCCCTTCCACGAAGCGGGCCACCGCGACGATCTTGCCGCCATGGTGGGTGAAGAACTGCTCGGCCGTCCGGAAGCGCTCCGGGGTCAGGAACACATAGCGTCCCCAGCGGTGCACGAAGGCCCGGCCGCCGGTGTGGCCGATCAGATAGCCGATGTTGTCCCCGGCCACGGCGGCGGCGAACGCGATGACCGCGACGGCCACGATGTTCAGTTGTCCGGCCCCCGCGTAGATGCCCGCGGCGATCAGGATGGTCTCCCCCGGGGCGGGGACTCCGAAGTCCTCCACCAGGACCACGGCACCGACGGCCCAGTAGCCGTAGTGGGTGAGCAGCGGGGCCAGATGAGCCAGCGGGCCCGGGAGCGGCGGCGCCATGCCCCCACCGTACGCGGCCGACGCGGTCGAAGGTCCGGGCGGGAACCCCGGGGAGCCGGAGGACGGCCGTCACAGGCCGCGCCAGACGTTGTCGAAGGCCGCGTCCTCGATCTCCCTGCGCTGGCGTACGGCGGCCAGTTCCGTCACGGCGTCGTCCACGGCGGCCACCACCGTCACGATCGCGTCGGAGACCGCACTCGCGAGGTCCTTGGCCGCCTCGTCCCGGATCCCCACCGCGGCCGTGAGGGCGGCGAGCACCGGCTCACCCGACGCCCAGCGCTCGTGCGCCTGCGCGCGCTCGGGCGAGTCGGCGGCCTCCGTCCGCCCGGTCGGCAGCGGCAGCCAGCGCCGCCGCTGCTGGGCCACGGTCCCGTCCGCCTCCAGGGCGTCCAGATAGGCGGCGCCCAGGCCGCGGCCCCGCCGCCACAGCCAGTCCTCGACCGACTCGTACGGCGTCTCCCGCCGCAGCGCCGCCGCAGCCTCGTCGAGGAGCCGGTCGACCGTCCCGCCCGCCGGTGCGGGCACGATGAGCTCGCCGTCGAGCGTGACCGCCCCGGCGTCGATGAGATCGACCAGTTCGGCTCCCGCGAGCGCCAGCGAGAGGTCACCCTGCTCGACGGGCCGCGCGGCGGCGTCGTACACGGTGACGAGGAACAGGTCCCGGGGTGTGGTCATGACGGACTCCCCAACAGAGGCGACGAAGGCACCAGAGCTATCTGAAGCACTAGAGGTATCAGAGGTATCGAGAGGTGTCAGGGACAACGACCGCGCCGGTGGACACGATGCCCGGCCGGACGCCGCCGCCCGTGCCGTACCACCACCATGTGCCGTCGGCAGCCGACCCGCAGCACGACGTGCGGGGCGGGCCCGAGGCAGGGAGCCGCACCGCGGCTGCGGCTCCCGCACGCGCGGTAGGCTGCTGCGCGATCAGAAGGGTGACTTCGGCCGGAGGCGGGTGGGCGTGACAGCGCAGGTCGAGCCGTCGTCGGCCGTCGGCACGGGTGGCCGGGACAGCCGGCTGGGCCCGCTCATCGTCACCCTCTTCGCGCTGTATGCCCGGGGCGAGCACAACTGGCTCTCCGTCGCCGCCGTGATACGCCTGATGGCCGACCTCGGCGTGGAGGGCCAGGCCGTACGCTCGGCGGTCTCCCGGCTGAAGCGGCGCGGGGTGCTGCGTGGTGAGCGCCACGAGGGCGCCGCCGGGTACGCCGTCTCCGCGGGCACGCCGCAGGTGCTGGAGGACGGGGTCGTGCGCGTCTTCGAACGGAACCGGGCCGCGGCCGGCGACGGCTGGCTCGTCGTCGTGTTCTCCGTGCCGGAGTCCGAGCGCGACAAGCGCCACGCCCTGCGCACCGCCCTGACCCGGCTGGGCTTCGGCACCGCGGCCCCCGGCGTGTGGGCGGCGCCCGGCATCCTGGCCGACGAGACCCGCCGCACCCTGCAACGCCTCGGGCTGGCGCCGTACGTGGACATCTTCGCCGGCGAGCACTTCGCCTTCGGTGACCTGTCGGCGAAGGTCCGCGAGTGGTGGGACCTCGACGGGCTCACCGCGCTCTACGCGGACTTCCTGGAGCGGTACCGGCCGGTGCGCGAGCGCGCGGCGGCGGGCGCGATCCCGGCCCGGGAGGCGTTCGGGATCCATCTGCCGATGCTCACCGAGTGGCGCCGGCTCCCGTACCGTGATCCCGGGCTCCCGCTGTCCCTGCTGCCGCCGGGCTGGACCGGCGACACCGCCGGCGCGCTCTTCGAGGAGCTGGACAGGACCCTCCGGGGGCCCGCAGGCGCCCACGCCCTGTCGGTCGTCCACACCTGTTAGGGCGCACGGCACCCGCGCCGACCTGGAGCGTCCACCTGCGGTGGAAGCCCGCGGGGGAGGGCCTACCGGTGGTGCGGTGACGTCAGGTAGTGCTGGCGGAGCAGTTCCTTTCCGTAGTCGTTGCCGTTGGGCGTGCGGATGATCGAGTGCACGTGCATCTGGGTCGGGACGCCCTCGGTGCCGCCGTAGGCGCCGCGCAGCGGGCCGGGCGCCTGGCAGTCGACCTCGACCCAGACCACCGGGCTGTGCACCCGGACGTAGAACGCGTCGTCCGCGCCCGTGCCGCCGGCCCACGTCACGTACGTGTCGTCGAGATGCGCCCGCACCTCGGCCATCCGCACCTTCGCCGCGTCCGCCCTGGACCGGTCGACGAACGCCTCGACGATGCCGAGGAGCTTCTGCTTCTGCGCGCGGCCGAGGGCGTTGCCGCGCAGGCCCTCGTAGGCCTGGACCGCGTTGTCGGAGAAGGCGCCGGCCTTCATCGACTCGCTGGTCTTGGTCGCGGAGACGATCGCGACCGCCTGCTGGTCGGCGGTGAGCGAGCCGACGAACGCGAGGCTCGCCAGCACCTCCTCGTGGCAGACGGTGACCGTCTCGCCGTCGATCTCCATGGAGGTCGGCTCGGAGCCCCAGAAGCAGGGGCTCATGACGACCTGGTCACCGAGGACGAAGTAGTTGACGACGCAGTGGTGGCCGTCGAACTGGAAGCCCCAGGGCTCGCTGTCCGAGGGGGTGCCCATCAGGGTCCAGTAGTAGGCGTCCTCGTTGAACGAGGCGGTGTTGCCGATCGCCTCGCCGGCCGCCTGGTTGATCTTCCGTATCTTCTCCGTGGTCTCCAGGCCGTCCGCGCTGAGCGCGGCCTTCAGCAGGGCCGTCCCCAGGTCCTTCTGCGTGTCGGTGAGGTCCGCGAGCGACACGCCCTGCCGGCTGTAGGAGTCGACGTTGCTCCACAGCCGCCACTCGGTGGAGTGGACCGTGAACTGGGTCGCGGTCTTCTGGGTGTCGGTCAGCCCGGCCAGGAAGGCGTTCGCGGCGCTGATGACGGGGGCCGTGTCGACCCTGGTCGAGTGGACCGTGAACAGGTCGTCGATCCGCTTGCCGTCCGTCGTCAGACCGAAGAACTCCTCCGTCAGCGACTGGTTGCCCGGACCCCCGGCGCCCCCGCCCGGACCGCCGCTCGGCGCACCGCTGGGGGAGGGGCTCGCCGAGGCGTCGGCGGTGCCCGTGCCGTCGTCGGCGAGCGCCGTCCAGGCCCCCGCGCTGCCCATCGTCACGAGGGCCGTCGCCCCGGACGCGAAGAACACCTTGCGCATGAAGTTGCGGCGACTCGCCTCGGGCCGCTCCGGTACCCGCTCCGGACCCCCACCGGCGTCGATCTCGGGCATGCGGCTCCCTTCGTCATGGGCGCGTCCCGCGTGGACGGCCACCGGACGACCAGCCTGCTGCGCCTAACTGAGGCTGCGCTGAACCGAGTTGCCCACACGGGCCCGGAGGTGATCGTTGACCTGGGGTTATGTGAGGAAGCTGAGGATTCAGGAAGGCATCAGGGAGATGTGCGCGGCGACGGCGTCCGCGAGCGGCAGTGTGACGGTGAACTCGGTGCGGCCGGGTGCGCTGTCCACCTCCACGCGGCCGCCGTGCGCCTGGGTGATCGCGGCCGCGATGGCCAGCCCGAGACCTGCCCCGCCCGCGGCGCCGGGGGCGCGGGAGCGGGAGGCGTCGCCCCGGGTGAAGCGGCCGAAGACCGTCGGCAGGAGATCGGCCGGGACACCCGGGCCGTCGTCGCGCACCCGGATCGCACAGTGCCCGTCGGCCGTCTCCACGGTGACGGTGATCCGGGTCCCGGCGGGGGTGTGCACCCGGGCGTTGGCCAGCAGGTTGGCCACCACCTGGTGCAGCCGGGACGGGTCGCCGGTCACCGTGGCGGGCGCGTCCAGGCGGAGCACCAGCTGCCAGTGGTGGTCCGCCCCTGCCGCGCGGGCGTCCCACACCGCGTCCCCGACCAGGGTCGCCAGGTTCACCTCGGCGGCCTCCAGCGGTCTGCCCTCCTCCAGCCGGGCGAGCAGCAGCAGGTCCTCCACCAGCCCCGTCATCCGCGCCGACTGGTCCGAGACCCGGCGCCAGGCCAGCTCGGGTTCGATCTTCCGGGAGTCCACGCCCGTCAGCATCAGCTCGGCGTATCCGGCGATCGAGGCGAGCGGGGTGCGCAGCTCGTGGCTGGCATCGGCGAGGAAGCGCCGCATGTGCTCCTCGGCGCGCTGGCGTTCCGACAGGGACCACTCCACGTGGTCGATCAGCCGGTTCAGCGCGACGCCGACCTGGCCGACCTCGGTGCCCGCATCGGTGTCCGGCGCCGGCACCCGGGTGAGCCCGCTCACCTCGCCCCGGTCGAGCGGTGCGTGCGAGACCTCCACGGCGGTGGCGGCGACCCGCCGCAGCGGCCGCAGCTGACGCCGGACCGCCACGGCCGACACGGAACCCGCCAGTACCAGCCCGACCCCGGCGATGCCGGCCTCGATCGCGACCAGGGAGTCGATCATCCGCTGCACGCCGTCCACGGGCAGCCCGGCCAGCATGGTGGTGCCGTCCTCGCTGACCGCCGTCAGCCGGTAGCTGCCCAGGCCCGGGACGGTCCGGGTACGCAGGGTCCCGTCGGCCGGGATGCCGTCGAGGGCGGCACACTGGGCCGCGGTCAGGGAGCGCGGGCCGTCGTCGGTCACCACCTCGGCCGTGGCGATCTTCTGGCCGTCCATCAGCGCGGCCAGGGTGCCGGTGTGCTGGCCGCGCTCGTTGAGGAAGCCGAGTTTCGCACCGGCCGGTGCGTGCTCCCGGCCGCCCTGGCTGTGCTCGGCGGCGTCGGTGACCCGCTGGTCCAGGTCCCTGATCAGGTAGTAGCGCTGGACGAGCACGGTCGCCACGGCCATCGCCGTGCACACGGCGGTCAGGGTGAGGGAGTGGACGAGGACCATCCGGGCCCGCAGTGAGCGCCCGCGCAGCCGGGCCAGGGCCCGTCCGACGGCGGTCATCCCTCGTCGTCCGCCGCTCTGATGACGTACCCGGCGCCGCGCACGGTGTGGATCATCGGCCGGCGCTCCTTGTCGATCTTCGCGCGCAGGCCGTAGACGTACACCTCCACCAGGTTCCCGCCGCCGTCGAACGAGCTGTTCCACACGTGGTCGAGGATCTGCGTCTTGCTGAGCACCTGGCGGGGGTGGTCCATCAGGAACCGCAGCAGGTCGAACTCCTTCGCGGTGAGCGAGATCGGCGTGCCGCCCCGGCGCACCTCGCGGGTCCGCTCACCCAGCACCAGGTCGCCGAGGACCCGTACCCCCTCCTCCGCGGCGACCTCGCCCGCCCCGGAGCGGCGCAGCAGCCCGCCCAGCCGGAGCATCACCTCCTCCAGGGAGAAGGGCTTGGTCACGTAGTCGTCGGCACCGGTGGCGAGCCCGTCGAGGCGGTGCTCCACCGCGTCCCGGGCGGTCAGCATCAGCACCGGCAGCCTGGCGTTCTCGTACCGGAGCCGGCGCAGCACCTGGATCCCGTCCAGGTCCGGCAGCATGCCGTCCAGCACGACGGCGTGCGGTCCGCAGGCACGGGCGGTGCGCAGCGCGCCGTACCCGTTGCGGGCCACGTACGGCTGCCAGCCCGCCGCGCTGACCGCGACCGAGAGCAGTTCGGTCAGCTCGGGCTCGTCGTCGACGATCAGCACCCGGATCGCGCCCGGTGCCGGTGTGGGGGTGTCAGGCATGCACGGATGCTCTCGCGGCGGCCTGTACGAGAGCTGTGGAGGCCGCGGCGACCGTGCCGCGGACCCCGCGAAAGGGCCCCGGAGGCGTGACACCCCCCATAGGAGCCAGATCACATCCTATCCGGCGTCGTAGGAACGGAACGCCCTGAACTGGCGACAAGGCGCCCAAAAGGGGCATTACATCCATTCATTCCGAAGTCGGGTAGTACGTCACATCATTGCGGCCCGCTCCGCCGACCGCTAACCATTGCTGTCGTCGCCGGGAGACGGGCGACGGGCCGAGCGGATCACGCCGGGCCCGCCCACTCCCGCCGGTAGTACGGGCTCCGCCCACCGCCGCCGCCCACCGCGGCCGGCGCCGACGCCGTCCCCCACCGGAGAGTTGCTTTCACATGACCACGATCAACCGCACCCGCATCGCCCGCCTGCGCACCATCGGCCTCACCGGCCTCGTCACGACGGGTGCCGCGGCCGCCGCCCTCACCCTGATGCCGGCGAACGCACAGGCTGCCGAGATGACGCAGGCGCACACCTCGACCGCGGTCACGGCCTCCTCCGGCGACAGCAGCCGCACCGCCTCGCAGACCGGTTCCGCCCACAACCTCGACGGCTGGATCAAGCAGTCCCTGCAGATCATGAAGTCCAAGGGCATCCCGGGCAGCTACGAGGGCCTCAAGCGCAACATCATGCGCGAGTCCGGCGGCAACCCGAGCGCCCAGAACAACTGGGACGTCAACGCCAAGAAGGGCACCCCCTCCAAGGGCCTGCTCCAGGTCATCGACCCCACCTTCAACGCGTACCACGTCGCCGGCACCTCGGGCAGCGTCACCGACCCGGTCGCCAACATCACCGCTGCGGCCAACTACGCCGCCCACCGGTACGGCTCCATCGACAACGTCAACTCCGCGTACTGACCCGGCCGTCGTGCCGTAGCAGGAACGAGTCGACGAGGGGGTCGGCAGACCCCTCGTCCGCCGGACCGGCCGACACCGGCACGCGGGAGCGGAGCGGACCCCGCCTCTGACGCCCGCCGCGGTCACGGCTCGCGGTGCTCGTGTGCCGCCTGTTCCAGGGCGGCGGCCTCCGCCTCGGCGATGCGGGTCTCCTCCTCGACGTCGATCGAGCGGGTCAGCCACCAGTACAGCAGCGCCGAGACCGGCAACCCGATGAACAGGGAGATGTCGGCGCCGTCGAGAGCCTTGGCGGCGGGACCGACATAGAGCGTGCCGACCGAGAAGAACGGGATCATGACGGCGAACCCGACCAGGTACGAGACGATCCCCTGCCAGCCCCAGCGGCCGTAGATGCCGTTCGGCTTGAAGATCTCGGCGATCGCGTAGTGGCCCCGGCGCACCACGTAGTAGTCCATCAGGTTCACGGACGTCCACGGGATGAACAGGTAGAGCACCAGCAACAGGAAGTTGTTGAAGTTCGTCAGGAAGTTCGACGTCGCCGCCAGGGCGCCGATCAGGGAGAGCGCCGCGGTCACCACGAGGGTGACCAGACGCACGCCCAGGGTCGGCCGCACCCGTCGGAACGAGTCGATGGCGCTGATCAGCGTCAGCGAACCGCCGTACATGTTCAGGGCCGTGACGGAGATCAGGCCCAGCGCCGAGAACAGCAGCACGATCGCGCCGAAGCCGTCGAAGACCTTGTCGCCGGCGGCGTTGATCGACGGGATCGTGTCGAAGCTGTCACCCGCCCAGCCGGCCAGCAGCGTCCCCAGCACCATCAGCCAGATGCCGCCGAGCGCCGAGCCGAAGTAGGTCCAGTAGAAGGTCTTGCGGACGGTGACGTCCGGCGGCAGATAGCGCGAGTAGTCCGAGACGTAGATGGCCCAGCTGATCTGGTAGCCGGCGACCACGCCGAACTGCGCCAGGAACGGGGTGGCCTTGAAGGCGCCGAGGTCGAAGGAGCCCGCCGGGTAGTGCAGCGTCACCAGGACACCGACGGTGAAGATCCCGAAGACGACCAGGAACGTGTAGGTCAGGAACCGCTCGGCCTTGTGGATGACGTCGTACCCCACCAGCGCCACGACCAGCCCGATCACCGTGACCACGACCACCCACAGCTTCACCCCGCCGTGGATCGTCGTGTCCAGGGCCTGCCCGGCCAGGATGGTGTTGAACACGTTGAATCCCGCGTACTGCACGTACGCGAACAGCCACACCAGCAGCGCCCCGACGTAACCGAACTGCGGGCGGGACTGGATCATCTGCGGCAGTCCCAGCTGCGGCCCCTGCGCCGAGTGGAACGCCATGAAGAACGTACCGATCAGCGTGCCCGCGACGATCGCCAGCAGCGACCAGATCAGGTTGCCGCCCTCCGTGATGCTGATCAGCCCCACCGCCAGGGTGGCGATCTGCGCGTTGGACATGAACCACAGCGGACCCAGATGCCACAGCTTGCCGTGCCGCTCGTCCAGCGGCACGTAGTCGATGGACCGGACCTCCAGACCGCTCACCCGCGGTTCCGCCGATGTGCTCATGGCACCTCCCAGGCCCAGGTCCGTCGCTCTGACCTCATTCTTCCCCCGGACCGATACGGATGAGGCCTACGGAATCCGTGTTCCGCACACCGGAAGACCCGTCTCGCGCGCGGACCTGTCGTCCTGCCCGCACACGGCCTTGTCGCCCTGCTCACAGCCAGCCCTGTTGCCCTGCTCACAATCGGCCCCGAACCGCTCCAGGCGTGGCGGCGGTCATGTCGCAGGACGGACATTTTGTCTACGTTCGCAGGTCTGCGTCCCCCCGACCCGAACTGCGAAGGTTCCCGCCATGCTCAACCGAACCCTGTCCGTCGTGGCCACGGTGGTGACCCTGCTCGCCGGAGCCGCGCCGGCGGCCATGGCGGCCGACGCCGGCTCCGGCACCACCGACTTCCGCACCGTCGTCCAGGCGCAGGGCCCGGCCCGCGTGACCGCCGCCGTCCTCGATCTGGACGGCACCGGCGGGGAACCCGCCGTCTACGGCGACGACACGCCGTACGACACGGCGAGCATCGTCAAGGTCGACATCCTCGCCGCCATGCTCCTCCACGCGCGGGACCACCGGCGCGCCCTCACCGCCCGGGAGAGCGCCGAGGCGGAGGTGATGATCCGCGACAGCGACAACACCGCGGCCACCGCACTGTGGCGGGCCATCGGCGAGGCCCCCGGCCTGGCGTCGGCCAACGAACGGCTCGGACTGACCTCGACCCAGGGCGGCCCCGGTGGCCTGTGGGGACTCACCCGGACCACCGCCGCCGATCAGATACGACTGCTGCGCGCGATCTTCGGCACCGGCGCCACGCCCCTCGACACGGCGTCCCGGAACCGTATCGGCACCCTGATGACCGAGATCGCCACCGACCAGTCCTGGGGCGTCTCCGCCGCCGCCGACGCCGGGTGGGCGCTGAAGAACGGCTGGCTCATGCGCACCACGACCGCCCGGTGGGACATCAACAGCATCGGGCGCATCACGAGGGGCGGTCATCACTACCTCGTCGCGGTCCTCTCCGACGGCAACGCGTCCATGCCGGACGGCGTGAACCTGGTGGAACGAGCCGTCCGCACCGCCGTCTCCGAGACGGCCGCGCACTGACCCCCTTGGCCCACCGCAACCCGCCCGCCGCCCGAAATACCCCTAACGTGCACTAGAGGCGACGGAGGCCGGCAACGGGAGGCAGGGTGGCGGGTGCGGGCGGGCCGACGGCCGGGCGGGGCCGCACGCGCCGGTGCCGCGGCGCGGCACCGTACAGCCGGGCCGCACGCGCGATCCGGATCCCGAAACGGGCCCGCGACCCGCGCGCCTCCGCCTCCGCCAGCGCGGTCGTGGTCCCCGCCCTGCGGATCGCAGCCGCCTACGCCTGGCGGCTCATCGTGGTCGGCATCGTCGTCTACGGCGTCTTCGTCGTCCTCGGCCGCTTCCAGCTGATCGCCGGCGCCGTGTTCCTGGGCCTGGTCATCACCTCGGTACTGCGCCCCCTCGCCGACCTGCTGGCCCGGTGGCTCCCCAGGCCGCTGTCCGTGGCGGTGAGCCTGGTCGGCAGCATCTGCCTGTTCTTCGGCCTGCTGGCCCTGGTGGGCAACGCGGTCGCGCAGGAGTCGGCGACGCTGGCCGACGAGTTCCGCGGCGGCATCCACCGCATCGAGGTATGGCTGCAGCGACCGCCCTTCCGGCTCGGCCCGGGCGCCCTGTCGCACCTCCAGCAGCAGATCGTCGACTACATCCAGGCCCACCGCTCCAACCTGGCGAGCAGGGCGCTCAGCGGCTTCGGCACCCTCGTCGAACTGGTCACCGGAGGCGCGCTCGCGCTCTTCACCTCGGTCTTCTTCATCCACTCCGGCGAACGGCTGTGGGCCTGGACGAGCAGTGAACTGCTGCCCGTCGGCGCCCGCGGCGCCTGGGACCGGGCGGGGCACGCGGCCTGGCGGACGTTCGCCGGATATACCCGCGGCATCATCATCGTGGCCGCCACCAACGCCGTCCTCGTCGGCATCGCCCTGCTCGTCCTGCGGGTGCCGCTCGCGCTGCCGCTCACCCTGCTGGAGTTCTTCGCCACGTTCGTCCCGCTGGTCGGCTCACCGGTCGCGCTGAGCGTGGCCACGGTGGTGGCGCTGGCCGGGCGCGGTCCGCTCACGGCCGCCGCCGTCCTCGTGCTCATCGTCGTCATCGGCCAGCTGGAGGGGCATGTGCTGCATCCGCTGGTGATGAGCTGGGCGGTACGGCTGCACCCCCTCGTCGTCGCCGTCTCCGTCATCGCGGGCAGCATCGTCGCGGGGGTGATCGGCGCCGTCGTGGCCGTGCCGTTCATCTCCGTCGTCTGGTCGGTGGCGCGGGCCCTGCGCCCGGTGCCGCCGCCCTGACCCGGGAGCCGGAAACTCAGCCCTCCTTGGCGGGGCGACGGCCGCGCTTCGACCCGTGCCGGGTACGACCGGACGGCGCGGAGGCGCCGGGGACGTCGGGCGCTGAGGCGAACTCGGATGCGGCCGGAGTGGCGGAGGGGCCGGGAACCCCGGCCGCGGCGGGCGCAGCGGACGGCACGGCAGGGCGGGGTGCCGGCATGCCGTCGTCCCAGGCCTCGTGCGCGCCGAAGGGATCGGCCGGCCCGTCCGCGAGCAGCGCCGCCAGCTCGGGCGTGGCGCGTGCCCTGACGGTCGCGAGCGCCAGCGTGTCGGAGTCCGACCCGGTGCCGCTGCGCCAGGTGACGGTGCCCGGGAGCATGACGAGGGAGGTCGTGCCGGACTCCGCGGCGGACGGCCGCAGCTGGACCCGGATGCCGTGCCGGTCGGCGAGTCTGCCCACCACGAACAGGCCCATGTACTGGTAGACGTCGGCGTCGGCGGTCGGGGGGTTCGCCAGCTTGTGGTTGATCAGCGCGAAGTCCTCGGGCGCGAGGCCGATGCCCTGGTCATGGATCTCGACCATGATCCGGGTGTCGGGCAGCCGGGTCGCCGTGACCCGGACCGTCGAGCGCGGCGAGGAGAACGAGGTGGCGTTCTCCAGCAGCTCGGCGAGCAGATGCACCAGGTCGGTGACGGCGCGGCCGTGGATCTCGGCCTCCGGGATGCCCTCCAGCTGGATCCGCTCGTACTGCTCCACCTCGGAGGCCGCCGCCCGGATGACGTCGACCAGCGGCAGCGGGTGGTCCCACTGCTGGGTGGGGCGCTCGCCGCCCAGCACCAGCAGGTTCTCGCCGTTGCGGCGCACCCGCGTGGCCAGGTGGTCCAGCCTGAACAGGTTCGCCAGCTGCTCGGGGTCGGCCTCGCGCTCCTCCAGGTCGGTGATCAGGGCGAGCTGGCGCTCGATCAGCGACTGGTTGCGGCGGGAGAGGTTGGTGAAGATCGTGTTGACGTTGCCGCGCAGCAGGGCCTGCTCGGCGGCCAGCCGGACCGCCTCCCGGTGCACATGGTCGAAGGCGCGGGCGACCTCGCCGATCTCGTCGGTGGTGGTGATCGGGATCGGCGTGACCCTGGTGTCCACCTGGCCGGGCACGGCCTGCGACAGCTGGGTGATCACCGCGGGCAGCCGCTGCTCGGCGATCTCCATCGCCGAGGCGCTGAGCCTGCGCATGCCCCGGCTCATCGAGCGCGCCACCCAGGCGGCGAGGAGAACGGCCGCGAGTACGGCGCCGAGGGCGACGGAGCCGTTGGTGATCGCGTCCCGTCTGGCGTCGGCGGCGATGCTGCGGGCAGCGGCGAGGGCGGTGTCGGTGAGATGCACCTCGATGCCCCGGTAGGCGTCGAAGGCGAGCGCGGAGGCGGCGAAGAACGACTCGGGCGTGATGCCCTCGGCGGCCAGCTGCTCGGTCGTCCGCCCGGCGGCGATCTCGCTGATCATCTTCGTCAGGGCCGGCGGCGTGACGAAGGCCTGCCCGGCGGCCTTGGCCTTCCGGGCGGCCTCGGCCGTCTGCTGTACACCCTTCTTCTGCGCGTCCGCCAGCGCCGCCCGCAGCCGGGTCATGTCCCCGGCGGTGCCGGCGCCCGCGTACTCCTGGAGGCCCACCTGCTCCAGGTAGGCGTAGGAGCTGAACGAGCCGAGCTGGGTCTGCAGTTCGCCCCCGGCGAGCGCGTCGCGGTTCTCCACCAGCAGGTGTGTGCCGATACTGCGGACCAGGGACTCCGCCGCCTGGGTCAGGGAGATGGCGTACAGGGTCCGCCCGAAGCTCGCCTGGTTGTTGCTGCCGAAGCCCAGTTCGTTCGAGAGCTCCATCAGCGGGTGCTGGACGGCGTGGTAGCTCTCCTCCGTCTGCACCCCCGACGACTTGGCCGTGAACGCGTCGGCCCGCACCGCCGCCAGCTGTTTCTCGCCCGCCCGCACCAGCTCGATCCGCCGGGTGAGTCCCGCGGTCTTCGGTGCCCGGGCCACCGCCACGTCGAAGGCCTTCGCGTCGGCGTCGGTGACCTTGCGGGCCGCAACCACGGCGGGGGCGTCCCGCTTGCCCTGCAGGAGCGGGATGACCGAGACGTCGCGCTCGTTGATCGCGTCACTGGCGTAGGCGTTCGCCGCCTGCACCAACTCCGCCACGTGCACCGCGTCGTTGGCGTCCCGCAGCGTGTCGATCGAGTTCTTCACCCGGAGGCCGCCCAGGCCGAGCGCCGCGAGCACCGGGATCAGCAGGATGGCCTGGAGGCGTCTTGCGACGCGCCAATTGCCGGTCAGAGGTCTGGACTTGGACAAGATCGTCCCATTTCACAACAGGGATGGCGTGCAGGGCTGTGCGCAGCCCGACGTTCTGTGGCCAATTTCTAACACCCAGCGATCGGAATCGGCCGGTGTTTGTGTGAAGCGGTTTCTCCGAAATGGTACAAAGCTCAACCAAAACCATCGATGGTCAATGCACGGACCATGGGCCGAGCGGCCTGCGCCCTCGGCCTGTTCGGCGGGTTGAACGGGTAGCGCTTGCCGGGACGCTGCACAGCCGGGCCTCCTTCGGAGGGCCCGCCCTCGCCGACTACCGCGAGGCACCCGGCCGAGGACCGCTCCCGGCGCTCCAGGCGACGGCCGGCGGTACGACCCGTGCGCACAGCGGCATGCCCCGGGCGTCGGTCAGCCCGAGGCGTCCGACCAGCAGCCCGTCCCGGGCCGCCGCCTCGGCCACCGGGCCGGGGACGGCGCCGAGCATCAGCTTGGCCCTGCGGAACATCGTGAAGGCGCCCCCGGCGTCCGCGGCCACCCAGGAAAGGTAGACGAACCGGCCGCCGGGACCGCCCTGGACGTACGGTCCGGTGAAGTCGACGCCGGTGGCCGAGACCGCCGTCGTGCAGGGCAGGTTCCAGGTCGCGGAGGCGGCGTCGCCGGGCTGCGGGTCGAGTAGCTCGGCTGGGCGGTTGCGGCGCTGTACGGCGACATGGATGCCGCCGTAGCGGGAGAAACCGCTGTCTCCGGGCGCCGGGGAGGAGCGGCCGGGCAGGTCGGTGACGTCGATGCGGAGGTCCATGGCGGCCATGCGGCCATCATCGCCGATGTGCCCCTCGCCCCGGCCGGGCGGCGGACGCGATGAGCGGTCCGCCGGCCGGCCGGGCGTGGTCAGCGCTTCGTGTAGATGAAGCCGACCTTGTCCAGCTCGTCACCGGAGCGGCCGTGGAAGCCGGCGATCTGCCAGCCCGACGGCGCGGTGCGGGTCGCGCAGTCCGAGGTCGTCGCACCACCGGCGAGGGTGCGGCCCAGGTTGGTGGTGAACTTCGCGTAGAAGATGCGGGTGGTGTTGTTGTACTTGCCCTCGCACAGGTACGCCGTCGTCACGTACTCGCTGCTGCCCAGCGTCAGCGAGGACGCAGTCCCGCCGGTGCCGCCGTGGGTCAGCGTCGTGCCGTCGGCGAGGGTGACGCCGACCTGGTCGACACGGGAGCCCGAGCGCAGCGAGATGCTGGTGGCGCGGGCGCCCGCGGCCACCTTGTCGATGTCCTGGTAGTAGTCGCCGTGCGGACCGCCGAACTGGTCGCTCAGCTGGAAGTCGGCGTTCTGCGACCAGGAGAAGCCGACCGTGATCGGGTCGTGGTCGGAGAGCATCAGGCCGTCGCTCGTCAGGAACTTGGCGTGCTCGTTGTTGTACGAGGTCGCGTTCAGGTTCACCAGCTTGCTGCTGCGGTACAGGACCTTGTCGACGACCTCGCAGGTGTTGGGGACGGTCGCCGCGGTGTCGTCGCAGACCAGCGCGTCGCTGCCCTTGGCCGGCGCGCTGCCGCCGCGGACCAGCTGCACCCAGGCGTCGGTGAGCCCGTTGTTCGAGGCGAATTCCGCGATCGTGTCGGCGGAGCGCGTGTACCGGGTGTTGGTGTCACCCATCACCACGACGGCGTTGCCCGCCGAGTGGGTGCTGATGAAGTCGGTCAGCTGGCTGAGGTTGTCCGCCCGGGAGGCCTCGTCGCCGTCGTTCGTGCCCGCGTTGGTGTGCAGGTTGTAGAAGTCGACGTAGACGCCCTCGGCGAGCCGCTCGCGCATGAAGGTGAAGCCCTTCGGCGTGAGGCAGTCGCCCGAGTCGAGCTGGCAGGAGTTCCAGCCGACGCGCTCGAAGTCGTCGCCGTCCCAGGCGTAGTTCGAGACGGTGTTGAGCCCGCTGCCGATGCCCGCGCCGCCGCTGGTGGCGGTGCGGTAGGGGTGCGTGTCGGTGGCGTACAGGTACGCGTGGTAGTTGAAGTCCTCCTGGACGTTGACGATGTCGTACGGCGCGATGCGCTTGCCGATCTCCGTGGTGCTGGTGTCGCGCGGGGTGGGGGCGCTCGACAGGCCTTCCGGAAGTCCGGCGACGTTGTACGTGAGCACGCTGAACGTGCCCGAGCCGGCCGCCGCGGCCGGGGTGGCCGTCGCCGTGAGCCCGCCGAGAGCGGCGACCGCGGCCGCCAGACAGGCAACGAGTCTGCGCATGGGGGTGTCTCCTACGGGGAGGGTGTGCGCTGAGGGTTGTGGGCATGCCAATGAGGCACGCCAAAACGTAGCGGCAAACGCTTTCTCCCGAACCCCCCTTGTTACTAACCAGTTTGGAAATTCCTCATGACGCGCGGAAGATCCGCTTCTGCCGTGGAGCCGATCGGGCGCTGGCTGTTACTCACTTTCGGGTGAGCGGGGCGCTGTTCGTCCAGGGGGCCGGTGGCGGCCGAGGCCGTTGCCTGCGGGGCGGAAGGGAGTTAAAGGGTGTCAAATCCATCCATTCAACTAATAAATGGACGTTACATCCGAGAGTCATAGGAAAGCGAAGGATCCGTAATAGGCGCCGTGTGCCGCCCGGTCTGCGCCCGGCGGGGGCGCAGGGTGTGGCTGCGCGGCCGACCGGTCGCCACCTCGCCCCACACACCCCTCGCGGCCTGCGGCTTCGCGCCGCACGCGGCTGGAGTGTGCTCGAACCCCGTGAAGGGGGAACACGTGTCCGTTTCCGTTTCCGCGACCGCCCGCCGTCTCGGTTCCGCCGCAGCCGTGGCGGCTGCCCTGGTGGGCGTCACGGCCCTGCCGGCCGCGGCGACCGCCGCCCGACCCGCGGTGCCGCACCGCGACGCGGTCGTCATCAGTGCCGTACAGCACGACCTGCAGGGCCGCGCGGTCTTCTCCGGCCGTGCCCTGAACCGGGAGTGGGTGGACGTCACCAACACCTCGCGCCGGGAGGTGAACCTCAGCGGCTGGTCGCTGTCGGACGCCGAGGGCCACAGCTACAGCTTCCGCCACTACCGCCTGGCGGGCGGCGCCACGGTCCGCGTCCACACCGGGGAGGGCCGGGACACCAGGACGGACCTGTACCAGGACCGCCGCTCCTCCGTGTGGAACCGCGACGCCGACACCGCCACCCTGCGCAACGACCGCGGGCGCTACGTCGACTCCGCCTCCTGGGGCCTGCACCACCGCCGCGACGCGGACGAGCGGCACGCCTTTGCCCACCGTCCCGGTGACGAGCGGCACGCCTTCGCTCACCGTCCCGGTGACGAGCGGCACGCCTTTGCCCACCGTCCCGGTGACGAGCGGCACGGCTTCGCTCACCGTCCCGGCGACGAGCGGCACGCCGTCGCCCAACCGGCCGTGGAGGACCCGCACGCCTTCAGCCACCGTCGCTGACCCGTGAGACATCCGCCGCCGGCCCCGTCGAGGGGCCCGGCGGCGGATGTGTGTGACTGCGGCGCCCCTTGTCAGGCCTGGACGACCGGCCCGCTCACCGTGGACGTGAAGACGACCTCGCCGTCCTGTACGCCGACCACGTCGACGGTCGCCGTGCCGTCGCCCCTGGACGTCACCTCCGTGACGTCGATCCAGCAGGGGCTGTCGAGTTCGACGTAGCGGTTGAACGACGTGGACGTGCTCGCCGGGATCAGCGCGCGGGGCGCCAGCCGGGCGCAGGCGGCCTGCCGGGCGCCCTCCATCAGGACCATGCCGGGCAGGTGGTCGCCGTCGTGGTCGAACAGGATCGGGTGGTCCAGGTCCGGGGTGAGCAGCCAGCGGTCCGGCGTGTCCGTGGCCGTCAGTACCACGTCGGCGGGGGAGGTGCGGCCGACGGCCGCCGGTGACATCGGGTCGGCCGCGACGGCCGGGTCGGCCGTAGCGGCCTGATTCTCCGGCCGGTTGGCACGCAGTCGGGCGTAGACCGGCGGTGTGACGACGGAGTACCGACCCTCCCCGCGGGCCACGGGGACGCCGTCCCGGCGCAGGGTGAACCCGATGCCCATCCGGCGCGCGGACGCCCGGCCGTGCGGTGCGGAGTCCGGGCAGGCCACGTCGAGCTGGAAGTCGGTGGGGCGGGAGGCGATCCGCAGCCGCTCCAGATCGGTGTGGCAACTGAGCGACCACAGCACGAAGTGATGGCCGAGCGGTACGCCGTGCTCCGCGTGCGTCACGAACATGCCGGCCTGCCGAAAGGTCTCCGCGGCCTGGAGCGGGTCATGACTCGAACCGTCGGCGCTGTTGAAGAACGTGTGGGCGCGGGGCCACTGCCCGGTGAGGGAGAACCGCCTCCCGTCGGCCTGGGCGGTACAGCCGGTGAGGAACACCTCGGCGAGGGACGCCCGGTGGACGTACTCCTTGGGGACCGTGGTGGTCAGCCGAGGCAGTACGGGCAGACCGACTCCGATCTCGCTGGCGGACAGACTCATCGATGACCCCCCGTCGGAAAGCTCTTCGTTGGCTTGAAGCTCTGTTCGACGCCTATAAGATACGGACCTACCGGTTTTCTCGGGTCGGCCACTAGGTAAAGGATTCGCCAAGCGTGGTTCGACTCGATCCATGCATGACTCCGCTCAGTGGTGGTTTGGCCAAGTATTTTTGCGCTCAACCACGCCGAAGGCACGGCGAAAAGCGGACTAACTGGCGGATGTCGACGGCTTGTTGTCGTGGGATGCGGGGTCCCTGTCGCCCCCTGAAAACCCGGTCGACGGTTTCTTTCGGCCAAGATCCCGGGAGTTGGCCCGCCCCTCGCGGTACCCGAGCCCCACCTCGCCTCCACAGGCCCTGCATGATGGTCGAACGGCCTGCGAGAGGGAGACCCGATGGAATCATTGCGCACCCTGCGCCTCGCCGCCGTCAACATAGACGGCGTCCTGCTCAACGACAGCTTCAGCCCCGTCCTGCACCGGCTCGTCCTCAAGTACGGCGGCACGTACACCCGGGAGCTGGAGCAGCGGCTCTTCTCGCAGTCCCGGCTCGCGGCCGCGAAGGTGCTGATCGAGGAGACCGGCGCCGGAGTGAGCGAGCAGGAGGCCATCGCCGACTACTTCGCGGAGCGCGAGCGGTACGTGCGCGACCACCCCGTCCACACCCTCGACGGCGCCGAGGAACTCCTGCACCGCCTGCGCGCCCTGGGCCTGGACGTCATCTGCTACGGCGGTCTCGACGACACCCACTTCCGCCGTCATCTCGGCGCCTGGGAGCACCTGTTCACCGCCCCCCACTACATCTGCACCAACGACTTCCGCCCGGGCATCCGGGAGATCGTCCGGGACCGCTTCGGCCTCGACTACCACCAGACGGTCTTCATCGACGACGTCGCCCGCTTCGCCGGCCACGCCAAGGAGCTGGACGTGCCCTTCGTCGGCCACCCCAGCACCTTCGAACACGGCTTCCAGCGCGAGCTGATGCGCGAACTGGGCGTCCGGCACCTGGTCGGCGGCCTCGCCGAGATCGACGAGGAACGCCTGCGCACCCTCGACCGCGAGGCCGGGCTCGGCGCCGTCTGGCAGGACGCCGGCTCCCTCTCCGGCGCACGTGAGGTGACCGGATGACCGCGGGGGAGGGCGCCGCTCGGAGATGACCGACGACTGGTTCGCCAGGTCCCCGAGATCGAGGGTGCGCGCCCACCGCTCCGCCCCGCAGGCCCGTGCCGCCGATCCGGAGGAGGCCGCGGAGCCCGCCGCCCGGCGGTGCGGTGACAAGGCGAGCTTCGTCGCGAGTGTCACACTTACCGTGGACGGCGGGCGCACCGCCTGGTGAACTGCCCGGCACGTCGCCCGAGCCGACGCTCCGGCCCCGGCGCGGGACCGGGACCGGACGGCGACGGGACCGGCCGGGAACGGGCCCTGCGCGGCCGAAATGCCGACCCCCGATTGGGGTAAGGTACGTCACGTCCGGTTTTGTTTTGACCGAGGAGGGGTCCCCATGGCGCGTCAGGAGCGTGCGATTCGGACCCGGCGCGCTGTTGTCGAGGCCGCCGCCGCGGTCTTCGCCGAGCGTGGGTACACGGCGGCGACGATCGCCGAGATCCTCGAGCGGGCCGGAGTCACCAAGGGCGCCCTGTACTTCCACTTCGACTCCAAGGAAGCCCTCGCACGGGGTGTGATCAACGCCCAGATCAGCGACGACTACTGGGTGCCGCGCGAGCTGAAGCTCCAGGAGTGGGTGGACATCGGCATGACGCTGGCCCACCGGATCCCCAAGGAGGTCATCCTCCTCGCCGGCATACGGCTCTCCGCCGACCTCCAGGGGCGCTCCCTGTTCGGCAGTGCCTGGCCCGCCTGGACCGAGCTGGTGACGGACAAGCTCGTGGAGGCCAAGGAACGCGGGGAGGTGCTGCCGCACGTCACGCCGCGCGAGACCGCGGAGTGCTTCCTCGGGGCCTGGATCGGGACCCAGTTCATGTCCGAGGTGGTCTCCGACTGGACCGACCTCAACGACCGGATCTCCGTCCTCTACAACCACGTACTGCCGGCCATAGCCACCCCCGCGGCCCTGATCCGGCTGGACACCGCGCCGGACCGGGGCGCCCGGGTCGTCGAGGAAGTCGAGCGCCACCGGCAGGAATCGCCCGTGCCCACCGAGGCCTGACCAGCCTTGAACCAAACCGCCTGCCTGGTTTGTCACGTGCCGGGCCGATGCCTCCGGGGCGCGCGAGTACAGCCGTAGTCGCCCGGCCGGGCCTCGAACGCCGACAACCAACCAATCGTGCTGTTTACTGAGGTTCTCGAAGCGCAATGTTGCAGGCCCAGGGGGAATCGGACCGTCCAATTCCGGATTCGCCCGGAACAACAGGGGGACGCGATGGTCAAGCAGCTCCGGGCGGCCCGAACCCGGCAGGCCCTCGTTCTGGCCGCCGCCGAGATCTTCGCCACCGACGGGTACGCGCTGTCCTCGCTGCCCGCGATCAGTCGGCGGGCCGGGGTGAGCGCCGGAGCGCTGCACTTCCACTTTCCCAGCAAGGAAGCTCTCGCGGGCGAGGTGGAGAGCGCGGCCCGGCGGGCCGTCGAGCAACTGGTCGCCGACCGGCGGCCGTCGACCGCCTCCGCACTGGATCTGCTGGTCACGGTGGTGCGGGAGGTCCTGGCCGCGGTCGCCGCCGACGTCGTCGTCCGTGCCGGATTCAAGCTGAGTGTCGATCCCTCCCGTAAGAACGGCATGGGGTTCGGCTGTTGGTGGCGTGCCTGGGTGTGCGAAGAGCTGCTGCGGGCGCAGCGCGCCGGGCAGCTGGCCGAAGGGGTGTCACCGGACCGGGTGGCCGCGGTGATAGTCGCCGCGACCCTCGGCTTCGAGGTGCTCGGCTCGGAGGACCGCGACCGGATCCCAGCCCGGCACGTCGAACAGTTCTGGTCCCTGGTGCTGCCCCAACTCGCCGCGCACGGAGACCAGTTCGCGAGTGTTGCGCTCCCCGGCTCCCCGGCCCCGGGCCAAGAGCATGCCGACCGGCCGGAGTTCGGTTTGACAAACCGCCCGCGCCGTTTTTGACTCGGGGGCCCGGGAACCGCCCCGCACCACCCACGGTGGCGGACGAGCAGGGGGACGGCATGGACATCGGCATACTCGGCGTTCTCGACGTGCGGGAGAGCGGCGTCTCCGTCGTCCCGACCGCATCCAAGCCGCGCCAGGTGCTCGCCGTGCTCGCGCTCCACGCCGACCAGGCGGTCACCGTCGGCACACTGACCGAGGAGCTCTGGGGACGACGGCCCCCGCGCAGTGCCCGCCCCATCCTGCAGACGTACATCATGCACCTGCGCGACCTCATCGCCCCGGCGCTGCAAGGAGCCCCCGACGGGGCGGGCAAGCGCACCGCCAAACAGGTCCTGCGCACCGTACCCGGCGGCTATCTGCTCGACAGCGGCGAAGGCACCAGCGACGTAAGGGAGTTCGAGCGGATCGCCGGAACCGGATACCGGACGAGGGAGGCAGGTGACCAGCGCGAGGCGGCCCGGCTGCTGCGCGCCGCGCTCGGCCTGTGGCGGGGGCCGGCCCTGGCCGACATCACCGCGGGGGAGTACCTGCGCACCCGGATCCGGGCGCTGGAGGAGAGCCGGCTGTGCGCGCTGGACCAGCGCATCGAGGCCGACCTGCGGCTCGGCCGGCACCGTGAGCTGATCCCCGAACTCACCGTACTGGCCGACCGGCACCCCACCCACGAGAGCCTGTGCGGCCAGCTCATGCTCGCCCTGCACCGCTCGGGCCGCCGGAGCGACGCCCTGGACGCCTACCGGCGACTGCGCACCACTCTGGTGCGCGACCAGGGCCTGGAACCCTCGGCCGCGCTGGGCCGGATACGGCAGTCGGTGCTGTCGGCCCCCACCGGCGACACCCCGGCACCCGGCGCGGCGGACCCGCTCGCCAGGATGTGCTGACGGGCCCGCCGGGATCGGCCGTCGGGTTCCTCAGCCGGCCGCGACGTGCCGGGAGATGCGGACGGCGGCGAACTCCGTGCCCGCCACGAACCGCATCATCGGCCCGAACATCGGCGCCGCGAGCGAACCGGTGAAGTACAGGCCGGGTACCGACGACTCGAACGTCCCCCGCAGCGCGGGCGCCTTCGAACCCGGCACGTACGCCAGGGCGCGCCGCACCGTGGGCGACAGGAACGGCAGTGCGTCCAGGTCCAGCCGGTAACCGGTGGCCGCCAGCACGTGGTCGACCGTGAGGGACTCGCGCTCGCCCCCGGGGCCCGCGACGTCCAGACACACCTCCGGCCCGTGGACCACGGCACCCGTGACCCGGCGCGAGGTGTGCACCGGTACGACACCTACCACCCGGTCCCGCAGCCACCAGCCGCCCGAAGGGCCGAGCGCCCGCCGGAACAGCAGCAGCCGGGCTGCCGCGGGCAGCCACCGCACGCCACCGGGTGACGCGCAGACACCCGCCAGGATCCAGCCCGTGCCGAGGGGCGAGGCCGGTTTGGCCACCCGCTGCGTCCAGGGCCGGGCCAGGTCGGGCGTCATGCCCCACAGCACCGTCCGCTCACGGACCAGGACCTGCGTCTCGGCACCGGCCTCGTGCAGCAGCGCGGCGCTCTCCAGCGCGGACTGACCCCCGCCGATGACGGCCACCCGCCGTCCCGCGTACACGGACAGATCCGTGTGGTGGCTGGTGTGCGACACACGGGCCCGTGGGCCCGGCCCCTCGGGCGCGAGGTGCCGCAACTCGTCCGGGACATGGGCGAGACCGTTCAGTCCGGTCGCCACCACGACGGCCGAGGCCGCCATCTCCGTCCCGTCGTCCAGCCGGACGACGAAGCCGGGTCCGGCCGCCGCCCGATCGACGGCCGTCACCCGGGTCGGCTCGACCCCACCGACGTACCGCTTCTGGAACCACTGTCCGTACCGGACGAAGACGTCGCACGGGATCGGTGTCAGCTCGGTCAGTTCCGGCTCGCCGTGCTCGCGCCGGAAGTCCGCCAGGCGGCCGCCTGGCTCCGGCGCCGACAGGTCGGTCGCGGCCGGCGTCGATTTCAGGTACATCCCGGTGGCCATGGCGTGCCGCCAACTGCCCATCACGTCACCGAAGACGCGCACCGGCACCTCCGCCGCCCGCAAGTGGGCGGCCACCGACAGCCCGTAGGGTCCCGCGCCGATCACGACAACGGGTGGCCGCCCGTTCCCGGCGCCGGCCTGCTCCTGGGCAGGGCGCTGCCCCGGAAGCGACTGCGTCATGCATTCCTCCGCTGGTCTTCTCGCCGCCTTCCCCTGGGCGACGCGACACTGCGGGATGGCACGTCCGGCGTGAAACGGACGTGCTCGTCCCCCCTCCGCGGGTGAGTCTGTCCCACGGGCAGGCGCTGGGAAACGATATCGACGCACGTTGTCCAAAACTTGGTCGAACTATACGACAAGTGACGTTGGGCATGTCATCGACGTGCGAGGGACGGATGCCGACGATCACGGAAGCGACAGGATCGATCTTCACGCCGGCCGGTGCCGAGGACGGCGAGCCGCCGCGCCGACCGCGGCGGACCCCCGGTTCGCCCCCTGACCGGAGACCGCGGCCACCAGGCCCCGGCGGCCGCCCCCGTACGATCAGCCCGTGAACACCTACTGGCACGTCGTTCTGCCGCCGCTCTGCGCCTGACGGACGCACACACCGACGGATCGAACCCAAGCTTCCGGCCCTGCCTTCGAGGCGGCCCGGTGCCTGTGTCGTGCGCCCGTATCGAAACCAGTCCGCAGACGGTATTCGACGACGGAAGTTCACGACTGTGCCGAACGACGCCTCATCCCACTCTTCCTACTCTTCCCGCTCATCCCGCTCTTCCGGCGCGCCGGACGGCGCCGCCGCCGCGCGCCCGCGTCCCCGCCGCACCGGCCCGCTTGCCGGACCGCTCCCGATCCTCACCGCCGCCGTGCTGTGGGGCACCACCGGGACCGCGAGTTCCCTCGCCCCCTCCGGAGTACCGGCCGCCGCCATCGGCGCCGCCGGCCTGGCCCTCGGCGGCCTGCTGCTGTTCCTGACCGCACCCGGCAGTCGCTCCCTGGCCGGGGTCTGCAACGGCGGCGAACGCCGGCTGCTCGCCGTGGGCAGCCTCGCGGTGGCCGGCTACCCGCTCACCTTCTATCCCGCCGTCGCGCGTACCGGGGTGGCCGTGGCCACCGTGATCGCGCTCGGCGGCGCCCCCGTCCTCGCCGGTCTCCTCGCCTGGTTCACCCGCCGGTCCCGGCCCTCGGCCCGCTGGGCCGCCGCGACCGCGGCGGCCGTCCTCGGCTGCACGGTGCTCGTCCTCGGCCCCGGACTCGCCGGTGACGGCGCCCCGTGGACGCCCTCGGTGTGCTGCTGGCGGGGCTCGCGGGCCTGTCGTACGCGGTGTACGCCCTGGTCGGCGGGCAGCTCATCGCCCGCGGGCACGCCGCCGGCGCCGTACTGGGCGTGATGTTCGCGGGAGCGGCACTGCTCGTGCTGCCGGTGGCGCTGTGGGGCGGCGCCGGCGGCCTGCTGACGGTGCGGGGAACGGCGGTCGTCCTGTATCTGGGGGCGGTCACCACCTTCCTCTGCTACCGCCTGTTCGGGCACGGCCTCGGTCACACCACCCCTCAGGTCGCGACGACCCTGACGCTGGCCGAGCCGGCCGTGGCCGCGGTCCTGGGAGTCGCGGTCCTGGGCGAGCGCCTGCCGGGCGTCTCCTGGTGCGGACTGGCGGTTCTGGCCCTCGGTATCGTGCTGCTCGCCGTCCCCGGCGGCACCGGCGGGCGAGACACCTGACCCGAGCGGGCAATTAACCGACCGGATGGTCTCTTTTTGGCTGTCCCCGAGGGCGAGATCGCGCCGGATTCCTTCGCCGATCCGAGGGATCGCCACGGTGGCAAGCCACCTGTATGTCGCCGAAATAGCCGCTCTGCACTGCTATTTCGGCGACCGGCCGGAGGGAAGCGCACTCCTGCGGCCGGTCTCCTCCGGTTCGCCGGAAACAGTCCGGCCGAACGCGTGTTGACAGACCGTTCATGCTGTTTTCTACTGGCGGGGTGTCAGATCAGAAGGTCAGGGAGACGCGTGTGGACATCGGGCTGCTGGGTGCACTGAACGTGAGGGAGAACGGGACCTCCATCGCCCCGACCGCGCCGAAGCCCCGTCAGCTGCTGGCCCTGCTGGCACTGCGCGCCGACCAGGTGGTGCCGGTCCGGACCCTGATCGAGGAACTCTGGGCGGGCACTCCGCCGCGCAGCGCCCGCACCACCCTGCAGACCTATGTGCTCCAGCTCAGGGACCTCATCGCGGCGGCGCTGTGCCGGGGCGCGGATTCCGGGGCCGTGGCCGCCCCGTCCGCGAAGGACGTGCTGATGACCCTGCCGGGCGGCTACCTGCTCGCTGCGGGAGGCGGAAGCAGCGACATCCGGGAGTTCGAGCGGCTGTGCCGACAGGGCTGTCGCGCCATGGACGACGGGAACCTCACAGGCGCCTCGGGTACTCTGCGCCGGGCGCTGGACCTGTGGACCGGGCCGCCCTTCGCCGACGTATCCACCGGGGCCCATCTGGCCGTGGAGGCGCGGCGGCTGGAGGAGAGCCGGCTGTGCGCCCTGGACCAGCGCATCGAGGCCGATCTCCGGCTGGGCCGACACCGCGAACTGCTCGCCGAACTCACCGTCCTGACCAGCCGCTACCGCACCCACGAGAACCTGCACGCCCAGTTCATGCTCGCCCTCTACCGCTCCGGGCGCCGCGGCGAGGCCCTCCTCGTCTACCAGCAGCTGCGCACCTTCCTCGTCAGGGACCTGGGACTGGAACCGTCGGCCCGCCTGCGCCGCCTCCAGCAGTCCATCCTCACGGCCGCCGCCGACAACCCCGGCACCCCGTCACACCACGACGACCTGGCGGCACCGGCGCCGGGCGGGGGACTGGCTCGCGCGCTGTGAACCGGTAGCTCCTGGCCGATCGGTTCGGGAACCCGCTGTGAGCCTCACGCGCTGCCCGGCGCGGTGCACGACGTCAAGGCTGCGGAAACCGTGATGCGGCACCATCCGCACTGGCTTGTCACGCCCGCCCCGGAGGTCGCGCCCGAAGGGTTGATTCCGGCCAGGTCCGAGCGTATAAATAAGCAACTTTCTTTCTTACAAGCGCGTGCAGGCCTTTCCCGGAGGCCGTCGATGGCGAGATGGGGGCACCGTGACCCGCCGTTATCCAGCAGGTCCGCAGGGGTTGCTGCGTTCGCTCAACGGCCGTGCCGTCCTGGAGGCGATCGACGAGGCAGGCCCCGTCACGACCACCGACCTGGCGGGCCGGATCCCGCTCTCCCGGCCGACGGTTGCCGCCGCGGTCGGCCTGCTGCTGGAGCGCGGGGTCATCACCGAGGTGGGCCCGGCGACCGGCCGCAAGGGGCCGGCACCGGCTCAGTACGGGGTGAACGCCGACTGTGCCTTCGCGATCGGCGTGGACGTCGGACACCGCAGGATCCGTGCCGCGGTCGCCGACGTCACGGGCCGGGTGCGGGCGCGCGCCGAGGCCGAGCAGCACGGGGAGCGGGGCGCCGAGGCGTTCGTCGGGCAGATCCTGCACATGTGTGTGGACCTGGCCGGACAGGTCGGACGGGAGCTCGGGGAGATCACCCAGGTCGTCGCCGGGCTGCCGGCCGCGGTCGGCCCCGACGGACGTCAACTGTCGTACACCACCGGGCTGCCCGACGCGGGGAGCGGACTGGGCGAGGCGCTCGGCCGGGCGATCCCTGTCCCCCTGGTCCTGGAGAACGACGTCAATCTCGCTGCCTTGGCCGAGCGCACCCATGGCCTCGGCACCGAGACCGACGACTTCGTCCTGGTCAGCCTCGGCGTCGGGCTCGGTCTCGGGCTGGTGGTGGACGGCAAGGTCCGGCGGGGCGCAACGGGTGTCGCGGGCGAGGCCGGCTATCTGCCCAGCGACCGCATGATCGCGCCGGTGGGGCAGCGCCGCGACCTGGTGCAGGAACACCTGGGCGCCCGCTACATCAGCGCCGAGGCCCGCCGGCTGGGCCTGCCGGGCGACGGCAGCCCGCTCACCGTCTTCGAACTGGCCCGCGCCGGCGACCCCGGCGCGCTGGAGATCGTGGACGACACCGCCCGCAGCGTCGCCTACGTGGTGGCCTGTGTCGTACCCCTGATCGACCCGGCGCTGATCGTGCTGGGCGGCGCCATCGGCGCCAACGGCGATCTGCTGCTCGAACCCGTCGCCCGCCACCTGGCCGATTTCAGTACGTTCCGGCCGCCCATCGTCGCCTCCGGGCTCGGCCAGGACGCCGTGCTCACCGGAGCGACCACCATGTCGGCGAAGCTGGCCCGCGAGGCCGCCTTCGCCGCCGCCACCACCCCCGTCCCCCAGGCCGAGCCCTCGGCTCTGTCCTGAGAGACGACGCGGCGACGCCGTCTTGCCGGACAGCGCCGCCGCTCAAGGTCACCGGGCATTGCCGTGCCCGTCGACCGACGACCGATCCGTCACCCAGGAAATCCCGTCTCCGAGGAAGGACGATCAGTGTTCAAACCTATCACCGGGGCCGTGTCCGCCACGGCCGCCGGAGTGCTGCTGCTGGCCGGCTGCACGTCCACCGGGCCCTCGTCGTCAGAACCCGACACCGCCATCTCCGCGGGCGCCTCGCACCAGCCCACCACCGTCACCGTCTGGACCTTCAACCACCTCCCCAACGAGGTGGCCGCGTTCAAGGCGACCCTGAACCGGCTGCACACCCAGTACCCGTGGCTGACCGTGAAGTTCGTGCCGAACAAGGACGACGCCGCCTACGCCAAAGCGGTCGCCGCGGGCGATCCCCCGGACGTCTTCATCAGCTCCGCGCCCGACAACGTGGCGAAGTTCTGTTACAACGGCACGGTCGCCGACATCGGCCCCTACCTCACCTCCGCCAAGATCGACACGGCGAAGACCTTCCCGGCCGCGACCCTCGCCTACACCCGCTACCAGGGCAAGCAGTGCGCGCTCCCGCTGCTGACCGACGCCTTCGCGCTCTACTACAACAAGCGGATGTTCAAGGCGGCCGGTATCACCGAGCCGCCCACCACCCTCGCCGAACTCACCGCCGACGCCAAGAAGCTGACCGTCAAGAACGCCGACGGCTCGATCAAGACGTACGGCTTCGTGCCCCGCTCCGACTACGACGTCAACCGCTACCTGTTCACCGGCGCGCACAGCGGCACCGAGTTCTACGGCAAGGACGGCAGGACCACCTTCGCCTCCGATGCCAAGTGGCAGCAACTGCTGAGCTGGGACAAGGAGTTGATCGGCTACTACGGCGAGGCGAACGTCCAGAGGTTCGTGGGCCGTTACCAGCCGCACGCCGACGACGCGGGCAACCCGCTGCTGACCGGGGCAGCGGCCATGGAGTACGACGGCGAGTGGCACGTCGGCGAGATCGCCTCGGAGAAGAAGGACTTCGACTACGGCGTGGTGCCGATGCCGGTCCTGGACGGCTCGTCGGGCACCTACGGCGCGGGCAGCACCCTCGGCACGGTCGCCTATCTGTCCGCCGGGTCGCGGCACAAGCAGGAGGCGTTCTTCGCGCTCCAGCAGCTCACCACCGACACGACCTTCCTGAACACCCTCGCGGACACGGTCTACAACATCCCGACCACGTTCGCCGCGCTCAAGGCCTGGGACAAGCGGGACGACCCGCACTGGAAGCCGTTCGTCGACGTCTTCGAGAACAAGAACTCCTCCTACAAGACGCTCACCCCGGCCGGCATCGAGGACATGGACACCTGGCGGGCGTTCCTCCTCGACTACGAGCAGGGCAAGGTGAGCAGCGCCGCGAGCGGTCTCGCCGGGGTCGGGAAGAAGATCGACGACCTCAACTCCGAGAGCGGGCAGTAGAGATGACGACCGTTCTCGCCCCCGTCGGCGAGGCCCCGGGCACCGCGCGCACGCGCGCCGCCCGGGGCGGGCGGCGGCGCGCGAGCGGGGCCCGCTGGTGGGTCGTGCTCGCCTTCCTGTCCCCGTTCGTCATCGGGTTCTGCGTCTTCGTGCTCTACCCGGTGGCCGCCACGCTCTACTACTCGCTCACCGACTTCCAGGCCGGCTCCTACCGCCCGGTGCAGTTCGTCGGACTGCGCAACTACCGCGCCCTGTTCACCCAGTCCGACACGTTCTGGACGGCCGTGCGCAACACCTTGTGGATGGTCGTCGTCATGGTGCCGCTGCGCACCGCCTGGGCCATGGTCACCGCCTGGGTGATCATCCGGGTCAAGCGCGGCCGGGCCGTGTACCGCACGCTGTTCTTCCTGCCGTCGATGGTGCCCGTGGTGGCCGCCGCCCTGTCGTTCATCGTGCTGCTCAACCCGGTCGGCCCGCTCGACCGGATGCTGAGCTGGGTGGGCATCGACGGCCCCGGCTGGTTCTCCGACCCCGCCTGGTCCAAGCCCAGCCTCGTGCTGATGGCGCTGTGGGCGAGCGGCAACGTCATGGTGATCTTCTCCGCCGCCATGCTGGACGTGCCCCGTGAGCTGTACGAGGCCGCCGAACTCGACGGTGCGGGCCCGCTGCAGAAGTTCCGCAGCGTCACCCTCCCGGCGATCTCCCCGGTGATCTTCTTCGCGCTGCTCACCGGGATGATCTACACCTTCCAGTACTTCACCGAGGCATTCGTCGCCTCCAGCTCCGCGAACGCCACCTCGTCCAGCAACGACCTGATCGGCTACCCCGCCAACTCGCTGCTGTTCTACTCGACCGAGCTGTACCGGCAGGGCTTCGCGTACTTCAAGACCGGCTACGCCTCGGCCATGGCCTGGCTGCTGTTCCTCGTCATCTTCGCGGCGACCGTGGTCTTCATCCGCGCCTCGCGCCGTTTCGTGCACTACTCGGGCGGTGGCCGATGAGCACTGTTCCCCTGACCGGGCCCCGTGCCGGGCGCCGAGCGCTGCACGTGCTCGCCGAGCACGCACCCGCCGTCGCCGTCGCGCTCTGCTTCCTGCTCCCGCTGACGATCGGTGTGCTCACCGCGTTCATGACCCAGCACCAGGCCGGCACGGGCTCGCTGTGGCCCTCGCCCTGGGAGTTCGGCAACTTCGGCGAGGTCTTCAAGGCCATGCCGTTCGGCCGCGACCTGCTCAACACCATGCTCTACGCCGGGCTGTCCACGATCGGCGTGGTCGTCTCCTCGGTGCCGGTGGCCTACGCGCTGGCCCGGCTGAAGTGGCGCGGCCGGGAGGCGGTCTTCCTGGTCGTCCTCGCCGCGATGATGATCCCGGCCCAGGTCACCAGCCTGCCGCTGTACGTCATGTACGCGCACGCCGGCTGGATCGGTACCCTCAAGCCGCTCATCGTGCCGTCGTTCTTCGGCGACGCGTTCAGCATCTTCCTGCTGCGCCAGTTCTTCCTCACGATCCCGGACGAGTTCACCGAGGCGGCCCGGGTGGACGGCGCGGGCGAACTGCGCATCCTGTGGCGGGTGCTGATCCCGATGGCCCGCCCGGCGATCGCCGCGGTCGGCCTGTTCGCCTTCCTCTACGCCTGGAACGACTTCTACAACCCGCTGCTGTACACGGGCAACAGCGACACCGGCCAGACCCTCGCGGTGGCCCTCAGCCAGCTCGCCAAGAACGGGCACCAGAACGCCTATCAACTGCAGATGGCGGCCTCGCTCATGTTCCTGCTGCCGGTCCTGGTGCTGTTCTTCCTGGCGCAGAAGGTCTTCGTCGAGGGCATCGCGCTGACCGGCGTCAAGGGCTGAGCCCTCCGGGGCCGACCTCCCGGGGCCGAGCCGCCCCCACATCTCCCACAGGAGTACGAGTGAAGATCACCGTTGTCGGCGGTGGCAGTACCTACACGCCCGAACTCATCGAGGGCTTCGCCCGGCGCGCCGACGTGCTGCCGGTCGACGAACTCGTCCTGCACGACATCGATGCGGGACGCCTCACCGTCATCGGCGGCCTGGCCCGCCGTATCCTCGCCCGCCGGGGCTTCCCCGGCCGGCTGACCATGACGACCGACCTCACCGAGGCGGTCGACGGAGCGGCCGCGGTCCTGATCCAGCTGCGGGTGGGCGGCCAGGCCGCCCGGCTGGTCGACGAGACCCTGCCGAACCGGTTCGGCCTGCTCGGCCAGGAGACCACCGGCCCCGGCGGCTTCGCCAAGGCCCTGCGCACGGTGCCGGTGGTGCTCGACATCGCGGAGGAGGTACGCCGCCGGGCGCTGCCCGGCGCCTGGATCGTCGACTTCACCAACCCGGTCGGCATCGTCACCCGAGCCCTGCTCGACGCGGGTCATCGCGCGGTCGGCCTGTGCAACGTGGCGATCAAGTTCCAGCGTCAGCTGGCCGCCCGGCTCGGCACCGACCCCGACCGGGTGCGCCTCGGCCACGCGGGCCTCAACCACCTGTCCTGGATCCGCTCGGTCACCGTCGACGGCGTGGACCGCCTGCCGGAACTGCTGGGCGGGCCCGCCCTCGACGAGCTCGCCGCGGAGATCCGCGTCCCCGCCGGGGCCCTGCGCGACCTCGGCGCGATCCCCTCCTACTACCTCCACTACTTCTACTGCACGGAACAGGAGGTCCAGGCCCAGCGAGCGGGCGGCCACCGGGCCGAGCGGGTCCTCGCCATCGAGAAGGAACTGCTCACCCTCTACGCCGACCCCGGCCTGGACCACAAGCCCGACCTGCTGGAGCAGCGCGGCGGGGCCTACTACAGCGAGGCCGCGGCCGCCCTGGTCACCAGCCTGCTCACCGGCGACGGCGCCCATCACTACGTCAACGTCCGCAACGACGGACTGCTGGCCGGGCTGCCCGACCAGGCCGTGGTCGAAGTGGCCGCCGACGTCGACGCCGACGGGCCGCACCCGGTGCCCGTGCCGCCGTTGCCGCCCGAGATGCTCGGGCTGGTCCAGGCGGTCACCGCGTACGAGACGCTGGCGATCGAGGCCGCCCTGACCGGGGACCGTGCGGTGGCCCGGAGGGCACTGGTGGCCAACCCCCTCGTCCGCGAATGGGGGCTCGCCGCCGAGCTCCTCGACGCCCTGCTGGGGGCCAACCGCGCCCGTCTGCCCCGGTTCTTCGCGAGCGAGGCCGCCGATGCCTGAGCTGGTGGTGGGCGTCGACGGCGGGAACTCCAAGACCGACCTCGTCCTCGCGGACACCGAGGGCCGGCTGCTGTCCTGGGTGCGCGGTGCGGGCACCCGCCCGCACACCGAGGGCATGGAAACCACCACCGAACGGCTCGCCCGCCTCGGCCGGCACGCGCTCGCTGAGGCGGGCCTGCAGGCCACGACCCCGGTCCAGGTCGGCGCGTACTTCCTCGCGAACGTCGACCGCCGGGCCCAGGAGCGGCTGGCGCTGGGGCAGTTGAGCGCGCTGGGCGTGGCGGATCAGGTCCTGGTCCGCAACGACACCCTCGCCGTCCTGCGGGCCGGCGCGCCGGACGGCTGGGGAGTGGCGGTGGTGTCCGGCGCAGGCATCAACGCGGCCGCCGTCCACCCTGACGGCCGCACGGCCCGGTTCCTGTCCCTCGGCGACATCACCGGAGACTGGGGCGGCGGGCTCGCGGTGGCCCGGGCCGGCCTGGGCGCGGCGGTGCGCGCGGGCGACGGACGCGGGCCGGCCACCCGGCTCCGCAAGGAGCTGCCGGCACGCTTCGGCCTGGACAGCGTGGAGGCCGTCGCGCTGGCCGTGAGCGCCGGTGAGCTCCCGGTGACAGCCCTGCACGGCCTGGCGCCCGTGGTCTTCGCGACCGCCGAGAGCGGCGACGCCGTGGCACGGGGCATCGTGGAACGCCTCGGCGACGAGATCGTCGCCATGGTCACCGCGCTGCTCCGCCGCCTGCGACTGCTGCGCACCCCGACCCCGGTGGTCCTGGGCGGCGGCACCCTCCAGAACGACCAGCTGCTGCTCCGGGACCACATCGGCGCCCGCCTGGCCGACGAGGCCCCGCTGGCCCGCCCCCGGGTCCTCGACGTGGCCCCGGTCGCGGGCGCGGTGGCGCAGGCACTGGTGACCGCCGACGCCCCCACCGACGCGCAGGACCGCCTCCGCAAGACCATCGCCGCCCGAAGACCACCGGCCGTCTGCGCCGACTGACCGCCCGGCAAGCGGGAGGCGAGCCGTCCTGGCCGTGCCCGCAGCGGCGGCCGGCAGCCTTGCCGTCGTCGGACGGCTGTTGCTTGCCCCATGACCGCCGCGCACGCGGGCACGGACACGACGGGCGGTGCCAACCGGCGGCGCTTCGGCTGCGTTGACCGCTCTCGCCCCAGCAGTCGCGGACCCGTGCGTCCTTCGAAGCGCCACCGGACAACCTCGCCGGAACAGGACCTTCTTTCAGGACGGCAGCGGGACGCACAGCACGGCGGCCGGCCCCTGGGCGCTGCCCACCCGGGTGGTGAAGGCGACGCCCGCGATGAACTCGCCTGCGGCACACTGGCCCTTGTAGGCGCCGTACGCGAAGTCGTCGCCCGCTCCGTCGGCGGGCCGGTTGTCGGAGCGGTCGAACCACACGGTCCGGCCGCTCGCGCCCAGCGCGGCGGACGCGGGTGCGCACAGCACCGCTGACACCCGCTCCCCGCGGCGGCTGTAGCCGATGACGAACTGTCCCGCCGGGCACTGCAGTTTGGTGTAGCCGGACGCCCAGTCGCCGCCCGCCGGGAGGTACCGTTCGTCCGTGACCACCGTCTGGGCGCTGCCCGTGGCGCGCAGGTCGCCGGCGGTCGCGTCGGTGCACAGACCGCGGCCGCCGGAGTGCGCGAGACCGATCAGCCGCAGCCCGTCCGGGCAGACCGCCTTGTAGGCGCCAGAGTCCCAGTCGCCGCCCGCCCGAACGCGCAGGGACTCCACCTGGTCGCCGTGGTCCGTGGACAGCATGCGCCAGGTCGTCCCCGGCTCGACGTACCCGGTGCGGCCGGCGGAGCTCATGAGGTGGTTCCAGGCGGTGACCCGCCAGTCGCCTCCGTCCAGGATGCCGGACCGGTGCCCGGAGCTGTCGTAGCTCAGCAGCGCCCAGTCGTCGTGGCCCGCCCAGCCGACCAGCGGCCAGTAGGCGAAGTCGGCGTCCTGGTCGGCGAAGTAGTCGGTGATGTTGCCGAACCAGGTGCGGGCGGCCGTGCCCGTCTCGTTCGCACCGATGCCGAACTCGCTGATCCAGACCGGCGCCGTGTAGTGCTTCCCCTGGGTGGTGACGAAGAAGGCCTCGTCGGCGAGGGCCTGGTACAGCTCGTCGCGGGTCAGGTCCTGGTAGCGGGGGTCGCTGGTCTCGCCGATGCCGGTGGCGCCGCTGTGACGGGGGCCGGTGTAGCCGTAGAAGTGGGCCGAGTAGACCAGCTTGTGGGCGTCGACGAGGGTGTGGGAGAGGGTGCGGACGGGGGTGAGCATGGGGCGGCCGTGGGGGAGTCCGTCGACCGGCAGGCCGGTCCAGTTGATGCCTTCGACGACGATGAGTAGGTTCGGGTTCGCCTCGGTGAGGATGCGGTCGCCGGCGAGCTGGGCGGCCGCGTACCAGTCGTGGCCGTCGCCCAGGCCCCAGTTGGGGTCGTCGAGCACGTCCCGGCGTACCTCGTTGTAGAGATCGGCGCCCACGACACGGGAGTTCGCGGCGTAACGGCGGGCCATGAAGACCCAGTCGTCGGCCCACTGCTGGGTCGACTGGCTGCTGTTCCAGCGCTCGTTGCCGTCGACTCCGCAGCACCAACGGGAGGTGTTGGTGTGGTTGTTGAGGATGACGGCGAAGCCCGCCCCGGTGAGGGCGGTCACGACGGCGTCGTAGACCTTCAGCGGGGTCCTGCCGCGCAGCTGCGGATTGGCGGTGACCGCGGCGTCCGGCACCGGGGTCGTCGTGTGGATCATCTCGTTCGAGAACGGCAGCCGGATGCTGTTGATGCCGAGTGCCTGGAAGTCCGAGACGAGCTGGGACAGGGGCGCGCGGTCCAGGCCGAGGGGGATGCCGTAGGAGTCCTGGCCGGCGTGGTGGTTCGCGGGATCGGCGCTGCTGCCGCTGCCCGTCCAGGAGCCCTGTGCGCCGTCCCAGTTGGCGGCCTTGAGGCGGAAGCGATTGCCGGCGGCGTCGACGATGTAGCGGCCCCGGGTGGACAGCGGGGGCTGCCAGGTGCCGGTGGCCGGTGCCTGCGCGGCGGACTGTGCGGACTGCGCGGACTGCGGTCCGGCAGCGGCCGGGGCGGTGCCGGAGAGGGCGAGAACCAGGAGCGTGACTGTCAGGTACGTGACAATCCGGAACGGTCGTGCGATCGGCATCGGCAGTCCTCTGGGTGGATGTCCCGTGCGGGTGGATGTCCCAAGGGGGCGAGGCACCCTACCAGGGCGCGGATCAGCGCAGAAGCGGCCCGTCCGCCGCGCAGGCCTCGGCCGTCCATCCGTCGAGGTCGCGTTCGGGGCGCAGCAACCGCCTGATGGCGGCCGCCGAGGCGCGGTGCCAGTCACGGCTGCGGCGGAGCATCGCGTGCTCGCCGCCTCTGAGCAGCACCATCCCCGCCTGCGCACCGGCGCCGCGGGCCTGCCGTACGTACGCGGCCGAGTCCGAGGGAGCTGTGGTCCGGTCACGGTCCCCGTGCAGGACGACGATCCTCGTCCCGGTGAGATCGTCGACCGGGTCGCCGGACGGGCACCAGGGGGCCAGCGCGAGCACCCCGCGCACCGCGGGATCGGCCGCCGCGCGCAGCGCCGCCCGGCCGCCCATGGAGTGGCCGACCAGCACCACGGACGCGTCGCCGGCCAGACCACGCAGCTCGTCGAGCGCACGCAGCGTGTCCTGGAGCGGGTCGGCGGCGTCGTTCCAGCCCTGATAGCGGTAACGCACCTGACCGATCAGCACGTCACGGGGCGAGGAGACCGAGGCGGCGGCACTGACGAACGGGCGCATGCGCAGCGCGGCCGGCTGCCAGGAGCGCGCCGGGCGGAGTCCGTTCTCCTGCCCGCCGTGCAGGACGAGCACCGCGGCACGGGTCTGCTCCCGCGGCCTGCGACGCACCACCAGCGCGCTCCCGCCCGCCTCGACGACCCGTCCGTCGGTCACCGCGTCCCCCCTGCTTCCTCCGGCTTGCAGCGTGCTCCCGCCATCAAACACTCCCGGAGGAATCCCCTGCCACCGAGAGGCATGTGCGGCGCGTGCCTTCCCCGTGAACATCAGTTAGGCTCCACCGCGCACAGGGGACGCACAGCGGGGGTGGGGGACATGACCGAGGGCTTCGCCGAGCCCGAAAAGGACGGCAGACCGGGGCTTCAGGCCCTCGCGGCAGTGGCGTTGTTCGCCGTCGTGGTGGGCGCTCTGTGGGCGCAGAAGGAGTTCGTCCACCCGAAGGACACGGCGAGCGAGCCGGCCGCCTGCTCGAAGCCGGACGACCACCTGCCGGCCCGCTATGTCTCCGGTGGCCGGTTGTGCAGGGCGCTCAACCGCCCGGACCTGCCCGCCCTGTTGGGGACCTCGCACGAGCACGCCGAGACCGCCGACGGCAGCGGGGAGTGGCTCACGCTCGCCGGGGGCACGAAGATCGCCGAACCCGAGGCGACGGTGACCCTGGAGACGTACTCCGTGAAGCTGACGGCGTCGTACGACCACATGACCGTCTCCACGGCGGGCGACCTGATGGGCGACGCCCGCAGGACGACCGTCCTCGGGCACCCCGCCGTCCTCTACTCCAGCCCGACCATCTCCATCGGATTCAACCTCGGTGGCGGCAAGGCGAGCACGGGCCCCGGCGGCACCGCGCGGTGCCTCCTGGTCTCCAAGCACGGCAGGGACGACGGCGGGGGCACGTTCGAGGTCGCGCTCTGGCGGCAGGACGACGTACCCCCGGACGACACCGCCCTGGTCCGGGTCGCGGAGCAGGTCCTGCCGACCGTCCCCGGCTGGAACGGGCACTGACGGTCTCGGGAGGGAGCGGGCGCGCCGCCGGGCCGCCCGGATCTCGGGGCGGCCCGGCGGCGGAGGCCGCACCGACGCCGTGTCAGGTCCTCACGGCGCGACGGTCGTCGTGGAGACGAGGCTGCCCGTCGAGGGCAGCGACGGCAGCGCGGGTACGGCGCCGAGCAGGCCGGTGACCGCGTCGAGAATGGGGGCCAGCAGCCCGGTGACGGCGCCCAGCACCCCGCCGAGGTCGAGCGAGGTCAGCGAGCCGAGCAGGCTGTCGACAGCGGCCTGGATCGCGTTCACCAGGTCCGAGACGGGGTCGGCGGCCCGGTGCGCGCGGTCGGTGGCGCCCGCGTCCAGGCGCCGCAGCCGCTCCTGGACCGTGTTGCTCCACTCCTGCAGCGCCTTCGCATAGGCGGCGGCCTGCGCCGGGGCGATGGGCGTGCCCTCCGTCGCGGCGAGACCGGGCAGCGCGTCCAGCAGGGGTGTCAGGGCACGGTCGTACTTGGTCGAGTCGATCGCGTCGATCCGGTCGAGGAGCGTGGCGAGGTCGGTGCCGGGCCGCGGAGCCGTCTGCGCGACACCGGGTTCCGTCGCTTCTCGGCCGGCGTCGGCGGCGGCAGCGGAGGCGGCCGCCGGGCCGAGAACCAGGGCGGCACAGACCAGGGGGGAGACGAGGAGGCCGCGGGAGGCTAGGGCGCGCATGGGGTTCCTTTCGAGAACTGCTGTCTTTCGCCCACCGTGGAAAGCGGGGTGCGGCCCCGCAACCGGTCACCCCCCGTGCCGCGCGGCGACCATGCCAAGGCGAACGCTCTGACCAGGTGGTTTGCCCCGGTACCGGGCGCCGTCCGGATGTTCGGCCGTCAGAGTGCGCCGGGCCGCCGGCGCGGGCCGCACGCGCGAAGAGCCCCGTCCCTGATTCGTCAGGGACGGGGCTCTTCGCGCGGAGCGCCGGGCAGGCCTTGCACCTGCATTTCCCCGCAGGAAGCGGGGCGTCTTTCCTTGGACCACCAACGCGTCGCGTGCCACCCGGAACTGGGTGCCTCGCTCAAGATCAAGCCTACCCCGGCCGGGGTGCCGGCCCCGAACCGGGCCGGGTGCTCCTCGTCTCCACTCTTGCATGTTCTATGGCACACACCATAAGTTACTCTTGCGTAGGGACGTGATGTGTCTCCACGGGAACGAAGGGCGGTGGTCGCATGAGTCCGCGCAGGAGCGACAGCCGGGAACGGATGCTGCGTGGCGCCGCCGACCTGCTGCGCGAGTACGGAGCCGGAGCCACCAGCATCGACCGGGTCCTCGCACGCACCGGCGCTCCCCGGGGCTCCGTCTACCACCACTTCCCCGGCGGCCGTGCACAGCTGGTCGAGGAGGCGGTGAACCGGTCCGGCGACCGCATGGCGAGGCGGATCGACGCGGCCATGGAGGCCGACGACCCCGTGGCGGCGGTCGACTCCTTCGTCGCACTGTGGCGGGAGCGGCTGACGGAGAGCGGCTACCGCGTCGGCTGCCCGGTCGTGGCCGTGGCCGCGGAGACCAACGACGAGGCACCCCAGCTGGCCCGCTCGGCCGCCGCCGTCTTCGCCCGCTGGCAGCAGGCACTGGCCGCGCACTTCTGCCGGCACGGTCTCCCGCAGCCGCGCAGCACCCGGCTGGCCGCCTTCGTCATCGCCGCCCTCGAAGGCGCCGTGATCATGTGCCGTGCCGAGCAGACCACCGCACCGCTGGACGCGGCCGCCGCCGAACTGCGCGACCTGCTGACCCACGCCTTCAGCGACCGGTGACGACCTGCCGACCCACGCCTGCCACCACCGGTGACGACACCTGACGACCACTGCGGCCCGCTGCCCGGAGAGCGGCGGACCGGCCCGCACCGCCACCAGCACACCGAGGAGCCACCCGTGTCCACCACCGACCTCGCCGCCCTGTCCGGCCTCGAACTGATGCACTGGATACAGTCCGCGCGGCCGACCGACACCGTGCCCCCTTCGATCGGCAGGCTGCTCGGCATGCGCTTCGACGAGGTGGAGTACGGCCGTATGGTCATGTCGCTCGACACCCGCCCCGACTTCGCCAACCCCCTCGGCACCGTCCACGGCGGCATCGCGGCCACCCTCCTCGACTCCGTGATGGGCTGCGCCGTCCACAGCACCCTGCCCGCAGGCGTCGGCTACACCACCCTCGAACTCAAGGTCAACTACATCCGCGCCGCCCACACCGGAGGCCAGACCCTCAGGGCCGAGGGGAACGTCATCCATGTCGGCCGCACCACCGCCACGGCCGAAGGAAAGGTGCTCGACGAGCGCGGGAAACTGATCGCCCACGCGACCACCACCTGCCTCGTCATGCGACCGGCCGGCGACTGACGGCGGACCGGACCCACGCGCGGAGCCCCGCACCCGGCGGATCGGGTGCGGGGCTCCGCGCGTGGCAGGCCGATCCGGCGGCTACTCGGGGACGCGGGCCAGGTCGTGCAGCCAGGCCTTCGCCGAACTGTCCGACGGAGCACGCCAGTCGCCGCGCGGGGAGAGCGAACCGCCCGCCGAGACCTTCGGTCCGTTCGGCATCGCCGAGCGCTTGAACTGGGCGAAGGCGAAGAAGCGGCGGCAGAAGTAGTCGAGCCAGTGCCGGATCTCCGCCAGGTCGTACGCCTTGCGCTCGCCCTCGGGGAAGCCGGGCGGCCAGGCGCCCGCCTTCCGGTCGTGCCAGGCGTGCCAGGCCAGGAAGGCGATCTTCGACGGCCGGAACCCGTGCCGCAGCACCTGGTAGAGGGTGAAGTCGTGCAGCGCGTACGGGCCGATCTTCGACTCGGTGGACTGCAGTTCCTCACCCGGCACCAGCTCCGGGCTGATCTCGGTGTCGAGGATCGCCGCGAGGGTCCTGCCGGTCTCCGCGTCGAACTGCTCGCTGCTGATGACCCAGCGGATCAGGTGCTGGATCAGCGTCTTCGGCACCCCGGAGTTGACGTTGTAGTGGCTCATCTGGTCGCCGACGCCGTACGTCGACCAGCCCAGCGCCAGCTCCGACAGGTCCCCGGTGCCGAGGACGATGCCACCGCGCTGGTTGGCCAGCCGGAACAGGTAGTCGGTGCGCAGCCCGGCCTGCACGTTCTCGAAGGTCACGTCGTAGACCGGCTCGCCGGCGGCGAACGGGTGGCCCATCTCCTCCAGCATCAGCCGCGCGGTCGGCGTGATGTCCAGCTCGGCCGCCGTCACGCCGAGCGAGTTCATCAGCCGGTGGGCGTTGCCCTTGGTGTGCTCGCCGGTCGCGAAGCCCGGCAGGGTGAAGGCCAGGATGTCGCTGCGCGGGCGGCCCGCGCGGTCCATGGCACGGGCGGCGACGATCAGCGCGTGCGTGGAGTCGAGGCCGCCGGACACGCCGATGACGATCTTCGGGCCGCCGATCGCCGCCAGCCGCTGCTGGAGCGCGGCGACCTGGATGTTGTACGCCTCGTAGCAGTCCTGGGCCAGCCGCTGCGGGTCGGCCGGGACGAAGGGGAAGCGCTCCACCCGGCGCCGCAGCCCGAGGTCGGCCGCCGGCGGGTCGAGCCGGAAGACAACGGTCCGGAAGCCGCCGGCGCGGGCCGCGTGGGTACGGCGGTTGTCGTCGAACGAGCCCATCCGGGCCCGCTCCTGCCGCAGCAGGTCCAGGTCGACGTCGGCCACCGCGTACTGGTCGTCGAGCGGGAACCGGTCCGTCTCGGCCAGCAGCGCGCCGTTCTCGTAGATCATGGTCTGGCCGTCCCAGGACAGGTCCGTCGACGACTCGCCGAGCCCGGCCGCCGCGTAGACGTACGCGGCGAGGCAGCGCTGCGACGCGGAGCGGCACAGCAGCTTCCGGTCCTCCGCGCGGCCGACCGTGATGGGGCTGCCGGAGAGGTTGACCAGCACGGTCGCGCCGGCCAGCGCCGCCTCCGCGCTCGGCGGCACCGGCACCCACATGTCCTCACAGATCTCGGCGTGCAGCACGAGACCGGGGACGTCCTCCGCCTCGAAGAGCAGGTCCACCCCGAACGGCACCCTCTCGCCGCCGATCCGGATGGTGCCGCCCCGCTCGTCGTCGCCGGCGGCGATCTGGCGCCGCTCGTAGAACTCCCGGTAGTTCGGCGGGTACGACTTGGGCGCGACCCCGAGGATCCGGCCGCGGTGCACGAAGACCGCGCAGTTGTAGACGCGGTTGCGGTGCCGCAGCGGGGCGCCGACGACGAGGACCGGCAGCAGCCCGGCGGAACCGGCCCGCACCGCCTCGACGGCTTCCTCGACCTGGTCGAGCACCGCGTCCTGGAGCAGCAGGTCCTCGATCGAGTAACCGGTCAGGCCGAGCTCCGGGAAGACCGCCACCGCGACGCCCTCCTCGGCGCAACGGCGGGCCTGTCGCAGCACCGCGTCGGCGTTGGCGCGCGGGTCGGCGATGACGGTGTGGCCCGTGCACGAGGCGACGCGCGCGAAACCATGCTCATAGATCGACCAGAAGTTCAACGGGGCTTCCTCGGGAGAGACGGACACGGTGCGGATGCCGGACAGGGAGCGTCGCCGTACCCCGGCACCCTCTCCATCGACGGTCTGGCGAACCACCTGCCCCCAGCAGCATAGATCGCCGCGCCATCCGGGCTGATCAGGGATTCCGCGCAGACCGCGCGCCCGTTCTCCGCACACGGCGGGTCACAGGGGCGTGGTCTCCAGCAGGGCCGCGGCCATCCGGCGGGCCGGGGCCTCAGTCTCGGCCGCGAGGTGGTGGAACGCCGTCTCCGCCTCGTGGGCCGGCCAGTCGGCGGGCAGGTGCCGGACCGGCAGCCGGGGATCGGTGCGGATGATGCCCAGCCACTCGCTGACCAGCCGCAGCCGGGTGACCACGGCGTCGTCATCCGGGCCGGCCCGCCAGGCCTCCCAGCGGGTGCGGAAGTCCTCGTACCGGGCCGCGACGGACTCCAGGTCCCAGGTGTCGCGGATCATGAGGTCGATGTCCGTGGCCTCGTCGGCCAGCGCGTGGAAGATCTTCACGTGGGCGGAGAGCCCGAGTTCGGCGACGACGCCGGAGACGTCCACCCGGCCGGGCGCGATCCACAGGCCGCTGTAGAGCGGACCGAACCCCGACCAGCCGAGCTGGGAGCGCAGATCGTGCCGCTGGCGCTGCCAGGACTCCGGCAGCGAGAACCCCAGCAGGGTCCAGGATCCGTCCCAGTCGTCGTTGACGGCGCCCGTCTCCCAGATGCGGCGCCGGCCGTCATGGAGGATCTCTGTGGCCGACGGCGTCAGGCCGAAGTACATCTTGCGGCCCTGCCGTTGGCGTTGCAGCAGGTTCCGGTTGACCATGCGGGTCAGCGTGGAGCGTACGGCCTGCTCGCCGACGCCCGCCCGGCCCAGGACCGTGATGATGCTGCCCGAGTAGACGGCCAGCGGGCCCTGCTCCAGTACGTGGTTGCCGAAGAAGGCGAGCAGGAGCGACTGCGGCCGGGGCTGCGGGGCGTCCAGGGGGTCCGGGGCGATCTCGGCGTTCACGTGCGCAAGATTACGGCCAGGTGGCGGACGTACAGGGCGTGGGTGGCCTGCCGAACAGCGGCCGACCGGCACCGGGCTCCGTGCCGCACCACGGGCGGTGCCCGCCCCGGCCGTGGTGCGGCACGGCCGGGGCGGGCCGGCGGAATCCGGTCGCTACGCGGCTGTGCCGCCCGAGTAGTCGCTGTTGAACGTGGTCTCGACGGTCGTGGCCACCGACTGCGCCACCCCGGTGCCCGTGAGGATGATGCCCAGCTCACGGTTGTTGGAGAGGGAGTTGCTGCTGATGTTCATGGAGCCGGCCTCCACCTCCTGGGTGGACAGGCCGTAGTCGGCGACCATGGCCTTGGCGTGGATGTAGAAGCCGTTGGGGTCGGAGTAGCCGACGACCGTGCCGCCGGCGGCCTTCACCGCGGAGACCTCGCTGGAGTAGTCGCCGGGCGTCTCCAGCACGACCCGCACCTTCACGCCCGCCTTGGCCCTCGCCACGATGGCGTTGACCACCGTGCTGTCGCTGAACTCCAGTTCCTCGACGTCGAGCGTCTTGGTGGCGGCGTTGACCACGGTCAGCAGGCGGCTGCGCGAGTCGGTGGGGGACCAGAGCAGGTGGTCGCCGTCGGTGGGGGTGACGGAGGTTCCGGCGTAGTCGGCGTTGAAGACCTTCTCGATCGCCGCGACGTCCCTGGTGTCGTCGGTGAAGACGCCGTAGTCCCGGCCGGTCGAGTAGTACTGGGAGGTCAGGTTGCCGGTCAGGACGAGCGACTTGGTGCCGTCGACCGTGATGGTCTTCTGGTGCGTGTAGACGAAGCTGGACGGCGACCAGACCACACCCACGCCCGCGTTCGTGAGGGAGGTGTAGGCGGAGTTGTTGGCGCTCTTGTGCGCCTGGTCCAGGACGACCCGCACGGTGACGCCCTTGTTCTCCAGGGCTATGAGGTCGTTGACGGCCGTGGTGTCCTCCAGCTCGTACATCGTCATGTCGAGCGAGCTGGTGGCCGAGTTGATGAAGTCGTAGATCGTGGGCTCGCTGCTGCTGAGCGAGAAGGCGAACGCGGAGTAGCTCGCGGCGTTCGCGGGGACCGCGGTGGTGACCACGGCCGCAGTGGCCGCCAGGGCGACACCCGCGCGAACGAGAAGCTTCGACAGCATGTGCGTGACTCCTAGTCGAGTAGACGCTCACGTGGGGGGTGGGTGAGCGTGGGCATGACACCACGCGCGTAGACTGTCGAGGAAGAGAAGCCGGGTGAACTCACCGTTACCTGTGGGGCGTACGGGCGGACATAGCGGACTCGGCGCAGGTGGGGGCCGGTTCATGGGTGTCCCGCGAGAACGCAAAATCTTCGTAGCCGCTCGCGCTCGACCCGTCTGCCCGCGTCATCGTCCCCAGCGGGTGTCGATCACCCGGTGGTTCGGCTGAGCCCCCGCGCATCCGCCGGGCAGCGGGCGGGGCAACCGGGCGTCGCCCCCGGTGCACGCGAACCGGTCAGGAATGGAGAAGCATTAGGCTTCTGACCCCGGCTAGCGTGGCGGCGATCGACCAGGACCCCGCGCAGCAGACGGAGACGGGTTTGAGCATGGCCACAGAGACCGAGAAGACGACGTCCACGCCGCACGTGGCCGACAGCCACGGCCTGATCCGCGTACACGGCGCGCGGGAGAACAACCTCAAGGACGTCAGCATCGAGATCCCGAAGCGCCGGCTGACGGTCTTCACCGGAGTCTCCGGCTCGGGCAAGAGCTCGCTGGTGTTCGACACCATCGCCGCCGAGTCGCAGCGGCTGATCAACGAGACCTACCCCGCCTTCGTCCAGGGCTTCATGCCCAACCTGGCCCGCCCCGAGGTCGACGTCCTCGAAGGACTGACCACCGCGATCATCGTCGACCAGCAGCGGATGGGCGGCGACCCGCGCTCCACCGTCGGCACCGCCACCGACGCCAACGCCCTGCTGCGCATCCTCTTCAGCCGCCTCGGCAAGCCGCACATCGGCTCGCCCAAGGCGTTCTCCTTCAACATCGCCTCCATCAGCGGGGCCGGCGCCGTCACCGTCGAACGCGCCGGCCAGAGGGTGAAGGAGCGGCGCAGCTTCAGCATCACCGGCGGCATGTGCCCGCGCTGCGAGGGCCGGGGCGCCGTCACCGACCTCGACCTCGCCCAGCTCTACGACGAGACCCTGTCCCTCAGCGAGGGCGCGATCACCGTCCCCGGCTACAAGGGCGGCGGCTGGAACTCCCGCCTCTACATCGAGTCCGGCTTCTTCGACCCGGACAAGCCCGTCAGCAAGTTCACCAAGAAGGAGCTGCAGGACTTCCTGTACCGCGAGCCGACCCGGATGAAGATCGCGGGCATCAACATGACCTACGAAGGTCTGATCCCGCGCATCCAGAAGTCGATGCTCTCCAAGGACAAGGAGTCGATGCAGCCGCACATCCGCGAGTTCGTGGAGCGCGCGGTCACCTTCGCCACCTGCCCCGACTGCGACGGAACCCGGCTCAGCGAGGGCGCCCGCTCCTCGAAGATCGACGGGATCAGCATCGCCGACGCCTGCGCGATGCAGATCAGCGACCTGGCGGCCTGGGTGCGCGGCCTCGACGAACCGTCGGTGGCACCGCTCCTCGCCACGCTCCGGCACACCCTCGAATCGTTCGTGGAGATCGGCCTCGGCTATCTCTCCCTCGACCGCCCCGCCGGCACCCTCTCCGGCGGCGAGGCCCAGCGCACCAAGATGATCCGCCACCTCGGCTCCTCGCTCACCGACGTCACCTACGTCTTCGACGAGCCCACCACCGGCCTGCACCCGCACGACATCCAGCGCATGAACGGCCTGCTGCTGCGGCTGCGCGACAAGGGCAACACGGTCCTCGTCGTGGAGCACAAGCCGGAGGTCATCGCCATCGCCGACCACGTCGTCGACCTCGGCCCCGGCGCCGGGGCGGGGGGCGGCACGGTCTGCTTCGAGGGCACCGTCGAGGCCCTGCGCACCGGCGGCACCATCACCGGCCGCCACTTCGACGACCGGGCCGCCCTCAAGGACACGGTCCGCAAGCCCACCGGCACGCTGGAGATCCGCGGCGCGAGCACCCACAACCTCCAGGGCGTCGACGTCGACATCCCGCTCGGCGTCCTCGCCGTCGTGACCGGTGTCGCGGGCTCCGGCAAGAGCTCCCTGGTGCACGGCTCGATCCCGGCCGGCGCCGGGGTGATCTCCGTCGACCAGGGCGCCATCCGCGGCTCCCGGCGCAGCAACCCGGCGACGTACACCGGACTGCTCGACCCGATCCGCAAGGCCTTCGCCAAGGAGAACGGCGTCAAGCCGGCCCTCTTCAGCTCGAACTCCGAGGGCGCCTGCCCCACCTGCAACGGCGCCGGCGTGATCTACACCGACCTGGCGATGATGGCCGGCGTGGCCACCACCTGCGAGGACTGCGACGGGAAGCGGTTCGAGGCGTCCGTCCTCGACTACCGCCTCGGCGGCCGGGACATCAGCGAGGTGCTCGCGATGCCGGTGACCGAGGCCGAGGAGTTCTTCGCCGCGGGCGAGGCGCACACCCCGGCCGCCCACCGCATCCTCCAGCGGCTCACGGACGTCGGCCTCGGCTACCTCACCATCGGCCAGCCCCTCACCACCCTGTCCGGCGGCGAGCGCCAGCGCCTCAAGCTGGCCACGCACATGGCCGACAAGGGCGGCGTGTACGTCCTCGACGAGCCGACCGCGGGCCTGCACCTCGCCGACGTCGAGCAGCTTCTCGGACTGCTGGACCGGCTGGTCGACACCGGCAAGTCGGTCATCGTCGTCGAGCACCACCAGGCGGTCATGGCCCACGCCGACTGGATCATCGACCTCGGCCCGGGCGCCGGCCACGACGGCGGCCGGATCGTCTTCGAGGGCACCCCGGCCGACCTGGTGGCGGCCCGCTCCACGCTCACCGCGCAGCACCTTGCGGAGTACGTCGGAGCCTGACCCGGGCCGCCCCGAGGAGACGGGATCCCCTCGGGGCGGACCGCCCCGCGCGAGGTTTGAATGCTCAAACGTTGATGGTTAGGCTGCGCCCATGACCACGACGCCACGCTGGCTGAACCCCGAGGAACGACGGGCGTGGCTCGCCTACGTCCAGTTCTCCACGCACCTGTCGGACCACCTGAACCGCCAGCTGCGGCGCGACGCGGGGATGACCCACGCCGACTACACACTCCTCGCCAATCTGTCCTCGGTCGAGGACCACAGCCTGACCATGTCCGAGCTGGCCGAACGACTGAAGATCACCCGGAGCCGGCTCACCCACGCCGTGACCCGCCTCCAGGAGGCGGGCTACGTCGACCGCCGCGAGGACCCCGTCAACCGCCGCAACCAGCACGCCGTCCTCACCACGGCCGGCATGAGCCTCCTGGAGCGTGCGGCCCCCGGCCATGTCGAGGCGGTACGCCGAGCCGTCTTCGACGCCCTCACCCCCGAGCAGGTCACCCAGTTCGCCGAGATCGGCGAGGCCGTCAACGCCGCCCTGCAACGCATGGACGCCGACAGCGGCGAACAGGAGGCACTGCCCTGGCGGCGCCGCTGACGCCGCGCCCACCGCTCCACGGCCCGACGGCCCCGGGGCCCGCCGCGGACGACGAATCCGCAGCTGGCCCCGGGGCCGGTGGCCGGTGTCGGCCGGTGGCCGGTCAGACCTCGTCGTGGCCGTCCGGGGCCAGCAGGATCGCGGTGTTGGTGCGGTGCGCGACGGCGTCGCTGACCCGCGGGTCGAACAGCGCCTCGACGGAGCTCCGGTGGTGCGGGCTCAGGACGATGAGATCGGCCCCGAACTCCTCGGCGGTGTCGGCGATGGCGGTCGCGACCTGCGTGGTAAGCCCCCTGATCAAGGTCCCTTCAGCCTTGACGTCCTGCTCGCGCAGGGCCGTCAGCGCCTCGTCGAGGACCGCCTTGGCCTCGGCGTCCTCCTCCAGGGGCACGACCGCGGCGACGGAGGCGGCGGAGGCGATGACGTGTACGACGCGGACCTCGGCGTTCGTCAGCTTGGCCAGCTCGCCGGCCAGCCGCACGGCGGAGCGGCGGGCGGGGCTGGGATCGACGGCGACCAGGATGCGCTGGAACACGGACACTCTGTTTCCCCTTCCGGGGGCGTGGAAGGTCTACTCGGTGGTCAGGGACGCCGGATCACGGCGTGACGGGTCGGCGCGTCCGGCGCCGAACGAGTTCTTCCAACCCCACCATGTGATCATCTCACCAGTCGTCGGCGCGAGGGACGGCGGCCCGTGTAACAGCCACTGAACTGCCGAGAGCCGGGCGGTATCGGCCGGGATCGACCGGTCGGCCGGACCCGCGGTGGTCCTGCGGTCGCCTCATTGCATGACATCGACGAGGTGAGGCACGACCCGGGTCAGCCGGGTCACGCCCCACAGGATCAGACCGGCCCCGGCCACCTCGGGCAGCAGCCACCACCCGGTGCGGACCGACTCGTCGAACAGGGTGACGCCCAGCAGCAGACTCACCGCCGCATCGCCGATCGTCAGCGCCGGCTGGGAGGCGACGAGCGGACCGGCCTGCAGCGAGTTCTCCAGGAGCAGCAGCGCCGCGATCCCGGTGACCGCGAAGCCGTAGGTCTGCCAGGCGGTGAGAAACGCAGCCAGTCCGTCGTCGGCGAGACGGCCGGTGGCCGACTTCATGAGCGCGGCGGTCAGCGCGTTCCCGATCGCCGCACCCGTGGCCAGGGCCGCCGCGCGGAACAGCGGCGACGACGAGGACCGTACGAGCAGCACGGTGACGGCGATGGCGCCCAGGGTGAGAGCGAGGACCGGGATCCAGCGCTGCATGGACGCCTGCTGCCGGCCCCCGGACGGGGCCGCCGAGGCGAGCAGCAGGGCCAGGCCGGCCACCACCACGGCGATCGTCCGCCATCCCTCCGGACTCGGCCTGCGATGCATCAGCGGCACGGCGATCAGCAGCGCGAACGGCAGTTCCAGCATGAACAGCGGCTGGACCAGCGCCATCGGCCCGTTGACCAGGGCGAGCGCCTGGAAGACCGCGGCCCCCGCCACTCCGGCGATACCGACGGCCCAGGCCGGCCGCCGCATGAGCACCAGCAGCAGGCGCACTCCACTGCGGCCGGGCACGGTGGAGGCGGCCTTGCGCTGGAAGGCCGTGCCCGCCGCGTTGCTGACGGCACCCAGGACGGCGAAGAGCACGGCGATCACCACCATGGTTCCAGCATGCCCGCTGCGCCCCGCCCGCTCAGCCCGGGAGCGCCCGCCGCCGCCGGTACGGAGCGGGACTACGGCCGGAGCGCGATCTTGCCCTGGGCGTGTCCCCGTTCCAGGTCGCGGAAGGCGTCCCGCACCTGTTCCAGCGGGTAGACGCGGGCGACGGGGACGTCCAGCTCGCCCCGGGCGGCGAGCCGCGCGAGTTCACCGACGACGACCGCGGCCGCCGCCGAGCCCTCCCCGTAGGTCCGGGCGCCGACGCGCGCCGCGGCCGACCAGTCACGGATCGTGTTGATCCGTTCGGGCCGTACGCCCAGGTCCACGGCCATGTCCACGTAGCCGTCGCCGAAGGTGTCGATGAACGCGTCGACGTCCCTGCCCCCGGCGGCCTTCCGGATCCGCTCGGCCGCCCCCTCCCCGTAGACGACCGGGACGACGCCGTGGGCCGCCAGCCAGGCGTGGTTCGCCTCGCTCGCCAGCCCGACGACGGTGGCACCGCGCCGCCGCGCGAGCTGTACGGCGAGTGCCCCCACGCCGCCGGCCGCGCCGGACACCACGACGGTCTCCTCCGGCCGGGGGTCCACCGCGAACACGGTCGCGTACGCGGTGGTGCCGGCCACGTACAGCGATCCGGCCACCTCCCAGGGGAGTCCTTCGGGACGGGACACCAGGTTGACGTCCTCGGCCACGACGTACTCTGCGTGGCTCGCCCTGCCGTGGGTGAAGCCGAGGACCTCGTCGCCCACCGCGAAGCCGCGCACCTCGGGCCCGGCCGCCACCACGACGCCGGCCAGATCGCTGCCCTGCCCGGAGGGGAACGTCGCGGGCCAGCGCCCGTGCCGGGCACCCTCGCGGATCATCACCTCGCCGGGCTGGATCCCGGCCGCGCGGACCTCGACCAGCACCTGCCCGGGGCCCGGCACCGGCCGCTCGACCTCCTCCACCCGCAGCACATCGATCCCGCCGTACGCGTGGAACCGCACCGCCTTCATCGCGTGATCACCGTTCTTCCTCGCTGGGAGAAGCCCTGGCCGACGAGCCGCCGTCCGGCCACACACCGACCACGGCTTGGCGTTCAACGACCCGACGGCGCGACTCTCTTCCCGGAACCGGACGCGAAGTTCGCCAAGGCCCTGGCAATTCAGGCGAGTTGCCCGGCGAGCGGGTCGCCGGCCAGGAACACGGCCAGCTCTGCCCGGTCGGGCGCCGTGGCCGGGCCGCGACGGGTCACCGAGAGGGCCACCGCCGCGTCGGCCCCGCGCGCGGCCGTCAGCGCGTCGAACCCCTGGCCGAGCAGGGCGAGAAACGCCCCGACGTGCGCGTCGCCCGCGCCGTTGCCGTCCACCGCGGTGACCGGGAAACCCGGTACGTGCACGGGCTGCTGCCCGGGGGCGGCCGGCCGGCAGCCGTCCCTGTCGGCCCGGACGAGCGCTCCCGCCCCGGGGGCCAGCCGCTGCCCGAGGGCCGCCGCCGCGGTACGGGGATCCTCGTGCCCGGTCATGATGCGGGCGTCGCGGGCGTTCGCGCTGAGCCAGTCGGTGCGGGCCAGGACGGGGGCGAGGACGCTCTCGGGGATGTCGGCGACCAGGGGGCGCGGATCGAAGCAATCGAAGCAGAGGATGCTGTCGGCGGGCACCGCGGCGGTGAGGCCGGACAGCAGTGGGCCGTTGCCCGGCAGGGCCAGCCCGTAGCCGGAGAGCTGGACGAGGTCGCCCGGACGCAGCTGGGCCCCGACCGCGGCCATGTCGGCCGGCGCCAGCGTGGCCTCGGCTCCGAAGCTGGTCACGAAGGTGCGCTCGCCGCCGGAGTCCACCAGGGCCACCGTGAAGCCGGTGCCGCCGTCCGCGCGGGCGGGCAGCAGCGTCCCGATGTCCTCGGCGGCCACCGCCGCCCGGACCAGATCGCCGTGCGGTCGGGTCCCGTGCAGACCGGCGTGGACCGCCTCCGCGCCCAGCCGGCGGGCCGCCACCAGCGTGTTGAAACCGCCGCCCGCGGTCGTCACGGTACGGGTGCCGACGACGTCACCACCGCGTTCGGGCAGCGCGGGGATCTCGATCACCACGTCGGCGATCACGTTCCCGGCGAGCACGATCCGCCGGCTCGTCGACCGGTTCATCGGCCGGCTTCCTGGAGGCGGGCGGCGGCGGGTTCACCGCTGTCAAACCGGGCGGGTGTGCCGCGCCTGCCGCACAGGGCGTACACCGCCGCGGCGACGGCCGTCGAGACCGCCCAGCCGAGGCCGTTGACACCGAACCAGGTGTCGCTGAGGGGCCCCGCGAACCAGACGCCGTCCGCACTGGTCGAGGCCTTGGTGAAGAGCAGGCCGGCGACGATGGCGAGCGCCCAGCCGAGCACCGCGGGCAGCCGGAAGCCGCCCGAGCACCAGTAGGCGCTGGAACGGGTGGTGGCCATCAGGGCCTGAGGGTCGTAGGCGCGGCCGCGCAGCGAGTCCACCGCGATCACTCGGATCCAGGCCGAGATGCTCCACGGCGGCCGACCTCGAGACACGCATCGGCACGGACCGGGCCGAGGCCGGCGGACTCTCCCGGCAGGGCCTGTACAACGTGCTGGAAGACCTGACCAAGGCCCAACTGGTCCGCTGCATCGAGCCCGCCGGTTCACCCACCCGGTACGAACTGCGCGTCGGCGACAACCACCACCATCTCGTCTGCCGCCGGTGCGGCACGATCGAGGACGTCGACTGCAGCGTCGGCGCGGCACCGTGCCTCACCTCCGACGAGGACAAGGGATTAGGCGTCGACGAGGCCGAGATCACCTGGCGGGGACGGTGCGCGGAGTGCCGGCAGGCCACCGCACAGCAGTAGGCCCAGCCGGCACTCCCTCGCGTGACGCAGGTCACCCCGTCGCGTGGGCCCATCCAGGAATGCGCGCTCGCCGTATTCCGCTGCAACGTTCTCGGGGGTGGACTGGGCAAGGGCGCTCGGTGCGGTCGGCCACGGAAGGTGAAGAAACCATTCGCTTCCGTCCGGCCTCCCCTCCCGGACCCGCCGTCCCCGAAAGGTTCCCCCGCTCATCATGCCTCTGGCTCTGCTGGCCCTTGCCGTCGTCACCTTCGGCATCGGCACCACCGAGTTCGCCACCATGGGCCTGCTGCCCCAGATCGCGGACGGCGTCGGAGTGTCGGTGCCGCACGCCGGCAACCTCGTCTCGGCCTACGCCCTCGGTGTCGTCGTCGGCGCCCCCCTGCTGACCGGCATCGGCGCCCGCGTGCCCCACAAGCGGCTGCTGCTCCTGCTGACCGGGCTCTTCGTGGTGGGCAACACGGCGTCCGCGCTCGCCCCGAACTTCGGCCTGCTGTTCGCCGCCCGCTTCCTGGCCGGACTGCCGCACGGCGCCCTCTTCGGCGTGGGCGCCGTCGTCGCCTCGCGGCTGGTGGCCTCCGACCGCGCGGCACGCGCCGTCTCCCGGGTCTTCCTCGGCCTCACCATCGCCAACATCGTCGGCGTCCCCGCCGGCACCGCCCTCGGCCAGCACCTGGGCTGGCGGTACGCCTACTGCGCGGTCGCCGTCATCGGCCTCGTGGCGCTCCTCGCCCTCGCCCTGCTCGTACCCCACCAGCCGCGCGGCCCGCAGGCGGGCATCCGGCAGGAACTGCGTGCGATGGGCAACCGGCAGGTCTTCATCGGCCTGGCCACCGCCGTCGTCGGGTTCGGCGGCTTCTTCGCCGTCTACAGCTATCTCGTCCCCATGCTGACGCACCTGACGGGCCTCTCCGACTCGTCGACCACCTGGGTCCTCGCCCTCTACGGCGTCGGTATGACCGCCGGCACCCTGGTCGCCGGCCCCCTCACCGACCGCGCCCTGCGCTCCACTCTGTACGCAGGGATCATCCTGCTGGGCGCCGCGCTGGTGACGTTCTACTTCACCGTCCACAGCACGGTGCCGGCCCTGGTGACGGTCACCTTCATCGGCGCGATGGGCGCGCTCATCACCACCCCCGTCCAGATGCTGCTGATGATCAACGCGAAGGACGCCCCGACGATGGCGGCGGCCTCCAACCACTCCGCCTTCAACATGGCCAACGCGGCCGGTGCCTGGCTCGGCGGCCTGGTCATCTCGGCGGGCTGGGGCTGGGCGGCACCCAACCTGGTCGGCGCGCTCCTCGCCGCGGCCGGCCTCGGCCTGGCCGTCACCGGCGGCCGCCTGGACCGCGGCAACCGCCCCTCCAAGGTGGTCACCGGCCAGGAAACCGCGGAGCCGGCCCGGCCCGCCGCACCCACCCAGGGCGTGACCGGGCCGAACCGGGGCTGACCTTCTCGTCCGAGGCGGTCCGGCAGCACGGCGGCCTGACGGCCCGCACCCACGTGTGTCGCCCGCGCCGTCACGGCGCTGCCGCTGGAACGGCAATCGTGCTTGCCGTTCCACCGCGTCGCATGATCGTATGGCGGCAGCATCGCGTGCCGGTGACGGTCTGCGTCAGGCATGGAGGTGCGGAAGCGAAGGGGCCGCCTTCCGTGGCTTCCCGTGACGGCGACCGCGCGGTCGCCCTGAGCCGGCAACTTGCGCGAGCGCATGAAGAACTGCGTCGCCAGATCCGTGAGATCAGGACAGGCCTGGGACACCGTCGTTCGGGTGACGACGTGCTGCTCACTCATTGCCTGGCTTTCTGCAACGCGTTGTCCTCGCACCATGAGGGGGAGGACAACGGGATGTTCTCCCAACTGCTCCGAGAACGCCCGGATCTTGCCGCGACGGTCGCGAATCTCGTCGAGGACTATGGACTGATCGCCTCGATCCTGTCCCGGGTGAGGGAACTCGCCGACGGGGCTGCCGAACCGCGTGGTTCAACCCTGGAGGCGATCGGGCGCGAACTCGACGGATTGGCGGCGATCATGGAATCCCACTTCCGGTACGAGGAGCGGACGATCACTGAGGCGCTCGACGGCCGAACGCCTGACACCGGCTGGCCCGACATGGTGTTCGGGTTCGGTATGCGATGACTCCACGCCGGACCGGGGCACCCACCCGGGCTTGGTCAGCCGGCCTCCGCCTCTGAGACCAGCACATCGATCGCCCCACGCAGCGCGGCCAGTTCGGCCGGTGCGGGATCGGCAGGCTCGTGCGGCACCTGCGCGGCGGGGTTCACCACGGAGGTGGTGCCCTCAGGGCCGGGGGCACCCGCGGCGCGGGCAAGAAGTGCGCTCACGTCGGGCAGCGGGGCTCCGAAGCAGTCGCCGAGCCCCCGTAGTGCGGTCGCGAGCGGAGGCGCCGGGAAGGGGAAGTCCGCGGGGAGCAGCCCGGCCTGGAGGGTGTGGTCGTCGCCGCGGAAGTCCAGGACCCAGTCCTCCCAGCGCGGCAACGGCCAGTCGTGAACGCCGGCCACGGTCTGCACCGCCCACAGTGAGACGGTGCGGGCCTGCGGGTCGAAATGGACACCGCCGTGCGGCATGTCCGTGAGCGCAGGAGTGGCTGACGACGCGGCGACCAGGTCGACCAGGCGGGGGCCGCCGGCGAGGTGCTCGACGGGCTCCCAGTCGCTGCCCCACGCGCGGACGCTTCCGTCGGGCAGCCGCAGGGAGACGACGGAGGAGGGCTCGGTGTACTCGCTGGCCGCGAACCCGGAAGGCTCGAAGGTCTCGAACCAGCCCGGCGTACGGGTCAGGTCCCTGCCGAGGCCCAGGTGGTGGGTCAGGTCACCCATGCCGTCGTGCGCGAAGCGGACGTCCCAGCCGGGCCATGTCCGCGCCAGTACGGAGCGGGCGGCGAGGTGGTCGGCCCAGTCGCCCGCGTAGGCGAACCAGAGCAGGATCCGGCGGTCGTGGTCGACGAGTGCCGCACCCTCGCACCACACGTCGTCGAGCCATTCGTCGATCTCCCGGTTGGCGCGGAAGCAGCGGGTCGCCGCGGCCGGGCCGGGCAGCAGATCCTGGACCACCCGGTTGGCGGCCCAGTGTGAGTAGTACCGCTGCCAGGCGCCGTTCTCGACCACCACGTACTGCGCTCGTGCTCCCATGAGCAGCGAGGCTAGCTCCGCTGCAGGACGGGCGCCGAACGAATTTCGGGCGACCGGCTCAACCGCACGCCTTCCTGCGACAGTACGGTCGGCCGCCCCCGGATCAGGCGGGCCGTTCGCGGAGTTCGACGAGCGTCGACGCGGTCAGCGGAAGCGGCGCGTCGGCCGGGTCGACCAGGACGACCGTGCAGGTCGCGGCGTGGGCGAGCGCGGTGGTGAGGCTGCCGTCGGCGAACTGGGCGAGCGGTCCGCGCGGTGAGCGGCCGACGGCGACGGCGCGGGCGTGGACCTCGGCCGCATGCCGGGCGAGGACCCGGCCTGCGGCGGCGTGGTCGCCGACGCTGTCCAGGATCTGGCCGGTGGCGGCGAACCCCTGGGCGGCGAGCCGGTCGAGATGGGCGACGACCGCGGCCCGGGCCTCATCGGGGGTCTCGGTGTCCGCCGCCAACTCCTCCACGACGGCGGTCCGCTGGACGTGCACCACCTCCAACGGACTGCCGGTGTCCCGTGCGAGCCGGGCGGCGGCGTCCACGACGGCCGCGGCCCGCCCGTGGGCGCCGACGGCCACGACGACCGGGGCCGTGCCGGGCGCGGTCTGCCGCCCGACGGGCGTGAGCGCGGGGACGGCCGGCTCGCCTCCGGCCAGGCGGGCCTCCGCGTCCCGCAGCAGCCGGTGCCCGCTGGCCAGCACCGGGATCGCGAGCAGGAAGGTGCAGGCGCCCAGGTAGAACGGCACGCTCAGGTCGGTCGCGTCGGCCAGCTTCCCGGCGACGTAAGGGGCCAGGCCGCCGCCGATGAACCGCAGGAAGCCGTAGGCGGAGGAGGCGACGGGACGCTCGACCGGCGAGACGACCATCACCGCCTGGGTGGTGAGCGTGTTGTTGACGCCGATGAAGATGCCGCTGACGATCACCGCGACGATCACGACCGTCGGCGTGCCGACGCCCGCGGCGATGACGGCCATCACCGCGCCGAGGCCGACGAGGTTGGCGTACAGCACGGGTGCGGTGCCGAAGCGGGCCTGCAGACGCGGTGCGAAGAAGACGCTGAACGCGGCCACCAGCAGCCCCCAGCCGGTGAAGACGAGCCCCAGCTGATGGGCGCTCAGCTCCATCGGATAGGGCGCGTAGCCGAGCATCGTGAAGAAGCCCCAGTTGTACAGCAGGGCCATGATGCCCATGGTCAGCAGGCCACGGTGACGCAACGCCGTGATCGGCGCCAGCGGCGAGGTACGGCGTTCCGGCCTGGGCAGCGCCGGCACGAAGGCCAGCGTCGCGACGAGCGCGATCGCCATCAGGACGGCGACACCGAAGAACGGCCCCCGCCAGCTGATGCCGCCCAACTCGCCGCCCAGCAGCGGGCCGACGGCTATACCGAGGCCGAGGGCGGTCTCGTAGAGGATGATCGCCCCGGCGAAGCCGCCGCTGGCCGAGGCGACGATGACGGCCAGCGAGGTGGCGATGAACAGGGCGTTGCCCAGCCCCCACCCGGCCCGGAAACCGACGATGCCGTTGATCGAGCCGGAGGCGCCGGCCAGCGCGGCGAAGACGACGATGATCGCGAGACCGGTGACGAGGGTGCGCTTGGCACCGATCCGGCTGGACACCCAGCCGACGATCAGCATCGCGACCGCGGTCACGATCAGGTAGCTGCTGAACAGCAGCGATACCTGGCTGGGCGAGGCGTGCAGGCTGTCGGCCAGCGCGGGCAGGATCGGGTCCACCAGGCCGATGCCCATGAAAGAGATCACGCAGGCGAACGCCACGGCCCACACGGCCTTCGGCTGCCTGAAGGGGCTCGCGGCCCTCTGGTGCGGTGCACTCATCAACGGTCCTCTCTCCGGATGCGGACGGACGGGACGGAGGCGGAAGGGTGTCTCTCCTGGAGGCGCGCAGGTCGGGTTGCGCCTCAGCCGCGTGCCCGGCGCTCCTCGATCACGCGGGCCAGGGCGGGCAGGGCGAGCCGTACGGCCCGTTGTTCGGGCCCGGTCAGTTCCTCGACCAGTTCCTGAAGGGCGTGGGTGCGCTCGGCGCGGCGCTGCCGGAAGACGTCGAGGCCGGTCGCGGTGATCTCCACGAGGACCCCCCGGCCGTCGGTGCTGTCGGCGTTGCGCGCCACCAGCCCCGCGCGCTCCAGCCGGCCGATGAGCTGGGTCATCCCCGGCTGCGAGACGCCTTCGGCGCGGGCCAGTTCGGTCAGTCGCAGCGGACCCTCCCGGCCCAGCCGGGCCAGCGCCGAGGAGGCGGCGGTACTCAGGCCGCCGGCGGTGGCGCTGTGCCGTACATGCCGTACCAACTGCTCGACGGCGGCCATCAGCTGCTCCGGTGCCCCGGCGAGACCCGCCTCGCCGCCCGGTCGGCCGTCGGCGGCCCGCTCCTCGACCCGGTCGTCCATAATCACATTATGCATCTAGATGTACTGTGAAACAAAGGGTGGGGGAGGGGCTTCTCCCGGCAGGGCGGTCCCGGTGACCGTCACAGGTCGACGCGTACCCCCAACCCCCGTGCCCTTGCCGCGTCGTAGGCCACCCGGACCGCCGCCACATCCAGCGCGGCGTGCCCGGTGGACTTGAAGACCGTGAGCGCCCCGGTGTCACCGTCCCGCCCCGGGTGGTCGCCGGCGAGGACGGAGCCGAGGAGGGCGGGGGACCGCCCCGGGGGCAGGTCCTGGAGTTCGTGCGCGCCCGCCGGCGGCGGCGATGCGGCCGCGCCGGTCCACTCGGCGAACAGGGCCGCGTCCCGGACCGTGCCGGGATCCAGTTCGGGGCCCTGCGAGCCGCCGACCGAGGAGACATGGACGCCGGGGGAGAGCCACTCCCTGCGGACGACGGGAGCGGTGGCGCCGGTGCAGCAGAACACCACGTCGGCCGTGCGCACGGCGTCCTCGATGCCCGTGGCGACCCGCGCACCCGGGAACAGCACGGCCGCCTCACCCGCCCGCACCGGGTCGCGGCCCGCCACGGCGACCTCCGCCTGCGGCCGGACGGCGGCGAGGAGCGCCAACTGGGCCCGCGCCTGCGCCCCCGTCCCCACCACCGCCACCCGGCCGAGACCGGGCCGTGCGGCCAGGGCCAGCGCACTGTGTGTGGCGGACGCGGCCGTCCGGACTTCGGTGAGCGCCTCGGCGTCCACGAGTGCGAGAGCCCGCCCGTCATGCTCGTCGAACAGGACCACGAGCCCGCGGTGGAAACTCCGTCCGGGGTGCTCCGGATCGGCGGTCACGGTCACCAGCTTCGCGGCCAGGCCCAGCCCGCCGACGTACCCGGGCATCGCGCCGAGCAGGCCGGCCGGCGTCAGGGCGGCGATCCGCGGCGGAACGGAGACCTCGCCACGGGCGACGGCGACGAGCGCCCGGCCCACCGCGTCGAGCACGGCGGCCGGCTCCAGCGCCGCGGCCGTCTGCCGGCGGTCCAGCACCAGCACACCGCTCATCGGCCCGCCTCCGCTCCGTCGGCGGTCAGCGCCGCCACCAGTTCATCGGAAGCCACGGTCAACTCCCGTTCCACGGCGGCCAGTTTCGGGCCGTCGAACTCGGCCTCCGGCCCCACGACCGTCAGCGCGCACACCGGCGCCCCAGCGGCGGGCACGACCGCGCGGCTGACGGAAGCCACCAGTTTGTCGTTACGGCCGTGCTCGACGGCGATACCCGTCCGCGCGACCTCGGCCAACTCCCGCGTGAGGTCGGCGTCGTCATCGGGCAGCCTGCCCAGCCACCGCTTCCGCGCCTCCGGTTCGAGCGCGGCGACCAGGGCCAGTGGCCCGGCGAACCGTCGTACGGGCAGCAGCTCGCCCCGCAGATGGCTGATCATGGCGAGCCGTTCGGGTCTGACCACGTCGATCACCCGGCCGCCGCCCTCCTCCAGCACCTGGAGGTTCACCATCATCGAGGTCCTGGCCGACAACCGCTCCAGCACCGGACGGGCCAGCGCGGTCAGCGAGTTGCCCGCGGCCGACGCGGACATCCGCAGCACGGCGGCGCCCGGCAGGTACCGGTCGCCGGCCCGCAGCACCCAGCCCCGCCGGACCAGGTCGAGCAGGATCCGGTACGCCGTGGCGCGGTGCAGCCCGACCTCGGCCGCGAGATCGGTCAGCCGCACGGGCTGCGGCGCGCGCGAGACGGCCTCGACCAGGTCGAGGGCCTTGTCCACGGCCGACCGGGGCGGCCCCGGGGCGACGGGTGCGTCGGGCATGACGGCGGCTCTTCCCTCTCGGCCCCGGTGCCGCGCTGCGCGGCCCGGCGCGTCCTGTCCGGTACGGGCCCTTGCGGCGGTCCACCGGCTGCAGAGTACAGTTACCTGGGTTTTCACCACACGATACAGCTGTTACGTACCACGTAACAAAGCAGCACAGCCTCAGCGGACCGAAGGGTGACCATGACCGACCTGCCCCCGGGCGCCCCCACCCCCTGGGCCGCTCCACCCGCCGGAACCGTCACGGTCTACCGCGGCGCCACCCTCTTCGACGGCACCGGCGGCCCGCTCCGGCCGAACACCACGATCGTCACCGACGGCGCCCGGCTGCACACCGTCACCGGCGACGCCGACCCGCTGCCCCCGCACGCCGCCGACGCCCCCCAGGTCGACCTCGACGGACGGTTCGTCCTCCCCGGCCTCATCGACACCCACCAGCACCTGGCCACCCCGCCCGACCGCCCCGTCGCCGAAGCGGTCCTCCGGCGCCTGGTGAACGGCGGGGTCACCGCCGTCCGCGACATGGCCGACGACCTGCGCCACATCGGCGACCTCGCCCGGGCCACCCTGGTCGGCGAGATCCCCGGCCCCGACATCCGCTACGCCGCCCTCATGGCCGGGCCCTCCTTCTTCGACGACCCCCGCACCCACGAGGTCTCCCGCGGCGCCGTACCCGGCGCCGTCCCCTGGATGCAGGCCGTCACCCCCGACACCGACCTGGCGATCGCCGTCGCCCTCGCCCGCGGCACCCACGCCGCCGCGATCAAGGTCTACGCCGACCTGGACGCCGCGACCGTCGCCGCCGTCACCGCCGAGGCACACCGCCAGGGCATCGCCGTCTGGGCACACGCCACCGTCTTCCCGGCCGCGCCCGGCGAGGTCGTCGCAGCGGGCGTCGACAGCGTCTCCCACGTCACCCTGCTCGCCTTCGAGGACCCCACCGAGCCGCTGAGCAGCTACAAGACCAAACCGCCGGTCGACCACGACCGTTTCGCCGCGGGCGACGACCCGAAACTGGCCGCCCTCTTCGCCGAGATGCGCCGCCGCGGCACGGTCCTGGACGCCACCGCGTCCATGTGGGCCAGCGACGAACTCCGGGGCGACAGCGCCGAGTCCGCCGAACGGGCCGCCCGCAACGCCGAGTTGGCCGCCGCCGTCACCGCCCAGGCGTACCGCGCCGGAGTCGATGTCTGCACCGGCACCGACCACGAGACCGACCCCGCCGACCCCTTCCCCGCCCTGTACGGCGAACTCGCCTTCCTCGTCGACCGCTGCGGCGTCCCCGCCGCCCACGTCCTGCGCTCGGCCACCCTCGTCGGCGCCCGCGCCGCCGGCACCGAGGCGGACATGGGCACCGTCGAACCCGGCAAGCTCGCCAACTTCGCCGTCCTGGACGAGAACCCCCTCCACGACATCGGCAACCTGCGCACCATCACGTACACCGTCAGACGCGGACACCGCTTCGACCGCGCCGAGTTCGAGAAGGACGCCCAGTGACCGACGCCGACACCGCCTCCGGCCGCCCCGTGATCGTCAACGCCCTGGGCCAGCTCGACAACAACTCGCGGTCGACGCCCACGCGATCGCCGACGCCCACGCCTCCGGCCTGACCGCCGTGAACATCACCCTCGGCTACACCATGGACGACCTGCCGCCGTACGAGCACACCCTCGCCGAGATCGCCGTCTGGGACCGGTTCATCGAGGCACACCCGGCCGACCTGCTCACGGTCCGCACCACCGCCGACATCCACGGCGCCTCGATGGTGTGGGACATGAGCCCGAACACGGCGACGCCGGCCCGCTCGTGTGCGTCCGGGGCGGTTTCGGGCGGCAGGATGAAAATGGGCCGGTCGTGGTGCCGGCGTGTTTCTCCGGGAGATGACCAGGTGACCGTGCGAGCACCGAGAGGGAGCGCCGGTGACGGGTGGAGACGGCTGGCGCCGAATCGGCAGCGGTGCATGTGCGGGCCGAACCGAACTGGAGGCAAGTGAGGACGCGCGGTGGGGCAGGCGGCGATGTCGCAGTCGCCCTGGCGAGGCGTTTGCTTGGCGACAGCGCGGGCGGTGATGGCCTTCGTCGCGTGGGCGGAGGCGGCGGCCAGGGCGTCGGCGCCGGGTTCGAGGTACCACGTGCCCTCGGGCAGGGCGCGGATCGCGCCCGCGGGAAGGGTCCGTTCCTGCCGCATCGACGTCGAGGTGGACTCACCCTATTCGGAGACGGAGGTGGACGTGGTTTCCGCGCCGTGGTCGCCGATGAGACGGGAGAGCCTGTCGGCGAAGTCCGGGTCATCGATTTCGCTGCCGATGACCTTGATGGTGCTCGAGGACCACATGGCGTCCGTGCCGACGTCGCCCCAGACCTTCTGGCCGCATGGGATGAACTTCCCACGCGCCTGGTCATCGACGACCAGGTCGTCCATTTCGACTCCTTCCCGGTCGGTGATGACACCGTCCTGATCACTCGGGGCGACCAGGACCACTCCTCCCTTCTCGTGGTCCCGCCGCACGCGACACCCGACGCCGCCCTTGCCGCGATGGCCAGGGCCGTCCGAGCCGACGACGTCACCCATGCCGCACAGATCCTCATCGCCACCGGCACCCATCAGGCACACCCGATCCCCGCGGAGGACCCTCGGACCGGCGGGAAACGCCACGAGCCCGAGGATGACCTCTGGAGGTCCGGGCGCCCGGCAGGGCTGTCTTTGCCGTCATCGGGCGCCGGCCGACGGCTTCGGCGGACACCGCACCACTTCAGGTGTGTCGGCGCGGCTGTCCCGAGCGGCAGGAGTAAGCTGAAAAAGTCGAGGGCACGTCGTACGCCGGTGTTCAGACCGGTCTCGTCCTCGTCGTACGAGAGATGTGGGCCGCTCAGGTCCGGGCAGGTTCCGCCCTGTGACATCCGAAGCCCCGCACCGCCCATCCCGTCCCGAGGCCGCGCACGAGCCGAGTGGGCAGGGCCGGGTGGAGGTTCGCCTGGTCTCCGCCGACCCCGAAGCGGCCCGACGCGTCGCGGACGCGCTTCGGGTGCTGTTCGCCGGCGATGAGCAGCGCAGCTATCCTGCGGGCCCCTCGGGCACCGGGACGCGGTTGCACCTCACACTGGACGCCTCGCGCGCCGCCGGTCCGCTCGGCTCCTGGCTCGACTCGAGCAGACCGCCCGACGATCGCACCCACCCGGGCGAGACGGCCTGAGGGACCCGCCGCCCCCTGTCCACGTCCTCACCAGCCCAAGCCCCTGTGGCTCCCGTATCCACCGTCCGTGCGACTCGCATCCGCTCTCAGCGATGCGGTACGCAGTCACCGTCGAAGAGGCGCAGCCCAAGACCCCGGCCGCACTGTCGTCACCGAGGTCAAGGACCGCGCATGTCTCTCCGTATCCCCCGTTCCCCGTCCGCCGTCCCGCCGGACGGCTCCCCGCCGTCCCCGGAGTACGAGGGGAGGGCACCCTTCCCGCGCGAGGGAACGGCTGCCGAGCGCACCGGCAGCGAGCGGCTGTCCCTGGCGATCACGGCGTTGATCGTCTTTCTCCCGTTCCTGGCAGTCGGTCTGGCCGTCTGGCTGTCGTGGGGGCGCGTGATCCATCCCGTCGATGTCCTGCTCGCCGCGCTGCTCTACGCAGTCACGGGCCTGGGCGTCACGGTCGGCTTCCACCGTGGTCTGACCCACGGCAGCTACCGGGCCGTACGGCCGCTGCGCATCGCGCTCGCGGTGGCCGGGTCCATGAGCTTCCAGGGGGACGTGATCGGCTGGGTCGCCACCCATCGCCGCCATCACGCCTTCACCGACCGGCCGGGCGACCCTCACTCTCCGTATCGCTACGGCACGTCTGTGTGCGGTCACCTGCGGGGACTTGTGGATGCCCACGTCGGCTGGTTGTTCCGCAACGACCCCACGTCCGCGACGGGTTACGCTCCCGATCTGCTGGCTGACCGTGACATCCGGGCCGTGTCCCGGGCCTTCCCGGCCCTGTGTGTGCTCACCCTCGCGCTGCCCTTCGCCGTGGGGTGGCTGATCGGCGGCAGCTGGGTGTCCGCCCTGACCGCCCTGCTGTGGGCGGGACTTGTCCGCATCGCCCTGCTCCACCACGTGACGTGGAGCGTGAACTCTCTCTGCCATGTGATCGGTGAGCGCCCGTTCCGTACCCGTCGCCACGACCGCGCCACCAACCTGTGGCCCCTGGCCCTGATCTCGTTCGGCGAGAGCTGGCACAACCTGCACCACGCCGATCCCACCTGTGCCCGGCACGGCGTCGACCGCGGCCAGCTCGATCCGTCCGCCGCCTTGATCCGCTTCTTCGAATGTCTCGGTTGGGTCAGGGACGTGCGCTGGCCCACCCCGGACCGTATCGCCGCCCGCCGCGTGTGAACCCGAGCGACCGCATCCCCTTCAGGAGTTTCCATGACACTCGCCCCACCGCCCCCGCTCTCCTCGACGTCCGCCGTCCGCCTGCGCCTGGCGTCCCAGCCGGCACAGGGCCACATGGCCCGGCGCATCGACGGCGTCTGGTGGCCCCACTCGCCCGATCTGGCGTCCGAACTGCCCAGGCTGCTGGGCGGCCTGCCGCACGCCTGGGGACAGATCACCAGCGCCCTTGTGGATGAGGCCGTATGGTCCGCGTTCCCGGCTCGGCTGCTCGTCGCCAACCAGGTCGTACGCCTGCGCCGGACGACCACCCAGCGCTCCCCGTCCATCGTCTGCCTGCTGGCGCCCGGCCGCGGCCGGTGGGACCTGCTGGTGGTGCCGCCCGCCGCCACGGTCGCGGAGGTCGGGCGGCTCATGGAGAGTATGTCCACCGTTGTGAAGGACAGCGTGGGCTTGGGAGTCGCAGTCCGTTGACGGTGGCCGCCGGACCGCCCCCGGGTCCGCACTCCGCGTGTCGGCCTGGGGTGTTGTCACCGGATCCCGCATGGCAGGCTCCATGTGCACGGTCCTGGGCCGGCCGCGCTGCCCGGACGGGGAGTCTGGTCGGACCGGCGTGGGAGTATGCCGGTGTGACCGAGGGTATTTCGTGCACCGGCTTCCATGTCGCTGTCACTTTCGGCGATCTGATCACGCCGGGCCGGTTCCGGTCGGCCCGGAGCAGGGTTCGCGTCATGACTGCGACCGTTTCCCTCACGCCGATCCCCGGCAGCACGCGCTGCCTCACGTCATTCCGGATCTCTTGCGCTCCCCTCGGGTCCTCGCCGACGGCCGTGCTCGATCCGCTGTCGGCGCTGCTCACCGGGGGCCCGTGCCCGCGCGCCGAGAAGACCACGAAGTCCGCGATCCCGCGGCACGCCCGCAGATCCCGGCCGTTTCCGCTCCGCCGACGGCGAGGTGAGGGCCGTGCGCACTCCAGTGGCGGCCACCGGGGCCACAGCCGTCGGAGCCCGGACCGGCACACCGCAGACTTCTCCCGGCTGAGCCGGGCCGACACACCAGAGCCTCAACAGCAGCCCGGGACCCCGGCCGCATCTCAGACGACAGGCCGGGGTCCTCCCGTGCCGTGTGCTTCCCGGACCGCTCGGGTCCGGGACCGTCATCGTTCGGCACGGATGATCACCAGCTCTTCCTTCTCCTCGCCGGCGTCGACGAGCCCCCGCTCTCGCAGCCACGCCCCGCGCGAGCGGAGCACCGGACCGAACGGCACGAGACGCCGGTCGATCACCCGGGCTTGGAGTCCCGACCGCTCCAACGCGGCCAGGGTCGGTGCGATGCCGCACAGCGCGGAGTGCACGAGCAGTAGCACACCGCCGGGAACCAGTGACGTGTGCGCGCGGCGGCAGATCCGGTCCAGCAGGAGGCGTCCGTCGGCACCCGCATCCCACGTCACCGCGGTGTGGTGGCAGCGCGGGACGGACCCGGGGGCGCGGGGACATAGGGCGGATTGCTCACGACCAGGTCGAACCTGCGGCCGGCAACCGGGCCGAACAGATCACCGTGGAGGACTTCGACGGGCAGTCGCGTGAGCCGGGCGTTGAACCGGGTGGCCAGGACCGCCCGGGAGGTCCTGTCGAAGGCGGTGACGTGGGCGCCCCGCCGGGCGGCGGCCAGCGCGAGGGCACCGGCACCGGATCCCATGTCCAGGACAGCGGCCCCCGCGCAGACGCGCTCCCGGTAGAGAGCCCGGGTCGACAACACGGTGTCGTGCTGGGGGCGTACACCCGCCACGGGGCCAGCACCGAGTCGCCCGCGCTGTCGTTCCGGGTCGTCGTGTCAATCACATGTACATCTCGCAGCCCGCGCCCCGAGCGTGTCACCGGACTCACTCGTCGGGTGGCTCGATATGAGGGGGCGCCTCACGGGCGAGCCTCGCAGGGCACACCCGACCCATGCGTCACTGTTCCGAGTGCCCGGCGAATTGGACCTCACACGGCATAGCGGACACTTCGATGATCATCCGGGCGCCGCAGGGGCACACCGACAGGGCGCGGAGTGACCCGATGTCCGATCTCTTGAAGCGGGAGCCAGCTACCGTGACCGATCTTGATCCCTTCACCGACCTGCTCGACTATCCGATGTACGTCGTGACCGCGGTGGCCGATGGGGAAAGAGCCGGCTGCCTGGTCGGATTCGCCTCGCAGTGCTCGATCCGGCCAGCCCGGTTCATGGTCTGGCTGTCCAAAGCCAACCGGACGTACCAGGTCGCCGAGCGTGCCGAACGTCTGGCGGTCCATCTCCTCCGCCGCGACCGGAACCGGCTGGCCCGGCTCTTCGGCGGCGAGACCGGCGACCGCACCGACAAGTTCACGCACATCCCGTGGCATCCAGGACCGGGCGGATCGCTGATCCTCGACGAGGCCCCCGCCTGGTTCGTCGGTCGCGTGGAGAACCGGATCGACGGCGGCGACCACGTCGGTTTCCTGCTCGCTCCGGAGGCGGCGGACAACCCTTCGGGCACCAGAAGCCCGCTGCTGACGCTGAACGACACCCATGACATCACCCCAGGCCACCCGGCGGACTGAGCCGGCCGAGTGTAACTGGGCGGCACCGAGTCAGATCAGCCGGCGGCCACCTGTCGACGAGCGGGTCAGTGACGCGGTTGCGGTTGCTCGGTCGTTCGGCCACTCCGCCGCGACCAGGACCAGTCGGTCCGGCCTTTCGATGGCGGGACTGGCGACCACGCCGGCGAGTTCAAGTTCACCGGTGCCCCCTGACACTTCGGACCGGGCGGGTCTCTGGTTCACGACGCGGCCCCGGCCTGGTAGGTCGGTCGTGTGGAGAGCCTGAGCGACGGCGGCTACAGGCGATGTGAGTGGTCTCTGTTCCAGATCCCCACGCATCGCCTGAACTCGCGCCCCCGGGCACGCGAGAGCCCCGGGGCTCGTCAAGGAGTCCCGGGGCCATGGTGCACCAATTCCCCGTCCACGCGTACGGGCTCGTAGCGGGATCTTTTTGAGGCGCCCCGGCCGGGCGTGGCTGGTGTCATGATTCGGCGGTCCGTGGTGTGTGGTTACCCGGCCGATCGAAGCGTGAACGACGACTGGTGGGCGCCGACGGGACGGCACCGGGCGCGGTACGCGGCTTCATGGTCACGGCGCCGACGTGGTGTCGTCGCTTGGCATCTGCGGAGCGCGCCTCCGGCCGGCGTCCACCGTGCCCAGGCGCAAGCAGGCCGGCGATCGCCCCTCGGCGCGGCGGGAACGATCGGTGGACGAGCTCGGCAGGTTCAGCTGTCCGTTTGCGTTGCCCGCGGGGGAAAGGCGCGGATCGTGTCGGTGCCCTGCGTGCCGCCGGCGATGGCCCGGGCGAGTTCGGAGAGTTTGCGGTGGTGGGCGCGAGCGTACGCGCGGAAGATGCCGAACGCCTCGTCGATGGGCATCTGCCATCGCTCGGCAAGGATGCCCTTGACCTGCTCGATGACGATACGGCTGTTGAGGGCGTACTGGAGCTGGTCGCGCTCGGCCTCGCTGTGGGCGAGCGTGCGCTGTTGAAGGATGGCGATGGTCGCCACGTCGGCGAGAGCCTGGGCGAGGGAGAGGTCCTGTTCGGCCAGCGGCGCGGGCCCCGCCCTGAACAGGCTGAGCGCGCCGATGACCCGTCCGCGCAGCCGCAGCGGCAGGGCGTTGGTGGAGACGAAACCGGTGTCCTGGGCGCTGCGGGCGAACTGTGGCCACCTGGTGGTCGCCGTGGGGTCGGTGAGGCTGACGTTGATCCGCGGCAGGCCGTCGTGGTAGCAGTCGACGCAGGGGCCCTGCTCGTGCTGGAGGGCGAAAAGTTCCAGCAGCCGGGTGTGTTCGTCGGAAGCGGCGAGAACGTGGAGCTTGTCGTTCTCGTCCGCGAGCAGGATGCCGACGGCGGCGACATCCAGCAGTTCCATGCAGTGCACGGACAGCTTCTGCAGGAAGTCGATGACGTCGAAGTCGTCGATCAGGGAGTCGGCCACCTCGACGAAGACTTCGGTGAGTTGATGTTCACGGGTTGCCATCGAGATCAGTCCTCGTCTTCGTCTTCGGTGACGTTCGTCGGGTGCGGGTCGGGTTCGAGCCGCAGCCGCCTGTCCACGACGTCCCGGGCTGTGTCGGTGAGGGTGCGGCTGTTGCCGTAGGCGTAGGCACGGAGCCGCAGCAGAGCCTCCGCCAGGGTTACGGAAAGCTGGACGCTGACCATGCCGGTCGCCTGGTGGAGGACCGCCTGATGCAGTACCGGGGCAACCAGGTCCTGGTTCTCCGCGGCCGACAGCAGCGGGCTCCCGAGATCCAGGACGCGCTTCGTCAGGGCGACGGCCAGTACGTTGACATCGTCGCCCTGCAGGGGTGTCAGGTGCCCTGGGGTCCTTCTGACCAGGGTCAGCACGCCCAGTGTGATGGCACCGATGTGCAGGGGGAAGCAGAACACGGCCCGAACGTTCAGGGCGGACCCCTCGACGAGGAGGGCGGGCCAGCGGTCCTCTCTCACGCGGCCCAGATCGGGCACGCGCACCGCGATGCCGTCGGCCAGGCAGTCCGGCCCCGGTCCGTATCCGAGGGTGAGCTGCAGGTCCTCGAAGTCACGCGAGAGGCTGCCCGAGGACCAGAGGATCTCCGTCCCTCCTGGTGCGTTGCCCGCGCTGACCGCAATCCCGTCCACAGCGAGCAGCTCAGCCGCATCCGCCGCCACGTCCGGCCACTCCTCGGTTTGAAGCAGCCGCAGGATCTCCGCCATCCGATCGCTGATCATGCGACTTCGCCGGACGGCTGAGCTGTCTCGGCTGCAGGCTGTTCAACGCCCGACTCCTCTTCTGCCAGGAGGAATCCCGTGCCCGTGAGGTCCAGGAGCCGACTCACGACCGGGGCTGGATGGTGCAGCCGCAGCTCGCCATCCGAGGCGGCCAGGTGCTGGGAGACTTCGAGGAAGACGTTCAGACCGCTGGCGTCGCAGAATCCGACGGCGGCGAGATCGACGTCGATCTCCGTCATCCTGTTGGCCAGACATGTCGCCAGGGCGGCGCCGACGGCAGGAACGGTGGTCCGATCGATCTCACCCTCCAGGAAGACGGTCACCCGGCCATCGCCTCGGTACCGGATCATCGTATGCACAAATTGCACAGCGCCTCGGCTTTCCCGCCCGTACCGAAGCCACCGCAGAGGCTGCATCCGTGCAGGCGCGCTCGAAAGGTGAGCAGCGAGTTCGCCGACGGACCGGTGCTACCGCCGGTAGGAGACCACCTGAGCACACAACAGGGAAGCTGGTCCGCTTGCCGAAGGACGACGCCGTCTGTCGACGGGGGCGCCGGGATCAAGAACGCACCTTCAGCCTACGCCGCGTCGAGTTCGGCGCACAGCAGTTCGCTTTCACTTCGCAACCCGCGGCGTACCCGCAGCCGGGACATGGTGTGGACGTGCACTTTGACTGGCGGTGATTACGTTCAGTAATCAACTGTATTCACGACATGACAGTACGCCGCAAAAGGCGCGCTTCGGATGAGTCGGACGCACTGCCGGGCGTAACCGGAGCGTGGGAGCCGATCGGCTTTCGGTATTTCCACCAGCGAAAACTCCCCGCTCTCTTGCGGGACGTCCCGGACAACGCGAAGGCGGGCCCATGGACGCGATTGTGCTGCTCAAGGACGACCACCAGACGGTCGAGAAGCTGTTCAAGGAGTTCGAGCAGGCCGGGGACCGTGCCTACAAGACCAGGCGAAAGATCGCCGACTGGGTGATCGAGGAGCTGACGGTCCACGCCTGGATCGAGGAGGAGATCTTCTACCCCGCCGCGCGTGCCGCCGTGCCGGACACCACCGACCACGTACTGGAGAGCGTCGAGGAACATCACGTCGTCCTGCGGATGCTCTCCGAACTGGCGGGCCCAGACCCCGAAGACGAACGGTTCGACGCCAAGATGACCGTTCTCATCGAGAACGTGCGGCACCACGTCGAGGAGGAAGAGAAGGAGTGGTTCCCCAAGGTCCGCTCCGCTCTCGGCCACAGCCGGCTGGGCGAACTGGGCGAGCGACTCGCCGCCGCCGAGCCCGACGCTCCTCACGACCCGCTCCGGGTGCCCAGCGCGCACGAATGACCTCCACGGGGCGGCCCGGGGGCCCGGGCTCCGCAGTTCGCGCAGCACCGGCAGGCACAGCGCGGCACCGGCCAGCGCCGGTATCACCAGCAACGGCGTCCAGCGCAGCCCGCAGCCCGCCACCACGGCACCCACCATCAGCGGGGCCAGTGCGAAGCCGATGTTGCCGCCGGTGGCGAACACCGCCATCGCACCGTGGCTGCCCCGGCTGGCGAGCCGCGCGACCCGGGCGGACTCGGGGTGGTAGGCGGCCACGCCGATCCCGGACAGCGCCGTGAACACGAGGGTCAGGGCATAGGAGTCGCCCAGCCCGCTGAACGCCACCCCCGCACCGCCGAGCAGGGTGCTCACCGGCAGCAGCCAGGGCAGCGGCCGGCGGTCGGTGACCGCCCGAACAGCGGCTGCGCCACCGACGAAAGCACGGATGCGGCCAGTACGACCCCGGAGGCGACCGCGTACGCATACCCGCGCTCGGCGACGAAGAACGGCAGCAGCGCCGCGACGTCGCCCTGGTAGATGTCGACACGGCCATGGCCGACGGAGAGCAGAGTGATCGACGAGTTCCTTCGCACCCCGCCATGCTCCGGGCCGGGCCGCCTGTCGCGCTTCCGGTCATCTGCCAAGTGAGACGGGAATCCGCCACGAGGCCGTCGCGCCGACCCGGACCCGCTGGCTCGCCGCCGGCCACGAGGTCGACGCCCACCGCCACGACGACCACCAGATCGTCTACGCGGGCCGCGGCGTGCTGGCCGTGACGACCGGCGCGGTTGCCCGGGGCGCCCCGGGCAACCGCGCCATCTGGGTGCCGGCCGGCACCGTCCACGCACACCGGGCCTACGGCGAACTCGAACTCCACTTCGTCGGACTGCCCGCCGCCGAGAACCCGCTCGCGCTCGACACCCCCACCGTGCTCGCCGTCGGGCCGCTGCTGCGCGAGCTGATCATCGCCTACACCCGCGACGAGGACGACGACAGCCCGGAACGGGCCCGCCTGCGTGCCGTCCTGCTCGACCGGCTGCAGGCCTCACCGCAGCAGCCGCTGCACCTGCCCGCCCCCACCGCACCCCTGCTCCGCGAGGTGTGCGCGATCCTGCGGGCCGCCCCGGCCGACGGCCGCACCCTCAGGGAACTCGGCCGTACGGTCGGCGCCGGCGACCGCACCCTCTCCCGGCTCTTCCGCGCCGACCTCGGCATGACCTTCCCGCAGTGGCGCACCCAGCTGCGCCTTCAGCACGCCCTGGTCCTGCTCGCCGACCGGATGCCGGTGACGGCGGTGGCCCACGCCTGCGGCTGTTCGTCGGCCAGCGCCTTCATCGACGCCTTCCGCCGCGCCTTCGGCCACACCCCGGGCTCCCACCGCGACGGCCCCTGAGCCGGACGTGCCCGGTCCCGGCCGGGCGGGGCGGGGCGAGGGCCCACCCGCCGCCTCGCCCGGCCCGCGCTCACTGTCCGGGTGCGAGGACGTACGTGTTCAGGCTGCCCACCGTGCTCAGCGGCGTGGGCGACCCGGTGTCGTACCGGTCCACGGCCACGTAGTTGGGCTTCTTCCGGGCGGCGGGAGTGCAGAAGTTCTGCGCCCGGTTGAGGATCTTGCCGTTGTCGGTGGCGGCGGTGCCGGCGATGGGATAGTCCCGGAAGTGGTTCATCACGAACAGCGGGTGGAAGGCGGACGAGTCCGTGGTCAGCGGTCTGTCGGTGCCCCATCGGCTGTAGCAGGACCAGTCGGAGTCACCGAGGCCGCCGCCCATGGACCAGTAGTTCTCCACGGTCCACTCGCGCTGGTACATCACACCGAACGTGTCGCGGGTGGCATACCCGTTGGCGGTGTCGCTCGCCCGGGTCCGGTCGCTGAAGACCAGCAACTGCTTGCCGCGGGCCGCGAGGTCGGCCATGGTGGGCCAGCCCTTGGTGGCGACGCCCTCCTGGTCGGGCCGGTACAGCACGTCGTACAGGCCGTTGACGGAGGCGAGGGAGGACTTCAGCACGTCGGAGGAGGCGTAGTCCTCCAGGAACACGGTGGCGAACTGGCCGGGGTTGGCCTTGAGGAAGTCCACGATGCGCTGGAGGTCGGTGGCGAGCGGGACCGGGTTGCTCACGCCGGAGCAGCTGTTGTGGCACAGCACGGCCTGCCCGGAGACCGTGTAGTCGTCGAGCATGAAGCCCCGCACGCCGTCGGACAGTTGCCGGCTGATGCCGTAGTTCTGGTTGGGGAACAGGTTGACCGGGAAGGACGCGAAGTTGCCGTCCGAGCCGTTGGCGAAGGCGTTGTGGGCGGTCAGGAACGTGACCTGGTCGAGGGTGCGGGTGTCGGCGGAGGGCATCGCGGTGGTGGCGTAGGAGACCGGGGTGAGGTACCAGCGGGCGAGGTCACCGGAGGAGCCGACCTGTACGGCGCCGGAGTCCGAGGAGGAGCCGGTGAGGTACTGCGAGGTGCCGGGGACGGTGACGGAGTAGGTGCCGTCGGCGCCGGCGGTGATCGTCCAGGTGGTGCCGTCCGTACCGCAGGCGGCGGTGACCGCGGTGGTGCCGCTGCGTCCCAGGCAGGTGCCGGACTCGTCGGCGTTCTGGAGCTGGTAGCCACCGCTGACCGCGACGGCGGTCCACTGCTGGTGGTCCTCGTTGCCCTTGGGGTTGTGCGCGGCGACGGTGCCGCCGCTGTCGGCGGCGTTGAGACCGGTGACGTAGTTCTGGAGGTAGACCGAGGAGGCGGGGACCGCGGCCGACGCGGTGCCCGGGAGGAACGCGGGCGCCGACAGGGCGAGGACGGCGGAACAGCACAGGACGCGCAGGGGGCGCAGACGCACGGGATATCCCTTCGCTGTGACACGAGTTGCCGAAGGTGGCAGAGCCATGACTTACCCGCTGGTAGGTGTGGAGCGCCAGTGCTGTCGCCTGAATTCCGCATCAATCAAAGAAACTTGACGCTTCGTCACCACTGCGCCGGTCCCGGTCCGCGCCCGGCCGATGCGGCTGGGGCTGGACTCGTCGCTCCCCGGCACCGATCGTTGGCGGTATGAACGATCACCGCACGGCCCCCGCCACCTCCGCCGTCCCCGCCGAACCTGAGGCGATCCGGCTCTTCAGGGAACGGCTCGGCCTGGCCGGGCTGATCGACGTCCACACCCACTTCATGCCCGAGCGGGTCCTGCACAAGGTCTGGAACTACTTCGACGCGAACGGACCGCTGATCGGCGACCTCGCGTGGCCCATCACCTACCGGAAGGAGGAGGCGGAACGCACCGCTCTCCTCAGGGAGTTCGGCGTCCGGTCCTTCACCTCGATGCTCTACCCGCACAAGCCCGGCATGGCGGTCTGGCTGAACGCGTGGGCCGCCGACTTCGCCGGACGTACCCCCGACTGCCTGCACACGGCGACCCTCTTCCCCGAACAGGGCGTCGAGACGTACGTCCGGGCGGCCGTCGAGGCCGGCGCCCGGGTGTTCAAGGCGCACGTGCAGGTGGGCGGGTACGACCCGGCCGACGAACTCCTCGACGGGGCCTGGGGTCTGCTGGCCGACGCCGGGATTCCCGTCGTGATCCACTGCGGCTCCGGTCCCGCCCCCGGCAAGCACACCGGTCCCGGTCCGGTCGCGCGGGTACTGGCCCGCCATCCGAGGCTGCGGCTGATCATCGCGCACATGGGGATGCCGGAGTACGAGGAGTTCGCCGGCCTCGCCGAGCGGTACGGGGAGGTGCGGCTGGACACCACGATGGCCTTCACGGACTTCACCGAGCGGTTCATGCCGTTCCCGCCCCGGGCGCTGCCCCGGATCGCCGCTCTGGGCGACCGCGTCCTGCTCGGCTCCGACTTCCCCAACATCCCGTACCCCTACGTGCACCAGCTCCACGCCCTGGAGCGGCTGGAGCTCGGCGAGGAGTGGCTGCGCGCGGTGTGCCACGACAATGCGGCACGCCTGTTCGGGCTGTGACCGTCATCCGTCCGCCGCGGGGCGCAGTGGCGGGCCGGTGCGGTCAGGCCTGCGCCGCCTTGGGCGCGGCGACGACCACGACGCCCGCCTCGTGCCTCTCGAACAGGCTCAGCAGCTCGGTCAGGGCGACCGGCCCGTCGCCGTCCTCGGCGCTGTGGTCGATCAGCACCACGGGCTGCTGGAAACCGTCCCGCTCGGCGGGCACGAAGTCGGTGACGGTCTCCCGGCGCACGAGGACGACACGGCCGTCATGCAAGGGGTCGCGGGGCAGCCGGTCGAGGTGCGCACGCAGCGCGGCCGGCCGTGAGACCAGGTCCTGGGCGAGTACGTCCCGGCGGGCCAGCAGGGACACGGCGAGCCGGTTCCCGGTCCGCTCGTAGCGTGCCGAAAGATCCTCCGGCAGCAGGTAGAACACCCCGGCCTCGCCCTCGTGCCCGCGGTTCAGCAGCATGCAGGCGATCCGCTCGGCCGGATCGGCGGATGTCTGGTCGAGGTCGAGAATCACTCCCCGGGCGTCCGGGTCGAGGGAGGGGATCTCGCTGATCCACATGCGGGCGGAGCCGTCCATACCCGGCATTCAAGCACACCGCCCCACCCGGGCCGGCAAGCCCGCTAAAGCCCGATGAACCGCACCGTCTCGGCCACCGCGGCCCGGTCGGTGCGGACCCGTGGCGCGCCCTCTTCCTCGAAGCCCACCGCGACACCGCACAGCAGCACGAGCCGGTCACCGGCGCCGACCAGCCGGCTGACCGTCCGGCGGTACATCGTCCACATCACCTGCGGGCAGCTGTGCAGGCCTTCTGCCCTCAGCAGCAGCATGACCGTCTGGAGGTACATCCCGGCGTCCGCCCACTGCCCGGGGCCCATCGCCCGGTCGAGGTAGCAGAACAGCACGAGGGGCGCGCCGAACGCCTGTGTGTTCAACGCGGCGATCTTCACGGGCCGTTGCGGGTCCTGGCGCTCGATGCCCAGCGCCGCGTACCGCTGCGCGGCCGCGGCGGCGAAGCGCTCCGGATACGGCGCGGCCGGCTCGGCCGGGTACATCGGGTACTCCCGCTCGTCGCCCGGGTCGGCCGCCAGCGCCCTGGCCGTGGCCTGCCGCTTCAGCTCGGCCAGCGGCTCGCCGGACACCACGTACACCTGCCAGGGCTGGAGGTTCCCACTGGACGGCGCCCGCGAGGCCGCGGCCAGCACCCGGGTCAGCACCTCCCGGGGCACCGGCCGATCGCTGAACGCCCGTACGGCCCGGCGGCTGTCCACCGCCTCGTACACATCCACGCCGACTCGGCCTTTCCGGAACGTCGCAACAGGCTGGAAACCACTGGAGACTAGGGGAGTTCGACGCCGATGACGTTGCGCAGCATCCCGCGCAGGTGATCCGGCATGTCGATGGTGTCCGGGCTGAGCAGCCACTGGACCTGCAGGCCGTCGATGAACGCGACCAGATCCGCCGCCAGGTGCGAGGCGTCCACATGGGGGCGCAGCAGCCCGCGCCGTGCCAGGTCGTCGACGGCCGACTGCATCTCGCGGCGGGTGCGTTCGTAGCGTGCGGTGAAGTACGGGCGCGCCGGGTGGTCCGCCGCCGTGGCCTCACTGGACAGCACCGCGAACAGGCTCACGATGAGGGGGTTGGCCTGGTTGTGCGCGACGAGCCTGATCATCGCGGCGAAGTAGGCGAGGCCGTCCTGGCTGAGTGCGCCCGACTCGAGGAAGTGCTCGCCGTCCTGACGGTCGCGTGCCTCCAGGACCGCCTCCAGGAGCGACTCCTTGGTCGGGAAGTGGTGCAGCAGGCCCGCGCGTGAGACACCGCAGGCGGCGGCGAGCTGCACCATGCTCGCGTTGCGGTAGCCGACCTGCCCGAACGCGGTGAACGCGGCCTCGATGATCTGGGCGCGCCGCCGTTCCCCTTTGGGGTAGTTCCGCGGGGCCGCCCCCGGCCGCGCCGTTTCCCTTGCCATGAACGAGATGCTAACGACCCCTAGAAACCATCACCCCTGTCGGTATTCTGTTTCCCGGCCGTCCGCCACGAGAGGAGTCCCCCTTGTCGACACCACAGTTGTCGGTTCAGCTCTACTCCGTACGCCAGGCTCTGGAGGCAGACGAAGACGCCGCCCTCGGCCGTCTGGCCGCCTTGGGGCTGACCAACGTCGAGGCCTTCGGCTTCACGCACCGCGCGGCCGAACTCGCCGACGCGCTCGCCCGGCACGGCCTGTCCGCACGGACCGGACACGCCGGCTTCCTGTCGCCGGACGGCACGTCGGGCACCGACCTCGACGACACGTTCCGGGCCGCCCGGCGACTGGGCGTGGAAATCCTCTTCGACCCGTTCGTGCCGGCCTCCCGGTGGGCCGACGAGAAGGAGGTCGCCCGTACCGCGGCCCTCCTGAACGAGGCCGCCGAGCGTGCCGCCGGGCACGGACTCAGGGTCGGCTACCACAACCACTCCCAGGAGTTCGTGCACACCGTCGCCGGCGTCAGCGCCTTCGACCGCTTCGCCGACCTCCTGAACCCGGAAGTCGTCCTGGAGATCGACCTGTTCTGGGCCGCGGCCGGCGGCAACGACGTCGTCGCCCTCCTCGGCCGGCTGGGTTCCCGGGTGCGCGCCCTGCACGTGAAGGACGGCCCCGTCATCGACGACCCGTTCACCTCCGGCGCCCCCTTCGACCCCGCCGACACCGGGCAGGTCGCGGCGGGCCGGGGGCAGATCCCGCTGGCCGCCTCGCTGGCCGCGGCCACACACGCCGAGTACGCCGTCATCGAGTTCGACCACTACGACGGCGACGTCTTCGAGGGCATCGCGACAGGCATCACCTACCTGAAGGGGAAGGGCATCGCCTGATGACGGCACACCACCCGGTCGGCGTGGGAGTCATCGGCGCCGGCAACATCAGCGACCAGTACCTGACCAGCCTCACCCGGTACCCCGACCTGCACGTGGCCGTCGTGGGCGACCTCGACACCGCGCGGGCCGAGGCCCAGGCCCGCGCGTACGGCGTCGAGGAGTGGGGAACGGCCGCGGACGTCCTCGCCCACCCGGACGTCGAGATCATCGTCAACCTGACCGTCCCCGCCGTGCACGCCGAGGTCAGTTCGGCGATCCTCGCGGCGGGCAGGCACGTCTGGTCCGAGAAGCCCATCGCCGTGGACCGCGCCGACGCACGAGCCCTGCTCGACCAGGCCGCCGCGGCCGGCCTGCGGGTCGGAGTCGCCCCGGACACGATCCTCGGCCCGGGCCTCCAGACCGCCCTGCGCGCGATCGCCCGCGGCGACATCGGCGCCCCGCTGTCCGCGCAGACCGTCATGCAGTACGCGGGACCCGACCTGTGGCACCCGAACCCGGAGTTCCTGTTCGCCAGAGGCGCCGGCCCCCTCTTCGACATGGGGCCCTACTACCTCACCGCCCTGGTCTGCCTGTTCGGGCCGGTCTCCCGGGTCGCCGCGCTCGGGTCGACCGCCCGCACGGTCCGAACGGTACGCAGCGGGGCCCGCGCGGGCACCGAGTTCACCGTCGCCGTACCCACCCATGTCTCCGCGCTCACGCAGTTCGAGAGCGGCGGCGTCGGCCAGAGTGTCTTCAGCTTCGACTCCCCGCTCACCCGCACCGGGTTCGTCGAGATCACCGGCACCGAGGGCACCCTGGTCCTGCCCGACCCCAACACCTTCGCCGGCGAGGTCAGGATCACCCGCGTGCCGCAGCGGGGCCGGGAGGCGGAGTGGGAGACCGTCCCGCCCGTCGGCGTCGAGGGCGGCCGCGGACTGGGAGTCCTGGACATGGCGCGGGCCGTCCGCGGCGGAGGACCGCACATCGCCAGTGGCGACCTCGGCTACCACGTCCTGGACACCATGGTGTCCATCGACGAGGCCGTCACCTCCGGCGAGACCGTCCGCGTCGGCAGCACGGCGCCCGCGACACCGCTCGTCCCCGAGGACCGGGACCCCTACGGAGCCACCCTGTGACCGGCCCCGGAGCCCCGGATCCCCGCCTGCGGGACAGAAGCTTTCAGCGGCGCGGACCGTGCTCAACTCCTCGGCCGTCACAGGTAATTGACGACGCGGTCGGGGGACTGCTTCACTGAGGCAGTGGCTGAGCCACTAGACCAGTAAGTCGCTGAACCAGTGGGCCGCCAGACCGGTGAGCCGCTGAACCACTGACCGAAGCCTGGGAGATCCTCCGTGGCCGTCGAGAGCATTCCGCGTCGAACCGTGGTCGACCTGCTTGAAGCACGACTGCGTGAGGACATCCTCAGCGGCACGCACGGCCCCGGATCCCTGCTGCCCCCCGAGCGGGAGCTGGCCGCCGGGTACGGGGTCACCCGTACGACGTTGAAGCACGCGCTGACGCGGCTGGAGCAGGCGGGACTGCTGAGCACCCGGCACGGCATCGGCACACGCGTCCTGGACTACCTGCGGATCGGTGGCGCCGACCTGCTTCCGATGCTGGCGGCACAGGACCCCACGTGGCTGCGGGAGGTCTTCGAGGTACGACGGCACATCGGCACCCTGATCGCCGGCCGCGCGGCCGACCGGCGAACGGACCGGCAGGCCCGGCGGCTGGAACACCTGCTGCGTCAGGTCGCGGACGGCCCGGACGCCGACGCCGTCCAGCTCGCCGACGTGGAAGTGCACCGCGAACTGGCACGGGCGACGGGCAACCGGGTCTATCTGCTCCTCACGAACACGCTGTTCAACGCCTATCTTCCGGTACGGGCCGCGCTGCGGGCGCCGTTCGAGGACGCGGCGCGGGCGGCGGACCGCCTCGTGCCGGTGGTACGGGCCGTGGCCGGCCGGGACGTCGCGGGGGCGCGGCGCGCGGCGGAGACGTATCTGGCCGACACCGAGAAGATCATGCTCGGTTCGCTGACCAGTCCTCGCGGACGGCCGCCCGCCGACAGCCCCCGGTAGCCGCGCTCCCCAACCGCGGCTCGCTGGCGCTTCGGCTGCCGCCGAGGCGAGCCGTGTGCGGCGAACCGGCCAGACCTCGGTGCAGCTCCGATCTTTCATGTCTTCCATGCGCGGATGCGCGTTCGCCCCGCGCGTACTCCGCATGTCATGCCCCGGACAAATTTGCTTCCGGGGTCATCACCCAATGACGGCCGCCCGTCCATCGTGGGCGCGGCGGCGACCGACAACACAAGGAGCATGGTGAGCAGATCAAGCAAGAGACGCGGCCTCCTCATCGGCATGATGCTGTCCGCGGTCATCGGCGCCTCCGTCCAGCCGGCGATCGCGGCGCCGGTGCGGGACGCCGGGGACCAGGCCACGACGTTCCGGAAATCTCCGGTGTGGTCGACCGAACGGGACATCGCGCGGGCCCTGTCCGCCTCGCTGCGTGACCCGCGGTGGCGCGCACAGGTCCGGGCGGCCGCCCTCGGCACCGAGGACGTGGACCTGCAGGCGCTGACAGGCCGGACCGCCTCCCCGGAGGGCAGGGACCTGTACGCCTCCGTCTCCGCCGCGGACCGTCGCATCGTGGACCTGAAGGGCCTGCCCGCGTCGACCGGGTCACTGCTGCGCGTCCGCCTGGGCGCGCCGTCCATGCGGTCGCACCTGAACGCCGAAGTCACTCCCTGGATCGCCGTCGCCGCGCCCGACGACGACGCCAAGGACATCACGGCCTACGACAGCCGCGGCCACGCCCACACGATCGGCACCGCGCACGTTCCCGACCGCCCGCTGTACATCCTGGACATCGACGTCACCAAGGCCCACCGGGCCGGCCTGAAGGTGCTGCGGAAGGCCTTCACGGACAAGGGCCTGAACTCCCTCCCGAAGAAGGCGGCGGCGAACAGCGCCGACGCCGCGAGCGCGGCGGGCTGGTGGGCGACCAAGGTCACGGCCGTCGAGGTGAACGACGACCAGGAGCCCTGGTTCAAGGGCGCCGCCGAGATGTTCTCGCTGGTGACCGGCTTCGGCCAGGACGGCACGGCGCGCGTCGACTCGGTGGACATGCCCTACCTGGACTACGACGGCACCGTCTACTACCCGAACCAGATCCTGGTCAACTGGTCCAACTACAAGTACAACCTGGCCGACGTCGTCATGATGGAGGACGACGACGGCACCAACTACCGTGCGCTGGCGCAGGCGATCACCACGGCGCTGCTCACCGTGACCGACCAGGGCACCTACATCCCGCTGGTGAACGCGGTCCTGAGCGCGATCCCCGACAGCTGGTTCACCGACGACCCCGACTACGTGGAGTCCTGGTACACCCTCGCCCAGAACTCCTCCGGCCGGCTGAACGGCGCCTCGGGCAACGGCTGGATGACCGTCGAGCCCTACTTCGTCGAGCAGTTCTAGACCTCGCGCCCGAGCGTGGACCGCTCGCCGTGCGTCGACGCACGGCGACCGGTCCACGCTCGGGCGCCCCTTCGACGACGACCGCCTGCCCGCTGACGGGCGGTCATTGGTCGTGCCCAACGCATCGTGCCCTCAGGAGCCGTGGCTGACCGCCATGGTGTCCCAGAACGAACACCGGTGTTCGGCGGAGACCTGGGCGTCGTCGATCAGGACACTCCTGCCTCCCGCCCGCAGCGACAGCGTCAACCCCTTGCCGCTGTGGTAGGCGGGCCAGGCGGACTGCCGGGCGACGTGCGGTCGGCCGGTCCTCGTGAAGGCGCCCCAGTACTGCGTCATCTCGCGGGCCAGCCGGCGCTCGCCGGCGTCGAACAGCGGGGCGATCGGCGTGCCGTTGTCGAAGCTGGGCCAGATGTAGGCGAGTTCCGCGGCGTGGCCGGCTCCCCAGACGTAACCGGGTATCTGCGTCAGGCCGGGCCCGGTGCGGTGGTCGAACTCGTACGAGTAGGTGGGGGTGTAGCGCTCGAAGGTCCGGACGAGCGAGCGCTGCCCGCACCCGCCGATCCCGCCGATCATCCCCGAGTCGGTCATGATCGCGCCGACGAGGTACGCCGCGGTGTACGTGCCGGACGACTCGGGCCACGGGTAGCGGGCGAGGACCTCGTCGGCCCGGTCCCCGGCGACGCCCTGGACGAAGGCGAGGTAGGCCTCCTTGCCCGCCCCGATGTAGCCCTGGGCGAAGGTGCGGCCCTCGTCACGGTTGGCACCGACGACCAGCGGCACGCGGGCGAACCGGCCGCTGCCCACCGCCTCGCGCACGTTGACCGGAAACGTCGGAGTCCCGTCCACGAAGGCGGCCGAGAAGGCCCGGCTCGCGTCGAGGAGCGAACCCGCCGAAGCCGACCGGAGACAGCCGAGGACGGCGGCCTGGTCGGTGGAGTCGCAGCCGGCCTGCCGGGCGAACGCCGTTCCGGCCGTCTCGGCCTGAGCCTGCGGCTCGCTGGGGCAGGATCCGCTCTGCATCATGGCACGGGCGAACAGACCGCGGGAGCCGGGCGACACCAGATGTCCGCAGACGGACCAGCCGCCCGCGGACTCGCCGTCGATGGTGACCGCGGCGGGGTCCCCGCCGAAGGCCGCGATGTTCCGCTGCACCCAGCGCAGCGCGGCCTGCTGGTCCATGAAGCCGTAGTTGCCGGACTCGCCGCCCTCCTCGGTGAGGGCGGGCAGCCCGAGGAAGCCGAAGACGCCGAGCCGGTAGTTGAGCGAGACGCCGATGACGCCCGTCTCCCGTACGAGCTTCGACTCGTCGTTCTGCGCGCCGCTGCCGTTGGTCAGGCCACCGCCGTGGATGAACACGTGCACGGGAAGACGGGCGCCGGCCCGCACTCCCGCCGGCCGCCACACGTTGACGTCCAGACAGTCCTCGGTCTCGCTGCGCGGGCCGTTGCCGCTGGGGAGTACGGGGCAGGGATCGCCGAAGGCGGTGGCTTCCCGAACGCCGGCCCAGCGCGCCGCGGGCCGCGGCGGTTTCCAGCGCAGGGCGCCGGTGGGGGAGGCCGCGTAGGGGATGCCCAGGAACCGCTCGACGCCTTGGGAGACGGCGCCGCGCACGGCGCCGTGGTCGGTGGGCACCACGGTCGCCGCACTCGCGGACGCCGTCACGGGCGCTGCCGCCGACGCCGTCGCGGGCAGCAGCCCGACGGCGGTCATGGACAGGATCAGCGCGCCGCCCAGGGCAGTGCGGATTCTGCTCGCAGTCATGGAGACCTCTCTGGGGGGATGCCGGCCGCGGCGGTGCGGCCGGCACGCCTGATGGTGGGGAGTGGCCGGGCGGTCAGCGGGTGACGCCGACGCCGCCGTGCAGGGGGAGCGTCCGCGACGAGGAGCCGACCCACACGTCCCGTTTCCCGGTGCCGAGCACCCAGGCGTGGGAGGACGTGTTCCAGTACTCCAGCTGCTGGGCGTCGACCCGGATGCGTACCGTCTTCGACTGACCCGCGCGCAGCCGCACCTTCTGATAGCCGCCGAGCGAGCGCACCGCCTGCGGCGCGGTGGTCGCGCGGCTGGCCCCGACGTAGACCTGGGCGACCTCGGCACCGGCGCGGGTGCCGGTGTTCTTCAGGGTGAACGAGACGGTCAACGCGCCGTGACTCTGCCGTACCGCGAGGTCGCGATAGGCGAAGGAGGTGTACGACAGTCCGTAGCCGAACGGGAAGAGAGGGGCGGACCGCTCCTTGTCGTACCAGCGGTAGCCCACGTAGACGCCCTCGGAGTAGTTCTCCTGGTCGTCCACTCCCGGGTACCTGAGCGGGTCGCCGGCCACCGGTGTCGCGGACTCGCTCGCGGGGAACGTCTGGGTGAGCTTGCCCGAGGGGTTCACGTCGCCGAAGAGCAGCCCGGCGGTGGCCTCGGCCCCGTTCTCCCCGGGGTAGTACATGTCGAGGACCGCCTTCACCTTGGACAGCCACGGCATGGCGATCGACGACCCGGCGTTGAGGACGACGATCGTGTTCGGGTTGGCGTCGGCGACGGCGGAGATCAGCCCGTCCTGGTCGGCCGGCAGGGAGAGGTTCTTCCGGTCGAAGCCCTCGGTGCCGTCGTCGTAGGCGAAGACGACGGGGGTCTTGACCTGGCGGGCCAGGGCCACCGCCTGCTCCCGTGCGGCCTGCGCGGCCTGCGGGGTGACCCAGTTCAGCCGGACCTTCGTCGGTCCGCCCTGGATCGCGAGGGCACCGGCCGCGAAGCTGTGCGCTCCCGCCGTGAGGTGCACCGTGGCGCTGCTGGAGCCCAGGAAGCCGGTGATGACGCTGTTCCCGTCGATCTTCACCAGGCCGTACGCGGCGGGGAGGTCGAAGACGAAGGAGTAGTCGCCGTCGGTCGGCACGGTGAGGGTGCCGCTGTAGTCGAAGGAGGCGTCCGGTGTGACGGGGATCGTACCGTCCGCGTCGACCGGCAGGGCGGGGCTGAGGGCCGAGGCGGGAATGGGGTCGCCGGTGTCGACGCCGGCCGCGTAGCGCACCGTGGCGTGCCGGCCGGCCCGCGCGGTGATGGTGTCCAGCGGCGAGGCAGCGGAGTCCGGTACGACGTTGGAGCTGCCGCCGCCGGTGACCTTCGGCGTCTTCGCGGTCGGGCCGACGAGCCCGATGCTGGTGTCCGCGCCGGTCAGCGGAAGCGCTTCGCCGGTGTTCTTCAGCAGGACCGCGCCGGATTCGGCCACCTTCTGGGCGACTTTCGCGCCGCCTTTCGGATCGCGTGCGGGCCGGTGGGCCGCCGCACCGTCGAGGAGACCGAATCTCGTCATCTGCTGCAGAATGCGCGCGACCGAATCGTTCAGCTCCGAGACCGGAACGGTGCCGTCGGTTATCGCGGTCTTCAGTTCCTCGCCGAGGTAGACGCCGCTCGGCATCTCCTGGTCGAGGCCGTTCACGATGTCGGTCGTCGCATGGGTCGCGCCCCAGTCCGACATGACCCAGCCCGTGAAGCCCCACTGCTCCTTGAGGACCGAGTCGAGCAGCTCGTCGCTGCCGCAGCCGTGGCTGCCGTTCACCGAGTTGTACGAGCACATCACCGCCCCGGCGCCGGCCTTGACGGCTGCCTCGAAGGCGGGCAGCTCGATCTGACGCAGGGTCTGCTCGTCGACGTGGACGTTCACCCCCATGCGGTTGTCTTCCTGGTTGTTCTCCGCGTAGTGCTTGACGGTGGCGATCAGGCCCTGGCTCTGGACGCCCGCGACCTCGCCCGCCACCATGCGGGAGCTGAGCAGCGGGTCCTCGCTGAAGGTCTCGAAGTTCCGCCCCGCGTATGGCACCCGGATGGTGTTCGTCATGGGCGCGAGCAGGACGTCCTGGCCGAGCGCGCGGCCGTCGCGTCCGACGGTCCGGCCGAACTCCCGGGCCAGCCCGTCGTCGAAGGACGAGGCGAGCGCGACCGGCGCCGGCATCGCGGTGGCGTGCTCGTTGACCCGGACGCCCGCCGGGCCGTCGGTGAGCCGCAGTTCGGGGATGCCGAGGCGGGGCACCCCCGGGATGTACCCGGCCTGCCCGAGCGCCCGGGGATCGGTGCCGCCATGGACGAAGGACAGCTTCTCGTCCAGCGTCATCCGGGCGATGAGGGCGGCGACGCGGGCGGACACCTTGACGGTCACGTCCGCGCTGCCCGCGCCCGAGGCGCCGGGAGCCACGGCCGTGCTCCCGGCGAGGAGCGCCGCGCTCACCGCCGCGATCAGCGCCGTACGGCGTAAACGGCTGCCGTGGCTTCGTACCGATCTCCGATCGGGCTCCATGCGGACTCCTCACCACTGAAGTGCTCGACGATTTATGTCTCCGCTGGACAGAATTCGAGTCAGAGCAGGTGGCTCTATAAAAGATCGAACGTTCAAGGAGGTTAAATTCGCACATTCGACGCGTCAACCCTCTGGAATTCCGCTCTTGCCAGACATAAATTGACGCCCTCACAAGGGAGGTGACACGTGTCGGCTCGTGACGAGGTCCTGGCCCATGTCCGGCGGTACGGGAGCGCGTCGCGCCCCGAACTGCAGGCGGCGCTCGGCATCAGCCGTCCGGTTGTCGCGGCCGTCGTCCGCGACCTCCTCGCCGAGGAGCTGCTGACCGAGCACCGGGGGGAGAACACGGGCGGCCGTGGGCGCCCCGGCCGACGGCTTCGGCCGCGCTATCCGGCGGGCGCGGTCGTCGGGGTGGACGTCAGCCACCGGCATCTCACCGTCGCCGCGGCCACCCTCGACCTGGCCGTCCGGGCCGAGCGGCGGGTGGCGATCGATGTGGACAGGCGGCCGACCGCGGCCCTGGACATCACGGCCGACGTGATCCGGCAGACCGTCGAGGAGGTCCGGCTCACGGTCGACGGCCCCGTGAGCGCGTGCGTCGTCGGCATACCGGGGCCGCTGGACATGAGCAAACGGGCGATCGCCTCGCCCACCATCCTGTCCAGCTGGTCCGGGCTCGATCTGGCGGCCGAACTGGGCTCCCGGACGGGACTGATGGTCTCCCTCGACAACGACGCGAATCTCGGAGCCCTCGCCGAACACCGGCACGGTGCCACCGACAACCGCGGCAACCTCATCTACGTCAAGGCGTCCGACGGCATCGGGGCGGGCCTCATCGTCCACGGCATCCCGGTCAGCGGCAGTTTCGGGGCCGCGGGCGAGATCGGGCACACCCAGGTCATCCCGGACGGAGACTGGTGCCGGTGCGGCAACCGCGGCTGCCTGGAGACGATCGTCTCGGTCCGCCAGGTGCTTCAGCAGGTCCAGGACTTCTACCCGGGCGACACCGACCTGCGGTCCCGGCTGCCGGAGATCGCCCACCACCCGGTGGCCCGGAAGATCTTCGCCGAGTCCGGCCGTACCCTCGGCCGGGTCCTGGCCAATCTGTGCGCACTGCTCGACCCCGCGGCCGTCATCATCGGCGGCGAGATGAGCCAGGCGGGCGAGGCGTTCGTCGACGGCGTCCGCGACTCGATCGAACGGCTCGCCCAACCCGGCTTCGACAGCCGCGTCATGGTCGCCGCGTCCGCCCTCGGCACCCGCGCCGAGCTGATCGGGAGCCTCACGCTCGCCCGGGACATCGCGCTGCGGGGCCGAATCCGGCAGGCCGAGGGCTGATCAGCGGCGGACGGGTCGGCGGGTCGTACCTCCTCGGCGCCCCCGTCGTACCAGCGCGGCTCCGATCGCCCAACCGGCGCTCGTGGTCGTCGCCGACGCCGTCAGTGGCTCTGCCTGCAGGCCGGATGGAAGGCCGCCGTACCATCGAAGGGCGATCGGCGGCTTTCACCGCGTGGCCTCACGCCCGCGCCGTGCCCGTGTGACGCGATCAGCAGTGCGGTCACCGACGGAATCGGCCCGGGCCGGGAGCTGATATCAGGGACAGGCGAGGATGAGCGAGCAGAGCAACCCCACCGCCATGACGGGTACGACGGGTACGACGGGTACGACGGTCAAGCCGTTCGCACTGGACGGTCCCACGCTGCGTCGCCGCCACCGACGGGCGGTAGGCCAGCTTGCCCTGTGCGTGTTCGTGCTCGTCCCTTGGACCGTTTTCCTGGCCGTTTCGCTGCCCGATCGCTTCGAGGCTCGGTACTGGCCCATGGTCTGGGTGGGCTTCGACGTCATGCTGCTCGTGTCGCTGGCGGGCGCCGGGCTGGCGGTCTGGCTGAGGCGGCAGGCCCTGGTCCCGATGTCCTTCGTGGCGGCCACGCTCCTGGTCTGCGATGCCTGGTTCGACGTTTCCCTGAGCTGGGGGCGAGGCGACGTGTGGGAAAGCATAGCCTCGGCCGTGCTGGTAGAACTGCCGCTCGCCTTCCTGCTCGTCATGCGCGCGCGCCGGGTGCTCAAGATCTCGGCTCGGCTGGCATGGCAGCGACTCGGACTGGCAGGCGAACCTCCACCGCTGTCCAAGATGCCGCTGTTTGTCGCCCTGGCAACCTCAAGCAGCGTCCAGTTGGACCTCAAGGAAGCCGAGGACACCTGACGGCCTCGGGACCGGCCCGGGAGTCGTGCCTTGGCAGCCGCCCCGTCTCTGCCGCCCAAGACGCCACTCCCGGTGCGGGAGGCCTGTCCATGCATCGGCAACGGCAACTCGTCGTGGTCGAGGCCCCAGTCCGCCGGTTGCGCGGCTACGCTGGCTCCGGAGGTGCCAAGTGGCCGAGGCGCAGCGGCAGTTGGACGAGGTGCGGGAGTGCGCGACCGTTGTGGTGGTCGGCGGGGGTCCGGCCGGGCTGACCGTGGCCGCTCTGCTGCGCCGGTGCGGCGTGGACTGTGTCGTCCTGGAGCGCCGCAGCCGTGAGCACGTGGCGCAGCGGCAGCGGGCCGGCATCGTGGAGGCTCGCGCCGTTCGGATGTTCGAGTCCTGGGGGCTGGCTGACCTGGTGCTGGCGGGGCCGCCGCACGACGGCATCCTGGAGTTCCGGGTGGACGGCGTGAGCCACCTCGTCGACGACAGCGGCGGCGGGGAGGGCCCCGGGGCGCGTCTGTGTCCCCAGCAGGTCCTCGTGCACAGGCTCACGGCAGCCCTCCTCGCCGACGGCGGCGACCTGCGCTACGAGGCGGCCGACGTCACCCTGCACGACCTGACGGGGGAGCGCCCGGTGGTCCGCTACCGCTCCGCCGACGGCACCCCGCACGCGATCACCTGCGCCTTCGTCGCCGGCTGCGACGGTGACCACGGCGTCACCCGCGCCGCCGTCCCGGGCGGCCACCTCACCGCGCACACCTTCGACCACGGCATCGGCTGGCTCACCGTCCTCGCCGACGCCCCACCCCCCGCCCACCCCCTGCTCGCCGTCAGCGCGCAGGGCTTCGCCGCGCACTTCCCTCGCGGGCCGCACAGCAGCCGCTACTACCTCCAGTGCCCGCCCGACGACCTGCCCGACGCGTGGCCCGACCACCGGGTCTGGGGCGCGCTGCGCACCCGGCTCGCCGACCCCGCCCTCGCCGCGGGCCCGGTCACCGACCGCGAGACCTTCCGGCTGCGCAGTCTCGTGACCGACCCCATGCAGTACGGCCGGCTGTTCCTCGTCGGGGACGCCGCCCACATCGTGTCCCCCATGGGCGGCAAGGGTATGAACCTCGCCCTGTACGACGCCGACCTCTTCGCCCGCGCCGTCCGCGACCACGTCCGCGACGGGGACGACACCGCACTGCGCACCTACTCCGAGCGCTGCCTGCGGCGCGTATGGAGCGACCAGGAGTTCTCCCACTGGCTGACCCAGACGGTCCACGACGCCGGGGACAGCACCCGCTGCGGCCCCTTCCTGAACCGTCTGGCCCGAGCCCGCCTCGACCGGCTCTTCACCTCCCCGGCTGCCGTGCGGGCCTTCGCGGAACTGATGGCCGGCCTGGACCCGGCAAAGGAGCGCCCCGCCTCCACCGGCCGCTGACCGCCACAGGAACACGCACGGACCGGCGCGACCCCGGCGCGGCTCCGTGAGGACGCCGCCCGCCCGCATGCCTCGTGGCCCCCTTTCGCGCGCACTACCCGATTCATCCCGTCGGGTCAAGTCACGACCCCTCGGAACGTGACCGTGCGGTGTCCGCCGGGCGTACTTGAAGTGCGGGCCTCACCGGAAAGGAAATCCGGAACACAAATGAGGCAGAACGGCGGGACTTGAATCCGCACCGGAATTTCCGGGGCAGACGGAAAACCCCGTGCATCGACCGGAGAGAATCCATGAATCGCATTTTTCGAACCAGCAGCAAGAACGGTTCCGGGCGTCGGCGCTTCGGTCTCGCGGCGCTCGCGGCCTCGGCCGCGGTGGTCACCGGGGGCGTCGTCCTGCCGGCGTCCGCCGCGGTGGCCGCCCCGATGCCCGCCGCGCCTGTCGTGAGCTTCGTCCACGGTGGCGGCGCCGGCGGCGACCGAGGTGCAGGCGGTGGCGGCCTCATCGGCGGCGGCTACCCGGCCCGGCGTGGGCCGGGGCGCTCTTGAACATTCCACGGCGCAGCCACCGTACGGCAGACACTTCATTCGAAATGAGGAATGCCATGCGTACGCGTTCTTGGAAGGCCCGTCTCGGACTCACGGCCTCGGCCGCACTGGCCGCCGGTGTCGCGGTCGGCGCACTGGCCCCGGCCGCGACGGCGGCGCCGGCACCGGCACCCCAGAGCCGCATGGCCGTCGCGGCCGCTTCCCGCCGACAGCGCCAGACCGGGCGGCAGCCACATCCTGTTCGGCGCTGTCAGCGCGGGCGACGGCAGTGTGCGGATCGGCGACCGGGTCTGCGCGGGCAACTGCGACGGCACCGTCAACGGGAGCAACGGCAGCCGGGACGGGGGGATCTGCGCCGGACGGTGCAACGGCAGCGCCAACGGCGGCACGGGCGGCGACGGAGGCACCGGCTGACGGTCCCCACCTCGGCTCGTGCAGGGCGCCACCGGGCCGGTCACCTGCAGACAGACCGCATGCGGCACTGGCAGAACGGGCGTACAGAGTCGCCGGCATGGAAACAGCGACCTGTCATGGTGAACATGAAGGCTCTTGACCGCTCCGCAGCCGGGGCCGCCTCTGGCCGCAACCGCTCGGCTGGAGTGTCTGTAGCTCCGGCGCCCCACCCCGTCGGACCCACCGGCGGCCTCGTCCGGCCGGACCGGGTCACCGTCTGCGTCGACGTCGTTCCGGTCCCTGAAACCAAGACAACGGCCAAGGATCGTGCGCACCTTGATCTCGTCACCAACTCGGCAACGCATCAGGCGGAGCTGACCGCGCGCCTGGAGGTTCTCGGTGCGACCTGCGCCCGCGCGGGCCAGCACGATGCACCGGAACGCCACGGACTCCGGGACTCGGGTCTACGACTGTCTGGCCCTGGCAGCAGCACGGCACCTGGTCCAGGCTCGTCGCCCGTCTGGGAGGCGTGTCGGTGGTGTGTGGCAGCATCCACGGCATGACGAGCACAGGGATGGACCGCGGACTGGACTTGTTCCGAGAGGGCGATTTCCCCATCTACACACTGACCTTCGTGCGGGATCTGCCCCCTGCTCAGCTGCTTACCCGCATGGGGGTGGACCCGGAGACCTTGGCGCTTCGAGACGCCGTGGATCTGGTGGACGACTTGGGTGACGACCTGTTCGACGATGAAGAACCCGTCGTCACCAGCGGCATCGACGGCTCGTGGACGTGGGCATGGGAGCAGGGTGGCGTGCATGGACTCGATGAGAGGATCTTGAGTCGCGTCTCCATGGGCACGGAGGCCGTGGTGCTTCACTACAACGAGAAGCCCATGTACTGGTTCAAGTACGCGGTGGGCGGCGAGATCATCGTCGACTTCCACACGCTCCAGGCGATCGAACCGACCGGGCATGACCCGGCAAGACTCGAAGACGCCATGAGGCCCCTTGGGCTCATTCCAGGGCAGGTCGCGCCCCTGTACAGCGTCCTGGCGCTGGTAGAGAACGCCTTTGACATCCGGCTGAGGCAACCGGACGACGTCGACGACGAGCGTTGGAGCGGCAGGTTGCTCCCTCTGCCGGACTGACACCGCCTGCCGCCACGACAAGCTCCCCGCCCGCCTGCGGGCCGCCGGTCTCGGCGCCATGGCCGACCTGGGACTCGTCGGACTCGACGACAGCGGTCCCGACGCCGATCCGGCGGTGATCACCGGCTACAGGGCCGCCCGGAACCGGCCCCTGACGCGAGGGCAGAAGCTGTCCGACAAGGCGCTGGCCGCGGTGCGGGCGCCGGTCGAGCACGGCTTCGCCCACCTGAAGAGCTGGCGCGTTCTCGGCAAGGTACGCAGCGACCCGAAGTGGGCGACCGCCCTGGTGAGGGCCCTGCTGTCCTGACGAACCGCGAAGTCTCCCGGTGACCGACGATCTTCCGCGAAGCGTGGCGGGCGCCGGTAGTACCGGCCCGCCGCCCGCCGCCCGTCGCCCGTCGCCCGTCGCCCGTCGCCGAGGGAGCGTCTTCAACGGTGTCGGCATGGTAGGTTATAGGTCGACCACTAACGTAGGAGGGAAGATGACAGTCAAGGAAGGCGACGCCGACCGCCGCGCCACTGCTCAGCACGCCTTGGCCGAGCACCTGCGCCTTACCGCGGCAGGACGCACCGACGAATGGGTGGAGCTGTTCGCCCCGGACGCGGTGCTCGAGTTCCCGTACGCGCCGGCCGGCGTGCCTCGGCGGGTGACAGGGCGGGACGCACTGGTCGCGCACATGAGCAACTTTCCCGAGACCTTCGACGTGGAGTTCGTCGACCTGGTATTCCATGACACGGTCGATCCGGGTCTGGTGATCGCTGAATTCCGCTCGAAGGGCACTGCGCTGCCGACCGGCAAGCCGTACGAGCAGACGTGCATCTCCGTCGTGCGGACCGATGACGACGGGCTCATCACCCACTACCTGGACTACTGGAACCCGTTGGTGGCGATCGAGGCGCTCACGCCCGACGACGTACCGTCCGACTCCGACCTCAGCGTGACGTTTGGAGGCTGAAGGGAGTCGTGTTTGACTGACGCCCATGCCTGCCGCCGGTACCAGCACGAAGAGCGACGAACGACGTCGGACCATCATGGCCGCCGCGGTCGACTGCTTCGCGCAAAAAGGTTTCTACGGTACGACGACGCACGAGATCGCAGAGTGGGTCGGTATCTCTCAGCCGTATCTCTACCGCCTGTACCCGAACAAGGAAGCGCTGTTCGCGGCGGCGGTCGACCACGTGTCCGTCGTCATGACCGAAACGCTGGTCGCGCACTCGCCGGCGTCGGGTGGGGCGGGGTTGGCTCCCGAGGCGGCGTTGGATGCCGCACGCGGCGCCTATGCCGCGCTCGTCGCGGACCGGAACATCCTGCGTTTCCTCATGCACGCGAACTGTGCCGTCGGCGAGCCGCTGGTGGCACAGGCCGTGCGTCGGTGCTACGCCAAGCAGGTTGACACCGTTCGGCAGCTGCTGGGCGACGACGACGCCGTGCGGCGCTGGTTCGGCGCCGGAATGCTCGACAACGTCGTCGCCGTGCTGGGTCTGGCCGACATCGATGAGCCATGGGCGCACGTCCTCACCGCTCGATGACCCGACACCGGCAGTTCGGCGACGACGGCCCCGGTTCTTCCCCGCAGGCCGGCTCGGCCGGTGGGACTCGGCATCTTCGCCCAGGCGATCACGAGCTCCTCCCGCTCGGCCTGGACCTCCTGCAGATGCTTGGCCAACTCCGCGGCGACGTGTCCAGTTCCCGCGGGCGAGCCGTGATCCGCTCCAGCTCCTGCATCCCCGCACCCTCCCACGCGCTCTCGGCGTACCTGCCAGGCCACGGATCGCAAGAGCGGTGAAGCAGAACCCGAAGACGGCCCCGAACGACATGTCAGACGATCTTGGCCTTGGACTTCGGCCGACGACCGGCGCGAGTAGCTCTCCCGGCCCTCCACGACATCGTCTTCGACTGAGGATGACCCCACTGTCCTAGTTGAGTCGCCAGACGGAGGGCCCCGCCTGTGGTTCCAACTGGTGCCAGAGGCCAAGGCCGCGAAGAATCGCGTTCACCTGGACCTGCTCGCTGTGGACTCAGAAGCGGAGATGCAGCGTCTGACTGCTCTCGGTGCGACCGTTCAGGCCCGGCACGCGGACAACATCGTCCTGGCCGATCCCGAAGGCAACGAGTTCTGCCTGTCCCTAACGGACTGATGACCGTTGGACAGCTGCTCAGATCCGCAATGATCTCCGTGTCCGCAAGGGCCGGTCGTGGAGCCCTCCGTTCGAGGACCGGCTGCTGCTGGTCGCCGCGTACTGGCGGACGAACCTGCCCCTGCGGCAGCTGGCGCCGCTGTTCGGGGTATCGAAGTCGGCCGCCCACCGCGTCATCGGCCCTCTCGGGCGGTTACTCGCGCTCAAGCTCCGTAAGGGGTTCAGCAAGGACGCCGTCCTGATCGTAGACCGCACCCTGGTCCCCACTCGCGACCATACGGCCGCCGAGCAGTCGAAGAACCATCGGTACCTCCGCCAACCACGACTGCGAGGCATGGGAACTGTCCGGAGCCAAGGCCACTGTCGCGCTTGGCAGGAGGAGCGCAACGCCTCCCACCGCAAAGTCCGGCCCGTGTCGAGCACGTCTTCGCCTACATGAAGACCTGGAAGATCCTGCGCGACTGCCGCCTGAAGGGCGACGGTCTCCACCACGCCATGCTCGGCGTCGCCCGCCTGCACAATGCCGTCCTTACCAGCTAGGACCAGGTGAGACGTTCTTGGTCAGCCGGGCTTTGTCATCCCGTTCAAGGGAGTTCGGCGTGGCGAGATCTTGCGATGACTGATCCGCCAGCCGTCAGCGGTGCGCACGACGGTGTCGTCGTAGGAGACGGAACCGCACGAGCCGTCCGCCTTGATGCCCAACCCCTTGGATCGGACCTGCACCCGACCGTCCACCGACGCCATTACGACGACGTTGGTGACGTGATGCGCGACGGGGTTGGCGGCTCCCAGCACCCAGGCCGCTTCTCGGATGGCCGCCACCCCGGACAGCGGCGCCTGGCCGAAGTCAGTGAGGTCGTAGACCACATCGGAGGTGAACAACTCCTCCAACCGGTCAAGGCTTCCGTCGTCAACGAGGTGACCATGCAACGAGACCAGTTCGGTGATGGCCAAGCGATCTTCAAGAGCGAGCGACACACGCGTCCTCTCCGGCCCGGCGTGGAGAGCGCCAGGCCGAGCATCGATCCGTCAACAGCACGGCACCACAACGCTCAACGCGTTCGGGCGCGTCTGGCAGGAACAGGGCGGTGCACGTCGTGATCGTCCCTTACGGGCGGTCAGCCTGCCACCGACTTCTCCACCCGCGCCCTGCCACCGTCAGCCGAAGCACGGTTTCGTCAGGCAGTACGGACCTGCGGGCGCCTTCGGGAAGTCGTCTCGTCCGTCCAGCCAACCGCAGAGCCGTTCCGCAAGAGTGAGGTCCTCGGGGAACAGAGCGTATCCGTGTTCCGGGCATCGGGCGTTGGGATCCCAACCTCACCTGTGGCCTTCGGGGGTGCTGTAGTCGACGAGGGACCAGATCGCACAGCCCCATGTCAGGAGCGGTACAACAGGCCTCGGGTAGTTGGGGGTTCCGCGCCAGCCCAAGTACGCCTCCAGCAGCCGACCACTGTCGCTGAAGCTGTAGTCCGTATCGAGAGCCAAAGCCTCACCCCAGCGGCCGAACCCACCGCCGGCGGCTTCGAGAGGGATCCGCCTGAGGAGCGGCGGCATCCTGCTCCCGGATCGCATGGATGATCTCGTCGTCGGTCATGCCGCCATTCGTAGCAGCTGGCACCGATAACTTGCCCGGACTGTCCGAGACAACTGATTGCAGCCACCCTTGATCAACGAAGGCTGTGTGAAAGAAATCGGGCTCCTGTCAGATCTGCCACGCAAGAACTGCCTGCAGTTCGCCGAGTGGGCCGGAGAGGCCGACCGCTGTGGCGTGCAGTCCATGCTGTGCCGTGACGAGACCGGCGAGTTGTGCGTCCCGCGTGTGTGGACGCGCGACCACGCCCGTTGCCGGGACGCGGGCCTGGGCGAGGACACCTACCTCGCGCACCTAGCGACAGGAACCGAGCTGATGCGGCAGACGTCTCCCGCACCATGATCTCCAACGAGCACCAAGAGCACACGAGCTCCACCGGGCGCACCACGCCGCCCGCGGTGACTGTGGATCCGCCGAAGGTCAACGACTACAACAGCTTCGCCGAGGCCTACACGGCCGAAAACGAAACCAACCTCATCAATGCCCACTACGAGCGGCCCGCGATGCTGGCACTGGCCGGAGATGTGGCCGGCCGGCGGATCCTCGACGCCGGCTGCGGGTCCGGGCCCCTGTTCGCGGCGCTGCGCGACCGTGGCGCCCTCGTGAGCGGTTTCGATGCGAGTGCCGGGATGCTGGAGCTGGCCCGGAGGCGGCTCGGCGATGCGGACCTGCAGGTGGCGGACCTGGGCAGCCCGCTTCCTTACTCGGATGACACGTTCGACGATGTCGTCGCCTCCCTGGTGCTGCACTACCTGGAGGACTGGGGGCCGGCACTCGCCGAGCTGCGCCGCGTGCTCAGGCCCGGCGGTCGGCTGATCGCGTCTGTCGACCATCCCTTTGCCGTCAACCTCATGCACCGGCAGGCCGGCCGCGAGACCGAGTACAAGTACTTCGACACCACCAACTGGACCGAAGAGTGGACCATGGGCGGCCAGACCGCTCTGATGAGCCTCTGGCACAGGCCGCTGCACGCGATGATCGAGGCTTTCACCGGGGCCGGCTTCCGGATAACCGTCATCAGCGAGCCGGAGCCCGATCCAGCCGCCCGCGAGCTGTTCCCCGAAGTCATCGCAGCCAAGCCGCGCTTCCTGTGCTTCCTGTTCTTCGTCCTGCAGGCCGAGTAGCAACCGGACACGCCCACCACCACCCCGCCGCTGGAGTCAGAACTCAGGGGGTGGGATTCAACCGGCAGGAGTCGGTCGTCCACCGCCGGCATTCTCTGCATCGGCGGAGTTCTGGAGATCACGCCCCGGACTGGGCGGCTGGATCGACGGGACGAGCGGCTCGGGCCACCGGCACGAAGCGCGGACCGAGGGCTCGACGACGCCCGGCGGTCCGGGGCCCTCGGCACAACCGGCGAGACGGAAGCCCGGGCACAGGTCGGTGCCCGGCTCGGCATCCTCGGCAACAGCTTCGTGGGGCCCGCGGGCGGGAGCCGGCGGGTACCTGACGGGTTCTGGCCTCAGGTGCCCGCCGGTTCCGGATCGCCCGCCCCCCGGGGCGAGCGCGCGGCCGGTGTGGCGAAGACGGCGGCGACCACCAGGACGAGCACCAGGATCAGGGCGTGCCGCAGCCCGAAGTGCTCACCGAGGTAGCCGAGGGAGGGCGGGCCCACCAGGAAGGCCACGTACCCGACGGTCGCGGCGAGCGCGACGCGGGCGGCGGAGTCGGCACCGGAATCGCCCGCCGCGGAGAGCGCCACGGGAAACCCGAGGGACGCCCCGAGGCCCCACAGGACGGCGGCGGCAGCCGCGACCGCCTGGTTGTCGACGAAGATCACGAGGGCCAGCCCGGCGGCCCCGACGAGCGCGCTCCCGCACAGCGCCGCCGCCCGCCCGAACCGGTCGACGAACCGTCCGCCGACGAAGCGCCCCACGGTCATCGCGGCGGCGAAGACCGCGTACACGGCCGAGCCCAGCGCGGCGTCGAAGCCGTGGCCGTCCACCATGACCAGGGGCAGCCAGTCGTTCGCGGTGCCCTCGGCCATGGCGAGCGCGAGGATGACACAGCCGATGAGCAGCAGTGCGGGATCCTTCCACACCGCGGCGCGCGGCGCGCCCGTCGCGCGGCGTCCGGCGGCGGTCTGCCGGCCCACCTCGGCCGGGACCCGCCGGATGACCAGGGCCAGCGCGCCCAGCACCACCGCGGCCACGACGAGCAGATGGACCAGGACCGGGAAGCCGACCGCCGTCAGGCACATGCCGGCGACCGCCCCGAGCACGGTGCCGAGACTGAAGAAGCCGTGCATGGCGGGCAGCGTGGAGCGGCCGAGCAGCCGCTCGACCTCGGCGCCCTCGACGTTGAGGGCCACCTCGCCGCCGCCCATGCCGAGACCGAACAGTCCGAGGCCCAGCGCGACACAGGCCCCCGAACCGACGGCGGCCCCCACCCCGACCACCGCGGCACCGGCGGCGACGGCCGACGTGCCGGCCAGGATGACGAGCCGGGCACCCCAGCGGGCCACGACCGTGCCCGAGGACAGGATGCCGAGCATCGAGCCGACCGAGAGCCCGAACAGGATCAGACCCATCTGCGCCGTGGAGGCGTCGAGCAGGTCGCGTACGTCCGGGGTGCGGGTGACCCAGGAGGAGATGGTCAGCCCGGGCGCGAAGAAGAGGACGAAGACGGCGGTGCGACGCCGGGCGAGGTCAGAGGTCATGAGCGGTGGCTCCAGCGGGATCCCTACACAAGTCTGTACGACCGTACACACTGACCTGTACGTCTGTACACACTCGGCAGGGGGCAACCCATGGCACATTGAGGGCGTGAGCGGCACACGACGCGAGATCCCGAACGATCCCGGACGCAAGGAGCGGATCCTCGATGCAGCCCTGGACGTGATCTCCGAGAGCGGCGTACACAGCACCACCCACCGGAAGATCGCGGCGCGGGCGGACGTCCCGCTGGGCTCGCTCACCTACTACTTCGACGGCATGGCGGACCTGCTCGCCCAGGCCTTCGCCCGGCTGTCGGACACCATGTCCGGGCTCTACCGGCGGACCCTGGAGTCCGCCGGCTCCACGGCAGAGGCCGAGGCGGCCGTCGTCGAGCTGATCTGCGGTCCGGCCTACGCCACGGAACGCGACATGACCCTCATCTTCGAGATGTACGCCTACGCCAACCACAACGAGGCGGTCTCCGCCACGACCCGCACCTGGCTCGAACGCAGCAGGGACAGCCTCGCCCTGCACTTCGCGCCCGGAGTGTCCCGCGCCCTCGACGCGCTGATCGAGGGCTGGCCGATGCACCGGGCGTTCGCCGACGCACCCCTGGACCGCCGGCTGGTCACCGAAACGGTCCGCGCGATCGTCGCCGCCGACCCACGCCTGTCCGCGGACGCCACTTGAACAGCGTCGCCCACTCCCCGGATCAGGCCACGGTCCGCTGGACGTAGGGGACGAGCCGGACCGGGCCGACGAGGCCGTACGCCTGGCGTGTCGCCGTCCCGAACACCGCCGGGTTGCTGACCCGCAGCCGGTTGAACAGCGGGGTGGCGACCTCGACTTCGACCGTGTTGGTGCCCGCGCGGAGCACACCGCCGAGGTCCACCTCGGGGTCGAGGCGGTCGACGGGTCCGACCCGGGTGCCGTTGACGGTCACCCGGCAGGTGTCGCCGACGCTGCCGAGCCGCAGCACGGCCCCCGTGGACGAGGTCCAGTTCTCCGGCAGTGTGACGGTCGTCCGGTAGCGGCCGATGCCGCCCACGTCGGCCAGCTCCGGGATCTGCGACCAGGGCAGCAGCGCGTCGAGGGCCAGGGTGTGCCCGACGACCTCGGTGCTGGTGGCGTCGGCGCCGGGCCGCCAGTCGTCGACGGTGAGGGTCCACTGGTCGAGGGCGACGGGCGCGGGCACCTCGGGGATCTGCGCGGTGACCGTGCGGCCGTTCGACAGGGTCGTGACGTACGTCCCTGCCGTCGCCGCGCGCACGGCCAGCGAACCGTCCGCGAACAGCACGCTGTCCGCCTCGGTCGCCACCGCGTGCGGACGTGCCCCGGTACGGTCCCCGAACGCGGCGGGCCGCGCCAGCGCGACGACGAGCGTCTCACCGGGCTGGAGCGCCACCCGGAACGTGAACGCGTCCCCGTCCTGGGTGTACTCGGCGAGCCGGGTGACCTGCCCGGTCCAGGGATCCAGCAGATAGGGGACCGTGCCGGAACCGGCGCGCCGGGTGCTGTGCACCGTCACGTCGTGGTCGACGGCGGCCACCGGCGGCTTGACAGTCTCGGCGTGCTTGCCGTTGCAGAAGTAGTAGAAGTCGGCGTCGTCGGTCGCCCGGTGCGCGTTGAGCAGGGTCGAGGGCGTGCCGTAGGCGACGTCGGGCGTCACGCCGAGGTCCGCGAAGGCCGCGCCGACCAGGGTCTTGTCGGTGACCCTGCGGACGTTCGGGAGGGCCAGCAACTGGGCGGTCAGGGCACGCAGTTCGTCGGTCTCGGCGTCGTCGGGGAGGCCCGGGGTGAGGGCCTGGTCGAAGGCGCCGAACAGTACGGTGGGCAGCCCGGCCCGGGCGAACGCGAGCAGCCTGCGGGCGTCGGCGACGGCCAGCGTCGGGCTGGAACCGTAGAAGAAGTCGCCTTCGAGGAACAGCGCCTTGTAGGCGGGCCCGTCCGGCGCGAGCCGCTTTCCGGACACCCTGGCCGAGGGCAGGTCGAGCAGTGGCCCGCTGAGGAACTGGTGGGTCCAGCCGAGCGGGACGCCGGTGGAGGTGAGCCAGGACGCTCCGATGCCGGTGGCGCTGTACCCGGTCTGCCGGAAGACGGCGACGTCGGCGCGGACGGTGCCGGACTGGAGTACCTGGTGCACCCGTCCGAGGTAGCCGGCGATGTCCGGGACATGCTGCCAGGTGGGCTGGCGCGGCCCCCAGGACTCTCCGTACCCCACCGTCCCGTTGTAGGGGCTGAACGCCGCGAACCCGGGCCAGGCGACCCCCGGCGCCGTCGCGTAGGAGAAGCCGTGGATCACGGTCTGGTTGACGCCCGCCGCGTACGCGCCGCCCATGGTGCGCAGGAACCTGTCCCAGGTCGTGTTGTAGGCGCCGCCCGCGTACGCGCCCGCCTCGCAGGACAGGATGCGGTGCCCGGCCATGTCCCGGCCGCCGGCGAGACAGCGGTAGTCGTCCAGGTTCTTGAAGCCGAGCGACTCGCCCTCGGGGATGTCGAGGACGGCCGCCGAGGCGATGGCGTCGGTCTGGAGGCCGTACGGCTGCGAGCGCAGCTTCATGCCGTGGCCGTGCGCCCAGTCCCGCAGGACCCCGAGGTGGTGCACGTTGAACAGGTTCGACACGGTCTCCCAGAAGTCGTGGCGGATCTCCTGGGTGAGCCGGGCCTCGAAGGCGAAGATCTGGTTGCCGTTGTCGAGGACGACGGCCGGCAGGTACGGCAGCAGGTCGCGCCCGGTGTGCCGGCGGAACGCGTCGGGCAGCGCGGGCGTCCACTGCAGGCCCTTGGTCTCCAGCTCGACGGAGTCCTCGAAGAAGGCGCCGCCCGCCGATGCGAGCAGTCTGCGCAGGCCGGCGTCGAGGATCTCGCGGTCCCAGTACCGGGTGACGGCCGCGGTACCGGCCGCGCTGAAGTGGTCGACGACGTACGCGGCGGGGGAGGAGTGCGGGCCCGCCTCGGGCTGCTGTCCCGAACCCCGCTGCCAGTACGCCAGGATCACCCAGGTCGCCGAGTCCGGCGGGGTCCAGGTCAGCGTGGAGCCGGAGACCCGGGCGGTCAGGTCGGTGACGCTGTCGGCATCCAGGCCGGTCGCCTTGCCGCTGGAGTAGGCGGTGTTGACCCGGGCGGCCTGTATCGCGAACAACCGCTGCACGGTCACTCCGGAAGCGGCCGGGTAGACCGAGGCCGGCACCGGTCCGTCGTACCCGGCACCGCCCGTCAACGTGACCTTGCCGTAGGCGAGTTCCTTGACCGCCGCCTCGTCGTCGGGGGTGACACCGGGTACGGCGACGGGCCAGCTCGGGCCGAGGGTGAGGTCCACGGTCAGTCCGCGCCGGGCCGCCTGGCGCAGCGCGGCCTTCACACCGTCGCGCCAGGGGGTGCTGCCCCACCCGTGGCGTCCGGTGTCCAGAACGGAGGTGTCGGCGATGCTGTGGTGCACGGCCGCGATCTCGGCCCCGCCGAATCCCGCGTCCGCCATCTGGTCGATCTCCCGCGCGATCTCGGCCGGATCGACCAGCCCGTCCGGCCACCACCAGCGGAACTTCGGCCGCACGGCCTTGGCGGGCTGGGCGAACCAGTCGGCGGCGGGTCCGGCAGCTGCGGAGACGGCACCACCGGGTGCGGCGAAGGCACCGGCCGCAGGCCCGAGAGCGGCGAGGGCACCGGCCGACAGACCGGCCGCAAGCACCGACCGGCGGGTCGCCCCGCCGCGCTGAGAGGAGGATTCGAGCATGGTTCAACCCCAAGTGGTCCCAAGGGCGGCTACGGACAGGGTGATTGAATCGTTTCAATCGAGGTGGACGCGGGAACGGTAGTCCGGCCCTCAAACCAAGGTCAAGAGGTGCGACAACGATTCAAGAGGACCAAGACTGCCGAGGGTTGCCCGCTCGTATCGAGCAACGGCCCTGCGCCGACGCCCGTCAGGCCACCTGGCCGCCGTGCAGCGCGGTGTAGGCGCCGCCCCGGCGCAGCAGTTCCTCGTGCGTGCCGGTCTCGCGGATACGGCCCTCGTCCATCACCACGATGCGGTCGGCACCGCGCACGGTGGACAGCCGGTGGGCCACCACGAACGTCGTACGGCCGCGCAGCAGTCGGGCCAGCGCCTGCTGCACCAGCGCCTCGGAGCGGGTGTCCAGTGCGGAGGTGGCCTCGTCCAGCACCAGGACGCGCGGATCCCGGATCAACGCCCTCGCGATCGCGAGGCGTTGACGCTGGCCGCCGGAGAGCCGGGCGCCGCGCTCGCCGACCACGGTGTCCAGACCGTGCGGCAACTGGTCCACGAACTCCAGGGCGTTGGCATCCCGCAGCGCGGCGCGCACCGCCTCCTCGTCGGCCTCGTCCTCCATGCCGTAGGCGACGTTCTCCCGGACCGTGCCGTCGAAGAGGATCGACTCCTGCGGCACGACCGAGACGAACCGCCGGTAGGTGCGCAGATCGAGGCCGCTCATGTCGGTGCCGTCCAGGAGCAGCCGGCCGGAGGTGGGCCGGATGAACCCGATGACCAGGTTGAGCACGGTGGACTTGCCGGCCCCCGAGGCGCCCACCAGCGCGACCGTCTCACCCGGGGCGACGTCGAGGCTGAACTCCGCCACGGCCGCCCGCCCGGCGTCCTCGTACTCGAAGCCGACCCGCTCGAAGGCGACCGCCCCACGGACGGCGCTGACCTCCACCCGGCCCTCGTTGTCCTCCAGTTCGGGAGCCTGGAGCACCTCGCCCACCGAACGCACCGACTCCAGGCCCTTGGTGATGACCGGCGCCAGACTCGTCAGCGTCGTCGTGGAGTTGGTCAGCGTGGTGAGGAAGGCGCTGAGCATGACGACGTCGCCGGGCGTGACGCCCCACACGCCGTAGTACGACACCAGCGCGGCGGCGGCCAGGACGGCGACGCCGATCACGTTCAGCACCACCCAGGCCAGCGAGCCGAAGCGGCCGTTGACCAGGTCCAGGCGCATCCCCGAGGTGAGCAGCCGGCTCAGGGTGCCGTCCATCCGGCGCAGCGCCTTGCCTTCCAGGCCGTGGGCCCGGGTGACCGGGATGAGCCGCGTCATCTCGGTCACCCGCGAGGACAGCGTCTCCACCTCGTGGCGGAAGTGCTCGTTGTGGGTCCGCAGCCGCGCCCGCAAACGGGCCACGAGCAGCGTCGCCGCCGGCACCACGACCAGGAAGACCGGCAGGAACTCCGGTGTGCGGACGCCGATGATGACCAGTCCGCCGGCCAGCACGGTCAGCGCGCCCAGACCCTGCTCGGCGGTCTGCTGGACCATCTGCTCGACGGTCTCGACATCCCGTACGACCTTGGCCTGGAGCACGCCGGCGCTGACCCGGGAATGGTAGCCGATGGACAACTGCTGCATCCGCGTGCAGAGCGCGGAGCGCAGCGTGGTCCCCATCCGGCGGACGCTGCCGTAGAGGAGCCGTACGTACAGCACGTGCAGCGGATAGTTGACCAGCAGGATCGCCATGATGACCGCGACGGACGTCCACAGCCGGGAGACCGGCCCGTGCCGGACGACCGTGTCCACGACGGACGCGGTGATCAGGGGCAGGAGCCAGATGGGGCTGTGCTTGACGGTGAACACGACGACCGCCGCCGCCAGCTTCCGCCGGTCCGCGCGCAGCAGATAGGCGAGCGTCCGGACGGGGTGTTCGCCCCGGTAGCGGTGGTCGAGCGGCCGTTCCGACGTCGACGCCATCGGCGGTGATCCTCCCCTGTCCCCGTCCCCGACCTTCAGCAACCGCTTTCCCCCGGTCCGCGGGCCACCGTACCCTGCCCGGATGGCGTCGGCGCGCCATTTCTGGGAGGGGCCAGGAACCGGTGGTCCTCTGCCCGATGCGTTTGAGCTCCGGGTGAGAGAAGGTAGTGAGGGGGCAGGGGTGCACGGACGGGCGGACGCCCTCGCCGAGACCACCGTCCACATGTCGTCCGGGAAGGGGCAGCCATGGCAGGGTCCGAGGCCGGGGCCGAGAGGGAGATCCTCGGCCACATCACGGAAATGATCAGCCAGGAGAAGGAGCTGCGTGATCGTCTGGCGCGGCAGGAGATCGACGAGCCGACCGAGCACGCCCGCCTCGCAAGCCTGGAGACCGAACTGGACCGGTGCTGGGACCTGCTGCGGCAGCGCCGCGCCAGGATCGAGGCGGGGCAGGACCCGGGCGAGGCGAACGTCCGGCCCGCCTCAGAGGTCGAGGGCTACCTGTCCTGAGGACCGCGCTCGGTTGGCGGGGGTGAATTCGTTGCTGCCCGGTGCAGAGCCGCGCTGAGATTGATCTTGCCGGAACCGGCTGGCTTGGGGGCCAGCCCAGGTGAGCCCAGGCACCCGAGGAACGGCCGGGCAGGCCGACCTCGTCGGCACCGAACTGGAGGACGCCCCTCTTGAGTCGATGCACGCCCGGAACCGCCGGCTGGCTCCAGGGCCGGGCAGATCGAACCGGAAGCCGGATCTTCCCAGGACAAGGTCGGCTCCGCCCACCTCGAGTACTGTGACTTGGCGTGATCGAATCCGAGATCGAGATCAGCGAGGATCTGGTCCGCGCCCTGCTGCGGGAACAGCATCCGGACCTGGCGGAGCTGCCCATCCGGGAGGTGGAGGGCGGCTGGGGCAACCAGATGTGGCGCCTCGGGGACGAGTTGGCCGTCCGGATGCAGCGGATGGACACGCTCCCCGATCCGCAGCTCAAGGAGCGCCGCTGGCTGCCGGTGCTGGCCCCGCGCCTGCCGCTTCCGATCCCGACCCCGGTGCGGAGCGGGGCACCGTCCGAGCGCTTCCCCAAGGTCTGGACCGTCATGACATGGGTGGAAGGCACGCCGCTGGACCACGGCTCGATCACCCGCGTCAACGACGCTGCCGACACGCTGGCCGCCTTCCTCGAGGCACTGCATGCGGAGGCGCCCGCCGATGCGCCGGACGCCTCGGACTTCGGCGCTCCTCCCAGCAAGTGCACGGACGGCTTCGAGAGCTTCCTGCGGGCCGTGGACCTCGGCCCCTTCGCCGAGGACGACATCCGGGCCGTGTGGGACGGCGCGGTGGCGGCTCCCGAGTGGGAGGGCCCGCGGGTGTGGGTGCACGGCGACCTGCATCCCGCCAACGTCGTCGTCGCGGACGGGACACTGGCGGGCATCGTCGACTTCGGCGCACTCGTCACCGGCGACCCGGCATGGGACCTTGCGGCCGCGTGGCTGCTGCTCCCCGCGGGCGGCGCCTCACGGTTCTTCGACAACTACGCGGACGCGGACGCGGCGACGGTGCGGCGGGCGCGCGGACTGGCCGCGATGAAGTGCCTGTTCCTGATGCTGATGGGCCAGAACGGGGACCGCGGTTTGCCCGGCGGCAAGCCGAACTGGGGGCCGGCGGGCCGGTCGGCACTCGATCGCGTCCTGAAGGGCCTTTGACGTCGGCGGGCATCGACCGGCCCTGGCCCGTTCCCGCACTGGGAATGGGGCCGGCCGGCGAAAGGATGATCCTGGCTAGCCATTGGTGCAGGTCGGCTTGTTGGCCGTCTTGGCCGTCTTGGCCGTGGGACGGGACCGTGGCGGTGGGGACGTCGTCGGTGCAGGCGACGTGGGCGTTGCGCGCGGACCGCGGAACGACCTTGGTGGCCACGGCGGGGCAGTTCTGCGCTGCGGCCGGGAGCGGCCCGCCCGCGTCCGTCCGCGACGCGGCGCCTGCGGATGGTACGACGACCGTTCCGAGCGCCGCCGATAGGCCGGTCGAGCCGGCCCGGAGCACGTGCCGCCGGGTGCTTCTCAGCCGTTCCCCTTCGGTTCTGCCGTTCCGCCGGGGCAGGTCTCGTTAGGATCTCCCGATCATGGACGTGATGACGGGGAACGAGATGGTCGCCATCCCGCCGGGGCCGGTGACGCTGTCGGACCGGCGGACACAGCGCAGCTGGTCGGTCGAGGTTTCGCCCTACCAGCTCGCGGCGTTCCCGGTCACGCAGGCGTTGTACGCGCAGGTCACAGGCGGGCGGCCGAGTGTCGCCCAGGGGGACCGGTTGCCCGTCGAGTCCGTCTCCTGGTGGGACGCGGTGCGATTCTGCAACGCCTTGTCCCGGCGCGACGGGTTCACGCCCGCGTACCGCCTCCGTAGCGGCGACGAGGGAATCGAGTGGGACGCAACCGCCGACGGCTACCGGCTACCGACCGAAGCGGAGTGGGAGCACGCCTGTCGCGCCGGTACGACAGGACCGCGTTACGCGGAACTCGACGACATCGCCTGGTATCGCGGCAACTCCCACGAACGCATCCGCGACGTGGGCGGAAAGCAGCCCAACGCGTGGGGGCTCCACGACATGCTCGGAAACGTCTGGGACTGGTGCTGGGACGTCTACGACGCCGAGGTCTACGGTACGTACCGAGTGCTCCGTGGCGGCGGCTGGTTCGATGAGCACTGGAGTTGCCGGGCCTCCGCACGGCGCCGCAGCCACCCGACCTTCCAGGTCGACGACGTCGGATTCCGCATCGCGCGTTCTCTCGTGTGACGACCGAATCAGGCCCGTCCTCGGACGCAATGTCCCCCGATCGAACCGTCTGAGGGACTCGGCATCTGAGGCTTCGAGCGAATCGAACCCGTCCATGTGAGACACGGCCCCGATCAACTGCGAAGTGCCACTGAAGCTGGATCATCTTGCAGAGTGGTTCGAATCCGACTCCCGCGTCCTCGCCGCGAATCCGGAAGATGGTCGTGCTCCGGTGCCCCTCCGCGACCACTCCCGGGGATGGGAGTTCCGCTTCGCACCCAACTCCGCCTGATCAGGGCGCTGGCCGCGGGGCTCCGCGGCCCTTGCGAGAAGCCGGTCGCACCCGATCGGCGCTCGCCCGCTCGGGTCCGCCGGGGGTTCAGGCACCGGCCGGTTCGGTGGGAGCCTCACCGCCGTCGTGTCGGTGAAGCTGGACCACCCCGAGTTCCTCGGCCCGATCCGCGGACGGCTCGGCGGCGCCGAGGTGCGCGCCTGCGTCGGGGAGGCCGTCCAAGAACATCTCGGCGCCTGGTCCGAGAAGCACCCGGACCGGGCCGCGGCGATGGCCGGTCGGATCATCCGAGATCGTCACCGGGAATGACCGGCGGCGGATGTACTACACGGCGAACCACGCCGAGTGGGCAGAGCCGCGGGGTGCCGCGACGGCCGGGCGTGAGCCGTCCGGGGACCAGGCGCGCGGGTTCAGAAAGCGCCTGTTCATGGTGGGCTCAGCAGACCGCGCCGCTCGGCCCGGTGGACGACGGCCCCGGAGGCGCGTTCCGAGGAAAGGACGGCGTTGAGCTCCCGGTGCGGGTGATGAGCAGGTGTCGTGCGCACCCGCCGCCGTGACGCAGCCAGGGCTGCGGGTGCGAGGCGGTCCACGGCCGCAGGGGTGGGGACGGCGAGCCTCGTGAAGGCCGTCCCCACGCTTCACCTCGCATGGGGCTGGGACCGGAAGAAGCTCACTCGCCTCGCTGCTGTGGGATCCGCTGTCCTCGCACGCTGTCAGAGGCTGCTGAGGAGTGCCAGGCGCTCGGCGCTGGTGGAGTCCTGGTCGGCGTAGTAGACGACGATCAGTTGGCGGGCTTGCGGACGCACCATCTTCTCGTAGTGCAGGTCGAGTTCGCCGACCAACGGGTGGTTCAGCCGGGTGAGGCCGGTGTCGCGGCGGCGGACCTCGCGGCGCGTCCACAGGGTGCTGAACCGCTCGCTGGCGACGGTGAGTTCGCCGATGGTCTCCAGTAGCTCCGGGTCGGCCTCGTCGACGTCGATGACGGCGCGCAGTCCGGAGACGGCCTTCGCGGTCATGTCGTCCCACTGCGGATAGAGGCTGCGCATCTCGGGTTCGAGGAAGGCAGCCCGCAGCGGGTTGTGACCGATGGCGAAGAACGGGCACAGGAGCACGGCCAGCCGGTTCGCGGCGACGACCCGTCCGCTGGGCCCCTGGGCATAGGCAGGGGTCTGCGGCCAGCTGTCCAGCAGCGGCTGGAGATCGCCCTGGTGGGTACGGGGGCGGCTGCGCGGCCTGCGGCTGGGTGGGGCGGGGTGGGCGAGGCGGTGCAGGTAGGCGACGGCGTCCTCGTCGAGCTGGAGCGCGCCGGCCAGGGCGGCCAGGATCTGGTCGGAGGGGTTGAGGTTGCGGCCCTGTTCCAGGCGCAGGTAGTACTCGGGACTGATGCCGGCGAGCTGGGCGACCTCCTCGCGCCGCAGTCCGGGGACCCGGCGCCGCTCGCCGACGGGCAGCCCGACCTGCTGGGGGCTGATCTGCCCGCGCCGGGCCCGCAGGAACTCGCCCAGGGTGTCGGCCGTCTCGCGTGTCATGCTCTTGACGCTAACCGCTCAGCAGCCCGAGACGGACCAGGCTCTCCGCGGTGGCCACGACGGCGTTCTCGTTGGAACGAGGAGACCAGTCCAGCTCCTTGCGGGCCTTGGCGTTGGACGCCCGGCGTACCACGCCCAGCTGCGGCACCATCTCACGCAGCGCCGGGTTGACCGTGGCCAGCAGGCGCAGCAGCCAGGCCGGGGCCGTCCCGGTGGGGGCCTTGACGGCGGCCTCGCCCAGCCGCGCACGCAACGCCAGGGCGATGTGGTGGAAGGAGATCGGCTCGCCCGCGAGCGCCAAGTATCGCTGCCCGGCGGCCTCGGGCGCCGTCATGGCACGTAGATGCAGGTCGGCCGCGTCTCGGACGTCCACGGTGTTGGTCCAGATCGGCGGCGCGGCCCGCATTGCGCCGGTCAGCATCGCGTGGACGATACGGATCGACGCGGAGTAGTCCGGTCCGAGGACCGGCCCGAAGATGCCCACGGGGTTGACGACCGCCAGCTCCAGCCCGTCGCCCTCGCGCTCGACGAAGTCCCAGGCGGCCCGTTCGGCAACCGTCTTGGACTTGATGTACGCGGACACCCCCGGCCCGTCGGTCTCCGTCCAGTCGTCCTCGCCGAACGTTCGTCCGGTGCGCCCGTGACCGTAACCCACCGCCGCGAAGGAGGAGGTCAGCACAGTGCGACGGACACCCGCCTCCCGGGCGGCGCGCAGCACACGCAGGGCCCCGTCACGGGCCGGGACGATCACCTCGTCCTCGTCCTTCGGCCGCGTTCCGGGAAACGGCGAGGCCACGTGGAGGACGTATTCGGCTCCCGCCACCGCCCGGTCCCAGCCCCGGTCAGACGTCAGATCCGCCTCCACATAGGAGACACGGTCCGCGTGCGGCGATCCAGCCACCTTGAGCATCCGCTCGACGTCGGACCGCCGGGTCAGTGAGCGCACCGTGGTCGTGACGGTGTGCCCGGCGGTCAGGAGCTGCGCGATCGTGTGGGAACCCAGAAACCCGGTTCCGCCCGTGACGAGTACATGTGCCATGCGTTCATGGTCGGCAGCCGGGTCGCCGCGTTCCAGATCTCGCCGATACCAGTACTCCCAGGGACAGGCGTCAGCGACGCTGCCCCCTTGAGTTTCGACGCACATGCTCAAGGTTCGGTCGCATCGGACAACCCGCCGGTCCTGAACCGCCAGATCGCACCCTCGAACTGCTGCCGGACGGACGACCGTGTCGCCCGGGATTCGCGGTCGACGGTCCGGGGTGAGGCTGAGTCAGCAGTGCCTCGGCCGTCAGCCGAACAGCTTGGGCAGCTTGTGCACCGGCGGTGCTCCGGCTCCCGGCGATGTCGCCGGGGCGTCTCAGGTTCCTGACTGCGACCGGTGGTTGTGCGTGCGTGTTCCAGCCGGCGAGCCGCCTCTCGGCGCGCCGCCGCGTGACCCTCCGCGAGCCGAGTTCGTGGAAGGACGATCGGGTATGGCCCCAGCCGTGCTCCCGGTGCGCGACCCTCCCGGTTGTGGAGCGGTGCCCCGCCCGGCGGTCAGGCCCCGAGGGGGACGGCGATCCGGCCGGGAAAGCGTGGGGTCTGTGCCTCGTCGAGCATGGCGGCGGCGACCGTCTCCCGGCTGATGCGGGCCGGGAAGAACCGCTAGGGGGGGCTCGTTCAGTCCGACGGTGCGGCGCGTCGTGCTCGCGGGGCCGTTCGCGAAGGGGCCGGAGTGTAAGACGGTGCCTCCGGCGGCCAGTACGGCGGCGTCGGCGGTGACCTTGTCGGTCAGTTCCGCGCCCAGTGCCTTGAGCAGGGTGCGGGTGGCGAAGCCGGCGGGCCGCGCGGACGGGCCCGTGCCGTAGGCGCCGAGCCAGACGATCCCGCCCGGCCGCGCGTCCAGCACCGCGCGGGAACCGATGGTGAGGGCGCCGGGCTTGTCCCCCCGGGCCACGCCCAGGCCGGACAGGACGACCTCGCTGCCGCGCAGTGCCTCCGCGATGCTCCCCGGATCGTGTACGTCGGCGGCCACGAGGGTCAGTCGGGGTGAGTCGGGCACGGTGATACGTGCCGGGGTGCGGGCGACCGCGGTGACGGTGTGCCCGCGTTCGAGGGCCTGGCGGGTCAGGGCGAACCCGACGGCGCCCGAGGCGGCCAGAATGGTCACGTGCACGACATGTCTCCGGGTTCCGGTTCTCGATGATGTCCGTGGCCGCGGGCCCGTTCAGGCGACCGTGGCCAGGACCCGGACGGCGGGGGTGTGCAGCGCCGGGGCGGTGGCCAGGATGGTGTCGGCGCCCGGGCTCCACGGGGAGCCGTCGATGCGGGTGACGATGCCGCCGGCCTCGGTGATCATCAGGGCGCCGGCGGTGACGCCGGGCAGGACGGGCTCGTACGCTGGCTGGACGAGATCGGTGCCCAGGCCCTGCACGAGGTGTCGGCGGACGCCCGGGCCGGCCGGGGTGAGGAGGCGTATCTGCGGGTACGGTCCCGCACGGGGCGGTGGCCCTCGCCGCTCGGCGGCGATCCGGGCAACGGCGCGTCGGCCAGTGGGACCTCGGTCGTCATCCAGCCGACGCCGACCTCCGGCATCACCGAGATGCTGGCCCTCGGGTACGGGCTGACAGCATGGGAACGGGAGATCCTGCAGCACGTGATCTCCGGCCGGTCCTCGACCGGGATCGCGTCCGAACTGACCTTGTCCCTCTACACCGTGCAGGACCATCTGAAGTGCATCTTCGGCAAGTTCGGCGTCCGCAGCCGTGGTCGGTCGGTAGCGCGTGCCCTGGACATCCCACCTATGGACGTCTCGCCTCACTGAGCCTCCTCAATCCTGTGTCTGCCTAGGTGCAGGCTCGACGCGGCGACCGAGGCGAGGGGCGGCGGGGACAGTTCCACGGTGACCACCCGGCCGCTCCTGGCCAACCGCCACCTGCACGGAAGCCGTGCCGGACCCGTCGGCCGCACCCCGGACCAGGGGGGGGGCCGGCCTGGCCTGGTTCGCGGCGGTGTGGGATGACCGGGCCGGTGCCTCGGTGACCGCCGTCCGCGATCAAGGGGGTACGGCCGACGGAGGCCCTCGCGCCGGTTCTTGGACTGGTCGGCGGCGCCGGCACCGGCCCGACGTGGTTGACGATGCGATCGGCAGCTGACTTGGAGATGCCGAACGGCTGGGCGAGCTGGCGCAGTGTCAGTGTCCAGGGGCGCCGCCGGCGAGCCGGCTCGGCACCTTCTCGCCGCAACAGACGATCAGCCTGCGGAAGTCGCGCGGTTGCCGCCCGCTGAACGGGGCTGTCCCATGCGGTTCCGGAGCCGTGGTCACACCAGCCATGTGAAGAGATCGTTCCACACCTGGGGACCTCGGAAAGCCGCGAATCAGCCGCAGCGGCTCTCTCGTCGCTCCACGGAACCCACCTGCTCCATGCGCCGGATCTCCCGCTCCGCTGCTTCCAGGTGCCCGAGGTCGAGGGCCATCGCGGCACGTCCGGCGACGTAGAAGATGTCCTGCCGGGTCCGACAGTCCAGCCCCGGTCGGCGGCACAAAGCCAGGAACCGCACCTCGAGACCGAGTTCGATGCGGCCCATCTCGTCCCGGACGCCGGCCGAGAGTGCGGCGTGCCGGAGATCCTTGGCGTAGCCACGCGTCTGCCGGTCGGCCTCGTCGGGGCGGGCTTCCACGGGACGACAGGGATGATCGGCCCACTCCGTGTCAGCCCACCGGACGAGTTCGTCCAGGTGCTCCGAGGCGACCGCCAGATCCGGGGGCGAGGCGGAGAGGGCCGCGTCAGCGCCGGCAACCAGCTGGGCGAGACGGTGTCGCGCGTGGTCGTCCCCCGCCACGCACATCGCGATGAAGCCCGACAGCACGTCGAGCCGGCGCGACACCTCCGCGCGCCGCCAGATCTCGTACAGTCCCGCCGTCCACCGTTCCCTCTCCGCCGACCGCGTCTCCGCGCCCCGAACCCTGTGCCGCGCCACCGCCAACGGGTCCAACGGCTTCAGTTGTCGTGGGTGCGCGGTCTGGTAGAGGTGGTCGTGAGTCGGTCGCCGAGTGCGCTTCTCCGGTACAGCACATGCCGTCCGTCACGTGTCCGGGTGACCAGTCCTGTGGAGTGCAGGACACCCAGGTGCTGGGAGACAGCGCTCGGGGTGACCCTGAGACGGCGGGCGAGTTCTACGGTGGGCAGCGGCTCTTCCAGGAGGCTGAGCAGTCTCGCGCGGGATGAACCGAGCAGAGAGACCAGGGCGGTTGTGTCGACGGTGGGCATCTCCGTGCCCCACAGCGTGGCTACGCCCCGGCTGGGGTAGACCAGGCTCGGCGGCTCGTCCGGGCTGACGGGGGGCGCAGGCTTGTGTGCGAACACGGACGGCATGAGCAACAGCCCCCGGCCGGATGCCGCAACACGGTGCTTGCTGATCATCTTGTCGATGTGCAGCTCTCCGTCCTGCCAGCGCAGGTTCGGGTGCATGCCGGCGAACAGCTGTCGGGCGCCGCCCAGAGCGAGCCGACGGGCACGGTAGGTCATGTCGGCTTCCAGTACCAACCGCATCTGCGGCCATACCGGTTCGAGGGCCAGCTCCCAGTACTGCCGCAGCAGATCGCAGATGGCGTTGCGGAGTCCGGCGACAGGTGCGTCTTCGGCGGCGGTGGCGTCGCGGAGGGCTTCGGGGACGGGGTCGGGTGCGTGTGCGAGCAGCAGGTCATGGCGGACTCGAGCGCAGGACGCCTGACGGACGACGGAGAGTTCTTCTTCGAAGGCGGGCGCGAAGCTCGCGGGATTCGGGGTCAGGAAGTCGGGGAGAGTGCGCCGCTGGGCGACCAGGGACATCAGCAGACCGGTGTCGAGCGTGCCGAGTCTGCCGAGTACGGACCTGCGCCAGGGCAGATGCAGCGCCGACAGGCCCGGATCCTGCAGCACCCGCAGGCTGAACAGGGTTTCGTGCAGGGGCGAGAGGGCGAATCGGGTGTCCGCGAGGTCCTCGACGCCGAGCACAAAGCTGATCATTAAGGCATACGCTACATCGATGGGCGACGCAGCGTCGATGCCGTGGACTTCCTCCCATGACACACACAACTCATCTGCAGCACAGGGCGGCTGCCACCGGTGGGCCGCCGACGGTGCTGGTCGACGACGCCCGCATCGGCCCCCGTGCCGGCCTGGTGGGGATGACCACGCAGCAGCGGGGGACGGTGGTCCCGGGGATCAACCGCAGCGGCCCGTTCTTCGCCGCCCGGGCCGTCTGCCCGCGCATGGCGAAGGCGGGTCTGGTCGGATTCACCGAGTCCCCGGCTCTCCAGTTCGGACCGTGTGGCATGACCGCGAACGCCATCGCGCCGGGATTCGTCTCCGGTCGGGTCATCTGCGCGGCGGGGGGCCGGTGGACTGAAGGATGAGCCGCCGGATGATCCTGATCCTGGCTGTCACGTGCGCCGTGGCGGTAGGCAACATCTACTTTCCGCAGGCCGTCGGTCCGCTGGTCGCCGCCGGGCTGCACGTGTCGCCTGATGCGGCCGCTTCGGTGGTGACCGCCACACAGGCCGGCTACACGGCCGGGATGGTCTTGCTGGTGCCGCTCGGCGACCGGTTCCCGCACCGCCCGTACCTCGTCGTCCTCCTCGCCCTGACCGGCCTGGCACTGACCGCGGCGGGTTGCGCACCGGGTCTGCCGGCCCTCATCGCCGCCAGCACCCTTGTCGGCCTGGCCACCGTGGGTGCGCAGATCGTCGGCCCACTGGCAGCCGGTCTCGTGGCCGCCGACCGCCAAGGAGCGGTGATCGGGACCCTGTTGAGCGGATCGACCGGCGGCATGCTGCTGGCGCGGACCTTCAGCGCCACGCTCGGTGAGTGGCTGGGCTGGCGGGCCCCCTACCTGATCGCCGCCATCCTGGCCCTGATCCTCGCCACCGTCCTGGCCCTCGCGGTGCCGACCACAACGCCGTCCTCCCGTCGGCCGTACACAGCGCTTCTGGCCGAGCCGCTGCGCCTGCTGCGCACCGAGCCTGACCTGCGCCGCTCGTGCTTCTACCAGGCAGCCGTCTTCGCCGGGTTCTCCGCTGTCTGGACATGCCTGGCGCTCCTGCTCGCCGGACCGGCCTACGGACTGGGTGCCCAGGCGGTAGGGATGATCGCCCTGGTCGGGGCGGCGACCATGGTCTGCACCCCGCTTGCCGGCCGCCTGGTGGACCGCTACGGCCCCGATCCGGTGAACCTCGTCTGCCTGCTCGGCGTCCTCGTCTCAGCCGCGATCCTCACCATGGGTGCCCGGGGCGGCACCCTGGGACTGGTCGCCCTGACACTCGGCACGCTGCTCCTCGACACCACCATGCAGGCCGGCATGGTCGCCAACCAAGTCCGCGTCTACGCTCTGCGCATCGACGCCCGCAGCAGACTGAACACCGCCTACATGACCTGCGCCTACCTGGGCGGCAGCGCAGGTTCCTGGCTCGGGGTACGCGTCTGGAGCCAGGCCGGCTGGTGGGGCGTGTGCGTGCTCGTCGCACTGCTCGCCGCACTCGCCCTGGCCCGCCACCTCCTGGCGCCGTACAAGTCCGAGAAGAGCCCGGCCGGGAAGCGTGTGGCGAATACGGATGGCTGCGACCACCGCCCTGGTGCCGGCGGAAGCGATCAGGCCGCGTACAGCGTCTCCGTTCCTCGGCCTCGCCGTCGTCCGACTCGTCGTGCGCGTGGGGATCACGCAACGGGCGCAGGCCGGGCGCCGCGGGCCAGGTGAAGGCATAGCGGCCGTTGAAGTGGATGTGGTTGCACCGAAAGGCGGGGATGGCTGGGCGAGCAGCTCGTCGGGGACGGGGAAGCCGTCGGTGGCGAGCTGGTTTCAGGTGATGGCCGAGTCGCCGTGATCGATGGGCTCGCTCAGTAGTTTGCTCGCCGCCCGATGGACCTTCGTCAGGGCGTTCAAGAGGGATTCGCGTTCGGCCTCGGTGAGATCCGCGGTGACCTTTTCCTCGATCAACCGCCGTTCCGCCTCGATCGGTTTCCGCAGCGCACGCCCCGCGTCAGTGAGCCAGAGCCGGACGAGTCGGTTGTCCCGTTCGTCACGGCGGCGGGTGAGCAGTCCGGTTGCGGTCATCCGGTCGGCCATCTTGACGACGGTGGGCGTCGTGACGTTCAGTGCGGCGGCGACTTCGCCGGGCGTGCTGCCGTCCCGCTCCCACAACACGGCGAGCAGGTAGTTCTGTCCGACGTGCAACCCATGGCGTCGCATGGCCCCGTCGGCCAGGGCGCGGAGCACCTTCGACGTTCTGCCGTGCAGGTCCAGGAACTCTGACATCGCAGCCTTTCGGTGGTGTGCGGGGGCCGGACGCCCGGGCCGCGCGCAAGTCGATTGACGGCTAATCATTAACCGGCTAACGTCCGCTCGGATTCACTAGACGGCAAACGACTTTGAGGAGCCATGATGATACTGGTCACCGGAGCCACCGGGAACATCGGCCGTGAACTCGTTCGCGAACTCGACGCGAAAGGCGCGAAGTTACGTCTGCTCGTCCGCGACCCCGCCCGCGCGGCACGACTGCCCGAGCGTGCCGAGCGCGCCGTCGGCGACCTGGGGGAGCCCACGACACTGGCTCCCGCCTTCGCCGGCGTCGACAGACTCTTCCTGCTCACACAGGGCATCGGCACCGACCACACCGCCGCCGCCATCGCCGCAGCCGAGGCCGCAGGGGTGCGTCACATCGTGCACCTGTCCTCTTTCCACGTCACCTTCGACCCGATACCCGCCATGGGGCGCTGGCACCACGAACGCGAGAAGATCATCCGCGCGTCCGGCATACCCGCCACATTCCTGCGGCCCGGCGGCTTCATGACCAACGCCCTTGACTGGCTGCTCACTATCCGCGAGGGACAATACGTCCTCGACCCGGTCGGCCCCGGCCGCTACGCGCCGATCGACCCCGCGGACATCGCCGCGGTCGCCGCCCTCGCCCTGACCGAGGCCGGCCACCACCACAAGGAGTACGTCCTCACCGGCGACGAGGTGTTCACCGTAGCCGAACAGGTCCGGATCATCGCCGAGACGATCGGCCGCGACATCGAGGTCCGGGCAACGGCCACAACGGCCGAGGCCGTACGGTTCCGCTTTCCCGACGGGGCACCCAAGGCACTTGCCGAGGCCATCACGGAGGGCTTCACCCTCATGCGGGCCGACACCGCAGGGTTCCGGACGGACACCGTGGAGCGGCTGCTCGGACGCAGGCCGCGGACTTTCGCCGACTGGTGCGCGCGTAACGCCGAAGCGTTCCGACGACCTGACACCGCCTGAGCCGGTGGACAACCACGCCCTCTACCGCCTCCGCTGATCGGTCCGCCCGCCATGCCGAGCCGCCTCGTCACAGATGATCCGGCGCTCCCTCAATCCCACCACGACGGGCTTGCCCGCACCGCGGACAGGAGCCGTGTATTCGCCCTGAGGGGCGCTCACGGCCGGGGCCGGTCGCCTGCCGGGCAGTATTTCGGGGCCTCGACCCGGACAACCATGTCGGACACCTCGACCGACTCCACCGGCACGGTCCAGCGAGGAGAACAGCACCTCTTCGACTTGCGGCCGTACCTCGTTCACGGCGCAGCGCTGCCGGCCGCACTGCACACCGGCCGGGCGGTTTTCGGGCTGTCTCAGCCACCATCACGAGACAGCGGATGTTCAGTGGTTCCGACAGCGCTCCGGCGCACTCCTCGTTCGACGGAGCGGGCAGGTCCGAGCCCCGACTTCCGGCCGTAGCAGAACAGTCGACGCCGTGCGGCGGCGGCCTGGTCGACCAGGTCAAGACGTCCGCCTGGTCCCATTGCCGGACGAGGTGCAGGCGAACCAGGTCTGCGCCTCGTCTGCGGACAGGACACGGGCCACCTCGACCGTGCCCGGGAGCATCGGGAAGAACCGGTCGGCGTTCCAACTGCGCGGGTACGCCGGCTCGTCCAGCACGAGCAGGCGGCGCCCCTCCACAACGGGGATGTCGTCAGGCAGCCCCTCGTTCCAGATCCGCTCCCCGTCCGGAGCAAGCATTTCGAAGGCCCCGGTCGAGACGATCCCGGTGCGCCCCCGGGCCGGTTCGGGGTCCGTGGCCAGACGGACGCTCTCCGCCGACGGTGCGGTGCCGGGCACGTGTCTGCCGCCGATGAGAACGTGGGCGAGCAGCGTGTGCAACTGGAAGTTGTCCCCGATGCCGCCGATGCGCACCTCGAACCCGGTCCCAGTGGGCCGGTGCAGCACCACCAGGGGCTCGTCGTCCAAGATCGCCAAGGCGTAGGCCAGGCACTTGAGGTCGTGCCGCTCCAGCGCCGCCAGGTCGCGGCAGGCGGGGAGGAGCGCGGATGCGTATCGGCGGCGCACCTCAGCGCTGCGGCACAGCACGGCCAGCGCGGGCGGCTGCCACTCCTCGACCGAGCACCAGGCGAGCGCCAGCCGCAGAGCCTCGTGTGCCTCGTCGCCGAGTCGGGCCATCAGCGCGTCGTCGATGACCTCCGTGTCGGGTTCAGGCAGTTCATCCTCGGGGCCGCCAGTCGCGGTCCAGAGGCGGGCGAACTCCAGGGCGTCGAGCAGGTCCTGGTGGGTGCCGTCGAGGATCGGCTCCGCACAGGCCGCCGGGTCGGCACCGCGTTCCACGCAGAAGCCGGCCGCCGTCGCCAGCATCGGCCGCGGGCCGGTGGGCGGAAAAGCGGGAAGCAGCGCGGCCAACCGGGGCCCCACCGCTATGCATTCGGTCTCCGTCGCCGACTGCAGCCTACTCGTCGCCGTCTTGAAGGCCCGCTCGGTGCGGGCACCGTCGCGAGCGGCCACTGCCTGCTCCAGCTCGGACACGGCGGCGGCCAGGTCCGACGCCTTCTGCTTCCTTCTGAAGATCACCGACTCATCCTAACGAGCCGCATTTCTTCGGTGGCTCGGCCTTGGCCAGGGGCGTGGTGAGGGCTCGTCTACGCGGTACGCAGCAGGCCACCATGCGGCGCGCGTTGACCGGGGGTCAGGCCCCGGTACCGTCGTGGTGCGGTGTGCGGTCCGCCGGACCGGCGATCCGCACAAGTCCCTTCTCGGCTTCCCGGGCGATCCACCGAGGGCGGAGCCGGGAGCTGACTTCCACGGCGCGCCTGTAGTGTTCGCTTGCCTGCGTGAGGTCGCCGGCCTGCTCTGCGCACATGGCGACGTGAACCAGGCTCCAGCCGGTCAGAGACTCGTTGTGACCGGCCAGGCCGTTGTGGACGGCGGCTTCGTAGTGCTCCCGCTCCTGGTCGGCATCCCCCTCGGCATGCGCCATCTTGGCCATCTGGTGGTGGATCCAGCCTGCCGCTGTGTGGCACCGATGGACGTCTGCTACGGACAGGGCCCGCCGGAAGAAGTCCTTGGCGGTCGACACGTCGCCGTGTTCCCGCCGGTCCACGCCGAAGTTGTACAGGGACCAGGTCTTCAGAAGCATGTCACCTGTCTCGTCGGCGATGCGATCGGCGCGGGTGAAGAACCTCAGCGCCATCGCGAAGTCCCCGGCTCTCCAACGGCAGGAGCCGAGGCCGTCCCAGGCCCAGCCCTCCTGCCGTCTGGCGCGGTGCTCTATGGCGAGATCGAGAGCCGACCAGTAGCGCTCTTCGGCCTGTTCGGGCGCGCCTGCGTCACGTTCCTCGGTCGCCTGGTCGATCAGATCCTGGATCTCAGCCGGCCCTGCAGCGATGTTCGGGGGGTGTCCGGCGGTTTCTCCCACGGTGGCTGCCGCGGCGGACACGGTGCGGCTGTCGTCGTCCGCCAGGAGCCGGAGCTGCTCCGCCGCGCGGGCGCGGACCGTCACGTTGCCGATGCGGTACAGGTGGGCGAGTTGCTCCACACCCCCGAGCCGCTGCGTCGCCAATGGACTCTGCAGCGCGTTCTGGAGCTGCGCGGGAAGGGCCCAGTTGACGTTCTGAGCGATGACGGTACGGCCCTCGATGTTCTCCTGTTTCTTGGGCCGCTGCTGCGGCATCTCGGCGACGACCTTGCCATGGACGTAGGCATACAGCTCGTCGAGGGTGATGTCGCCGTCGCCGTCGAGGTCGGCGCTGCCGTCGCGCAGCCCTTGCACCAGGTGCTTGGTGAAGACCGAGCGAGGGGCGCTGCCGTGCAGCCGGTCGCCCTCGAAGGCGTGCTGGGCTGCGTCGGAGGCGGTCAGCACGGTACGGCCTTGGCCCTGGAACCGCTCCAGCGCGTGCACGTCGGTGTCGCCCTTGGCGAGCCGGCCTGCAGGGAAGGCGCCGCTGTAACAGCAGTCGAGGATCAGCACCTGCCGGCGCGACATGCAGGCGGTCATGGCCTGGTCGATCTGCTCGGCGGGCAGGGAGGTGAACGTGCGGTTGGCGAGGCGGGTGTTGACCGTGGCCAGGTGGAGGCGGCCGTCGTCGTCCTTGAGGCCATGCCCGGTGAAGTACAGCAGGGTGAGGTCGTCGTGGCTGCGGGCACGGAAGAAATCGCCGATGGCCGACCCGACCTCGTGGTGCGGTCTGTTGACGAGGGTCGTCACCTCGAACCCGGCGATGTCCGGGTCGCGCAGGACTTCGGCCAGTGCCTCGGCGTCGTGGCCGGGCGCGGTCAGCTGCTGCAGCCCCTGGTCCTCGTAGACACAGGTGGCGATCAGCAGGGCGAACCGGCCTCCCACGACTACTCCCCACCCGCGCCGTGACGGCGCACGAACGCGTCGATCAGCTGCTGCCGTTCTTCGGGAGTCGGCGCAGGCAGATCCAGTGTGTCGCCGTCTAGGGTGATCGAGACACGATTTCGGCCGACCTGCCGCCCGAGCCAGTCCTGCACCAGTCCGATCAGCGAGGTGAGCACGCCGCCCGGAACGCTCAGCGCCAGGACGACCGCCCCCGCGGTGACCCCCTTCGAGCCCTCACGCGGGGCGCCGTCGGCCACGGCCTGCAACGTGTGGAGGTCCAGCCCGCGCAACTCGGCCAGCAGCCTCCTCGCCAGCCGTTCCCTCTCCTCTGCGCTCGCAGCGCTGTCCGGCACCACACTCAGCAGGACGTCCATGATTCGCACCCCCGATGGACCGCGGAGCCCCTTTCTCCACGGCGTAGATGCCAGTGTGGCGAGTGGGCTGCTTTCCGGGGGCGGATTCAGGAAAGCCCGCGATCGCGGCCCTGCTCGCCCGCGGCGCGTCGGCGACGCCGGCGCCGACGGACATGCGGTGGCCGCACGAATCGCTGATCCCACCCTGCGCCTTGCAACACCTCATGAAACGCATTTCGTCGGTCGGCCCCGCCTGCTCCGGTGTGCCGGGGTGTGCTCGTCGGACTTGGCAACGGACGCGTTCGGCACCGAGCCGATGCACCGCACGCCCTGGCCGCAAGCGGCGGCACGCGGTTCACCGGCCGGTGGGGCTGTCGGCGCGATCCGACGAGGGCCACACGTACGGCAGGTCGTCGCGCACGCCGGAAAACAGGCCGGCGTACACGTCATGGTCCTTGCGGACGAGTGCCGAACGGTGGCTCTCGTGGAACGACTCGTCGCCGAGCCAGGGCGGGAGTTCCCCGGCGGCCGCGAGTTCCGCCTGGTCACGGACCTGGGCGCCGGGACGGTACGCGGCGAGGTCGGCGACCAGGGAGGCGGCGCAGCTGTCCTGGTGTCCCTGCTCCCGCCAGACCCGGCAGATCTCCAGGCCGTAGCGTACGAGCGCCTCCTCGTAACCGGTCCACATCCGTACGGCCGGGTGGCGGCGCCATCCGTAGCCGGGGACGGTCAGGCCGCGGAGGACCTGCAGTGCCTCGACGCGCTGCTTGCCCAGTCGGCGCCGGTCCAGCAGGAGCGCCGTCTGCCGGAAGTCGGGGTCGGGCAGGAACGTCTGCATCACTCACCGGTCCGTCTCCTGCGCGGCACGGACGGCGTGTGGACGTCCGGCCTGCTGCCGGTCTCGGCGCCGCACATCCGGTACGGCGGGTCCTGGAGGAGGACCGTCCACCGTACGGACCGCAACCTCGGGTGATCACGGAGGCGGCGACTCGACATGGCCGCCGCCCGCCTCGACCGCCATCCTTGCGTCCTTCGTATTCTCCGCGTGCCTCGTGGTCTCCGCCAACGCGGGCCCCTTTCTCTCCGAGGCGTCCCCTCGCCTCGCGCAGTCGAACGGGGATGGGCGAGGTCCGCATGCCAGAGGTCCGGCCGGCCGTCACGGGGGCGGCGGGCCGGACCTCTGGGCCGGGTGTCAGTCCACTCTGCCGGCCGGCGGTCAGTTGGTGTAAACGGCCGGGGAGCCGCTGACGCTGCTGTCGACGACCGGCGCGTAGGCGGCCGTGAAGTATCCGCTTGCCGCGCACAGGGACGATCCGGACGCCTTGGTGAAGGCCTGGTTGGTGAAGGTCAGGCTGTTGCCGGTGTTGGAGCTCACCGCGGAAAGACCGGACGCCCGGTAGACACAGTTGACGGTGCCCAGCAGGGTGGAGAGGACCACCGTGGTCTGGATGGTGCTGCCCGAGGCCGGGGTCACTGTCACGGCGCCGCCCGAGGCGGCTGACGTGGTGTAGGGCAGGTTGTTGACGGTGACGCTCTGCACGCCGGTGACGCCGAGGACGTTGCTGGTGCAGCCGCTGAAGGTCTGGGAGGTCGCGGACTCGGTCGCGGTGCCCGGGGCGGCGGGGTTCGACGTCACCGTGGCGGACAGCGACGAGCCGGTGCAGGTGATGCCGCTGGAGCCGCCGCTGGCCGTGGCGAGGGTGGCCTTGGTGCCGCTCGCCAGTGACGCGGTGAGTACGTCGCCCACGGAGACCGCGCTGCCGCCGGCGCTGCCGTAGGTGAGAACGGAGCCGGCCGCCGATACCGAGGCGGCCGGAAGGAGGGTCAGGGCGGACAGAGCGGCGGTGACGGCTAAGGCGGAGACACCGATTCTGCGCATGCGGGAGTCCTCTTTCGGGCGTGCGGGTGGTATGAGGAAGGGGCGCCCGTCCCGGACATGGAGAAGGACGGACGGCCCGGGCATGGCGGTCCTGGGTGGCGGACTGCCGGACCGGTGCGCGTTGCTGATGGCTGACCCGGTGTCAGGGACGCCGGGGCACTTGTTGGCGCCTTGCGGGTGCGTGACACTGACGGCTCCAGCAGGTCGTCCACCGCAGGTCCGCGTGAGAAGAAAACCTGTGAAGGTTGTAAACCTGACGAGTATTCAACGTCAAGGCATGACACGTGACGTCGTGAGAAGGGGCCTGGAATGGCAGCAGGTTCGCCGGTGCCGCCTCCGCTGGTGTTGCCCGGTACCCGCAAGGGGCGCGACCCGGAGCGCTCGCTGCGGCGGGGTCCGCGCCGCACCTCGCCGGAGGCCGTCGCCGCCAACCAACGGGACCGGCTGCTCGACGGGTTCGTCCGCACCGTCGCCCAGGTCGGCTACGCCGGCACCCGGGTCAGCGACATCTGCCAGGCCGCCGGCGTGACCAGGCCGGTCTTCTACGAGCTCTTCAAGGGGAAGGAGGACGCCTTCCTCGCCGCGCACCACCACGGCACCTCCCTGGTTTTCGCCGCGATGGAGGAAGCCCGTGCCCAGGCCCGCGACTGGCCGGGGCAGGTGCGCGCCGGCCTCGGCGCACTGCTGGTGATCCTCGCCGAGGCACCCGCGTTCGCGGCGATGGCGATCGTCGAGATCGACGCGGTGGGCCCCGCCGGACGAGAGGCCCGCGAACACCTGCTGACCCGCTTCCGGGACTACTTCACCGACCTGCCCGACCTGGAACTCCCCATTCCGGAGGAGGAGTTGGTCGACACGGTGGTCGGTGGTGTGTACTCCGCGATCTACCGCCGCATAGCCACCGGCCGGACCGCCGAACTGCCCGCACTGCTGCCGGGCCTGGCCTTCTCCGTACTCGCCCCGTTCCTGGGCCCGGAACGTGCCGCCGCCTGCCTGGCCGCCCCGCCCCCTGCCACGGGCCCCCTACCGACCTGCCTGAACCCGGAGCCCTGAGCCGAACACACCCGCGGTGACCGAGCCGCCGAGCGGTACCCGGCCGGCACCGCTGGGCGCCGGAGGAACCCAGCACTAGAGGAACGGCGTCCCGGCGTCGAGCCCTGACAGCACCCTGCCGTACAACTCCAGGTTGGCGGCGGGATTGACGAACGAATGCAGGTTCAGGGCGTTGAGGTCCCGCACGATCCGCTGGATCGGCACCTCCCGGTGCAGGGACGAGGCACCCGAAGCGGACCCGACCAGGTCCGCGGCCTCCTTGCACAACCGCGCCAGATACCCGCACTGAGCCCTGATCCGGGACCGCTCCAAGGTCGTGTAGGGCTCTCCGCCGGCCACCCGGGATTCGATCAGCCCCACGAAGTCGGCGGCGAGCAGTTCCGCGGAGGAGACCTTCATCGCGGCCTCGGCGAACTGGAGATGCGTCACCGGGGCCTCGTGCTGGCGCTCGTAGAAGGTGTACGGGATCCCGCGCTGATGGATGCGCTCGCTGAATTCCGTCAGAGCCGCCCGTGCCAGACCGAGGGCGTTCGCGGCCGTCCAGGCGCAGAACAGCAGCAGCACCGGCATGTGGTAGAAGGGGTCGGTGCCGGCGCGCTGCGACGGGAACGAGCCCGCCAGCAACGGCCCGACCGCCAGTACGCGATGGGCGGGTACGTGCACCTCCTGCGCGACGACGGTGTTGCTGCCGCTCCCGGCCAGGCCGGAGACGTTCCAGTCGTCCAGGACCTTGAGATCGGTCATGGGGATCGCCAGCCACAGCATCTCCGGCGGCCCCTGTCCGGTGTCGGCCGACGCGGTCAGCAGATGCCAGTCGGCATCCTGACAGCCGGTTGCGAAGGGGGACTTCCCGCTCACCACGTAACCACCGTCCGCCGCAACGGCCTTCGAGCCAGGGATGAGCGTGCCACCCACCCGTACATCGGGATGGGTGAAGATCTCGTCCTGTGCCTTGTCGGGGAACAGGGCCGCGATGAACGCGCACCCGGCCTGGATCAACGCCATGAACCCGGCCGACCCGCACGCGGTGGAGACCTCGCTCAGCGCGTCGACCTGCGTCCGCAGCGAGCTCTGGTAACCCCCATGGCGGCGGGGGACGTTCATACGGTGGATCCCGGCGCCCGCGAGAGCCTCGACGACCTCCTCGGCGACTCGCCCTTGCCGCTCCGCACGCAGGGCGTGCGAGCGGATGAGGGGTTGGAGTGCGCGTACGCGTTCGACGAGATCGATGTCCGAGCGAGGTGCAGACGAACCGGCCAAGTGACGACCTCCGCTCTCGGGGCCCAACAGGAACCCTCACCGTCGCGCCGATCCCGTCCACTGTCAACGCACCCTCAGGGCAAGGTAGTTGATCCACCGGCCCGGGAGTGCGGGGCGGAGCCGGTGCCGGTCCGGCGTACCGGCACCCGATTCGGCGGGGCGGGCGTTACCGGTGCGTGTCCCGAGGTTAATTTCTGCGTCCGACGGGTTGGCGGGGAGTCGTCCGCTGGTTATCGTTCACGGACTTCACTCAATCGTTCCACTGAACGAATAGCGAGAGAGACGGTCGGTCCATGCCCGACACCCACCTCCCGGGGCGCCGCTCGATGCTCGCCGCGGGCGCGGCCGCCGCGGCCTCGCTCGGCGCGTCCTGGCTGCTCACCGGCTGTACGGGGGCAGCCGCCGCCCCCGACCTGACGGCTGCCGCCCCGACGGGCGCCCCCGACCCCGGCGGCACCCTGCGCATCGCCCGGCCCCCGGCCTCCGACGCCGAGACCCTCGATCCGGCGAGCTCCCTGTCGGCCTACGAATACCTCGGCGCCCTCTACAACCGGCTGGTCCGCGTCGGCGCAGACGGCGAACTCGCCCCCGACCTGGCCGAGTCCTGGGAGTCCGACACCAGGGCCCGCACCTGGACCTTCCGGCTGCGCAAGGGCGTCACCTTCCACGACGGCCGCGCCTTCACCTCCGTCGACGCCGCGTACACGCTCCGCCACATCCTCGACAAGACGACCGCCTCACCCCAGGCCGCCGTCCTTGCCCCGCTCGTCGACCCGAACACCCTGCGCACGCCCGACGCCCACACCCTCGTCGTCCCGCTGAAGACCCCGAACGCCGAGTTCCCGAGCCTGCTGACGCACTACAACTGCTACGTCGTCCCGGACGGGAGCGCGAAGGGCATCGGCCGCACCGGCATCGGCACCGGCCCCTTCACGCTGGAGTCCTTCGCCCCGGCGGGCCCCGGCCGGGTCATCGCGAACAAGGACCACTGGGCCGGCCGCCCGGTCCTCGACGCCATCGCCTTCTACTCGGTCGCCGACATGTCCGCCCGCGCCAACGCCCTCCTCGCCGGCCAGGTGGACCTGCTCTCCCAGACCAACCTCGACTTCGCCACCGCCCGCGTCGTCGCCGCCTCCGAACGAGCCACCGTCGCCCGGGTGAAGGACGCGCAGTGGTACGTGCTGCCGATGCTCACCACCGAGAAGCCCTTCACCGACGTCCGCGTCCGCCAGGCGATGAAACTCGCCTACGACCCCGAGCACGTCGTGAAGGCGGCGCTCCAGGGCGCGGGCACCGCCGGCTGGGACAACCCCGTACCGCCGAGCGACCCCGCCCACCTCGCCGCCCACCCCGCGCACGACCCCGAGCAGGCCCGCCACCTCCTCAAGAAGGCCGGATACGAGGGCCTGGCCGTCGACCTCTACACCTCCTCCTACGACCCGCTGTTCACGCCGATGGCCCTCGCCTACCAGGAATCCGCCAAGCGGGCCGGCATCCGCATCCGGGTGAAGACGGCCGCCGCGGACTCGTACTACACGCAGATCTGGATGAAGAAGCCGCTGATGGCCACCTACTGGTTCACCGGCCGGCCCGTCGACCAGCTCTTCACCCAGATCTTCCGCAGCGGCTCCTCCTACAACGAGACCGCCTGGTCCGACAAGGAGTTCGACGCCGTCCTGGACCGGGCCCGCGCCGAGACCGACGACACGAAGCGCCGTGAACTGTACGGCGAGGCACAGACACTGGTGATCGAACGGGGCGGGGCGATGACCCCGATGTTCGCCGACCGGCTCGTCGGCATCTCCCGCAAGGTCCGCGGCTACGCCGAGCACGGCTTCGAGTTCGACTACCTCAACATCGGTGTGAAGGGGGCCTGAGCATGCTGTCGTTCACCCTGCGCCGGCTGGCCTCGGCCGTCGGCACCCTGTTCCTCTCCTCCGTCCTCGTCTTCCTCGCCGTCCAGGCCCTCCCCGGTGACGTCGCCACCCAGATCCTCGGCAAGGACGCCACCCCCGACGCAGTGGCAGCCCTGCGCGACCAGCTCGGTCTCGACCGGCCCGCCTGGGAACGCTACGTCGACTGGATCAAGGGCGCCCTGCACGGTGACCTCGGCACCTCCCTCGTCTCCGGCAAGGGCGTCGGCGGCGAAGTCGCCCAGTACCTCGGCAACTCGGCGCTCATAGCCGTCGTCACCGTCCTGTTCGCGGTGACCGGGTCCCTCGTCCTCGGTGTCCTCGCCGGCCTCTACCGCGACCGCTGGCCCGACCACCTCATCTCCACCGTCAGCCTCGTCGGCATGAGCGTCCCCGAGTTCGTGGTCGCCACCGTCCTGGTGCTGTGCTTCTCCGTCGCACTGCCCTGGTTCCCCGCGGTCGTCCTGTACGGCCCCGAGGCGAGCGTAGGCCAACTCCTGCCCGCCACATGGCTGCCCGCGCTCGCGCTGGCCGTGGTCATGGCCGCCTACATCGTGCGCATGGCCCGTACCTCCGTCATCGACGTGATGGCCGGCGAGTTCGTCACCACCGCCCGCCTCAAGGGCCTGTCCACCCGGCGGATCGTCACCCGGCACGCCCTGCCCAGTGCCCTGCTGCCGACCCTGCACGTGATCGCCCTCAACGTCGCCTGGCTCGCGGGCGGGGTCGCGGTCGTCGAGAACGTCTTCAACTACCCCGGCATCGGAAAGCTGATGCTCTCCTCCGTACAGAACCGCGACCTGCCCGTCATCCAGGCCATCGCCCTCGTCAGCGCCGTGATCTACGTCGTCTGCAACCTCGCCGCCGACCTCGGCGCCATGGCCCTCAACCCCAGGCTCCGCACCCGAGGGAGGACCCGGTGACCGCACTCGACACCACCCCGGCGACCACGGCCGCCACTCCGGCGGGCCCGCACGCCGTCACCCGCGCCTGGCGCGCCCTGCGCTCCTCCCGCACCGCCCTCGCGGGCCTGGCCGTCGTTGCCGTCCACATCCTCGTCGCACTGCTCGCACCGCTGCTCACCTCCTACGACCCGATCGCGGGCGACGCCTCGCACGCCCTGCTCGGCCCGAGTCCGCAGCACTGGACCGGCACCGACCAGTACGGTCGCGACATCCTCGCCCGGGTCCTGTACGGCGGCCGGTACGCGCTCGGCGTGTCCGTCGCCGCCACCCTGGTCACCGTCGCCCTCGGCACGGTCGTCGGCTGCGCCGCCGCCCTGCGCGGCGGCTGGTTCGACGACCTGCTCGGCCGGGTGCTGGACGCGATCCTGTCCGTACCGTCGATCCTGGCCCTGCTGGTCGTCGTGACCGCCCTCGGTACCGGGCCCGCGGTGATCGTCCTCGCCATCGCCGTCGTCTACGTCCCCCAGGTCGTCCGCGTGGTGCGCGGCGCCGCCCTCGCGATCGTGCCCATGGACTACGTCACCGCCGCCCGCGCCCGTGGCGAGAGCACCTGGGCGATCCTGCGCCGCGAGGTGCTGCCGAACATCACCGACGTGGTCTGCGTCGAGTTCGCGATGCGCGCCTCCTGGGTGGTGCTGCTGATCTCCTCACTGTCCTTCCTCGGCTTCGGCGCCGACCCGCCCACCCCCGACTGGGGGTTGATGGTCGCCGAGAACCGCACCGCCATCACCGTCGTCCCGATGGCGAGCCTCGCGCCGATCATCGCCCTGGCCACCCTGGTGGTCGGGCTCAACCTCGCGGCCGACGGTCTCGCCAAGGCGTGGGGCGTGGACCGGATCAGGGAGGGTTCCTGATGACCTCTGTCGTTTCCGTCGACTCCCTCTGCGTCGCCTACCGTTCGGCAGGCCGCGAGGTACCGGTCGTGCACGAGGTGTCCCTGGAGGTGGCCCCGGGCCGTACCCTCGCCCTCGTCGGCGAGTCCGGCAGCGGCAAGTCCACCGTCGCCGCCACCCTGCTGGGCCATCTGCGGCACGGCTCCCGTGTCACCGGCGGCAGCGTCCACGTCGACGGGCGGGACGTGTTCGCGCTGTCCGCACGGGAGTTGCGGCAGCTGCGCGGCGGGACCGTCGCCATGGTCGGCCAGAACGCCGGTCAGGCGCTGACCCCGACCATGCGCATCGGTCGGCAGATCGAAGAGGCGGGCGGGAAGGTGCCGGTCGTCGACCTGCTCGACCAGGTCCGCCTGCCCCGCCCCGCCGAACTCGCCCGCCGCTACCCGCACGAACTCTCCGGGGGCCAGCAGCAGCGCGTCGCCATCGCCATGGCCATCGCCGCCCGTCCCAAGGTCCTCGTCCTCGACGAACCCACCACCGGCCTCGACGTCATCACCCAGCGCAGCGTCCTCGACCTGATCGCCGCCCTGCGCGACGAACTCGGCCTGGCCGCCGTCCTGGTGAGCCACGACCTCGGCGTCGTCGCGCACATGGCCGACGAGGTGTGCGTCCTGAGCACGGGCCGGGTGGTGGAGTCGGCGGACACCCGCCGACTGTTCGCCGCACCCCAGGACCCGTACACCAAGCGGCTGTTGGCGAGCGTGCCGCGCCTGGACGACGCCGGACTCGCGGTCGTGGACGAGGCGGGGGAGCGGACGGTCCGCGCCAAGGCCGCCGTCCCCGACGACGCGCCGGTAGCCGTCGCCGCGAACGACGTGACCATCGACTACGGCAGCACCCGCGCCGTGCACGGCGTGTCCTTCGACGTCCGCCGGGGCGAAGTCCTCGCCCTCGTCGGCGAGTCGGGCAGCGGGAAGTCCACACTGGCCTGGACCCTGGCGGGGCTGCGCACCCCGTCCGGCGGCACCATGACCCACGAGGCCGGGGACCTGGCCCGCCCCGCCCCGAAGCGCCCGCTCTCACTGCGGCGCCGGGTCCAACTGGTCTTCCAGAACGCCGACACCTCCCTCAACCCCCGCCGCTCCGTCGGCGACGCGGTCCGCCGTCCGCTCCGGTTCTTCGGCACCGCGACCGGCCGCACCGAGGCCGCCGAACAGGCCCGCCGGCTCATCGCCGACGTACGCCTGGACCCGGCCCTCGCCGACCGGCTGCCCGCCCAGCTCTCCGGTGGGCAGCGCCAACGCATCGGCATCGCCCGTGCGTTGGCCGGGGAACCGGACGTCCTGATCGCGGACGAGATCACCACCGCCCTGGACGTCTCCGTCCAGGCCGAGGTGCTGCGCCTCCTGGACGACCTGCGCCGGGAACGCGACCTGGCCTGCCTGTTCATCAGCCATGACCTCGCCGTGGTGCGTGGTATCGCGGACCGGGTCGTCGTACTGCGGCACGGAGTCGTGGTCGAGGAAGGCCCCACCGAAGCCGTCTTCGGCGCGCCCGGCCACCCCTACACCCGGCGGCTGATGGCGGCCGCCCTGGAACCCGGCCCCGACGCACCGTCCCGCACCGACGACGCCCTCGACCGGGCGGACGTGACCGACGCGGACGCCGGCTGGACCGACCTCGGAGACGGTCACCGCGTCCGCCGTTGGGCGCCCCTCAACACCCCCGTGGCCGAAGGAGTTTCGTGAAGTACCGCGAACAGTTCGAGCGCCAGGTCGTCCGCGAGGACGTCTGGATCCCCACCCGGGACGGCACCACCCGGCTGCATGCGCGGATCTGGCGGCCCGTGGACGCCGAGGCCGACCCCGTGCCCGCGCTGCTCGAATACCTCCCCTACCGCAAGACCGACTGGACCGCGCCCCGCGACGCCCAGCGCCACCCCTGGTACGCCGGACACGGCTACGCCTCCGTCCGCGTCGACATCCGCGGCCACGGCGACAGCGAGGGCACCCCCGGCGACGAGTACGACGCCCAGGAACTCGCCGACGGCGTAGACGTCGTCAACTGGCTCGCCGCTCAGCCCTGGTGCACCGGCAAGGTCGGCATGTTCGGGATCTCCTGGGGCGGCTTCAACTCCCTCCAGATCGCCGCCCTCGCGCCCGAACCGCTCAAGGCGGTCGTCACCGTCTGCTCCACCGACGACCGCTACGACAACGACGTCCACTACACCGGCGGCGCCGTCCTCGGCATCGACATGCTCGCCTGGGCCGGCACCATGCTGGCCTTCGCCTCCCGCCCGCCGGACCCGGCAATCGTCGGCGCCGACCGCTGGCTGCCCATGTGGCGCGAGCGCCTCGACGCCCTCCAACCCCTCCTGCACACCTGGCTCGACCACCAGGAGCGGGACGGCTACTGGAGACACGGCAGCGTCTGCGAGGACTACACGGCCATCGACGCCGCCGTCCTCGCGGTCGGCGGCTGGCACGACCCGTACCGCGACACGGTGTTCCGCCTCGTCGAGCACCTCCCGGCCGACCGGGTGCGCGGGCTGCTCGGCCCCTGGTCCCATCAGTACCCCGACCGAGGACTGCCACCCGGCCCCGCGATCGGCTTCCTCCAGGAGACCCTGCGCTGGTGGGACCAGCACCTCAAGGACACCGACACGGGTGTCATGCGGGAACCGCTCCTGCGCGCCTGGATCAACGACCCCGTCCCGCCCGCCACTTCGTACGACGTGATGCCCGGCCGCTGGGTGGGGGCCGACAACTGGCCGTCCCCGAGGGTGACCTGGAGCGAACGTGCCCTGGCACCCGGCACCCGCGCCCCGGTCCTCGTCCGCTCCCCGCTCCACACCGGAGTGGACGCCGGCCGGTTCTTCCCCTTCGGCAACGCCGGCGACCTGCCGCCCGACCAGCGCGAGGAGGACGGCCGCTCGGTCTGCTTCGACTCCGAGCCCCTCGCCGAACGCGTCGAGATCCTCGGCAGACCCCGCGTCCGGCTCCGCCTGGACAGCGCCACCGCACGGGCCCACGTGATCGTCCGGCTCTGCGACGTCGCATCCGACGGCTCCTCGACACTCGTCACCCGCGGAGTGCTCAACCTGCTCAGCAGGCACGGCCGGGACAGGGCGGTGGAATGGACCCCGGGGACGTACGAGGACGTCGAGGTCGAACTCACCGGAAACGGCTACGCCTTCCCGCCCGGACACCGCATCCGGGTCGCCGTCTCCGACGCCTACTGGCCATGGGTGTGGCCGCACGGCGAGCGCGGCGAACTGCGGGTCGTACCCGCCGACAGCGCCGTGCTGCTGCCGGTGCGGGCGGCCGGGGCGGAACCGCCGATCGCCTTCGAGGAGCCGGAGCAGTCCCCGCCGCTGCCGGTCACGTACGACGAGCCCGCCGAGGCCCGGCCCGAGCGGCTGGTCACGCACGACGTGGTGGCGGGGGAGTGGACCCTGGAGGTCGACCCCAACTACGGGGGATCACGGACGTACCCGGACGGGCTCCGCTACGAGGAGAGCGCACGCGAGACGTACCGGATCCGCGCCGACGACCCGCTGTCCGCGAGCGCCGTGTCACAGTGGCGGATCCGGCTGCGGCGCGGCGACGACTACGACGCTGAGATCATGGCGCGTACGGAGCTGCGCGCCACGGCCGCGGACTTCGTCATGGACAGCCGTATCGAGGCACGGGCGAACGGAGAGACAGTGGTCAAGCGGTCCTGGCACCACACCAGCGCGCGGACGTCGGGATGACCGCCGCCAAGCCGCAGCGCTCCGCGAAGGCCCCGCGCCGGGCCGTCGCCGCCGCCGAGCGCACCCGCCAGCCCACCGAGGTGCGCCGGCGGCTGATCGTCGAGGCGGCCGTCCCGCTGATCGCGGAGCGCGGCTACGCCTCGGTGGGCGTCCGGGACGTGGCCGCCGCGGCCGGCGTGTCGGTCGGCACGGTGACCTATCACTTCGGCAGCGTGCAGGAGATCCTGTCCGAGGCGATGGTGCTGCACATCGAGCGCTACTACCAGGAGCTCAGCGAGGCCGCCGAGCAGGCCGGCAGTGGCGCCGAGGCGCTGCGGCTGCTCGTGGACGCCCTCTTCACCGAGGACACCGACCGGCACTGGCGGATGTGGTTCGACTACTGGCACGCGGGCGAACCGGCCACCGACGAGGCGTTCGCGCGCGGCCAGGCCGAGCGTTACGCGGCCTGGCACCGGCAGATCCGCGCGCTCGCCGAACGGGGCGTCGCGGACGGTGCTTTCAGCAGCGGCGACCTCGACGGTTTCACCGTCCGGTTCGCCGCCCTGGCCGACGGCCTCGCCCTCCAGCGGCTCCGCCAGTCGCCCCCGCTCAGCACCCAGGACGCCCGCCGCCACCTGTACCGCCTGGTGGAGACGGAACTCACCGCCCGCGCGGACCCCGACTGACGGGGAGGTGTACGACGCAGGGCGTCGATGCCCCGCGATTCGTCACGGTGTGGCCACGAGACGGCGCGCGGCCGACCGGGACGCGGCCCCCGGGGAGTAACTTGCCGCAGTGACCACACAATCGAACACTCCTGACCCGAAGGTCAGTCGCCAGGTGCGGCAGCAGGCCGGGATCGCCCCGAGCGGGCCCGGCGGCGGCACCCTCTTCACCGAACCTGTTCTGGTCGTGAACCAGAAGGCCAAACTCATAGAGCTGACCAACGAGTACAAGGTCATGGACCAGCACGGCAACCAGCTCGGGTCCGTGGCCGAGGTCGGGCAGAGCGCGCTGCGCAAGGTCGTACGCTTCATCAGCGACTGGGACCAGTACTTCACCCACAGGCTGGAGATCCGGGACGCCCAGGGGCAGCCGGTGCTGCACCTGACCCGTCCCGCGAAGATATTCAAGTCGCGGGTGATCGTTGCCCGTCCAGACGGAGAACTGGTGGGCGAGTTGGTCCAGCAGAACGTCTTCGGAAAGATCAACTTCGCCATCAACGCCGGTGGGACCCAGATCGGCGCCATCAAGGGAGAGAACTGGCGCGCCTGGAACTTCGCAGTCGTCGACCAGGCGGGCACCGAGGTCGCCCGCATCACCAAGACCTGGGAGGGCCTCGCCAAGACCATGTTCACCACGGCGGACAACTACGTTCTCCAGATCCACCAGCAACTCCCCGAGCCGTTGCGGAGCCTGGTCGTGGCCACGGCACTGACGGTCGACACGGCTCTGAAGCAGGACGCCCGCGGACTGGGCTGACGACGAGCCGCGTCGGGAGCGGCGCACGGTGCACGCGTCGGGGCAGCGGAGCCTGCCCCGACCGGATCGACACGGCATCACATTGCTCGTCGCCGACGACGGTCACGGCATCGCGCGCGCCCACCGCGCCCGCGTCTTCGAGCGCTTCGTCCGCCTCGACGAGGCGCGCAGCCGCGACGACGGCGGAGCCGGGCTCGGGCCGGCCATCGCACGGGACGTCGTACGCAACCACGGCAGGACCTCACCGTCACCGACGCGCCCGGAGGCGGCGCCGCCTTCCGGGTCACCCTGCCGCGGGCACCGCTCGACGCCGGCGGCGACCGCGGCTGACCGCGCCCCACGCCGCGGCCGGACGTCCCCGGCCCGGCCCGCCCCCGCAGGCGGCACAAGTCGGTTGCGACGACTTGATATCGTCACGGTGTCGGACCGCCCAGCGCCGTCGCGGTCCGCGGAACCATGGCATTCCCAGCCGGTGACACGGACCTTCGACCCGTCAGCCCGGCCCCAGTCGCCAGGACCACGCGCGTCCGAGGCGGGGCATGCTCTCCCGTCCAGAGACAGGCCGTCATGCACAAGTCCCAGGCAGATGTCTCCTGCGCCGCCGTCCCCCTCGCCGTCGCCGTCGTCCTGGCCGCAGCCTCCCTCACCGCCGGCTGCTCCAGCACCACCACCGACACGGGCAGCACCCCGCAAGCCTCGACGGCGAAAGTCTCCACACCGCCCGTCCACGCCGGCGTCGACTACCAGCTCGGCGGCGCCTACACCCCGCCGAAAGGCGTCTCCGTGGTCTCCCGCGACCACACGGCGTCGCCCGCCGCGGGCCTGTACAACATCTGCTACGTCAACGCGTTCCAGGCCCAGCCCGACGCGCAGAAGGAATGGGACGCCGACCTCCTGCTGCGGGACCGCTCCGGGAAGGTCGTCATGGACGAGGACTGGGGCGAGGCGATGCTCGACATCAGCACCCCGGGCAAGCGCGCGCGGATCGCGGAGAAGGTGGACGGCTGGATCGACCAGTGCGCCGACAAGGGATTCGACGCCGTCGAGCCGGACAACTACGACAGCTACACCCGCGCCCCGCACGGACTGCTGACCGCAGCCGACGCCGAGGCGTTCCAGACCCTGCTCGCCCGCCACGCACACTCCCGGCACCTTGCCATCGCCCAGAAGAACACCCTCGAACTCGCCAAGGACCGCAAGCGGGTCGGCCTCGACTTCGCGGTGGTGGAGGAATGCGGGCAGTACGACGAATGCGGATCCTACGTCGGCGCGTTCGGCGACCACGTCATCGTCGTCGAATACACCGAGAAGGGCCTGAGGAAGGCCTGCGCGGGCTGGGGCGACCGGATCAGCGTCGTGCGGCGTGACCTCGACGTCACACCGGCCGGCCACGACGGCTACCTGCGCGAGACCTGCGACCGTTACTGAGGAGGGCCCGTCAGCTGTCGACGATGTCCCGCGACGGCCTCTCCCACGGACCCGGGACTGTACGACAACTACGACAACGTCGGCCGGGTCATCCGCCTGTTCGTCTGGTCGGCGGCTGGATGCAGTCCTCCAGGCGGGCCACGGCGAAGCCCTGCTCATGGATGCGCCGGAGCAGGTTGGCGAACATGTGCGTCATCGTGGTGCCCTTGAGTTCGGACGGCCCGCGGAAGTGGGCCAGGATGATGTCTCCGGGGTGCAGCTTCTTGTCTGCTGACCGGTACCGCACGGTGCGGACCTGCATGGACTCCCGCCACCACACGATCGCGCGGGGTCCGCACTCCCCGACCGCGATCTTGGTGTTGGTGTTGTACGCGCCGTAGGGCGGGCGGAACAGCAGCGGCCCGGTGCGGTACTCCTTGGTGAGGATCTTCTGGTCGCCGCACACCTCTGGACCCTCAGGTCCCGCAGCATCTGGATGAACTCGGGGTCTTTCTCCTGTCCGTCGTCCACGGTGATGAAGACGACCTTCTGCGCGGTCGGTACGCGGGTGAAGAGCGGAACGGTTCCGGTCGCCGAGAGCCGCACCGGCTTGCCGGCCGGGGGCGCGGGGCGGCGGAGTCAGGCCCCACTTGCGCCAGGCCGCCGCGGCGCCGGAGCCCCTTGACGCGGAAGCAGTCGGGGACTTCGGAGAATTCCGGGAGGCACCTGGCCCGATCGATCCCGCCCTGTGCCGCGTCGCGGCCGCCATATCCGATTTCGTCGGCGGACAGTAGTCGCCAGGCTCACCTGCCCCAACCCCAGCTGCTGACCGGCAACCAGTCCTGCGCTCGCCGACCGAGTCGTCGTGATGCGCGCATGTGCCGTACACAGCACCCACCTCCGACGGGGGGCCGCCAGCGGGCATGGAGCAGCGGGCGCATCGCCCACGGCCGACGAGACGCCTGAACCCGCCACCACGGGCTCATCACCACTCATCTCCGTTCGTCGCCCCCCCCGTGAGGATCACCATGCCCACCGACGAGGACCGCGTCCGCCTTGTCAAGTGCCTTGCCGCCCGCAACACCCGTGAGGGGCGAAGCCATCGACGTCCCGAGGACTGCGGCCAACGCCCCGACGTCGTCGTCCACAACGCCTGAGGGCGCGGCTCGCTCCGCAGCGAGCCGTAGCCCTTGGACGAAACTCACCCGGTGAGTGCCATCCGGACCCAAGCGTTCACGCGGCCCTGTTCAGTGATGCCCGCGCCACGGCCGTTCCGGCCTGGAGCGCCGCGACCGGGTCGGGTGCCATGTCGAGTTCGATGAGGACCGTGCCGGCACCCGGCGTGCGGGACATGGCCTCCGCCCAGCCTGGCCAGTCCACGATGCCCTTGCCCAGTTCTGTCATGTACGGCTGCTGCTGGGCGTACACGGTGTCGTCGATGGTGAGGTGGGTGCCGATCGGTCCGACCGCGTCCTTCCAGTGGGCCAGGGCAATGCGCGGGGTGTGGCGGCGGGCGACGGCCACCGGGTCGCCGCCGCCGAGGGCGATGTGGCAGGAGTCGGGGCACAGCCAGACGTACTGCGGGTCGGTGAGGGCCATGAACAGGTCGATGTCCCGCTCGTACCAGAGAGTGCTGTTGGACTCGGTGTGGAGGGCGAGTCTCACGCCGTGCCGGGCGACGGCCTCGCCGACGGCGTGGGCGACTCGGGCGAGGCGGTTCATGTAGTCGGCGTCGACGAAGAGGGGTGGGCGGGTCCCGAACGTCTGACGCATGGGCAGTCCGGCGACGAGGAGGTCGGCTCCGGCCTCGGCGAGGAAGGCCGCGCGGCGCTCCGCGTCGGCGACGATCGCCGGGAGGCTGTTGTCGTCGCGCCAGTCGGGGGCGTCGCTGTCGGCGACGAAGGCGCTGACCACCGACAGTCCGCGGTCGGCCAGTTCTCGTCGGAACGCCGACGCGCTGCCGAACGCGCGCAGTGCTGAGCCGATGTCGCCGGGTGCGAAGGTCAGCTCGATGCCGGTGACGCCGGATTCGGCCATCGCGTCCATCACCCGTTCCCAGAAGGCCAAGGGGTGGGCGAGGGCCCGGTCACGCACGGCGTCGGCGGAGTCGAGGCCCCAGAAGTCGGGGTGGTAGAAGGTGATGATGTCGGTGGCGAAGCGCGGTGTCACTCCGAACCTCCTCGGGCGTTGTAGACGGCGACCTCGTCCGCGTCGACGGCTTCCCGGTAGGCGCGGAACACGGTCAGTGCCTCGTCGCGGAGCACGTCCTGGACGACCTTGATGCCGCGGGTTTCGAACTGTTCGGCCCAGTCCGCGCCGAGCGGGCCCTCGTCGAAGGTGGTGATCTCCTCCAGTTCCGGGCCCTGTCCGGCGACCACGAGGCCGCGTACCCCGGACCACAGGCTGGCGCCGTAACACTGCACGCATGGACGCCAGTTGACGACGAGTTCGTGGGGCGGCAGGCCGTGGCCGCCGAGGTCCCAGCTGCCGGTCGCCGTCTGCGCGAGGCCGAGGGCGAGGACCTCGGCATGCGCGCTGGAGACCCCGGAGGCGAGGACGACGTTCACGCCCACGGAGACGATCCGGCCGGTGTCCTGCTCGGCGACGAGCGCGGCGAACGGACCGCCGTTGCCCTCGCGCCAGTTGCGGTCGGCCAGCCGGTGCACGAGCCGCATCCGGTCCGTCCGGTCGGGGATGACGGCGGCCACGTCGGCCAGCTCGTCGTCGATCCATGCGGGCAGCGCGACGCGGAACTCCCTGGAGATTTCGATCATGTTCAGACTTTCTGTCGGGGGGTGGTGAGCGTGGACTCCGGCCGGCGAGCGGTGTGTGCGGCGATGGCGCGGGCGGCCCGGACGGCGGTGATCGCGCCCGTCAGGGTGACGTTCGCGGCCATCGCGGTGGGGATCACGCCGTTGCCGGCGAGGTACAGGTTGTCGTGGCCCCACACCCTGCCGTCCGGGTCGCACACGCTGGTGCCGTCGTCGGCGGGGCCGGAGCGGACGGTGCCGGTCAGGTGCAGTGACGAGCCGGGTGGCAGCAGGGCGCTCTCGGTCGCGGGGTCGAAGGGGCCGAACTCCTCGGCCAGCGACCGGACTTCGTCCTGGGCCCGGCGGATCAGCGTCAGGTCGGCGGCGGAGTGGGTGAACTCGACACCGATCCGGGGCATCCCGGCGAGGTCCGTGTCCGAGTCCGAGAACACCAGCCGGTTCTCCGGCCGCGACTCGACCGGGACGTACAGCGAGATGCCGACCGAGTGGGCGAGCGGCCGTCCTGTCTCGTCCAGGTACGTGCGGTTCATGATCTGGCCGTGGAAGGGCTGCTCGGCGCCGTTGTGCGGCAGCCACAGGGAGTCGGTGCTGAACTCGCCGGGGCGTGGCAGCGGCAGTGCGTCGAGGCCGATGCCGAACCGGTCGGGGTCGAGCAGCGCGCGGGCGGTGACGAAGGCGTGCTCGTTGAGCCGGCGGCCCAGTGCGTCCGGCCGGATGCCCGAGGCGAAGAGCAGTTGGGGTGTGCGCAGCGCGTCGGCGCACACCACCACGGCGTCCGCGTCCAGGTCCGTCTCGAAGCCGTCGGTGACCCGGCGCAGCCGGGCGCCCGCGACCCGGCCGTGTGTGACCCGCAGCCTGGTGACGAGGGCGCCGGTGACGAGGGCGAAGGCTGGGTCCGTGCCCGTCGCGAGCGCCGGGAAGATCGTCCCGGGTGCCGTACGCGGCATGGGGCCGGCGGCCGTCGGCGTGACGGCCATCGGCATCGGCTGCGGGCGGCGGTCGGCCGGGCCGATGCCGCCGTAGCGGCGGCGCAGTACGTCGAGGACCAGGTGCCCGATCGGGGTCGGACCGATCGCGGCCGGAGCCACCGCGAGCAGTCGCCGCGCGGTGTCGAGGTCTTCGGCCCACCCGGCCGCGTCCCCGAAGTCGAACACCTCGTGCCCGGCCGGCCAGGGTGTCGCGGCCGTCCAGTGCACGCCCATGCCTCCCGCGTTCCACGCGAGCGCCGCCTGGGGCATCGCCTCGGCGGCCTCCCCGAAGGCGAGGGCGTGATACATGCCGGGCGGCAGGGAGGTGAGGTCGCCGGGCACTTCGCGCACCACCTCGGCACCCGTGTACATGCCCTGGATGCCGGTGGCGACCTGCTCGTTGTACCGGGACCACAGGGCGGGGTCGTCGAGGTCGTGCAGGTGTCTGCCGGGTTTCTCGCCGATCGCGGTGCCGGCTTCGACCATCGTGATCCGCAGCGCCGGATCGGACTCGCGCAGCAGCCGGGCCGCGACGGCGCCCATGATGCCGCTGCCCACGATCAGGACATGGGCGTGGGGGGTGCGGGGCACAGAAGACTCCAAGGGATCGATGACGCGGGGATCAGAGGCTCGGTACCAGAGGCCCGAACAACTCGGTGTCCATGCGGTCGAGCGCCAGCTTGACGGCGCCGACGAGGGCGGCGTCGCGGCCCAGGCCGGTGGCCCGCAACTCGACGGCGGGGGTGCGGGCGGCGCGCAGTGCCTCGCGGACCCGGGGCAGCAGCACGTCGGCCGCGTCCTCCAGTCCGCCGCCCAGCACGATCAGGGAGGGGGCGACCGTCCAGGACAGGGTGGTGAGGATGGTGGCGATGTGTGCCACGAACTCGTCGACCTCGGCGAGCGCGCCCGCTTCGCCCGCCCGGGCGGCCTCGACGCGGCCGAGCGCGATGGCGCGTCGCTGCGGCTCCGGCGAGGTGAGCCAGGCGACCGGCCGGTCCTCGACCGAGTCCGTCCGCATCGGCACCGCCTCGATGATCTCGCCGGCCGCGCCGTCGAGTCCCCGGTGCACCGCTCCCCGGATCAGGATGCCGAGGCCGGCCCGGTTGCCGAGCATCGCCCAGACGACGTTGTCGTGGTCGCTGGCCACGCCACGCCAACGCTCCCCGAGGGCACCGAGGTTGGTGTCGTTGTCCGCGAACCAGGGCACCCGGATCCGGCGGGCGAGTGCCGTGGGCAGATCCACGCCCTCCCACCGGGTCGTGTGCACCAGCCGCCGCATCACCCCGTCGTCGTCGATCGCGCCGCCGCTCGCGAGCGCACCGGCGCGCAGCCGCTCCGGCGACCCGCCCGCGTTCTCCAGGGCTTCCCGGACCACGGTCGCCGCGTCGTCGAGCGAGGACTGCGGGTCCGGGTAGGAGCGCAGCGGCCGGTGGGCGCGGCCGACAATACGACCGCGCACGTCGGCGACGACCGCAGACACCGTCTCCGTCGTGATCTGCGCGGCCGCCAGCAGGGCGTGCTCGGCCCGCAGTTCGTAGCGCCGGGCGGGCCGGCCGGCGCAGCCCTGGGCGGGTACCCGGTCGAGTTCAGCCACCCAGCCGGCGGCCAGGAGGGAGTCCAGGATCAGCTCTATGGTGCGGCGTGACAGAGTCGTCCGTTCGGAGAGAGAGGTGAGCGTCGTCGGCCCGGCCGACACCGCCAGCGCCCGCAGGATCACCGAGGTGTTGACCCGGCGCACCGCGCTCTGGTTCATCCCCGCCATCAGTACGCCTCCGCCGCTGCCGGGACCACGGGGTCGTACCCGCCCGTGGTGTCTGTGGCGGGCGCGGCGCCGGGACGGCCGTACTCGCGTGCCGTATCGCCCGGCTCGCCCGTCGCGGGCGCCCAGGACGGCTGTCGTCCGTGCACGAACCCGACGAGATCCGCGTGCATCCGCGCAGCCAGCTCCCGGGGCGGACGCGGGCCGAGGGCCGCCGCGACGCCCGGGGCGTCGAGGACGTCGTAGAAAAACGGGATGTCGATGCAGTGCGTGGCGCCACCGGTGATGGGGGAGGGCCACTCGAAGGAGTACAGCCAGGTGCCGGCGGCGGCCTTCCGCCGGGCGCGTGCCACGCGTGGGCATGCGGCGCGGAAGAGGGTGTCGGTGACCCGGGTGCCGGCCGTGCGGGCGGACCGCGCTGCCGCGTCCGCCGTCACACCGCCGTCGAACTCGTCGCCGGTCGCCCCGAGCAGCAGCGGTACGTCCAGCCCGTGCCCGGCGAGACCTTCGGCGAGGGACACCGGCAGGATGTCGTCGTCCGTGACCGGTCCGAGCACCAGCGCCTCCTCGCCTCTCAAATCCTGCACGGCCTCCTGCAGCCGGTCCACGCCGAAGCCGCTGAATCCCTCTCGTGTCGGCGGTGCACCGAGGCGGTCCCCGAGTCGTTCGAGGAAGCTGTGGGCGGTGTCCCGTGCCACCTCGAAGAAGCCACCGGAGACGCTCGCTGCCCGCTGGAAGCGACCCCGGGCGGCCGGTGACGACAGCAGCGCCAGCACCGCCGCGCCTCCGGCCGACTGCCCGGCGAGGGTGACCCGATCGGGATCACCGCCGAATGCCGCGATGTTCTCGCGTACCCAGTCGAGAGCGAGCAGCATGTCGCGCAGCCCGAGATTGGCCGGTACGCCGTCGAGCGGCGCGAATCCGTCGACGCCCAGCCGGTAGCCGACCGTCACGGTGACGACCCCGCCGCGGGCGAAGGAGCGCCCGTCGTACCAGGGGCTCGCCGGGCTTCCGGCGAGGAAGCCGCCGCCGTGGATCCACACCAGGACCGGGCATCGCTCGGCGCCGGACGGGGCCACGACGCTCAGGTTCAGCACGTCGTCGCCCGGCACGGACGGCTCCGGGATCGTGGTCGTTGCCGACAGCGGCACCGCCTGTGCGGTAGCGCCGTGCCGGGACGCGTCGTACGGCTCGGTGAACCGCCCGCGCCGGACGGGCACCGCGAACCGCCGTGCGCCGACGGGCGCTTCGGCGTACGGGATGCCGAGGAAGCGCCGCACGCGGTCCACGCGGCGGCCGACGACCGTGCCCGCCGGGGCCCGTACCGTGTCCGTGGTGATCACCGCATCCCCGTTCCCGCGATGCCCTGCACGAAGTACCGCTGGAGGCACAGGAAGAGCACCAGCACGGGCAGCATCACGACGATCGCGCCGGCGAGCATCAGACCGTAGTCGGTGACGTGTGCGGCGGCCTGGCTGGTGGCGGCGAGGCCCACCGGGAGGGTGTAGGTGGACATGCTCTGGGCGACGATGAGCGGCCAGATGAAGTTGTTCCACGAGGTGAGGAACGACATGATCGTGATCGTCGCGACCGCGGGGCCGGCCAGCGGAAGGAAGATCCGGAAGAAGATCCGCAACTCCCCGGCACCGTCGATCCGGGCGGCTTCCAGCAGCTCGTCGGGGATGGACAGCGCGTACTGCCGCATGATGAACACCGACAGCGGCAGCGCCACGGAGGGCAGCGCGATGCCGGTCAGGGTGTCCGCCAGCCCCAGGTCGACGGTGATCACGAACTGGGTGACGAAAACCGTGGTGAACGGCACCATCATCGCCCCCATGACCGCGCCGAACGCGAGCCGCCTGCCCGCGAACTCCAGCTTGGCGAGCGCGTATCCGGCGGCCGACGCGGCCACGACGTTGCCGACGACCACCATGACCGCCACGACGACGCTGTTGACCAGGAACCGGCCGAAGCCCTGTGTCCTGAACAGCCGTACGAAGTTGTCCGGGGTGACGTGGTGGGGCAGCCAGGCGCCGGGGTCGGAGCGGATCTCGTCGAGGCTGCGCAGCGAACCGCCGAGCACCCAGACGAACGGCAGCAGCGTGAGCAGCGCGCAGAGCACCAGCGCGCCGTACAGCAGGGGCTGGGAGAGGGACCGCCGGCGTACGACGGCTTGGCCGGCGGTGGTGGGTTGGGCGTTCTGGTACGCGGCTACGGCGGTCATGAGCGGGGCCTCAGCAGTCGGAACTGGACGACACTCACCAGGGCCACCAGGACGAGCATCACGAAGGACGCGGCGGACGACATACCGAGCTGGCCTGACCCGAACTGGTGGTATGTGTACAGCGCGACCGACTCGGTCGAGCCGAGCGGGCCGCCGTCGGTGAGCAGGTACGGCTCGTCGAAGACTTGCAGGTAGAAGACGGTGAGCAGGACCGACACCATCAGGGTGGTGGGCATCAGCATGGGCAGGGTGATGTGCCTGAGCTGCCGCCATCGGCCCGCCCCGTCGAGGGCCGCCGCCTCGTACACGTCCCCGGGGATCGCCTGGAGCCCGGCGAGGAACAGCACCATCGCGGTGCCGAAGTTGCGCCAGATGCCGAGCGCGATGACCACGGGCATGGCCAGATGGGTGTCGTCCAGCCAGTTCGGACCGGCCATGCCGAAGGCGGACAGGACCCTGTTGACGGTGCCGTTCTCGTTGAAGGCGTAGCGCCAGATCAGGGCGACCGCGACGACGTTGGTGACGACCGGCGCGAAGAAGACGGTGCGGAAGGTGCCGCGCAGCCGCCGGATGCCGGAGTTCAGTGCCAGGGCCAGTGCGAACCCGACCGCCATGGTGAGGGGTACACCGACGGCCACGAACAGGGCGGTGTTGCCGATGTCCTTCACGAAGCTGTCGTCCTGGAACAGCCGGACGTAGTTCTCCGGGCCGGTGAAGTCCACCGCGAGCGGGTGCCGCAGGTCCGAGCCGCGCAGGTCGGTGAGGCTGAAACCGAGCGCGGCGACGGTGGGCACGGCCGTGTAGAGCAGGAAGACCAGCGTGAACGGGGCGAGGAACAGCCAGGCGACGGCCGTCCGGCGGGTCCTCACTGCGCTCCCGTGCCGAGACTCTCGGCGTACGCCTGCACGTTCGCCGCCGCCTTCGCCGGGCTCTCGGTGCCCTTGGCCACCGCTTCCATCTCCTTGCCGAGCCGGGTGGCGACCTGTTGCCAGGTGGACACCTGCGGGAACGCCCGGGTGTTCTTCAGCTGGGTCAGGAAGGCGTCGAGCAGCGGCTGTCCCTTGATCGCCGTATCGTCCCAGGCGGAGACGACGGCCGGCAGCGAGCTGTACGCCTTGTACTGCGCGACCTGGGTGCTGGGCTTCGCGAGGTACCGGACGAACTTCCACGACGCGTCGGCGTTGCCGGTGTCGGCGAGCACGCCCCAGCTGCCGCCCGCGGAGAAGGACACGCTGCCCGACGAGCCGGCCGGCAGCGGGGCGGTGGCGACGTGGTTCGCCGTCCAGCCGGTCTTCTTCGCCGCGGTGTCGAGCTGTCCGACGACCCACGGTCCGGTGATCATCATCGCCGTCTTGCCCGACACGAAGTACGGCTGCGCGTCCAGGAAGGTCGGTCCGCTCGTGTCGGCGACCTTGGAGGTGAAGAACGACGCGTTGTACGTGAGCGCGTCGGCCATGGCCGGGGTGTCGAGCGTCCACTTCCCCCCGGAGAGCAGTGAGCCGCCCGCCTGCCAGGCGTACATGGCGACGTCCTGGCCATTGAAGATGTCCCACCCGATGTCCGCCCCCAGCCCGTGTGCCGCCCCAGCACCCTGGAGCGCCTTGAGGAAGGGCACCACCCCCGCCCAGGTCGTGGGCGCCGTGACGCCTGCTTTCTTGGCGAGGTCGGAGCGGTACACGAGCGCGTACGTGTACGCGTACCAGGGGACCGTGTAGGCGGTGTCCTTGACCAGACCGGCGTCCCACAGGCTGGTGAAGAAGGACTTGGGGTCGACGAGGTCGTCCGGAACGGCACGCAGGATCGACGGGTCGAGGAACTGAGCCTGCGACTCGGGGAAGAACTGGGCGACGTCCGGTCCCTTGCCCGCGGCGATCGCCGACTGGAGCTTCGTGTAGTACTCGGCGTTCGGGATCAGCGTGAACTTGACCGTGAGCTTCGGGTTCGCCGCCTTGAACGGCTTGATGACCTTGTCCAGGACATCCGCGTCACCCTGGGCGGCCCAGACGTTCAGGGTGCCGGTGGCCGGAGAGTCGTCGATGGGCGTGGCGGAGGACTTCGCGGCCGTGGTCGCGTCGCCACGGCCACAGCCGGTGAGGGCACCGGCGCCGAGCAGCGCCAGGCCGGCGGTCAGTTTCAGGGCACCGCGTCTGGAGGGGAGGGGCATTCGGGGGCTCCTGGATTTCGCGGGAAAGCAGCGTTATCGCTGACTGCGAAGCTACGAACGCCGTGTTGCACGGGCGTGGCCGAGCCATCACGAATAATTTCGGAACTTGTAGCGAAATCGGCAGGACGCTCAGCAGGAGCGCTCCGCCGGGGAGCCCGCCATCGAGCGTTCGGTGCGGCGTCGGCCCGGATCGAGTCGGAGCCATGAGGAATCCCGTTTGCCCGGGATGATCTGGCTGGTCAGCTTCGGCGCCGTGGCAGATGACGAACCCACGCGCGCGGCGCGACTGCTGGCTGCCCAGGCGAGGGCCGAGCGGCTCTTCGCGGAGATCGAGGAGCGCGGACTGCCGCGAACACGATGTCGTCCGCGGCGATCACCCGGTCCGGCGGGTTCTCCCGGTACGGCTTGAGCGTGTTCGGTCCCGAACGCACGATCCGCTTGTGCCAGTGCCGGGTCGTGCCGAACAGCTCGTTGGCTTCGGGCCGATCTTCGAGGAGTACGAGGCCGACTTCGGCCGTACCTTCGTCCTCGGCCACGACCCGGTCAAGCACCGCCTCCGCGACGACCTGCCGAGGATCTTCGTGGCCGGCAGACGAGGCTGGCTGGACGCTGGGCGGCTGGCACGCCAGGCACCTGGTCGGCGAGTTCCCGCACGAGACGATCGACGGCGCGGACACGGAGTCGTACGTCGCCCCCGCCGACGACACCCCGCTCCGCCGCACCGACTCCGCCCACTCGGTGGCCGGGGCCCCGAGGACAGCCTCTGCTGCGGCCTTCAGCCCGCCCTCGGAGTCGGCGGCGAGCCACCGTAGGAAGGCGCGGTGCTCGGGCAGGTAGCAGCTGGTGGCCGGCTCGTCCGCCAGCACCGGTGCCTGCGCACCGTTCTCGCCGACGGTGATCACACCTGCCAGGTCGTCCACCGCGCGCGGCCAGAGCGGAGACGGGGATGACGATCAGAGGTCCGCCCATCGACTCCACCCAGACGGAAGAGGTGCGGCACGCGTCGGCTGCGGTGGACGAAGAGGCGCTCATGCCGTCAGTGTGCCCTCGCCCACTGACAACGCCCGCGCCGCTCAATGGCACCCGGCACAGGAGACAGCCCGGCGCCCGCCGCAATCAGCGGTTGCGGGACAACCTTCAAAGAGTGTTGCACAAGGCTCTGAGCTCGGCATCTCCCTTGTATTGCTGGGGTGTTGACACGTACGAATCCGACCATGCGGTAGTTGGGCCCGCTGCTCGGTGTCTCCACCTCCACGGTGTGCCGGGTCATCCAGCGGCTGGAGCCGCTGCTCGTGATCGAGCCGCAGGTCATCGTGGACGCCGACACCCGGCCGGAGATCGCGGCCGCGCGTCCGGTGCCGGGGACCACCGCCGAGCCCACGCCTGGCGGGCGTCCTGGCTGAGCTCGCACTGTGACGGGGTGACCGTGCTGGGCGACGGTGCCGCACCGCAAACGCCCGGGACGGGCCTTGCTGAAGGCCGAGGAGGACGACAACGCCGAGCACCGAAAGGTCCGTGCGCGTGTGGAACACGTCATCGGCCGGATGAAGAACTACAAGATCCTCCGCGACTGCCGCCAGCGGGGCGACGGTCTTCATCACGCGGTCCAGGCCGTTACCCACATGCACAACCTCGCTCTCGCGTCATGACCAGACAGCCACGCCAACGTGCTCCGGCCGGCCCTCACTCAGCCTGGTGCAGCACCCTTCAGGTGGCGGTCTGGGTGCACAGCACCACCGCCTCGCCGGACTGCGCGTCGGAGAACCAGCCGAGTGCCGCCGCGCACACCTCGGCGGCACAGCCCCATCCCCACGCCTCCGGCAAAGACGTGTAACGGAGTCCGGCCCGGGGTCGAGGGCCTCCGAGACAGGTGTGAACCACTTCCGAAACGAGCAACTCGCCACCTGTCGCACACGCCCGCCGGCTGTGGATGCCGGAACAAGGATCAACCGGTACCCGGACGTCCAGGCTCGGTCCAGTGAGGTGAGTGGAGAAGGCTGTTGCCTACGCAGGCTTGTGACGTGGCGGCCAAGGCGCCCCCGTGACCGCAGTGAAGCGTGGCCGTGATCTCGACTTGGCAGGGTGGCCGCATGGACACTCTGCGGCGCGACCCTCGCAGTCGAGGGAGCCAGGGTCGGGAAACGAACCAGGTCGTTCGTGCCTGCAAGGCTGCCGTCGGCCTCCTGCTCACGCTGGTCACCATGACATCCGTCCTCTCGGGGTGCTCCTCGAGCGGGGGAGCCGAGGTGAAGCTGGTCGTTCCCTCGGTCTTCTACGTTTCCCGCGATCCACAACAGCCCGTGTCTGACCTGCAGGTCGAAGAGAGGGCCGACGCGCAGACGGCCAGATTACGGGTGACCTTCGACGCCGCTGATCTGAAGGGCATCGTCACGGTCAAGCGGGCACTCGACAGCTGTGTTGTCCACCTGCCCGTCTATCACTGCGACACGCAGGCAGGCCCGACAGGCTCAGGCGGTATCCAGGCCTTCCACCTGAGTCCCGCGAAGGGCGCGGAGGCGGGCGACTCCGCAGTGCTGCGCTACCGCGTGACCGCGCCCGGCCTGGAACCCGTCAGTGGTCACTCCCTCATCGTGATCGGCAGACCGAAGCTGCGGGTCGCGCTGCACCGGGATCCGGGCCCGGTGGAACCCGGCGGGAGCTTGGCGGTCCGACTGACGCTGCGTAACGTCGGCGATGTGCCCGCCCGTGGCGTGGCGCTGCGCATGGAGGCGCACGACGGCATCACCCTGAGCGACCGGCATCGCAACTGCCGCTACCGAGGCGATACTTCGGCATGGTGCCGACTCCCCGCGGACGACATCGTCATTCCACCCGGCCGGTCGTACGGCCTGGATGCGCGCGAACATCTGCGGGCCACGGAGGACGCCACTTACCCGACCGTCAACTTCAGTGCTGATGCCATCGGCACCGACTACGTGCCGCCGGACGAGATCGCAGCGACGTACCGGCCGGGTGACGGGCCTCCACTGCGTTTCGCTCCGGCCCCCCGTCCCGACGCCGGTGCGACGAGCACCGGTGACGATCCGCAGGTGCTCCGCGTGACCGTCGACAACAAGAGCGAACTGGCCGCGGTCGCCGGCACGGTGCACGGTCCGCTCGGTAGCCGCGCCACGGTGCGGATCGGCGCGCGGAACAACGGGCCCGGTGCGCTCACGTCAACGGTCAAGGTCGTCTTCACGGTGCCGGAGGGCACCACTGTCGTGGCGTCGCCGTACAGTGCCGAACGCGACGAGGAGGTGATCGACCAGGACTGCCGGGCCGTCGCCGCTGACGGCACACCACTTGCCGAAGCCTCCGCCAGGCAGCCGAGTGCCAGACGTTACGTGTGCACAGCGCGCGTCGAGGCGGTGGGAGCCACGACGACCTTCCCGTTCACCGTGCGCATCGACAAGGACAGCGCCGGGGGGAGCGGCCAGGTCACGGTCTCGGACGGCGACCCAGGACATCCCAGCGGCGACCCTGAGCCGACTGACGACACGGCGGACGTCGTTGTGTCCGTGTGGCCGGGGCCGGCCTGGGCCACCCCGGGCTTCTACATCGCCGTTGCCGTCGGCGTCCCGTTGTTCACCCTCGCTGTGGCCCTGTACGTGTGGCGGCGAAGGCTTTCCGCCGCCACGACGAGATGACCTCGCGGGAAGAGGGGACCGACGCGCGGTCGCGCAACCGCCTCGGTGCGGCGCTCGGGAGCCGTGCCCCAGACGATCAAGTCCTATAGGGCCTGTCCGGCGAGGGGATGCCTTCACGTCTCGGCGCGACGGAACTTACGGTTTGTGGGTGACCCAGAGCAGTTCCGCCGGCCAGCGGTGTGCCCAGTCGGGTGGGTCGGTTTCGTTGTAGCCGTTGGGTGTTCCGGGTTCGGGCCGCGGCTCGATGAGGTCGTCGATGACGAGACCCGCGCCGCGCAGGACCTTGACCCAGCCGCCGTAGGTGAGCTGATAGCTGGTCGCGCCGTCGTCTTCGGCGATGGTGTCCAGCCCGAAGTAGTCCTGCTGCAGCGTCGTGGTCACGCGGCTGGCGGCTTCGTCGTAGCAGGCTTCGAACCACGGGCTGGCGACGTTGAACACCAGGCGCCCGCCTCGGCGCAGGATGCGTGCGGCCTGCGGGACGGCCAGGTGCGGGGGCGCCCAGCTGAGCCCACCGAAGTCGCAGAACACCAGGTCGAAGCTGTCGGCGGCGAAGGGGAGTTGTTCGGCGGCGCCTTGCACCAGCCGGTAGCGGGCCGCTCCCATCGCGCGGGCCGCTGCCGCGAGTTGGGCTTCGGACAGGTCGAGCCCGACCACGGTGGCGCCCTCGGCGGCGAGCGCCCTGGACCACTGGCCGGCGCCGCAGCCGAGTTCGAGGACGCGCTTGCCGGTGACGTCGCCCAGGGCGTGCAGGTGCGCGTCGGGGATGGAGTACATGCCCCACAGCCGGGGTGCGGCGCCGATCTGCGGGTCGTGCTCGTGCTGGTAGGCGCTGCTGATCTGGTTCCAGAGCCGCCGGTTGGCGGGGATGCTGTCCACGTGCCGACTCCAGCACTGCCTGCCGGGGGCGGTCAACACGATCAGGGCGCCCTCGGCCGCCGGGCCCGCCAGCATCAACGTAGCATCAAGGCCGGTACCCCGTCGGTCGGGCTCAAGTCCGCCCGGTCTTGCAGCACACAGGAGTGGCAAACCCCATGGACGCACCCGCGGACAGCCCATGGTCCGGAGCCGGTCTGGACCCGCTGACCGGTCGCGTTCTGGAGCACCTGGTGACTGTGCCCTCGGCTGACGCGGACGAAGTCGCGGCAGCGGTCGGAGTGTCCACGGCGGACGCGGCGCGGGCTCTGCGAGACCTCGCCGACGCCTCGCTCGCCCTGCCCACCGACGCTGCCGCGCCTCGCTGGGCGGCCGGCCCCCCACGCACCTCCCTGAGCGCCCTGCTGGCCCGTCGGCGGGCTGAACTGGCGCGCACCGAAGGGCTCGTGGAGCGTTTGCACGAGAAGTACGAGACGGTGTCCGGACCGCGCTCGGCACACCTGGTGGAGCTGTTGGAGCGCGAGGACGAGGTATCGGCGCGCTACGCCCAGCTGCTCAAGGGATGTACGACCGAAGTGCTGCACCTGGCGAAACCGCCCTACGTCACCAGTTTCGGGGTGGCCGCGGAGGCATCAGGGGTGGCGGACGGGGTGCGGATGCGTTCCGTGTACGAGACCGAAGGCTTCTCCGACGAGGTGTCCCTGGCCACGGCGGTGCGCGGCACCGGGCGAGGCGGGGAACTTCGGCTGGCGCCACGGCTGCCGGTGAAACTCGTGGTGTTCGACCGGACCGCGGCGCTGCTGCCGGTGCGGGGGGACCGGCCGTCCGCCGGCTCACTGGTGGTTCACTCGCCCGCGCTCGTCGAGGCGCTGTCGGACCTGTTCGAGAGTGTGTGGCGAGATGCCGAACCCATGTCCCTCTCCAGCCGGACCGATGCGCTGCCGCCGGCCTGCGGCCACCACGGCACGCCGCTGCCGGACACCGGGGCGACGGGGTCACCCGACCCGCGTACCCGGGAGATCCTGCACCTGATGGCCGCGGGGATGAAGGACGACACGATCGCCCGCGTACTCAAGGTGAGCCGCCGCACCGTTCAGAAACATGTCAGCGACGCGGGCACACGGCTCGGCGCCCGCACCCGCTTCCAGATCGCCCTGCTGGCGGCCGAACGGGGGTGGCTGGGGGAGAGCCAGGGCTTGGGCGATGCCGTGGTCGGTCGGTGATACGCAGGAGTGCGGTGATCCAGGGCATCGAGTCAGGAAAGCGCGGGCCCGCAAGGTGGTTGCCAGGTGTCTCGGCGGAAGGCTTCGGGCGGTCTGCCGCGAGGGCGGTTGTGCGGCCCGGCATCGCCGCGCACGGTGCCGTACCCGTGGATACGGCACCGTGATCGAGGCCTACGTGGTGGGTTTCAACGCGAAGTCCCTGTGGGTGGCCCGGTCCCGGTGCACCACGGTCCGGCGGGTGAGGGGCCGGTGGCCGTCCGCGGTGGCCCGGAGGGTGTGTACGCCGGGGGCGCGCGAGAACAGGGTGTAGAGACCGTCGCCCACGGCCGGGTCCTCCGGCGTGGCCACGGTGAGTACGGCGGTGTCCGGCGCCGAGGCGTCGGCGACCTTCGCGCCGATGATCGCCGTACCGGTGCGGGCGTCCTGGACGGTTCCCACCGTCAGCCCGCCCGGCACCGGCTCCAGCGTCCGGCTCTGCACGCTCACGTCGTCGACTTCCCAGAAGTAGGCCCAGTTCGCGACGAAGTGGAAGCGCAGCCGCACCGACGAATGCCCGGCGTACTGCCGCAGCGGGACGCTCACCGTGAGGTGGTCGGCCTCGCCGTTCGCCTTGGGGCCGGCCCACACGTTCTGCCAGGTGGCGCCGTCGTCGGTGCTGGCGTCCACGGTCATGTGCTGCTGGCTGAGGTTGGTGATGTAGTGCGTCTTGAAGGTGAGACTGGCCGACTGCGCCGTCGACAGGTCGTAGGCGGGGCTGACCAGCGAGGTGTCCTGATGCGGTCCGAAGGGCGCGTTGTCGCTCTCGACGGTCGCGAAGGAGCCGCTGCCGCCGGTGGCGTTGCCACGCTGGGTGGGGTCGTCGAACTGCCAGCCGTTGTCGCTGTCCGCCGCGCTCGCCACCGTCCAGCCCTGTGGTGCCGCGGTCGGTGTGTCGAATCCCTCGGAGTGCTCGGTGGTGTGGAGGGCGTAGCCGACGGCGGTGGCCGCGTCCGGGTCGGCGGCCAGGGCGCTGTCGGCGGTCACGGGTTTCCTGCCCACCGTCACTTCGCGGGTGACCGCCTCGTAACCGGGCAGGGCCGCGGTGACGTCCAGGGTGTAACCGGCTTGCTCCGGAAGGGAGATGTCGTACCGGCCGGTGACCGGGTCGGTCCACACCGGCGCCTCCGGCGAACCCTCGACGGCGATCCGGGCGTACAGCGGCCAGCCGTGCCCCGAGCCGTCCCGGACCGTGCCGCGCACATGGGTGCGGGGCAGGGCCTTGAGGCCGAAGTCGCGTGTCACGGCCTGGCCGTCCGCGATCTCCAGGGAGAGCGGTGCCGTGGACGCGTAGCCGAAGGCCGTGACGGTGAGCCCGTCGACCTCACCTGCGGGCAGGTTCAGGGTGTACGTGCCGTCGGCGCTCGTGGTGGCCACGTCGAGGCCGGAGGCCACGGTGGCGTAGGCGACGGGTTTGCCGGTCCTCGTGTCGGTCACCTTGCCGGTCAGGGTCCCGCTCGGGCCGCTGCGGAAGGCCGCGAGTCCGGCCGGGGTGCCCAGGCCGGTGGGGCCGTCGTAGCCGGTGCCCGCGGTGCACAGGTAGGCGGCGGCGCAGGTGCCGTTGGATCCGGAGGTGATGTCGTTCAGTCCGGTGCCGCCGGCCGTGTACGGATACGCGTTGGGGTAGGTGCCCGGGCGCGGTGGGCCGGCCAGCGCGTAGACGCCGGCGATCACCGGGGTGGCCGCGCTGGTGCCGCCGTAGGTCTGCCAGCCGGTGCCGTGGCTGCCGAACGTCGAGTAGACGGCAACGTTGTCAGCTACCGCGGAGACGTCCGCCACACTGCGTCCCTGGCATCCGGTGTCCTGCTGGAAGGAGGGCTTGGACTGGTACGACGCGCAGCCCGAGCCGGGCCCGTAGGAGCCGCGCTTCCACACGGTCTCGTCCCACCCGCGGGCAGTGCCCGGGTCGGCGACCAGATTGGTGCCGCCGACCGCCGTCACCGTGGGAAGGGTGGCCGGGAAGGCGACGCCGTAGCCGTTGTCCCCGCTCGCCGCGACGACCGCGACGCCGGGATGGTCGTAGGAGGCGCCGTACGTCGGGACGTCGGAGGCGTAGTCGCCGGAGCGGCCGTAGGAGTTGGACACGTACTTCGCGCCCAGCTCGACCGCCTTGTCGACCCCGGCCGCGAGCCGGTCGAGTCCGTCGTTGTCGGTCTCCACGAGCAGGATGTGTGCCTGCGGGGCGACCGCGGAGACCATGTCGAGGTCGAGGGCGATCTCACCGGCCCAGCCGTCGTTGGACAGCGGGTAGTCGGTGCCACCGCGCTGGTCCACCTTGCTGAAGCAGCCGTTGGCCGTGGTGCACGGCGGCAGCCCGTACTGGGCGCGGTAGACCGCCAGGTCCGCTTCGGCGCCGGGGTTGTCGTAGGCGTCCACGATGGCGATGGTCTGCCCCGCGCCGCCGTCGGCCGGGAGGCTGTAGGCGCTCTGCAGGTCCTGCGGTCCGAGCCCCGGCGGCGTCTGAGCCGCGGCCAGCCGGAGCAACGGGGACTCACTCGTGGAGCGCATGGCGAAGCACGACGCGTGTCCCTTGGCAGGCGTGCCGCACACGGGAGTCAGGCCGGTGGCCGCGCCGGCTTCGGTGTCCGGAGATTTGTCGAGGCGGGCCGGAGGGGCAGCGGCACCTGAGGACGTGGCCGGCGTGGCGTGCGCGGGCGCCTCGATACAGAGCAGAGCAAGGGCGGCGAGCCCCAGGGCGGTTACACCCGAACGGAGCCGCGGGGCCACGGATATTCGCTCTCTTCGGAATTGCGATTGCTTCACTTCGTACCCATCGTGACGGGCCCTCGGAATCGGGCCGGGAACAGGGGAGACCTGCGTGCAGGATGACGTCCCGGACAATTAGCCGGTCAGGCATGACGGGATGTCAATAGGCCCTTCGTTACGCATTCATTTCCCGGAGACTGCCGACTTCCGCTGGGGGTTCTCACTTGTGCAGAATCACGAAGTGGCATTGCAAGTCCCGTGCGCGGCAGCCGAGTTCGTACTCACAATGGACGGGCCCGGCTGAGACCTCCGCCTGATTCCGGCATGCTCCGCACCCTTTTCGTCTCGCAACAGCTGCACAATGAGGTGACTCGGCCATGATGGCCCGTGCCTGAGGACTGTCCCGCTACTCCGTCTCGGACGGCATGCGGGGTTGAGCCCTGGGGAGATGGGGCGATGCCGGGTGCGGTTTCCTGGCCGTCGTCGGACCCTAGGCGCTGGCATGATGTTGCTCATGTCCATGTACCGAAAGGTCGATGCCGCGTAAGCGGCCCGGCGCGTTGCGCGCTGAACAGCCTCTCCGTGTCGCGTGGGGCTTGCCTCCAGAGCGGATCCACGGGCTCTCTGCCCGAACCAGCGTCGCCATAGATCGAGTAGAGAGGTTCTCGGGCGACTACTTCGTCTATCCCGGTGCCACCGAACGGGCGCTGCGGCGGTATCGAGCGTTTCTGCAGCCCCCCGGACGAACACCTCTGTATCCGCAGGATGCGGAGTGTTCGTGCCGCGGCTGCTCCTTCGGCGATGTGCGGCACGCTCGCGACGTGCTTGAGGAGGTCTTGCAGCGGTTGTCTCCCTGGCCCCGCGCCCAGCTGGAGCGCCAAGTGCACGCCCTGGATGCCAGGTACGTCGAGCGGACGCTGCCCGATCCGCTCGCCGCTGATCGGCAGTGGCCTGACCTTTGGTGGCGGCGCCGTCTGGCAGGCTGACGAGAAGCTGGATGAGGGGCCCGGCCCAAGCGGCGGTGAATGCCGAGCCCACGGCGGGGATCATCGACGCGCAGTCGGTGCGGGCCGCCGCGGCGGTGCCGGCCGCCACGCGGCTACGACGGTGGGAAGAAGGTACCCGGGCGCAAGCGGCACATCGTGACCGACTGTGCCCTCGACGCGGCCGAGTTCGGTTTCTCGTGCTCGATATTGACCAGCATGTCCGGGTCGACTTCGTGGAGGGCGCGCGCAGGAACTCGGTCGAGTAGGCGACGTTGTGGCCCTTGCCGAGGGCGACGAAGTCCCAGGCGGAGTTCTTGGGCCACTCGTTGGCCCACTCGTCGCCGCCGAGGTCGGTGCGCGGCTCGTCGGGCGCGAGGCGGCGGAAGCTGTTGTCGAGGACGCCGTTGAGGACGGCCTGCTCGGGGTTGACCCGGGCGTCCTTGGCGGCGGCGTGGAAGACGAGGCCGCCGAGGTGGCGGGCGAGCGCGACCGGGTCCATCTGAGCGAGACCGCTGGTGAGCACGGTGTCATTGACGGTTGGCCGGCTTGCTCAGAGACGGTTGGCCACTACCGTCCCGGCTGCGTGGTGGACGTGGAGTCTCCGTCTGACGTAGATCCAGGAGTCGAGGAACGTCGAGGCCGATGCTGCGGGTGTGTCATGCCGGAACGTCTTCGGGTTTCTGCGTTCGCTTCGGTTTGTCCATCGTCTTCGCGGCCGGCCGGTAGGCGACGCCCTGGTAGGCCGCCAACGCCAGGAACAGGATTTCGACGCCCGCGGTGATGCCCGCCAGCCAAAACTTCCCCGAACCCGTCGAAGGGGTGCCCAGCAGCACCGGGATCTTCCCATGGGGATCCACGGTGACGGTGATGGTCTGGCCAGCCTTCAGCCCGTCCCCGGACACTACGCCCGGTAGCGGCTGTCCTGACGGATCGGCCAGCTGCGCGACGTGAGTCGGCGGATCGGCACCCTGGTCGACCCAGTACACCTTGGTCACCGTGGCCCGCTCCACCCGGCCGTCGGCGTGCAGCGCCCGCTGGTCCAGGCCCGAAATGGTCAGGTGCATCACGACCAGAGCAGCGATGGGGGCCACGGTCATCGCCACGACGGCCCAGCCCTTGGGCTCTTCCATGCCCGGCACCATCAGCGCGAGGAGAAAGAAGGCCAGGACATAGAGCGCCGGATAGACGAGCAACGTCAGCCAGATGTTCTGCGTGACGTGCAGAAGGATGCCGGCGCCGACCTCAACGCCCAGGAACACCACCGTCAAACGCACCAGGAGCAGAATGGCCAAACCCATCGGGCGGCCCCGCGTCAGTATTCGTCCGGCCACAACACCCCCCCCGTGAATGTTTTGCGTCAACCCGCAGTCAAGAGGCGCGCCCGCCTCCCTTTCGCGCCCCCTCGTTCAACGCAAGTTGAACACTGCGCCATCGGGCTCGGTGACAGCAAGCCTGTTGTGGTGACGACCAGTGATTCGGCTGATGGGCCGCGGGGAAGGCGTCCCCGCCGGCCAACCGCATGGACGCCTGTCACTGTACGTCACGATCAAACGCAAGGCACCAGGGGCGGTCATGGCGCGGGCCGGACCACCGCCCGAGGCGGCACCTCAACATCCTCACAGTTGTAGCGGGCGGTGGCGATCTCCGAGGAGCGTCCCGGGCGGCTGCTGAGACCGGATCTTTGGGTTTTCGGGAGTGGGTCGGGTGAGCGCCTGGCGATCAGGAGGTTCCGAAGGAAATGGTCAGTTTGTCCGGCTTGACGGTGATGGCCGTCTGAGGGCGGGGAGGGCGGGAGACGAGGCGAAGACGGGGCCAGGTCTGCAGGACGGTTGCCAGGATGATCTGCATTTCGGTCCAGGCGAAATTCTCTCCGATGCATTTGCGGCGGCCGTCTCCGAAGGCGAAGAGTGAATCGCGGGTTGTGGGTACGCGATCGGGAGGCCAGCGGTCGGGGTCGAAGGTGGCCGGTTCGGGGAAGTGGGCGGGGTCGTTCTGGTGGAGGTAGGGGCTCCACACGATGTCGGCGCCCTGGGGGATGTGGTGTCCGCCGAGGTCGATGTCCCGGGTGACGGTTCGGGTCACCATCCAGGCCGGCCCGTATTTGCGGACGGCTTCCTGTAGGACCTGACGAACGTAGGGGAGCCGGTCGAGGTCTTCCTGGCGCAAGGACCGGCCGGAACAGACGGCGGCGAGTTCGGCGCGCAGACGCTGTTCGATCTCGGGGTGTTGGGTGAGCTCGTACAAGGTCCAGGCGAGGGTGGTGGCCGTGGTCTCAATCGCCGCGTTCATCAGGGTGATGGCTTCATCCTGGAGCTGCCTGCGGGTGAACTGATCCCCGGCTGCCAACAGGGTTTCGAACAACCCGGCCTCTTCGTTGTCGGCGGCCTTGTGGGGGCATCCTGCAGCTTCGGCCGGATCGTGGGCGGTGGCGGGGGGTGTGCCCGCCGACCGAGCGGAGTGGTGGTCGATGGCCTGGTCGATGAGGGCGCGCAGGCGGGCGACCCAAAGGGTGTGGCTGCGGTTCGCGGGCAGCGGGAGCCGGGTCACCCAGGGGGGCAGGAGGGTCTGCCGGATCGCCCCCTTCGTGATGACGGGCATGAGGACGGTGAACTCCCTTTGCAGGTTCGCGGGTAGATCCATGCCGAAGAGAGCGACGAGGAACGCGGCGAGGGTGACGTCGTTCATGTCCGCGAACACGTCGCGGAGTTGATCCTCTTGCCACGCACCGACCATGGACCTGACTTGGTCGATCATGGCGTTGCCACGGGTGGCGATATGGGCCTTGTTGAACATGGGCTGCATCAGGCGGCGGTTGCGCAGATGGGTGTCGCCGTCCGCGACAGTGGCCAGACCGTCGCCGAAGACACCCCTCAGGACGTCGAAAATCTTGCCGCCCTTGGCGAAGTGCGCCGCCTCGGTGACCAGTACGGTACGGGTGAGCACAGGATCGGTGACCACGTATGCGGGGGTCGGGCCCAGACGAATGCGGACGACGCTGCCGTGGTCGCGAAGCGAGGTGATGAACGGCAGCGGGGTCCGCGCCAGATGGTGGGCGTGCCCGATCAGCGGGAGCCCGCCAGGGGCGGTCGGGACAGGGGCAGGTTTGACGGGTGAGGCGGTCACGGCCTTGACGCTCCTCATGTCAGTGTTGATGCGGCCGAGTTATCTGCCCAACATCACAGGGCAGGATGCGCCTTGTGACCTTTACGTCACTTCACAGGGCGCGGGCCTCGGTCCAGTCGACGGGCTCCGTCGGACGGACGACCGGAGTCGGCGAGTGCGGCAGACTGAACCGCTACCAGCGACCATACGGACTAGCCCCGCCCCAGCCGACCGGCTGATCGCCCGACCGCCATAACCTGCGCAAGGCATCAGGGAGCAGGACTCCACCGCGGTTGGGGCTGTGACCGCCGTCGCCCAGGACAAGGCGGAAGTCGTATCCGGTGGGCCCAACTGCTCGTCGTGCTGCGGCGCAGGGGCACAGTGCTGGATCTCCCCTGGGCAGAGCTGGCGGGCTGGATCGATCGCCTTCCCGACCGGCTGATCCCGGGCTGGCTGGTGGAACTCGTCGGAGCCGGGCTCGAACGGCGCGAGTAACCGCCCGCGGACGCCCTGCGGCTGCTGCGCGCGCAATGCGCCGCGGACGGCTCCATCCAGCAGGACGGCGGCGGGCCGGACGCCTTCGCGCACTACTCCAACATCAACGTCTCCGGCTTCCGTGAGCTGCAGGAAGGCCAGGCGGTCACCTTCGACATCACCCAGGGGCAGAAGGACGCCCACCCGGCTCGAAGAGCCGCAGGCCGGCCTCCCGTCACGGGCCAGGGAAGATCGTGAAACGAATCGAGTCCCGCACCGAACACGTCCGCCTGAAACAGCAGCAAGGTCAATGATCAAGCTAAGGGGAGGAAGGCCTGTCTCTGGCCGGCGGAAGGTCCTTGCCCTCCTGCCGGCGCACCCCCTCTGCCTCCCGGTGATACTGCTCTGCCCAGGCCCGGCGCACGATGCCCACCGCAGGGATCTCGCGCAGCAAGGCCGGCGCGGTCGGGCCATCGATGGCGTCCAGGAGAGGGAACCGTCCCGCCCGACCTGCTCGGCCCATTCCCGGCGACGTTCTCCCCCTTCGGGAAGCGGTAGTTGTCGACCTTGGCCCCCTATTGCTCCACCCAGCCGGAGCCGATCAACGGGGCCGGCCGGTCCGGGGCAGCGGCACTTTCCCAACGGAGTCGTGAACGCCGAGGCCTTCTGCACGAGTCCCGGTAACCTGAGGGCGCCCAGCAGCTCTCGTTCTTCGTCGACCAGGTGCTCGCCGCCACCGGTGCGTCCCGGGTCGACATCGTCGGCCACTCCCTTTGACGGGGCGGTCTCGTGGCATGCCGCGTGCGGCGCCCGCACGGACGCAGGTGCCGCACGCGGCCGAACGCCAGGCGTCAAGCGGAGGGCGCCGAGGCCGGGGCGTACTCGAACCAGTCGAAGGCGACCGTGCCCTCGGTGGCGTACATGCCGATAACGCGGCCGGTGAAGCCGCAGGCGACCTCGGTGGACAGGTAGCGCCCGTCCAGTTCGACGAGTGGCTGGGCGTCCGAGGCGTCGGGATCGCCAACCCAGAAGGCGACGGTGTCAGGGCCGGTGGTCCCGCCATCGGTGAGTTCGGGCGACGCGGGCACAAGGTCGTTCGTCCGGATCGCGACGGTGAGGGTCAGCGGCCCGGACGGGACCGGTCGGCTGGCCACGGTCTGGCGCAGTGGACCGATCCGGGCGACGACGCCGGCCTCTCCGTTCCCGACCTCCAGTTCGTAGTGGTGGGCTTCGTCCAGGCGCACGCAGAGGCCGCCGCGTCCCGCACCCGGGTCGATCGCCGCGGTGACGCGGCAGTCGTGGTGTTGCTGGCGGCGGCCGACGAAGGTGTACCCGGGGCGGTCGAGGGTGGTGCCGGTGGCGTTGAGGGCCAGCCAGCCGGGGCGCTCGGTGAGCGACCAGGAGCCCTCCGGGCGGGTGAACGGCGAGACCCACTGCGGCGCGAGAACGGACTCGTCGAAGTCGTCGCGGGCGGGCAGGGCCGGAACGGGGTGCCAGGCACCGCCCGGGGCCGCGTGGCTCTCAGGAACGGGCGCGACGACGGGCCAGCCGTCCTCGTCCCACTCCACGGGGGTCAGGAACGTCTCCCGTCCGAGCACGTGCACGTCGGGCGTGAAGCCGCGGGGCCGGACGCCGAGCAGCACCATCCACCAACTGCCGTCGGGAGCCTCCACCAGGTCGGCGTGGCCGGTGTTCTGGATGGAGCGGGCGGTACCGCTGTGGGACAGCAAGGGGTTGGCGGGTGCGCCTTCCCAGGGGCCGCGTGGCGAGCGGCCGCGGGCGATGGACACGCTGTGGCCGCGTTCGGTGCCGCCTTCCGCGATCAGCAGGTACCACCAGTCGCCGATGCGGTAGAGGTGCGGCGCCTCGGGATACTTGAGGCCGCTGCCCGACCACGTGGCAAAGGGCCCCTCTAGAACCTCCCCCTTGACCGGGTCGATCCTGGCCATGTTGATGCCGCCTTCGGGCCCGGAGAACGCGCACCAGCAGGTGCCGTCCTCCTCCCACGCCAGATCGGGGTCGATCCCGTGCAGGTCGATCCACACCGGGTCGCTCCACGGCCCCTCGGGCCGCTCGGCCGAGACGACGAAGTTGCCGCCGCCGTCGATATTGGTGTTGATGACCCAGTAACGGCCGTCGTGGTGGCGGATCGTGGGGGCGTAGAGGCCGCCGGACGCCTTGGCGCCGGGGAGAGGCAGCGGCAGTTGTTCGGACCGGTCGAGCACGTTGCCGATCTGCTCCCAGTGCACGAGGTCCTTGCTGTGGAAGATCGGCAGCCCGGGGAAGTATTCGAAGCTGGAGCACACCAGGTAGTAGTCGTCACCGACCCGGCACACGCTCGGATCGGGGTGGAACCCGCTGATCACAGGGTTGTCGTACGTTCGCACAGAATGTGTTCCTTTCGGGCAGCCGGGTGCCGTGGAGCGAGTCCAACGGGTGCCGTAACCGCTGGTCACGGGTGAGATGATCGTGTCGTGGCTGGTTGGATCACGGCGTCGAACCGCTCCTGGACAGCCCTGTTCACCGGGTTTCGTCCGCGTCAGTTCGGAAAGCTGATCTCCGCGTGCGGCAGGAGGAAGCGGATCCGGTGCGCAGCGACTCACTCGTCGCCCTTCCGGCAGTTCGGCGTAGGAGTCGTGGCGCCAGGCCGGGGACAGCGAGTGCGGTGCCGCCGCCCTGGCCTTGTCCGATCACGGCGACCCGGTCGGGGTCGACGCGGTCCAGTCGGCGGACGGTCCACGGCCCGGACCGCCTCGGTGAGCAGTCGGCGGTAGTAGTACGTGCGCGGAGAGCTGATGCCTCGGGTCATCACGCCGGAGACCTCCGGCCCGGTCGGGCCGGAGTCGGGGGTCGCGCCCCGGCTCCAGCCCGAGCCCGGCCCGCGCGTGTCCACCTGGAGGTGGGCGTACCCGGCGGACGCCCGGCGCAGGTTCTCCCGCACATGCCCTCGTCCGCCGCCAAGACCGACGTACTGCACGACGGCCGGAAGGAGGCCGGTCGCCGTGCCCGGCAGGCGCAGCCACGCCTTGACCGGCTCCTCGCCGAAGCCCGGGAAGGTGCCGTCGAAGGTGTCCACGGTGCTCAGTCCGGTGCTGACCGGCGTCAGGCCGGCCTCGCCGCCGTACGAGCGGGCCTCCTCGGGCAGGTCGGTGTACACGCGCGGCTCTCGTTGCGTCAGTGGCACTCGACGGTGACGACGGGGTGCAGCCTGCGGGTGTGGTCGACCTCCCGGACCTGGCCGGTCAGGCGCAGCGGGACCGTGATGCGGTGGTCGGTGCTGCTGGCGGAGATCCGTAGTTCCAGCTCGCCGGGTTCGACGATGCGACGGCCCGCGCGGCCGGTGAAGGAGGCCAGGTCCGCGGGAAGTTCCAGGAGGACCCGGCAGACTTCCCCGGTTTCGAGCGGGAGGCGCCGGTAGCCGACGAGGCGCTGCATCGGCTGGACCACGGAGGCCACCGGGTCGTGCAGGTAGAACTGCACCACCTCGCAGCCGGAGCGATCGCCGGTGTTGCGGACCTCGAAGGCGATCCGGAAGCTGCCGTCGGTGCCCGTCTCCGCGACGCTGACGTCGAGCGCGGACCACTCGAATTCCGTGTAGCCGAGCCCGTGCCCGAACCCGTAGGCCGCGCTGGTACTGGTGCTGGACACGTCGCTGTCCTGGGCCAGCCGGGCGGCCAGGTAGGTGGAGGGCTGAACACCCTTGTGCCGCGGCACACTCACGGGCAGCCGTCCGGAGGGGTTCACCCGCCCGCTCAGCACGCCGGCGATCGCTTCGGTGCCCGCCTCCCCAGGGAAGAAGGACTGGACGATCGCCGCCGCCTCCGTGTCGGCGCGACCCAGTGTGTAAGGGCGGCCCGCCAGCATGACGAGCACCACGGGCGTGCCGGCATCCAGCAGGGCGTCGAGCAACTGCTGCTGCACGCCGGGCAGTTGCATCGATTCGGCGTCACATCCCTCGCCGCTGGTGCCGCGGCCGAACAGGCCGGCGCGGTCCCCGAGAGCGAGCACTACGACGTCGGCGACGCGGGCCGCCGCGACCGCCTCGGCGAAGCCGGCCGTGCTGTCGCCGTCGACCGTCGCACCGGGCGCGGAGAAGATCTCGGCGTCGGGGAACTCGGCCGCCAAGGTCTCGCGCAGCGTGGGCAGCGCGATGCCGGTCGGGACCTCGGGGTGTTGCGAGCCGACGTGCACGGGGAAGGAGTAGCAGCCCAGCACGGCCGTCGGGGTGTCGGCGTTGGGGCCGATCAGCGCGATCCGGCGGGGGCGGCCGAGTGGCAGCGTGCCGTCATTGCGCAGCAGCACGACGGCCTGCTCCGCCAGCTCGCGCGCCAACTCCCGGTTGGCCGGGGGGTCCAGGTCGACGCTGCCGCGCAGCGCCTCGGGAGCGGCCAGTTCCGCTCCGGAGAGCGCGTGCGGAACCGGGTTCCAGTCGGGGTCGAGCAGGCCGAGCTGTGCCTTCTGGACGAGGATCCGGCGCAGGGCGCGATCGATCAGCTCCTCAGGGACGGTGCCGGCCTCGACCGCGTCGAGCAGCGGCTGTCCGAATGTCTTGACGGTCGGCAGCTCGACGTCGACGCCACTGGCGAGGGCAAGCCCGGCGGCCTCGTCCCAGCTTCCGGCGACGCCGTGCAGGAGCTTGAGGAAGGCGATGCCGAAGTAGTCCGCCACCACCGTCCCGTCGAAGCCCCAGGTGTCCCGGAGCAGACCGGTGAGCAGTTCCTGGTCGGCGGCCGAAGGGATGCCGTCGGTGTCGGTGTAGGCGTGCATGACCGAGCGCGGTCGGCCCTCGCGCAGCGCCATCTCGAACGGGGGAAGGATGACGTCGGCGCGCTCACGGACGCCCATGGAGACCGGTGCGAGGTTGCGGCCGGCCCGCGAGGCGGAGTAGCCGGCGAAGTGCTTGAGCGTGGCGACGATCCCGGCGGACTCCAGGCCCTGCACGTAAGCGGTGGCGATGGTGCCGACCAGGTACGGATCCTCGCCGATGGCCTCCTCGACGCGGCCCCAGCGGGCGTCGCGCACCACGTCGAGCACGGGGGCGAGACCCTGGTGGACGCCGACGGCGCGCATGTCGGTCCCGATGGCGGTGGCCATGGTGCGCACCAGCTCGGGGTTGAAGGTCGCTCCCCAGGACAGCGGGACCGGGTAGGCGGTCGCCCCCCAGGCCGCGAACCCGGCCAGGCACTCCTCGTGGGCGATCGCGGGTATGCCGAAACGGTTGGCGGCGACGATGCGCTGCTGGGAGCGGGCGAGGGAGAGCGCACCGACGGCGGCGTCCACGGGAACGGTGCCGAAGGGCCGGGTCAGCTGGCCCAGACCGTTCGGCAGCAACTCGTCCAGGTCCGGCGGCTCCTCCATCTCGTGCTGGTGCGGGGCGACCTCGCCGCCCTCGTCGGAGGCGCCCACCCAGACGCCGACCAGCTGCGCTGTCTTCTCCCGCAGGGTCATCGCCGCGATCAGGGCGTCGGCCCTGGTCGCGGGGTCGAGCGAGACGTCCCGCCACACAGGGGTGGCGAGCTCGACGGTGGGGTTCATGTTGCCGGTCACTTTCCTCCGACCCCCATGAGCCCCTGGACCAGGGCGCGGCGGGCGAACAGGTAGACGATGAAGATGGGGAGCATGGACAGCACCACGGCGCTGAGCAGTCCGGGGACGTCGACGCCGTGTTCGGTCTGGAAGTTGTACAGACCGAGGGTGATCACCTTGGTCGACTCCGACTGGGTGAGGATCAGCGGGAAGAGGAAGCCGTTCCAGGCCTGGAGGGCCGAGAAGACGACGATGGAGGAGAGTCCGCTCTTCGACAGCGGCAGGACCAGTTGCATGAAGACCCGCCGCGGGGAGGCTCCGTCCATGGCCATGGCTTCGTACAGCTCAGGGGTGATGTCGCGCATCGTCCCGGTCAGCACCAGGGTGCACACCGGCAGCGAGAACGCGGCGGTGGGCAGGATGACGCCGATCAGGTGGTCATAGAGCCCGGCCTGGCTGATCACGTAGAACATCGGCACGATCACCGCCTGCGCGGGGATCGCGAGTCCCAGCAGGAAGACCCGGAACACGACGGTGATGGTCCGGCCCTGGGCACGCACGATGGCGTAGGCGAGCGGCGGCACCACCACCAGCACGATGCCGACCACGCTGACGGTGACGATCAGGGTGTTGAGGAAGTCCTGGCCGAAGCCGTTGGAGAACGCGTTGAGGTAGTTGCTCAGGGTCAGCTGCGACGGAAAGCTCAGCGGGCCCTGGGTGGAGTAGTTGGAGGTGGTGCGCAGGGTCGCGGTCAGCAGCACGTAGAGCGGCAGACCGACCAGAGCGAGCCATATCAGGGAGCCCAGACCGGCAAGGTAGTTGGGGCGCTGTCGCATCAGATCCCCTCCGCCGTGCTGCGCATCTTGTCGTAGCCGGAGAGCCGGACCACGGCCAGGGAGATGAGCGTGGCCACCACGACCAGGACCAGGGCGATGGCCGAGCCGGCGCCGAAGTCGAAGTTCTTGAAGCTCTGCTGGTACATGTAGTACGCGCTGACCGTGGTGTCCGTGCCGGGGCCGCCCTGGGTGAGGATCAGCACCGTGTCGAACGTGGTCAGCCCGCCGACGACCATGAGGATCATCGAGGTGATCGCGGTGTTGCGCAGTTGTGGCAGGGTGATGTGGAAGAACTGCCGCACGGTGCCGGCCCCGTCGATCGCCGCGGCCTGGTAGAGCACCTGCGGAATCGCGCGGGCGCCGCCCTGGTAGAGGAGCGTGTGCAGGGGTGTGAACTGCCACATTCCGACGAAGGTCAGCACCCCGATCGAACCGGTCTGGCTGCCGAGCAGGTTGCCGTCACCGAACAGCCAGGGAAGCTGGCCCGGCATGCCGAAGTTGGGGTCGAGCAGGGCGCGCCATACCACCGAGACCGCGGTCGCCGAGAGCAGCAGGGGGACGAAGAAGACCGCGGACAGCACGGCCCGGTTGCGCTGGTGGCCGGCCGCCCAGACGCCCAGCAGGATGCTGATGGGCGTCTGCGTCACGACCCCGAGCACGGTGAGCACGAGGGTGAGCCAGATGCTCTGGGTCATCACCGGGTCGTGGATCAGCTTGGTCCAGTTCGCCAGGCCGTTGAAGTGCGGCGAGGTGATGCCGTCCCAGCTGGTGAAGGACAGCACCGCGACCAGCACCAGCGGGAGGATCGCGAACAGGAGGAAGAAGACGGTCGCGGGTACCGCCCAGAGGAAGCCCGGGCGGGTCACTCCGACGCCGGCCCGGCGCGCCTTGAGGCGGCGGCCGGACACGGCTGCGAGAGAAAGTGAGCTCATCGGTCCTACTCAGGAGTTGGACAGCGACTGCATCGCCTGGATGAAGCCGTTGGCGTCGGTCTTGCCGTCGAAGAACTTCTGAATGGCCGTGTGGAGCGGCGTGGCCGCGGCCGGCGGGTAGGCCTGGTCCCAGGACAGCTGGAACGACGGGGCCGCCTTGACCAGGTTGAACTGGAACTTCGAGTAGTCCGGGCTGGCCGAGGTGGACAGGAACTTGTCGGTGTTGGTGGTGGTCGGCAGGTTGCCGATGCCGAGCTGGGCCTTCACGAACTCGTCGGAGTACATGAGCTTGAGGAAGGCCGCCACGGCGTCGGGGTGCTTGGTCTTCTTCAGGACGGAGTAGAAGTTGTTGGTGTTGCCGACGAGGTCCTTCGGGTCGCCCTTGCCGCCGCTGACGGTCGGGAAGGAGCTGTAGCCGAGGTCGTTCTTGGCGAAGTCGGGGTTGTTGGACTGCTGGGTGGAGTACTCCCAGGAGCCCATCAGCTCGAAGGCGGCCTTGCCCTTGGCCAGCAGCGCCGGGGACCCGCCGTCGGTGAACTTCACCGAGTCGAAGTTGCTGCCGAATGCGCCGGCGTCGACCAGCTGCTTCAGCATGCCCAGGGCCTGGTGGCTTTCCGGCCTGGCCCACGCGCTCTTGTCACCGGCGAGCGCCTTCTGGAACAGGTCCGGCCCGGCGACCCGGTCGAAGACGTACTCGAACCACATGAGGGTGGGCCACTGGTCGCCGCCGCCGAGCGCGATCGGGGTCAGGCCCTTGCCCTTGAGCACCTTGACGTCGTTGACCAGGTCGTCCCAGGTCTGCGGGACGCTCAGGCCGGCGCTCGCCAGGACCTTCTTGTTGTTGAAGAGCAGCACGGGCTGCGTGCCGCGCATCGGGACACCGTAGGACTTGCCATCGACCACCGCGGTGTTGAACACCGAGGGGAGGAAGTTGGCCTTGAGCCCCGGGTCCTTGGCGATCATGTCGTCCAGGGGGAGCAGGAGGTTCTTCTTGACGTAGGGCGCGATGCTGCCGCCGCCCCAGTTGAAGAAGACGTCCGGGGCCTGCGGGGTGTTGATGATCGTGTTGAGCTTGGCCTGGTAGTCGGCGCCGGGGATGGTGTCCAGCACCACCTTGACCTTCGAGGTCTTGTTGAACGTGTCGACGATCTGCTTTTCGACCTTGTTCGCGGAGTCCCCGTAGACGAGGACGTGGATCGCCCCGGAGCTGGAGCCGCCGCTCGACCCGCATGCGGTGGTCAGACCGAGCAGCAGCGCGGTCGTTGCCGCTACTGCGGCGAGTCTGTTCCGGGTCGCACCGTTGCGAACGGTCACGCGAAGAGAACCCATGGGATTGCCACTCCGTCGATAATTTCGAAGAATGTTCCGAATGCTGCGGGAAACCTAGGCGTAACGTCGATCTCCGTCAAGGGTTTGGAAGATCTCGATTCGGTCGTACCGGCTGGGGCCCTGACCAGCTAATATCCGTCTTGTACAGCCGCGAGGGCTACGTACTTCGCACACCAGGGCAGCACAGGAGGGGCTCGTGACCAGAGCGGCGACACTCGCCGAAATCGCGCGCGAGGCGGGGGTGTCCACACCGACTGTTTCGAAAGTCGTCAACGGCCGCGCGGACGTTGCCCCCGCCACCCGCGAGCGGGTGGAGGAGCTGCTGCATCAGTACGGCTACCAGCGGCGACGCAGCAACAGCGCCCCGTCCAGCCCCTTGCTGGAGCTGGTGTTCCACGAGCTCGAGAGCGCCTGGGCGATGGAGGTCATCCGCGGGGTCGAGAACGTCGTGCGCGAAGAGGGGATGAGCGTCGTCCTGTCGGAATCCTCGGGCCGGCTCAGCGTCGGGCAGTCCTGGATGGACGGGGTGCTCGCCCGCCGCCCCACCGGCGTGGTCCTGGTGCTGTCGGGACTCGACGAGGCCCAGCAGGCACAGCTGACCAGTCGTGATATCCCGTTCGTGGTGATGGACCCGGCCGGGGACCCCGGTCAGGACATGCCGGCGGTCGGTACGACCAACTGGAACGGCGGCCTCGCCGCCACCCGCCACCTGCTCGACCTGGGCCACCGGCGCATCGGCATGATCGCCGGACCACGGCGGATGATGTGCAGCCGCGCCCGGATCGACGGCTATCGGGCCGCGCTGGAGACGGGCGGCGTCGCCTTCGATCCCGCGCTGATCCGCGAGGGCAACTTCTACCACGAAACCGGCTACTGGGCGGGCCTGGAGCTGCTGCGCCTCAAGGACCGGCCCACCGCGATCTTCACCGGCAACGACCTGCAGGCGCTCGGCGTCTACGAGGCCGCACGGGAGTTGGGCCTACGCATCCCGGAGGATCTCAGCGTCGTCGGCTTCGACGACCTGCCCATCGCCCGCTGGGTCGGCCCACCCCTGACCACCGTCCGCCAGCCGCTGACCGAGATGGCCGAGGTCGCCGCGCGCATGGTGATCGACCTCGCCCGCGGCAACCCACCGTCCGCGCTGCGCGTCGACCTGGCCACCAGCCTGGTCGAGCGCAGCAGCACAGCCCAGCCCCCGACCGCCGGCCGCCACTGAGTCGTCGGCACCTTCGAAATTTTCGACAGCGCGTGACGCATCGCTCCGGACGCGTACCGAGAGCTCTGGAGCCATTCCCGCCGACCTGCCCCACTCCATCTTGAGCGCGTAGTACTGCTGGTGTTGATCGCCCTACTGCTTGAGACCTCGTTGTATTTGGCGTGATCGGTAGCCTGCCTGACTGTGACGATCATGGAGCGATCGGTCCCGGACGGGTTGTGGGAGTTGTTCCAGCGGGTGGTGCCGGTCGCACCGGTTCGACCGCAAGGTGGTGGCCGTCCACGCTACGGCGACCGGGAGGTGCTGGCAGCGATTATGTTCGTGGCCACTTCCGGCTGCGCCTGGCGGCAGAATCCGGAATCGTTCGGGCCGTCCTGGTCGACCGTGTACCGGCGGTTTGCCGAGTGGAGCAAGGCCCGGGTCCGGGCCAAGTTGCACCGACTGGTGCTGGACGAACTCGGTCGGAACGGTGAACTGGACTGGTCACGGTGCGCGGTCGACTCGGTGAACATGAGGGCGACGAAAGGGGGGATCTGACAGGCCCGAATCTGTCGATCGGAGAAAGAAGAGATCGAAGATCCACTTGATCACAGAGAGAGCCGGTCTGCCCCTGTCCATCGGCATCCCGGCCGCAAACACCCACGACAGCCTGGGCCTCGAACCCTTGGTGCGCGGGATACCGCCCATCCGGTCCCGCCGCGGACCGAGGCGGCGCCGTCCCGACAAATGTCATGCGGACAAGGGCTACGACTACGACCATCTGCGCCGATGGCTACGCAATCGCAACATCTGCCGCGCATTGCCCGCAAGGGCGTCGAGTCCTCGGCCCGCCTGGGGCGACACCGATGGACCGTCGAGCGCACCGTGAGCTGACTGAGCGGCATACGCCGCCTGCGTCGGCGCGACGAGCGCAAGCCAGACCGCTTCCTTGCCTTCGCCGGAATTGCCGCCGCTCTCATCTGCTACCGCCGACTCAACGGCACGGTTGCACGGCCATAATGCGCGGCATGTCGCTTCAGGGAACAGACGCCTACCGAGACGACCACACCCTGCCTCCGCTGGTCCAGCGGGCCGTCGAGGCGGCGCGCACGCACGGTTTCGCCTTCTCCTGCAGGCCCGAACAGGGACGTCTGCTCCAGGTGCTGGCCGCAGGGGCACTCCACAGCATCGCCGAGACCGGAACAGGCTGCGGCGTCGGGTTGGCCTGGCTGGCCTCCGGCGCGGCCCCAGGAACCCGGCTGACCAGCATAGAACGGGACCCGAACCGAGCCCACATCGCTGCGGAAGTCTTCCGGGACTGCCCCGACGTGGTGATCCTCCACGGCGACTGGCAGCGCGTCGAAGAGCGCGGCCCCTACGACCTGCTCGTACTCGACGGCGGAGGCCAGGCCAAAGGCAACGGCGCCGCGGACCCCGCTCGCCTGCTCGCCGCCGGCGGCACGGTAGTGATCGACGACTTCACCCCGGCCACCACATGGCCACCTCGCTTCAACGGCGTCCCCGACCAGTCTCGGCTGCACTGGCTCGAACACCCCGGACTTCGCGCCACAGAGCTACGCCTCGCGGCAGACCTCAGCGTGATCGTCGGCACCCGACTACCCGCCAACTGAGAGCAGTCGCATCGCCAAATGCAACGACGGTTAACCAGTGCCGCTTCAGGCAACGTCCAGAGCGAAGTAGCGAAGGGCGGTGAACTGGGCCTCGATGCGGTTCAGCCACGAGCTGCTGACTCGGGTGTCCTTCTCGAAGGAACCTCGTGCGGTTCTTGTTCGGCCTGATGCGCCCGTAGAGCTTGTCTTTGCCCAGGTCGTAGGCGGCCAGCAGGTGCCGCACCCCGTGCGGGCGGTTGTAGGTCGCCCGTCGGTGGGGGGTTCCCGGTCGGGATCCTTGTGTCGTCCGCCGCGCTCGGCCCATTGCCTTCCGGGGTGGGGCTGAAGGTTGAGTGGGCCGAACTCGTCCAGGCAGAAGACGACTTCGGGCTCGCTGTCCTCGGGTATGACCTCTCCGTCGGCGATCGCGTAGAGGTGCTCGACGCGGGCCTTCTTTGCGGCATAGTCCGGGGCACGGGAGGTCTTCCAGGTCTTTATGCGTTGAAAAGAGACACCCTCCTCGCGGAGCAGGACCCGTAGGCCCTCGTGGCTGATGTCGTCGCCCCCCTCGGCGACCAGGAAGTCGGCCAGTTCGGCCAGGCTCCAGGTCGAAAACGGCAGGCCGTGTTCGGCCGGCCTGGACTTGGCGATCTTCTTGATCTCGTGACGCTCGGGCAGCGCGAAGGTTCTCGGCCTTCCTCCCTATCGATCTCGCGTAAGCGCACCCGTTCTGCCACTCGCAGACGGTAGCGGCTGGGCACCTTCTAACCCTCATGCCGGGCCGGTGTCCTGCTCCCGCAGGGCCGCCTCCAGCTGGCTGATGTCCTCGGTGTCCTTCATGCGGCGGGGCCGTCCCGGAACCCAGACCGGCATCATCTGCTTGATCTCGATCTGGGCGCGGGGACTGATGATCCGGCACCGCAGTGTCCCGATGCGGCCAGCAGAAGCATCGAGCATGCCGGCCGGCCACACTTGTCCGGCCCAGGGGCCGCCGGCAACCACAACGCGCCCGACCCGGTCCTTGGCCAAGAGAGCGAAGCTGCTCTCCACGCCCTGCTTGCGGAAATCGAGCTGTTGGTCCGCAGGCGGCCCGGACAGAGGTTCAAAGCCGGAGCGCAGCAGACCAGCGGTCAGAGCAGAGGCGTCCTGTGCCCAGGCGAACCAGTCGATGTCCACATGTTCACGCGTGACCTCGCCGATGAAGAAGTCCACGGCCCAGCCCCCGCGGAGCCACACCTCCGCACCGACGGCACTCGCGATCTCCACCGTCTCGCCAATCAGGCGGAGCTGCCGAGCACTGCGTTCCCTGTCCACAGCTGTGCAGGCTACGCGGCATTTCCAGCCGCAGCAGCCCCGCCCCGATTCCCACCTTTGAGAGTGGGCCCATGTTGCCTGTTGCGGCACTAAGAGAGCATATGATCATGTTCACGAAGTTGTGAGCGGGATGTTCGTTTCGATTCGTCAGGTTGGTGCGGATTCTCCGGTCAGCTCGCGCGACATTTTGTTAGCCATCGCCCAGTGGATCATTGTTCGGGACCTCTGCGGCAGGGCTTCGTAGTCCCGGGCAAGGCGGCGGTGCTGCATCAGCCAGCCAAACGTCCTCTCGATCACCCACCGCTTCGGCAGCGGCTCGAAACCCTTGGCCCGTGGCCGCTGCACGACCTCCACGTCGATACCGAGTCCGGCGCCGTGATTGAAGATGCTGCTCTGGTGGCCGCCGTCCGCCCAGACCTTGGAGACACTGGGATGTGCCACGGCCAGGTCGTCGAGGAGCAACTTGCCGCCGGTGGTGTCGTGCACGGAGGCGGCGGTGACGAGTACGGCGAGGACCAGGCCCAGTGTGTCTGTGATGAGGTGCCGCTTGCGCCCTTTGATCTTCTTGCCGGCGTCGATGCCCTGGCTGGTCTCGGCGACGTTTGCCGAGGTCTTCACGCTTTGAGCGTCGACAACGGCCGCGGTCGGCTGTGTGCTGCGGCCGTGGGCTCGGCGGGTCTTGTCGCGTAACAGGTCGTGGACCTGTTACGTGGTGCCGTCGGCTTCCCACTTGGCGTAGTGGTCGTAGACGGTCTTGCAGGGCGGGAAGTCGTGAGGCAGGTACTCCCACGGGATGCCGGTGCGGTTGACATAGAGGATCGCGCTGACGATCTCCCGCAGGTCGTGCACCCGGGCTGCCGTTCCGGGCCCAGTCCGTCTCGCCCGCCAGGCGGTGAAGACTGGCTCGATCAGGGCCCAGCGGGCATCGGACACATCACTGCGGTACGGACGACGATCACTCACACACCGTGCAACGACCGCCAACGCCAGCAGTCACAAAAACATCTCTAACTACCAAGTACCTAGATCAGATGCCCTCTAAAAGACCATGGAGAGCCCCGGTATGACGCATCTGCATCCGCTGCTGATCTGCGCACCAGCAATCCTGACACTGCTCGTGCGACGGTCTCGGCGCGGTGAGTCCATCGTCGCAGAATTGGCCCGCATCATCCGCGACCTGCTCACCCTGCGGATGGTCCTGCAGGACTCCGAACCGGGTGAAAGGCAACGCCTGATCACGGCGCACAGTAACTGGCGCACCGGTTCACGCACCCTGCGCAGGCACACCATCTCGTCCCAGATGGTTTCCCGGAGTACGACCGGCGAGCCGAACGCCGCCGACGGCCCCGAGCCCGACATGCCGCAGTAAGACAGCCTGCATCGGGGCGCAGCAGCCGGTGCGAGCATCATGCCGATGACGAAGGTCACCACAGGGCAGCACACCACGGCGTCCCTCCGACGATCTGGGACCCTTGCTCGCCGCAACGCCCGACTCCGACGAACTGCAGGCCCCGGCCCCACCATCGCCCCGGGCCTCGGCCGCAGGCCATGACCGGACCGCAGGAGCGGCCTAGGCGGTTTCGCTTGGATCAGCCGGTTGTGACTGGTGGAGCGGAAACCGGAGATCGCCGCGCAGGAAGAGACGGTGTCCCTGGGCCTCACTCATTGCCCGTAAGGGCGATCGTTCGGCTGAAGCCTCATGGAGCCTTTCGCCGCCGCGTAGGCGACCACCCCTTCACCACCACGAGCACGTCCTGTGGCCCCGGACCTCCGGCCGGGGCCAGGGGTGCTTCCACGCTGCGGGATCCCGGTCGGCCTCGGCTTCCGTAGTAGTGCTCGGCAACCCCACGATGCTGAATGCACACCGGAGTGCCGACGCAAAGGTGATGCCGTACCGGCGCCGGGTAGCTCATAGTGGACTGCTCCACCCCCATTGATCCCTTCAGGAACGGACGCCTGTGACGACTGCTGCCAGTGAGCCTTCCACCGACCGCGTCCCCGGCCGGGTCTGGACGGTCCGCCTGACCGGGCACGCCGACCGGACCGCTACGGTCACCTGCAGCACCGCGGCCTGTCGGATGCCGCCCCGCTCCAAGGACCTTGCCGGGCTTCGGACGTTCGCCGCTCAGCACGCCGCCGCCCACGCACGGGTGGCCACCGTCCACGCACACGCGTGGTGCCACTGCGGCTCCACGCAGTGCGCCACCCACCCGGACACGCCCGCCCACTGCGCCGGCGGCGTCACACTGGTCCTGCAGCACGATCCCGTCGTCGGACGCGTGTGGACACTTTCAGAGGTCTGTGAGGCGTGCGCACCGCTGATCCCCAACGCCCGCATCCTGGCCCGCGCCGCCCGGCCCCCCCGCGCGGACCAGCGCCGGGACGGTCAAGGGCCAGGAACCCAGGTGCCGCTTCCCGCACGGCCGGGCATCCCCGGCGGCTTCTCTTCACCCACCGCCCAGCCCTTCGAGGGCCAGGCGCGGCAGTCCCGCCGTCCGCGCCGCACCTCACGCCCCGCCCAGCGCCGCGGGCAGGGACAGGGACGTTGAACGAAGGCCCAGAACATCAGCGGGCCCACGCCAACTGCTGCCGATCATCGAGATTCGACGGGATGCCGCCGAAGACGGCTGACCTGGCTGGACGGCCCGCTCCCGCGCTGCTTGCGGCAAGGCCAGATCCGCCAAGAGCTCTGTGGCGCTGGACGGGCATCGTCTCACCAGAACTCCGAGCGGGGCAGAACGCGCCAGCCTTGGTACGCAGTGCGGGTGAGGTGTCGCGACGTCCCGTCCTCTGCTGCTCAGGTATCGCAGCTGAGGGGGGTGTAGACGGCCCGCCCGGGGCCAAGTCGCACAGCTCGTGTCTCCGCCTCCCCGGTCTCCGTCTCTGGAGTGCTTCGCGGTCCGACTTGTTCTCATAGACGGCATGCGGGTGAGCTGGGGTATGCCGTCACGGCGCTGCTGTGATTGAGCGCCCTACTTGGCCCGTCTGGCCAACCACGGTGTTCAGCACCACGGGGCGCCGGGCCTTACGGTGCCGACAGGGCTGTGTGTTCGGCTTTCTGCAGCCAGTCGGTGTACCAGCGGGCGAACCTTACGGGCGTACCGTCCTCGCCGAGGAGCGGGGCGAGGTCGACGTCGTCCACCCGGCAGTCGGACCAGATCGTGCCGCGGTGGCTGCCGCTGATGATCAGCCACTCCCTCTGGGCGCAGCCCCGGTGGGAGATTACGATCGCGCCAGCGGTGCGTTCCGGGGCGAACATGGTCGCTCCCCACCGCTCGTCCCACGCCTCCATGGCGTCGTCGAAGTCTTCCATGTCATCGAAGTCTTCTTCCTCAGGGCACTCGGCGAGGAGTTCCTGGAGCAGCTTCGGATCCGGACCCTGGTCGGGAAACGGCGCGGCAAGCCTCGACAGGTCGACCATTTCAGCGCCGTCGCCTTCCCAGCGCCAGCGGCCTTGCACGCGTCGAACGGGGAACAGGCCGTACGCGGGGCCGGCGCCACCTGCACCGACATGAAGCAGGAAGGCCCGGTACTCCTCCGGCAGCTGCACGCCTATCTGAGCCTCGAGCTCGACAAGTTCGCCCTGGGTGAGCGGGTCCTCCACAACCCACTTGTGTCCCAAGGCCCCGAACACTTTGCTGCCCGCAGGTCCTGCACCTGCCGCCTCGACCCGCTGACGTACTCCCGCCCACTGCTGTTCAGTCATGAGCCCAGACCCTATGTGCCGCTGCTGACATCGATATTGGTAGGCAGGTTCTGGTGGTCGTGGCCCTGCTACTGACTGACGTCCTGCTGGACTGTCTTCCCGTTGCGCTGTCCGGCCGCTGGAGCCTGTTCCTCAAGGCCCCGGCCGGGGGTTGCGTCCACAGAAGTGGTGTACGGGTTCGACCTGATCCGGGGGTTTGTTCCGGCGTCGGGATGAGGCCCGCATAGACGAACGGCCATCGGCTGATCGTTCAAGACGACCAAGTCTTTGAAGGAGATCAGCACGATGGCCGCTCCAGACAGTCTGCCGGTGCATGCCCTCGCCGAGGGCAACCTCGCCGCGGCGAGTCCCGATCTGCTGCGCGCGATGGTGAAGACGTTTGCCGACGCGCTCATGTCCGCGGAGGCCGATGCCCTCTGCGGTGCCGAGTACGGGCAGGTCGGGCCAGCACGTGCTGTTCCTGCGGATCAGTGCTTTCATCGTCGAGCACCTCGGCGATCCCGATCTGGGCCCGGAGACCATCGCCGCCGCCCATCAGATCTCCCTGCGCTACCTGCACCGCGTCTGCCAACAGCAGGCCACCACCCCCATGGCCTTCATCCGGCAGCAGCGTCTCGACCGCTGCCGTCGTGACCTGGCCAACGCCGCCCTGTCCCACCTGACCATCCACGCCGTCGCGACCCGCTGGGGCTACCCCCCCAGCCGGACCGGTTCTCCCGCGCCTTCCGGACGGCGGTGGGGATGTCGCCGAGCGAGTACCGGGTGGCCATGCGGACGGCTCCGGCGCCGGGGGAGGCAGCAGGTGAGGCGGCGGGTGCTGGATGAGTACCGCATGGGTGCTCCATGAGCGCCACGTTCAGAGCTGGGGCCGGGCGGCACCGAACCGGGTGTCCTCGCCCAGCGCGGTCTCCTGGGCGAACGCGGCGTACGAACTCGGGTTGACCAGGGCGTCTGCGGTCGGGATGGTGCTGTAGCGGGGCATGGTGACACCGTTGATCACGGCCGGGCTCTGCGGCACTCCGGCGACCACCTCGCCCGACCACTCCGGTACGTCGACGCCGGCGTCGAAGCGGAAGTGGCTCGCCTCGTGGATCAGCGCCGCCGCTCGGCCGTTGGGACCGTGGAAGGTCGAGAACTCGTTCCCGATCTCGGTCAGTGTGCCCGGCGTGGTCGTTGCCGGGAACCCCAGGTCCGCCGTCCACTTGAACTGGTCCGGAAGTGCGGTGAGCCGTTCGCGGATTTGCCGGAGCCGATCGCGGACCGTGTTGACCACGGTCGTGTCCGGGGACCTGGTCATGAAGTGATGCGCGAACGCCGTCAGGGTGGCGGGAGCGAGCGGTGTCACGGCGGCCGCCGTCTCGGCCCGGCCGATCCAGTCCAGCGCGAGCTCGATGGCGGGTCCGGCGTCGAGCAGCGGAAAGAGGCCGTTCCACTGCCCGACGACGTCGGCCGGATCGGTGACGGTGTTGTCGACGACCTCGCGGTTGAAGTCGTAACGGCAGTAGACCGGCGCATTCACGACGAAGCCACCGCTCGAGGTCCGTCGGCCGTCCTGGTTCACCATGGTGGTGACGGTCCGGAACAGGTACGCCTTGGTGCCGAAGGCCCGCAGGCCGGTGATCTCGCCGTCCAGGTCGTGCGTGAAGTCGCCGCTGGTGTGCCAGTTCGGGCCGATCGGCTTCGGGTAGCCGGCCGAGGCGGCGTTGGCCGGCCAGTCGAAGCGCATGTAGTCCGGGCCGTGGAAGAAGTAGGCGAAGCCGCTCTTCACGCCACCGCCGGGGAAGACGGCGTCGAGCGTGGTCCAGTCGGACGGCAGGAACCAGTTGTCCGCCGTCGAGGCGGGGTCGCCGTCCGGCTGCAGCCCGACGAGCTTGATCCGCTGGTAGTTGCCGCCCTGGAAGACGTACTCGAAGTCACTGAAGGCCTGTTGGCCGAGCAGCGTGCCGTCCAGATCACGGTCGAACGGCGCGGGGAAGAGCGGTTGGGTCGGCGCACCCGCGGTGACCACGTGGTCCGCCGCCCAGTCGTAACCCACCGACCAACCGCCGGCGAAGACGACGCTCAGGCTCGGGTCGGCGTCCGGCGTGGGCAGCGCGCCGGCGATGCGAACGGTGGAGGACATAGCGATCCGCCTGGGGGAGAGGGGCAGGGTGGGGGGCCGGGACGTCGTCCGGGTCAGGGGCGGCACGGCGGCTCCCTTTCCACGCTAGACCCCTGGGTGCGGGCCCGCACCCGATCGCCCCCGGCCGCGCTCGCCGGCAACTCGACGGGGCGTCACCGTGGTTGGAGAGGCGGCAGTCGGGCCGGGACGCCGTCGGGCGTCCGCCGGTACCGGGAACCCACGGGCACCAAGGGAGCCGATGCCACCTCGCGAGAAGGTCCCACCGTGGTCGCGGGGCACCTCTTCGGGCTCTTCACGGTCGTCCGGAAGCCGGCACCTGCCCTACGGTCTCAACGGCGCATGTCGCACCCCATCCTGGCGGCCGACGAGGTGCCGGGCGAGACCTCGCCGCTGATCGGGGACGCGTACCCGGCCGCCCTCGCCGATGCGGCGACGGCTGTCGCTCCCCGGTGGCGGGCGTCCGCCACCGGAGTGAGCATGGAAGAGAGCGTGGAAGAGAGGTGAAGGTGCCTTCGTCGCGCCTCACCGCACGCACGACTTCTTCTTCATCTTCACATGAGCCCGGATGAGGCGTTCCTCATGTCATTCCGTACCCGCCGTCCTGTGTCCCTCAGGCTCGGGGAGGAGCTGCGCAACCATCCCGATGAGGAGAGAAAACAGCACGACGACCACGGCGGCGAGCGCGGCGACCGCGCCGGCGGCGGAGGGTTCGGGGGTGGCTTCGGGGGCGGCGGGTTCGGTGGGGGTGGTGGCCCAGGCGGCGGGTTCGGTCCGCCGCACGGCCCGCACCCTGGCCCCCCGCACGGTCCCGGCCCGCACCCTGGTCCTGGTCCGCATCCCGGCCCCGGTCCTGGTCCGCATCCTGGGGGTGGGCCCCCGGAACCCCCGCCGCCGCACGAGGTGGACGTCGCGGAGGGGCCGTTCCGGGTGGTGCGGCCGGCGGACATGCTTGTCGTCGACATCGCACTGATGGGCCTGCACTTCGACAGCGCCCGCCACCGTCTCGTGCGAGCCCCCGACGCACTGAACGCCTTCATCCTCGTCGGTCTGCCGCCGCAGCATGTGGTGGAAGAGGTCCCCGACGATCTGAGCAAGGTCACTGCTCCCATGCAGGCAGTCACCGCCGGCTCCACCCGGCTGGCCTTCTCGGTGCCGGCCGACATCAAGGAGCTGGAGCTGTCGCTGGACGGGTTGCTCGACTGGGAGCGCCTGGTGCCGCTCAGGGTGCCCGATGGCCAACAAATGCCGGACACGCCGGGGACGACGGTCTTCCAGGGCATCCCCAGAAGCGTCATCGAGTTCCCCACCCGGCTGTTGATCAGCTACGACGAGCCCGTGGACTGGTTGGGCGGACCGCAACCCCAACAAGCCGACGGCCGCACCGCGTTGTGGCATGTCCGGCTGCACCCTGCACCGGTCGGCGCCGGGCTCGGTGCATCTGACGGCAGCGTGAAGTTGCGGGCCTTCGCGATGGTCACGAACGGTGGGACGCTGCCACCCGGTGCTCCGTACGTAGCGCCTGTCCTGCAGGACCTCGTGACCCTCACCAGTCGCATCCCGTTGCCAGGAATAGGTGGGCCGCTCGAGGTCCACAGTGATCCCCTGCGCGCGGAGCAGTTCCTCATCACGCCCATGGGCACCTCGGCCCATCTGCACGGTGCCTGGGTTCCGTTGTCGGCTCCTGCCCTCGCCCGCTACAAGGAGGTCGATCGGCGTGCCCCGGCTCTGGTGGCCTACGACCACATCACAGGGCTGGGGCGTGACCAGTACGTCCGCATCGTCCACCACGGCCGCTTGTCCACGGGCCATGAGGCCCTGCACATGCAGGAGTACAAGCGACTCTTCATCGCGCGTCCGGACGACGGAATCGTCGCCTACCTACAGCGGGAGGACCGCATCATCGTCAAGCAGCCGGAGATGACGTACGGAGCAGCCAACGGCTTCCAGCACAAGGGACGCGAGATGCCGTTCCAGGTGCTGCGCATCACCGACCGCGTCACTCCGCTGATCATTCCGCCCAAGCCTCCTCATGACCCCCCACTGCCCCCCGAACAGGACGAGCCGGACCTCGCGGCCTTCTGGGTGCGCCTCAAAGAATCCGGCAAGGACCATGAATTCACCCTGATCGGCACGGATTCCGAGGCCCGCAAGGTGAGCTTCACCATGCCGATGGTGTTCGTTCCCGACGGACTGACCAATGAACAGCAGCAGTTGAAGGACCTCTACGATCCGGAGAAGGAAAACACACCGGCCGAGCCCGGCAAGATGGAGCAGCGCCAGAAGCGGGAGCTGCATGGCCAGGTAATGGCGATGGCGCAGCCCCCGCCCGGCGCTCCCGGCAGCACCAGTCACGCGGTCGGCTCCCTGACCTTCCGGCTCGGGCCGAACGGCGCGCCGGTAGTGGGCCAACCCTGTGTTGCGGCCGCTGAGGTCCGTGTCCCCGCCGTGGAGCAGTTCACCCCGAGCGCCGGCAACCTCAAGGTCGAGTTCAACGACACGTATCTGCGGCAGACCATGGACGGGCATCCGGCAGGGGCGTACCTGGATCTGACGGACTCGCTCAAGCTCGTCTTCGGCGCGGAGCAGGCGGGCGGACTCTCCAGCCCCAATGCCGCGGTGAAGACGATCACCAGCCAGGCGGGCGTCATCCCCGACGTCTTCAAGACGGACCCCGCCACCGGAGCGGTGGCTGATGTGAACGACATCAAGGCCATCAGGGAAGCTTTCGGCGGGGCACAGCTGCTCGGCATCGACCTCAGTAAGTACCTGAAGGGCCTTGTCAAGGACCAACTCGGCGCACTGCGGCAGCTGAGCGACAAGCAGATCGAGAGCATACTCGCGGACGCGAACGGTCTGCTGCCCGCGCCCGTGCTGCGTATGCGCGACCTGGCCGACGGACAGGGCAAGGAACTGCGGTACGTGTGGAAGCCGCCGTTGGCCCCGCCCCCGGCCGCCCTGATCGACGTGTCCAAGGCGTCGCTGATCCTGGACGCCCGGACCGTCCGTTCGATGGACGCCGTCGACAAGTCAACGGTGCAGGGCAGCCTGAGCCACTTCGCGCTGGACTTCCTGGGCATGGCCCGAGTGGAGTTCGAGGAGCTGAAGTTCAAGACCGGCCCGGGTCAGAAGCCCGACGTGACGGCCTCCGGTGTGGAGCTGAAATTCCGGGGTGCCATGGAGTTCGTCAACACCCTCCGCAGCGCCCTGCCCGTCGATGTCTTCGGCGCCGGCGCGTTCATCGACGTCCAGACCACCGGCATTCGTGCCGGATACACACTCGCCCTTCCCACCCTCCCCCTCGGCGTCTTCAACCTGGCCAATCTCGCCCTGTCGGCCGAGCTGGCGATCCCCTTCGATGGCAAGCCGGTCTCTTTCCGCTTCTCGGTCTGCGAGCAGAAGCATCCCTTCAACCTCACGGTCTCCCTGTTCGGCGGAGGCGGCTACTTCTCCTTGCTGGTCGACGCCAGTGGCGTGCAGGAGGTCGATGGTGCCATCGAGTTCGGCGGCGCCGCGGCGCTGGACCTCGGGGTCGCGAGCGGCGGGGTCTCCATCATGGCGGGCATCCGCTTCATGCTCGCCAAGGTCGACGGCAAGGACGACGTCAAACTGACCGGCTACCTGCGGTGCAACGGCTTCCTGACGGTGCTGGGAATCGTCACAGTGTCCGTCGAATTCTATCTGGAGCTCACGTACGAGAAGAAGGGCAAGCAGTCGATGGTCCGTGGCAGGGGCACCCTCACGGTCAGCGTACGGATCGCCTTCTTCAGCAAGTCCGTTTCGCTCGAACTGGAGCGGACCTTCGCCGGCGCGCCGGTCGACCCGACCTTCGCGCAGTGCTTCTCGAAGGAGCATGACTGGCCGAAGTACTGCGCGGCGTTCGCCGCGTGAGCGAGCCGCGTGGAGACCACCATGGACTTCGAACAGCAGATCAACTGGACCGTTCTCCCCGCCGGGCTGACGGCCGACGGTACGCAGGTCAAGGTGTCGGTGTTCATCGCGCCGCGGCTGCTGGGGCCTGCCCCGCCCGACCCGACGAAACGCCTCACGCTGGACCCGCACTTCCCCGATTTCCTCCGCTGGCCGGAAAAGATCGCACTCGCCACTTTTGATTTTGCCGCCGGCGAGGGCACCGTCGAGCCCTCCACATCCACCGAGGCGGACGAGGAGCCCGACACCACGCCCGCTCCCTCGACGCCCTTCGTCACCGGGCTGAAGCCGCAGGGCCCGCTGCCCGACGTGCACTTGTGGCAGGCCCTCTTCGGTGCCGGCACGCCGCTCGATCCCTACACCTTCGAAAGGCATACGGACCAGATCTGCCAGACCTACTCCACCAAGGAGGTCAGCACCTTCACCAAGGACAAATACGCCGAAGCGGCCATGGCCTCGCCCGAGGCGCCACCCCCCACCAGAGACCTGGTGATGCCACCGAGTGACGGCCCTACGGACGGCGGGGCAACCAACGGCAGCTCCATCGACGGCGTTTCAACGGATGGCGGTTCCCCGAGCGACGGGTCCGGAGGCGCCGCGGGTCCCGGTGACGTGGGCCCCAGGGACGTGCCCACGGCGGTCGGCGACATCACCGCGGACGAGGATCCACCGATGCCTCCGGAGCTCCAGCGCCTGCACAGCTTCCACACGATCGCCATGCCGCCGCAGCCACCCACCCTCGGCGGCGAAGAACCGCCGCCACCACCGCGACCCGCGAAGCACGACCCCGACTTCCACCAGATGCTCACCTGGCTCGGCGATCACCCCACCCTGCTGCGGCACCTCGGACTCGTTCTGGACTTCCGCCTTCCGGCCGACCTGCTTCCCGTCTCGTCAGGGCAGCTGTTCCTGAAGGTCATCCCCCACTGGAAGTCCGAACTGGGAGAGGGGGCGTCGCACGACGTGTCGCCTCGCACGCGATATGTCTTCCTTCCGGACCACCGCGCCTTCGCCCCCCGGGCCGGGGTACCGACCGACGGCCCGCTGACGCCACCCGCCCGCGGCCTGGTGGAACTGAAGGGGAACTTCACTCTCGAACCGGCCGACATCGACGCCGCCGCAGGCAAAATGATCGGGCCCGCCGAGGGCGCCACCGGGCTCGCCACGGTGCGGACCCATGGGATCGCGCTGGTCAGGGACGAGCGCATGGAAAGCCTCCGGCAGGAGTTCGCCCGGGCAGCCGAGCACGACGCGGCGTTCACCCGGGTGGTCGGGCAGCAGCAGGCGCAAGGTGCGACACCCGACCCGCAGAATCCGGGGGCTGTCCCCCACACCTCAGCTGACCAAGTGCCCGCCCCCGAACTCTTCGCCGAGAACCTGGTGCGCGGCCACCGGCTGGACATCTGGGACAAGACCCGGGGTCAGTGGTTCTCGCTGCACGAGCGCGAGGTGGAATACCGGAAGCCGCACGGCGGCCCGCTCCTGCTCACGGCCTCCGACGAAGGCTTCTTCCAGGCCCACCTGCTGAGACCGCCCCCTGAGGCGATGCACCCCGACCACCTCTATGTGCCCGAGCAACTGGCCACCTGGGACGGCTGGTCACTGTCCGCGCCCCGGCCGGGCCTGGTGCTCGACACCGATGCGGGCTCGCTCGACGAGGACCGCCACCCCAACGAGCCGGTGCCACTCGACAACGAGGCGCAGACGAAACTGCCGTTGGAAATCACGCCGAATGTGCGAGCCGGCACGCTGCCCAGGCTGCGGTTCGGCAACGAGTACCGGGTACGCATGCGCACCGTCGACCTGGCGGGCAACGGGCTCGACAAGTCGGAGGCCGACGCTCTGGTCGACCTGGCGGACAACGGAACGGACGGGGACGGGACGGCCGCCGAAAGGCTGGAGGACCGGAAGGCCCTGTTGCTCCCCGACGACGCGGGGCTGCTGACCTTCCAGAGGTTCGAGCCCGTTCTGGCGCCCACCGTGGTGTCCAGGTTCCGGTTCGGGGAAGGCGCCTCGGACTTCCGGCTGGTGATCCGCAGCAGCCCGGGATCCGGCCCGCCGCCGGCCACTTCGGGGACGACGCCGGTTGTCACCGTCCACCGGGCCAATGTCCAGCCCGGCATGACCAATGACGAGGTACGCATCGTCCAGCAGGCCCTCATCGACCAGGGACATCCCCTCCCGGCCGGCCCGACCGGATTCTTCGGCGACCAGACCAGGGCCGCCTATGCCGCCGAGCAACGCGCCCAGGGCTTCACGGGCAGCGACGCCGATGGCAAACCCGGCTGTACGACTCTCATCGCACTCGGCCGCAAGAGCGGCTTCGCCGTCGTCGACTGCGGCAGCGACGGCACCAGCACCGGCACGGGAACCGGTACCGCGGCCGGCACCGGAGCCGGTATGACGGCGGAGCAGTACGCCGCGGACTTCAACCGGTCGTCGCCGGTCACGTCGGGAGCCCACGACCCCTACCGGGGAACCGACGAACGCCATGTGGTGGCACCGAAGGCGTCGCTGCGCTGCATCGAGTGGCACGGGCTGCTGGACGAGGCCATCGGATCCACGGACGCGAACGTACAGAACGCGGTCTACGACCTGGCCGTTCGGGAGAGCGGCTCGCTGAGCGACCCGTCCCAGCCGGACGTCGAAGTGAAGACGATCAAGTCGCCGGCGGCGGACCCCGAGAATCCGGCGAACACCGTGCTGCACACGGGCCAGCAGATCGAACTCCCCTACCTCCCCGATCCGTTGTCCACGGGCGCCGTCTTCCTGGACCTGCCGGGCATGCCCGAGGGGCAGCCCTTCCCGGTCCCCTGGGACGGCGACGCCTGGCACCGCCCGCGCTCCCTCAGGCTGCGGCTGGCCGAGGGCACCGCGCCGCCGCGCTTCGACGAGGCGTCCCGGGTGCTGACCGTCTCGCTGCCGAAGGGCGCCGTGGCGACCGTCCGGGTGTGTTCCAGGATCGACTTCGACGAGCACATCATGGGCGTGGCCGGCTGGTGCCGGAAGCGGCAGGAATCGGCACCGAGGCTCGCGGGGGAGGGTGAGGGGGAAGGTGCGGCGAGGAGGGCGGCGGCAGCGCGGCGGACCGACGACGTGCTGGCACTGGCCGCCGCCAGTCGGCACTGGATGTTCACCCCCTGGCAGGAACTGACACTGGTCCACGCGGTCCAACTGCCCTTGAAGACCCCGGTGTTGAGCCTCGTGCAGCCGGTGCCGCCGACGACCCTGCGTCCCCTCGGAGCGACCGCGGAACACCTCTCCGGGGCCATCGCACTGGACGAGGCCAGTACGGACCGGGTCGACCTGATAGCCGAGTGGACCGAGGTGCGGGACGCCGGCCGCGAGGGCCGCGACACCCGCGAGATGACCGCCCCGGTCTTCGGCCTGTTGACGGCGTGGGCGGCGAGCCAGACGGGCGACCCGGGCGCCGAACCCGCCCTCCTCCGGGCCGACGTCCTGACCTTCAATACCGAGGCGGCGGAGAAGAAGGCGAAGGCTGACGCCGCGGATGCGTTGGCGGACCCGGACAAGCACCCCGGCCCACCCAACCCCGGTAAGCACGAGTTCGGCGACACCAAACACCGGGCGGTGCGCTACCACCCGATGGCCAGCAGCAAGTTCGCCGACTACTTCCCGGCGGAGTTCGCCACGCCGGGCAAGAACGTGCTGACCGTGGCGGGGCGGCCGCAGGAACACTCCGTACCGAGCAGTGCACGCCCCACGGCGCCGCGACTGCAGTACTGCGTGCCCACCCTCACCCTGGAGGAGGTCCAAGGACCGCCCGGCGTCATCGTCCACCGTCGGCACGGTCGCGGGATCCGGGTCTACCTGGACCGCCCCTGGTACTCCTCCGGAGACGGCGAACTGCTCGGCGTGGTTCTCGGCGAACCGCCGGGAGGCGACCCCACGTCCGTACGGGATGCCTGGGTCACCCTGATGGGTCGCGACCCCATCCACCGTTCCGCACCGGTCGTGTCCCCGACCCCGGAGATGTTCACCAACGCGGTGCAGCGGACCCCGAAGCCGCTCCCTCTCGATCCCCCCTCGATCGAACTCCCCGTACTGGTCGTCGGCTTCGCCCCACAGTTCGAGAAGGCCGTTCCGAAGCCCGGCGATGACCCGGACAAGGCCGGCCGCTGGTTCTGTGACCTGGATCTGGACACCGGGGACACGTGTCTTCCCTTCGTGCGGCTCGCCCTCGTCCGCTACCAGCCGGAATCCGTTCCCGGCGCCGAGATCTCCAAGACCGTCCTCGCCGACCTGGTGCGCACCCTGCCCGACCGCGAGTTGCGGGTCACGCTCGGCGATCCGTTGACGGTCAGCGTCAGCGGACCTTCCTGGGACCCCACCGGCTCCCTGTCGCCACGCATCACCGCCACGCTGCAACGCCGCAACCGTCTGGTCGACGACGACGACCTTGGCTGGGTGACCCTCGACGACACCACCATCCAACTCACCTCGGTGGACGCGGAGTCCTCCCACACGCCCTTCTACACGGGCCAGATCCCGCTACCGCCCGGACGGCGTGGGCCGCTGCGGGTGCTGGTCCTCGAAACCGAGGGAATCCGCCCCGACGTCCCCATTTCGCTCACGACGCCGGGGCCGGTGATCTACTGCGACACCGTCGAACTCCCGCCGAGGCCGGGCGGCCCGGGCGGCCCGGGCGGCGACCACGACCACGACCGCGGTGACGGTCACGATCACGGTGGGCCGGGTGACCACGATCACGGTGGGCCGGGTGACCACGGTGGCGGATTCGGCGGGTTCCGTCACGACTGACCTGCGGTGGTCTCGCCTGGTGAGGGCGAGGAACTGGGGGCACCTGCCGACGGGAGCCGGGGCCGTCCTCAGCCCGCCCAGGCTGATGTCGTGGTGTCGACCACCGCGGCGGCGGCCAACTTCAAGGTCACGCTCACCTGGAAGAAGCCCGCAGCGGATGGCCCTGTCCCCGAGCCGTCCAGCGGGGAGTGATGAGGGCGTCGGGCGAGGCCGGCGGCACGTTCTTCCCGGACACGAGGGACGTGGGCAGGGAGTTTGGCACGAGGGCGTCCTGCGCGGGCGGCAGGCCGACGGCCAGATTCAGGTCGATCGAGCCGGAAACGGCTATCGCGTCTCACGAGGCTTCAGCGGCAGCCCCGTATGGGACCAGAATCTCGGCGCTGTGATCGGGATGATAGCCAAAGCCGAACTGGGCGAGCCGGCGGTCGGCTTCATGATTCCCATCGGTGAACTGGTCGCGGCCTGGCCCCCGCTGGCAGACTTGGCGCGTCCTCCCTCGCCGTTTCGCAGCCTCGAACCGTTCGAAGAGGTGCACGCTGCAGCGTTCTTCGGCCGGGACGCCGACAACGACCGGATCGCACAGGTGGTGGCGGAACAGCGGTGGACCACCCTGGTGGGCCCTTCCGGCTGTGGCAAGTCCTCGGTCGCGATGGCAGGAGTGGCACCCCTGCGCCGCGAGGCGGGGGACACCGTGGGATCCTGCGCCCCGCCCACCACACAGCCGCCCTCAGGGGGGAGCGCACCGCGGGCGAGCCGCAGTGCACGGTCACCGCGCCGCGGCCGATCTCCTGGATCTCGGAGTCGCGCATCATGCTCAGCGCGGCGACGAAGCAGTACACGGCGCCTTGCAGGGTGCGTAGTTCTCCGGCCAGTTCCCTTCCGTCAGCTGCGACCGCCACGGCCCGCGCGTGCCGTCGGCTTTGCTGACGTGGGCGAAGTGACCGGTGGGCCGGGGCAGGCCGAGGCTGCGCGCCTGCCCGGCAAGGACCTGGTACCGGCCGGCGGCGACGGCGGCCAGCAATCATGCGCGGCGTCGGCGGCCGGCCGCAGTGGACGCGGTGATGGATTGCGGGCCGTCGACGCCGTAGACGAGCCGGGCCAGCACCGCCCACCGGGGTGTACGCACGCACTCACGGTGCTGTTTCGCTGCCCGGTCCGCCTTGGGCCGTCTACGTCTCGCGGCGCTGTGCTTCCTCCCGTGTGGGCTGGGACGGGATTCTCGTCGTGAGCGGTGTGATGGGGCGGGTGCTGGTGCGGGGGGCTCTTTCGTAGTGGCTCGGGAAGGGGTATTTGCGGTCCAGGAACCTGCGGATGGCGGCCTGGGCTGCCGGTCTGGCTTCCGGGGGCGTGTCCACGTCGTTGAGGCAGAAGAAGTCGATGTCCTCGCCGGCCGCGAGGCGGGCCAGGCGGCGGTGCATGTCCGGTGTGCCCAGCTGGACGTAGCGGAAGCGGTAGTCGGCGGGGACGGCCCGGCCCGTTGCCATCGCCCAGTGGTGGTGGAGCGTGGATGCCGGAGCGACGTCGGAGGTGGAGCGGAAACGGGAATAGGGCGTCCGTTCGAGTTCCTTGATTCCCAGGCTCTCCATCTCGCGCATCACGGACAGCAGTTGGGGGTGCGGGGTGTGCAGCGACTTGTGCGTGATGTGTCTGCCGTGGAAGCGCCTGATCACCTCGCGGGCGTTCTTGCCGGCGGAGTTCGGGGCGGGTTCGAGTGGGTGCGGGGCGCCTACGCCGAGTTTCAGGGGAGACAGGGGGATGCGGGCGATGCCGTTGCCGTGGAAGAAGTGCTCGGGGTGTACCGGGCGGTTGATCAGGACGTCGTCGTTGAAGTAGAGGTAGTGCTCCGGCAGGCCCGGGATGTGGTGCAGGCGGCTCTCTATCGCGTGCGAGTTGAAGACCGGGAGCGCGTCGGGCGGGAGGATCTCCCGGTGGTCGATCACCGTCAGGCCTTCCGCCTGCGGGTCCAGCCAGGACGGGATCTGGGAGTCGGTGACCAGGTAGACGTGCCGGACGAACCCGGCGTACATCTCCAGCGAGCGCAGCGCGTACTTCAGTTCGTCATGGCTGGTGTAGCGGGAGGCGCCGGTCTCGCGCGGAGCGATGACGTTGTCGGAGAGTTCCTGGTGGGCCCGGCGCTTCGCGGCCATCGCCGGGTCGTCCCCGTCCACCCAGGTGTACACGGCGTCGACGGGGAACAGCACCTCGTCGATGCCGGGCTCGGCGAACGGGGCGAACGTCGGGACGGTGCGGCGGCGAACCGCCACCGCCGCCGGTTGCCGCGCCGTCACCGGGAGCACTTCCGCCACGGGGTTGCGGCGCGGGGCGACGAGCGCCGGCCCGAAGACGTCCGGCAGCCGGCTGCCGGGCACGGTGAGCCAGGCGGGATCGGTGCCGCCGGCGCTGCCCCCGGCTGAGTCCGAGGGGGCGCCGAGGTCCCGGCCGTGCCGCCAGAACTCGATGTCGCACCCCGTCTCCAGGCCGCTGAGCACCTGCCCTGCCGGGCCGAGGCGCACCACGCCGGTGCGGAGTACGGCGGCCCGCCGCAGCGCCCGGGGCAGCCTGCCGTCGGCCCACAGCACCGCGCTCGTCACGGCGCCGCCCGGTCCGACGGCGCCGACGTACCCGGCGGTGCCGGCGAAGCGCTGGGCGGCCCGGGCGAGGATCGCGTCGCGGTAGGTCTCCTCGACGCCGACGGCCTGCCGCGGCGCGCCGTGTCCGTGGTCGGAGGGGACCAGGAAGTACGGGACGTGCAGCCCTTCCAGGAGGGTGCAGACCCGTTCGAGATCGGCTTCGGCGGCGTCCGCGGCCGTGTAGGCGTCGACCGTACGGCCGTACAGCCGCGTCGGTCCGAAGGTGATCCCGCGCCCGGGGACGGCGGCGCGCAGGCGTCGTCGGGCCCGGGTCGTGCGCAGCGCCCAGAGCCTGGCCGACAGCCAGGCGCACAGGTGCGCCAGAAGGTCCCGGGCGGCGCGCAGGCCGGCGGGCGCCGTGAACGTGAAGCGGTGACGGATGTCCATGCCCCCCAGCCCCCGTCAGTTCTGCTTCTCGAAGGGCTTCTCGAAGGGGCTCGCGAAGGGGAAGTAGTCCTCCAGGAACTCGTGCATCCGCAGGCCGACCCGCTCCCGCTCCTCCGGCGGCACGTCGACGTCGTTGAGGCAGAAGAAGTCGAAGCGGCGGGTGCGGCGCAGGTCGGCCAGGCGGGCCTCGGCGTCCGGACGGCTGATGTTGACGTACCGGAAGCCGAACCGGCCCGGCACACCGCGGCCGGTCATCAGCGCGTACTGGTAGAGCAGCGGGGCCGTCACAGCGATGTCCTGCGGCGAGCGGAAGCGGGACGCCGTGGTGCGGCCGATGTCCTGCGGGAAGAGGTCCTCCAGGTCCCGCAGGGTCTCGCGCTGCTGCGGCAGCGGGGTGTGCATGAAGTTGTTCGTGGTCATCCGCCCGAACTTCTCCAGCAGCAGTCGGCGGACGTTCTTGCTCGCGGAGTTGGTGGCGGTCTCCTCGGCGTGCGGCTTGCCGATCCCGATCTTGAGCGGGGACACCGGGATCTTCATCAGACCGCTGCCGTGGAAGAAGTGCTCCGCGGTGACCCGGCGGCCGACGAACACGTCGTCGTTGAAGTAGAGGTAGTGGTCCGACAGGCCGGGGATGTGGTGCAGCCGGGTCTCGATCGCGTGCGAGTTGAACACCGGCAGGACGTCCGCCGGGAAGATGTCGCGGTGGTCGACGACCGTGATCCCCGGGGCCGTGTCGTCGAGCCAGTGCGGCTTCTGGCCGTCGGTCACGAGGTAGATGTGGCGGACGAAGTCGGCGTACATGGCGAGCGAGCGCAGTGAGTACTTCAGCTCGTCGTGGCTGGTGTAGCGGGAGGCGTTGGTCTCCTTGTCCAGGATCTCGGCGGTGCCGTGCTCCTGGTAGCGGGCGCGCTTGGCCCGCATCTCCGGCTCCTCGCCGTCCACCCAGGTGTAGACGACGTCGACGGGGAAGGTCACGTCGTTCACGGTCGGCAGGGTGAGCGCGGCGAAGCTCGGCAGCTCCCGGTCGCCGATCCGGACCACGGCCGGTGTCTGCTCGGACGCCGGCAGTACGTCCGTGATGCCGTTGTTCCGGGGTGCGACGAGGGACTCGGCGAAGACGTCCTCGCAGGCCTGCGGCTGGACCGAGGCCAGGCGCCGGGGCCCTGCGGCGGAGGCGAGGAGCTGTGCCCCGTCCTCCCAGAACTCGACGTCGCAGGCGAGTTCCGGGCCGGCGAGCAGCTGGCCCGCGGGGCCCAGGTGGTTCTCCCCGATCCGCAGGACCGGGGCCGTACGCAGCGCGGCCGGCAGGACACCGTCCATGAACAGGGCCGGGTGCCTGAGCTTTCCGCCGGGCAGCGGTCTGCCGATGAACACCGCCTTCCCCGCGTTCTGCGCCTCCAGGGCGGTGAGGAGACGCTCCCGGTCCACGGCATTCACACCGACCGTGTGGCGCGTGCGCGAGGCCGGCACCAGGAAGTAGGGGATGCCGTCCTGCTCCAGCGCGGCGAGGACCAGTCCGAGGTTGGCGGCGGCCGCCTCGGCGGCGCTGAACCGGGTCACGACCCGTCCGTAGAGCTGCTGGCCGCGCACCGCCACCGGGCGGAGCACCGGGTCCGTGACCGCCGCCATGCGGCGCCGCCGCATGGTGCGCAGCTGCCAGACCTTCTCGGCGGCCTTCCGCTCGACTCGCGGTCGCATCCGCCGGGCAAAGGAACGCACGGTCACGTTCTGAGCTCCTCTACATCAACCTCTACATACCCTTGTGTTAACCAGACGGACATCTGAGCCGGATGGTTGTAGAAAATTTCTCAGAGAATTAAGGAAAGACCGAACACGCACACAACCACCTCACACCTGGGTGTGCTAAAGGCCCACTGGCGGTACGCGGTGAGGGCTGCCACCGGCAGGACCGCGAGGGCCAGGACGCCGCCGGGAGCCGGGCCGCGGCGACGACGAGACCGGAGCTCAGGCCGCCCGTGGTGCCGCGTCCCCGCCGAAGGCCACCACGAACACGGCGTCCGCTGCTAGCGCCTTCCGCCGACCGACACCAGGCAACCTTGACAATCTTGATTCCACAGAATCCGTGTCTGGCATGCCATGCGGGGTGGACCGCATCGATCGCCACGCGGCCGGCCTGCGGCAGCGGCAGGCCGGGGAAGAGCGCGGCCGGCCTGCCCGATCTGCCGCCCGGACACCGCGTTGGGCATCGCCGACTTGAGCCGGCCCGGCCGCAACGCCCCACCCAGCCGGACCGCGGACCGCCGTCGGCTCCCAGCCAGACGCCCTCCAATGACAGACCTAGCATGAATGCGCAGGTCACGAAGGGTGAGGGTGGCGAAGGGCGACAGGACGACGCCTATCTGGAGCGGACACATCGTGTTCCGGATACTCATCATCCCCCTCACGGTGAGCAGTGCCGCCGAGCACGGCGGCACCCCCCTGCACCTGATCCACACCGCCGACGGCTGCAACGGCCGCATCCGGTACCGCCGGTACTGCGAGGTCGAGGACCGCCACCGGCTCCTGCTCGCTCTGGCCGAAGACCGCGAGGGCCCTCCCGGCCTCGGCCGGGCCGAACAGCCCTGGCTCCTGCCCGGCTTCTTCCCAGGTCGCCCGCGCGGCACGGCCCACCTCCGCTCCCGCCTCACCGCCTACGGCCTGCCCTCCCGACGCGGCCGCAACAGCGCCCTGAAGGACCTCGCCGCCCAGATGCCACCCGCCGTTCTCAGCCAAGTCCTCGGCGTCGGTATAAGGGCCGCCACCCAATGGCCGACGCCGTCGGCAGTGCACGAACGGAGTACGCCGCCGACATCAGCAGAGGCCGTAGCAGCGACAGCCAGCCGAACAAACCTTGCCCTTCCGGCTGACGCCGGCAACACGCCCCGTCGTCCCAACCGCCGGTGTTCCTCTCACCGCGGGCCCCTCGTGGGGCGGGCGCGGGCTCGATCAAAGACGGACCGGCGCGTCTTCCCCCTGTGCGTGGGCGTACGACCGTGACGTCTGCGTCAAGTCCAAACACGCTGAGCAAGCGCTGAGCAAGGGTTGACCGACACCTCTGGTCCGGCGAGGGCACTGATCGCGATCATGGCTGGCGGGAGAGGGCTCGCTGCACCAGGTCCTGTAGCGTGTCCTGCTCCTGCTGGGTCAGCGTCAAAAGGGGTTCCTCGGACAGGAATTTCAGCCGCGGCCCGCTCAATGGTCTGCCTTGGGGGACGGGCCGTACTGATTGGCACCTGGAACGCTGTCCACGGTCATGCCCACGAGGTAGAGGACGGGGCCGACGACCGGGATCAGAGCGATGAGCATCCTCCAGCCGGTCCTGCCTGTGTCGTGCAACCGGCGGACGGAGACGGACAGCATCGGCACGATGAACGGCAGCAGGAGGACGCTCAGCAGCGGGGCCTCTGCTGCCCAGCCGATCCCTCCGATCACGGCAGTGGCCATCACGTACAGCACTGAGTACCACCAGTACTCCGACCGCCGGGCGCGACCGGAAAACGTGGCGTACTTCGTGGTGAGGCACGTGCGGGACGCCTCGTTGAACGACATTCTCGGCATGCTGGTTCCTTCGAATCGACCGGGTGGGACACAAGCCGGACCGCGAGAGCGGTCACGCGGACAGCAGGAAGACGGCAGCGTCCTCGCCGGTCACGGCGGAGCTGACAGGGTCACGCCCGAAGAAGCCGGACCGGGGCGGTGGCCTGATGGCCTTCGTTCAGCAGCTGCGGTAGAGGGGTGGCGGTTTCAGAAGCTGTACGGGCCGAAGCGTCCCCAGGCCACCAGCGCGGCGAGGATCAGCAGGACGGCGTTGAGGCCGATCGCGGGGAGTTCCTTCTTGCGCGCGTGATAGGCCGCGGCCAGCAGCATCGTTATGCCAAGGCCGACAGCGGCCAGTGGCGTCAGGGCGGTGGCGATGCCGGTGGTCGCGGGCAGGATCAGCCCGAGGGCGCCGACCAACTCCACGATGCCGATGAACCGGACGGCGCCGGGCGAGAAGTCGCCCACCCAGGGCAGCTTCTCGACGAGCTTGTCCTTGGGCTGGGTGGATTTCATGACACCGGCCATGGCGAACAAGACGGCCAGTACGGCCTGCACGATCCACAGGAAGATGCTCATGAGAGGTGGAGTCCTTCGGGACGAGAGCGAGGAGGGGAACGGGACGGAGCGGGCGGCTAGCCGAGGAGGCTGCCGCCGGTGGCGTCGAGGGATGCACCGGTGATCCACCGCACCCGGTCGGTGGCAAGGAAGACCACCACGTCGGCGACCTCCTCCGGCTCACCCAGGCGCTTGAATGCCGACAGCTGCGACATCGGCTCGCGCACCTCGGGCGGGTCCGGGGAAAGGTGCGCGACTTGCTCGGGGGCGGCCCCGAGGGAATGCTTTCGGGGTCGCCCCCCGGGCCAGGTGTTGATGACGAAGTGCGCGGCGTAGATACCGGGAGGCCATGAGGACGGGTGGCTGATGGGCTTCAGAGACTGAAGACGAGTTCGGCCTGGTCGCGCTTGGTGGTGTGCAGGTCCCAGTAGACCGGGGAGATCTCCTCGGGCTGGGCGGTCGGGAATCCGGGGATCGCCGGCGTGCCGATCGACACGTTGATGGCGACGTGCGCCGCCTGGACACCGGTGCCGTCCAGCTCCTTGTGCAAGTTGATCACCCAGTTGCGCAGCGCCGCGGCGGCGGCGTTGACGTTGGCGACCTGCGGCACGGGGTCGACGGAGCCGGCGCCGGTGGTGAACAGCAGGGTGCCCGCACCGGCCTCCCGCATGGCGGGCAGCACCGCACGGGTGGCGTCGATCGCTCCGTAGAGCTGGAACTCCATCTCGTGCTGCACGTCGGCCGGCTTGGTGGCGCCCGGGGTGGTCATGACGGTCTGGAGGCCGCCGACCGGGGAGTACTCCAGGACGTCGATGCCGCCGAAGTGCGTAGCTGCGTTCTTGAGTGCCTGGGTGAGGGCGGGGCGGTCGAGGACGTCGGCGGGGAAGGCGGCGGCGGTGATGCCCTCGGCGGCCAGCTCGCCGGCAAGGACTTCGAGCTTGGCCCGGTTGCGGGCGATCAGTGCGACGTCGTAGCCGTGAGTGCCGTAGGTGCGGGCAATGGCGAGACCGAGCTGAGGGCCGGCACCGACGATGGCGATGGTGGGCATGAGAGAGCCTTTCCCTGGAGGGGTGGTGGATAGGGCTATCCGTTTCATTTCCGGAAAGCTCTATCCGGTTCGCTGCTCACCGTAACACGAGAATCGGATAAGGCATTCCGGTTTGCTAGTCTGGCGTCATGAGCCCCCGAGACCCGCACACCGAAGCCAGCGCCGACGCGACTGTTTCCGCAGGTCAGTCCAAGCGCATCGACGCAGAGCGCAACCGGGGGCGGATCATCGCCGCCGCGCGCACGGTCTTCGGGCGCGACGGGCTGAACGCGTCGATGGCCTCGGTCGCACGGGAGACCGGCGTCGGGATCGCCACCCTCTTCCGCCACTTCCCCCGCAAGGAGGACCTGCTCGCCGCGGTCTTCGCCGACCGCATGAAGGCGTACGCGCAGGCCACCGACGCAGCCCTGGCCGATCCGGACCCGTGGCACGGCTTCACCGGCTACATCCAGGACGTCTGCGCGATGCAGGCCGCCGACCGCGGCTTCGCCGACATCCTGACCATGAACTTCCCGGGCGTTCCGGAGCTGGAGACATACCACGCTCAGGCATACGAGGGCTTCCTCGAACTCATCGGCCGCGCCAAGAACAGCGGGCAGCTGCGCGAGGACTTCACCAGCCGCGATCTCGTGCTGCTACTGATGGCCAACGCCGGAGTCCTCAGCGCCACTGCCGATGCCGCCCCGGACGCCTGGCGCCGCCTGGTCGCCTGGATGATCCAGTCCTTCCAGGCCCCGGCCCGCGGCCCGCTGCCGGACCCGCCGGAAGACGCTGCGCTGTACGAGGCCATGCGCCGCGCCAGCCAGAGCGCCACCGCCCCCGAGACTGGAAAGCGACGCTGAACCAGCGACTGGTGAGACAGTGCGACCGCGATGAGGCCGTACATCGGAGTGGTCTTGGCGGTGGTCGGATCCGCTTGGCAACCTCACAGAACATCAACCATTCCGCACGTGCGCATAACCGGGTTCACCAGTACTCGTCGAGATCCTCGCGCGCCGGGACCAGGCCGTCATCGTGAAGTTCGCCGTACGCGGCGACCGTGAACGTATCGGTCTGCCGCCCGCTGGCCGCAAGGCCCACCGGATCCACACCCATGGTGTGAGTGGTGCCTTGGGCCGAAAGAGATGCCCTGCCGGGCGTCGCGAGCTTCTGGGGTCCTCGACCTGTGATCATGTGATCGCTCATTGAAAGTTATCGACCAGGAGCTCCAGGTCGCGAGGCCCGATGTCGCGTCGCCGTGGAGCGCTCGCGGGAACTCGCTGGAGGTGATGTGGTGGACTGGTTGACCTCGCTGCCGGCGGTGGTGCTGGTTGCGGGCGGACTCCTGCTCGCCCTCCTGGTTGCGGCGGTGGCGCGGGTCGGCGTCCGGGCGCTCGTACCGGTCGGTGAACGGGACCGGGTGCCGCAGATCGCCACACCCCTGATGCCGACGCTCGGCGCCGCCTTCGCGATCTTTGCGGCACTCTCACTGGCCAGCGAGGCCGGCTACCTGCGCGCGGCCGAGGGGTTGGTGAGCGATGAGGCGGCCGCGGCCTCCCGCCTGGCATGGGCGGCGACCAGTCCGCAGGTCCAGTCGGAGCCGATCCACGCGGCACTGCTGGACTACTTGCGGACCACGCGTGCCAGGGAGTGGGAGGGCACGGCAGCGGCGTCCGGCGACGACCCGGCCACCGCTCGATCGATCGCACGGCTGGAGCGCAGGGTCCGCGCCGAGGCGGCCAGGCCCGGTGTGGGAACGGCGACGGGTACGGAGCTGGTGGTTTCCCTGGACGGTGTCACCAGTAGCCGTCGCGCCCGCGTCGCGGCCGCCTCACGCGAGGTTCCCGCTCTCTACGTCGTCACGCTCGTGGTCAGCGGGGTGGCCTTGATCGTGAACTCCGGCGCACTGGTCTTCCGCAGCAGTCTGCGAACCTCGCTGCTCATCGTCGGGGTTGCGAGCGTGGTCGGGCTGAGCCTGGCGTTGCTCTTCGCACTCAGCGCGCCCTGGAACGGACCGTTCGTCGTCAGCGGGCACCCACTCGACGCCATCATCCGGGACCTGAAGTCCGGCTTCTTCGACGGTGGGCCGTAGGCGGCGGAGAAGAGGACCGCAGAAGCGACCGTGAAGGCCGCGGTCACGCAATCAAGGAAGCCGCCCGGCCTCGTGAAACGCGTCGAAGGCCATCGTCGACGGCCGAGACTCGGTCCCGATCGGCGTAGCGGAACCACGCCTGCTCGGCGGTCTCCCTCGACGGGGTCAGTTCACCGCGGTGACCGGCGGTGTAACAGAGCATCCTGAAGGGGCCGTGATCCCGATGGCCCTCGCCGATCTCGAAGGTGACGAAGCGCACCATGGAGCCGGGATCGATCGCCGTCTGCAGTTCCTCGTCGATCTCCCGCACCAGGGTCTCGCCGTCGGGCTCGTAGCCCGGTGGAAGTACCTTTCCGAACCCCGGTTCCCGGTGAGTCCCCGCCCGGGTCGATCACGGCGCCTTCCTGACCCTGCATTCCGCTGGGAAACCTCCGCTCGCGCGGAGCCGACGGTGCCGTCAACGGTCACCGGATATGAGCCGTCGGGGCACCTCCGCTCCCGCGGAGGCGCCCCGCCCCAGGGTTACCGCACGTATCAGGTCTGGCGGTCCGCTCCGCGCCCGCGGAGGTGTCCCGTAGAGGAAGGCCACGCCCTGGTTGGCTATGGCGGCGTCATTTGGGACCACCGAGGCGGCTCAAATCGGCCCCGCTGTGTCAAGATCGCTGCTCGTGAAGGAGGGCGGTGATGTGTCGAGCGATTCCCCGGCGAAGACGTCTTCGATCTTCCATTGCCGGCTGGTCAGGCCCTGCTGGTGGTGATAGCGCAGGCAGGTGTCGAGGGCGGCGCGGTTGGCTGCGATGCCGTAGGGCCACCAGTCCTCGAGGAACTCTTCACCGTTGCGATCCACCAGGGCGTTCATCCACGGAATCATGGTCTGGACCTGGTAGAGCCTGCGGTTGTGGCGATAGCGTTCGGCAGCGGCGTCCTTCGCCCGGGAGAAGGTGCGGTAGACGTTCTGCGCGAGTCCGGGATGGTCCCGCAGCAGTTCCCGCCGGATGACGATGGTGTGCATGATCGGGAAGATGCCGGTTCGCCGGTAGTAGTCGCGTTCGAGCGGCTCGAAGTCGGGGAACAGCCGGGTGACGTTCGGGGATCCGTCGAGTACGCACTGGGGGACGTTCGCCGAGAACAGTGCGTCGATCTCACCGGCGTCGAGCATCGTGCTCAGTGTCTTTCCCCCGGGTGCGACGCGCACGTCGACTTCGGCCGGGTGCGGATGGGGGATGAAGTCGAAGGGGGGCGCGGGGTGTTCGAGGCCGCCGATCACCCAGCGGCTTTCCTCGGGTTTGAATCCGTACTCGTCCATCAGGATCCCTTTAGCCCACACACCGGAGTCCTGCCCGTAGACGCCGAACTCGCCGATGGTCCTGCCCGCAAGATCGCCCGGTTCCGTGATCCCGCTGTGGACGTTGACGAAGATGCACGAGTGGCGGAACACGCGGTTCGGGAAGACCGGCAACGCTACGTACGGCAGTCCTGTCTCCAGCAGCCGAAGGTAGAACGTGAGACCGAGCTCGGCTACGTCGAACTCGTTTCCGCGGATCAGCCGTTCGAAGAGCTCCGGCAGGGTCGCTCCGGTTTTCATCGTGACGTCGATGCCGTCGGTGCTTACGGTCCCATCGAACAGTGCCCGCGTCGTGTCGTACGGGAAACACCCGACCGTGAGGGCAGGGGCGGCCATGAAAACTCCTCCTCGTCGGATCTGCTGCTTCCATCGTTGGCCGTCGCTCTGTCCGCTGTCCAAGACCCGTTGGGAACGTCCGATACCGCACGGGTATCGTGCTTGAGGTGGACCTTCGCTCGCTCCGGTATTTCATCGCCGTCGCCGAGGAGTGCCACATCGGCCGGGCGGCGAACCGCCTTCACATGACGCAGCCACCACTGAGCCGCGCGATCCGGCAGCTCGAGGACGAACTCGGCGTCCTGCTGTTCCAACGCACTCCCAGGGGCGTCACCCTCACGCCCGCTGGAAAGGTTCTGTACGACGAAACGGGGGCGTTGCTGGGGCGAGCCGACCGGATCCGCAGGCGAGTGGCCGCCGCGGCGGGCACGGCACCCCTCGCCGTCGGGACTTTGGCGGACGCGGCCGAACAGGTCGGCGGCCGACTGGTCTCGCTCTTCCGGGCCCGCTATCCACACGTCCACGTCATCATCCACGAATCCGACCTCGGCGACCCGACAGCCGGACTCCGCGCCGGGCTGGTCGACGTGGCAATCACCCGAACTCCCTTCGACGACACCGGCATCAGCATGCACGTCCTGCGCTCGGTACCCGTCGGCGTAGTCATGCGTAACGATGACCCGTTCGCCGGTCACGCCTCGGTCTCGTCGACCGACCTCGCCGGCCGCCGGTGGGTCCGGCTGCCGGAGGGCGCCGATCCGGTGTGGACGGCGTACTGGACCGGCAGCGGAGACAACGACAACGACGCGTCGCCGGTCATGCGAACGATCCAGGAGTGCCTGCAAGCGGTCCTGTGGAACGGTACATCGGCTCTCGCTCCCATCGATCAGCCGTTGCCCGCCGGTCTGGTCGTCGTCCCGCTAAGTGACCGCCCGTCCAGTGATCTCGTCGTGACCTGGCCAAGGGCAGCATGCAGCCCACTGGTACGCGGCTTCATCCAAGTCGCAAAGCACTGCTGGCACACCTGAAACAGGCAGCGGTGCTGCTGGACTCATCTCATCACCACAGCTCAGGGCCACCAACCACGAGGGCTGCCACCTCCCGTGTGCTGATCTGAAACTTCCAGCTCCATCCGCTGGTGGCGAACTACTGCACCGAGCGCGTCCCCATCCCACCCGCACTACCTGCGTCAATGGGAACATTCTTGCCAAGAGAAGCGCTACGGCATGACGAGCTGATCTTGTTACCAAGGCACGCGAGACCGGTAGACTTGCAGGCCACCTTCACGAGCAGCGATCTTCACAAAGTGGGGCCGATTCGGGCCGCCTCCGTGGTCCCCAATGACGCCGCCCTAGCCACCCTGGTCGGCGACGGTGTCCGCTCCGCGCCCGCGGAGGTGTCCCGGTGAAGCCGGCTTCTTCGATGGTGGCCTTGAGGTCCGCTCCGTGCTCGCTCGCGAAGGTGTCCCGGCTGCCAGCGGCGTCGTCGGCGCGGCCGCCTCGTCTGCTTCGTGCTCGTGGAGGCGTCCCGCTCACTGAGGTGTTCCGTTCGATGCCGAAGCGGGCCGTCTGCTGCGCGGCGGCGGACCTTGTTCGCTTTGTCTGCTCGGGGAATGCCCGACTGTCCGTCCGTGCTGTAGGGGGTGTGGTTGTGAAGGGGACAGTGTCCCCGGGCCTCACCTATTGCCCATGAGGACGATCGTTCGGCTGAAGCCTCATGGAGCCTTTCGCCGCGTAGGCGACCGCCCTTCACGACCACGTGTACGACCGTTGCCCGCCCCCTGAGTTCCCGGGGGTGGGCAACGTCGTGTCCGGCCGCTGTCTACCAGCGCATGCCGAACTGGTCGAGGTCGGCGCGGCGTTGTGGGCTCAGCTTCCCGGCCCTGCGGCGGGTGTTGTCCAACCAGGCTCCGAGCTTCACGACCTCTTCCCGGCCGCTGCCGGCCTCTTCGCCCACGATGATCGTTTCGAGGTGCTTGCGGGGCACCAGGAGATGGCCCTCCCGTGCGTGGTACTGGCGGGCGGCGGCGAGGTTGGCGGCCCATCGGGCGTCCTGCGTGCGGGGTGCGCCGGGTACTAGCTCACCCTCCGCCGGGGGCTCGATCCCGACCGTCTCCAGGAGCCACTGCTGCGCGGGCGTCAGATTGTCCCATCCGGTGCGCTGTCCGGCGATCCAGACGCCCAGGTCCTCGCCCTGGACGATCAGTTGACCGGCCGCGGTTGGGAGTGCGGCCCCGGATTTCGTGTGGGCGAGGGCAAGCCGCAGGGCGCGCTGCCATCCGATCTCCCACGCCGGGCGCCACCCGGGGTCGAGATCGGCCAGAGCTTCCATACGGCTCTCTGACAGCTCCCCGGCGTAGGGGACGTCCGTTTCCCCGCTCGCCCGCCGTTCGCCGTTCTCGGCCGTCTGACAAATACGCTGTTGATCACTGAGTTGACAGTCGGTCGGCGGCGGCCTCCGTACACGATCGTGGTGAGCCCCGCCACCCACCTGGCCGAGACCGACGTCGATCGAAGCCGCTTCATCCGGCCGACCTGGCAGGGAGAGGCCATCCCCGAGCCCCACCAGAAGTGGAAGGCAGTCTTCGCCACCCGGGACCGCACCTTCAGGGGCCTGTACTACGGGGGCCCCACCCTTGAAGAGACGCAGACTTTCCGCGTCCCAAATACCGTTCTGTCCGACGCGATGTGGAAGATGGTCCAGAACGAGCCGCCCTGCGCGATCCTGTGCACCGGCCTCACCAGGGACCCCTCCGCAGCCGAAATCACGACCGCCCTGGAAGAAGGGAGGCTCCAAGCAGTCCTGGTAGAAGCCCTGTTCGCCTAGCCTCCAGACCAGCCCCGCGGCATCCCCTAGCGTTGCACGACACGACCCACGCCCGACCGGCCCGGCCCGCAAGCCCCCGTAACACCACTCAGCGAAGGACACCCGACACGATGGATCCCGCCGGCCACCGCTCCATCGCGCACTGAGGATCTTGTTTCATGCCCTCCGAGGAGCCCATCGCCGAGATCGCCGCCGTCACCGCCTCCCGCGCCTGCCCCGCCCGGCTCTCACTACGCCCGGACCAGCAGCGGGCCGTCGACAGTGCGGCACGTCACCTGGCACGCGCACACACCCGCGGACACATGGTGTCGGCCTGCGGCACTGGAAAAACGCTCACCGCGCTGCGGACCGCCGAAGCCCTTGATGCCCGGCACCTGCTGATCGCCGTGCCGAGTCTGGACCTCATCTCACAGTGGGCCCGCACAGCCCGCAACGACGGACGCCCAGAGCCGATGATGGCCGTCTCCTCCCTGGCTGCGGCCAAGCACCCGGTCCTGGCCGGAGCAGCCGTCCACAGCACCAACAACCCGGAGTTCCTGGCGACCTGGCTGGCCCGGCACGAGCACGCCACCGTCTTCGTCACGCTCGACTCCCTCCCGAGAATCGAACAGACCCAGCACACCCGCGCTCCCGCACCCACCTTCGACCTCCTGATCGTCGATGAGGCACACCGCACCGCAGGAAGCTGGGACAAGGGCTGGACCGTCCTGCACGACCACACCCGCATCCGCGCCGACCGCCGTCTCTACCTGACCGCCACCCCCTACGAATGGGACCCACCCCGCCTGACCGAAGCACCCACCACCCGCCCCCAGCCCAAGCGCACCGCAACCACCGCACCCGCCTGGGACACCCCCGCCCTCGTCGCCTCCATGGCGGACACGAAAACCTTCGGCCCCCGCCTGCACACCTACAGTCACGCCGACGCCATCGAGGACGGAGTCCTCGCCGATTATCAACTGGTCGTCCCCGCGATCACCGACACCCACCTGCGCACCGTACTCACCACCCCCGACACCTACTCCGGCTTCGGCCCGGCCGCACGCCGCACCACCGCCCTGCACCTGGCGATCCTCAAAGCGATGACCGAACACGACCTCCACCACGTGATCGTGTACTTCCAGCAGGTCGCCGACGCCACCGACTTCGCCCGCCAGTTCCCCCACACCCTGCGCACTCTCACCGAAGCCCAACGTCCCGCCTGGACCAGTGACCTGGTCGTCCAGTCGATCAACGGCACCCACAACCCCGGCCAGCGCCACGACATCCTGACCGACTTCGCCGCCGCCGACCGGGCCGTGCTGACCAACGCCCAGGTGCTGGGGGAGGGCGTCGACCTGCCGGCCGTCGACGCCGTCGTCTTCGCCGACCGCACCGCCAGCGTCCGCCGCATCGTCCAAGCCCTCGGCCGCGCCCTGCGTAAACCTCCCACCCAGGACACGAAGACCGCCAGCCTCGTCATCCCCGCCTACATCCCCCACGGCGCCGATCCCACCGACCTCCTCGGAACCCCCTACGAAGCCCTCTGGCTCGTCACCGCGGCCCTGCGCCACCACGACCAGACCATCGCCGCCCGTGCTCCGCGCACCACCGCCAAACACCGCCTCGGACAAGGCACCCGCACGCTCCTCGCCCGCCGCTTCCGCTTCGACTTCACCCTCGACCCCGACGTCATCGCCCGGGCCATGGACCTGATCGCCTGGCCCGCCGACAACGCGGCCCTCTCCGCCCCACGCCGGGCAGGCCTCGCGGCCGCGACCCGCTTCCACGCCGAACACCACCACCTGCGCGTCCCCACCGACTACGAGGACGCCTACGGCTACCGGCTCGGCACCTTCATCGCCGGCCAGCGCACCGCCCGCAGACAAAACCTCCTCACCGAGGACTGGACCGCCGAACTCGACGCGCTCGGCATGATCTGGGACGACCACGAAGCAGTCTGGCAGGGCCACCTCACCACCGTCACCGCCTTCCACACCGAGCACGGCCACCTCGCCATCCCCCTCCACCAGCCCGGCGGACAGTTCCTCGTCAGCCAGCGAGCCCTCGCCCGCAACCACCGCCTCCACCCCGACCGCCACGCCCAGCTCGCCGCCCTGGACCCCCACTGGACCCTCCCGCACGGCCCCGACTGGCACCGCAAATACCACCTCCTGCGACGCCACATCGAAGCCGGCCACAGCCCCGCCACGCTGCGCCGCGACACGGTGATCGACGAGGTGAAGGTGGGAAGCTGGCTGCACCGCCAGTTCTCCACCTGGGACCGGCTCGCCCCTGGGCAACGCGACCTCCTGGCCCGCCTGCGGCTGACCCCGAACGCCACCGCCCTGCCCCCTGCGAGGCGGATGAGCCCTCCCGCGGCGAAGCGGCCCCGCCGTTCCTTCGAGCAGACCGCGCAGGTCCTCGGGCTCTTCGTCGAGCACTGGAACCGGCCGCCCGGTGCCCGGGAATGGGTTGAGGTCGACGGAGAACGCGTCATGATCGGACCCTGGCTCTGCAAGACGCGTGCCAAAAGGAACGCCGGTCAACTCACCTCGGAACAAGATGACTTGATGGCAGAGATTCTCAAAGCGGACTGGGCTGCCTGTGAATCCGGGTAGAGACCTCTTTTGGGTAACTGTCCCGCAGTCGGTGAAAGCGGTGGATGACCCGGCTGATCGAGGAGTTGGTGATCCACGTTCAGGCCGAAGGACCGCAGCTGACCGGCGCAGGTGGAGACAGCGCTCGAGTTCCTCGAACGACAGTGAGCATGGAGTGCCGTTGACGCCCGGGCCGAGGAGGCTGCCTCAGAGCCGTGTTGCCTCTGGGCGAGTGGCTCGGGCGGCCCGGTCGGGGTTGCTGACCCGCTTGCTTCCTGAAAGTTGGGCGATGGCCAGGCGGGTGTCCGGGGCCGCCATACGCGATGTGTGTTTCCGGCTGGCGAAGCCCCCGGCGACTGTGCGAGGGCCGTGAGCCGTCCTCCTCGGTGCACCTCAGCGCATGAAGGTGAGGGTGTTCTCCATGCCCTCCTCGAGGACCTCGTCGGGCGAACTTCCGGCCGGAGAGGGCGCGGGGCAGCTGCAACGTCTCCACCAACAGTAGAGCCCGGTGGCCTTCCCACGAGCGGACTGGGAGTCCTCAGGTGACGGGCGGGCGGCGATCTCGTCCAAAATGTCCCGCGCGCCGGTGTAGGCCTGCTTGGTCTGGCCCGCGCAGCGGTCGATCTCGTCGAACAGCGCGGCGGAGGGCCATCCGGTGCCCGGGTGGTCCCGGTGCGCAGGCGACAGGTACTCGCGGACGAGGTCCTCGAGTCCGGCGCGGCCGGGCCGCAGCGTGCCGTGGCTCGCGACCTGCGTGCGCACGTGGTCGGCCATGACGTGGGCGACGAGGTCGTCCGTGGAGGCGAAGTGCGCGTAGAAGGCTCCGTTGGTGAGCCCGGCGTCCGACATCAGCGTGGAGATGCCCGAGCCGTCTGTGCCGTCCTGCTTGAACCGCATCGTCGCTGAGGTTCCTCACGGTCTGTGGCCTGGGGGCGAGCGCACCGGTCAGGCTGGGCGGCGACGGCCCTCACCGTCGCCGCCCAGTCAGCCAAGGGCCTGCGCCGCCGTTGCGAGCAACTCCGCGGATGTCCCCGGCAGGCGGGGCGTGTGGCGAAGCCCGCGCAGTTCCGGGGGAGCCCGGAACTGCCACTCGGCCCCGGGCACGGAGCTGAGGGCCGCCACCGCAGGCAGCCCACAGCGCCATTCATGGAGGTCAGGCCCGCGCAGAGACCTCAGTGTGGGCAGCGCGCAGCGAGACCTTGTCGATCTTGCCGACCGCGTTCTTCGCGATGGCTTCCACCACGAAGAACGCGGTCGGGCGCTTGAAGCCGGTGAGGCTGCGTGCGCAGAGGGACTGCAGAGCCGAGGGATCGACGGTCGAACCCGGTCGGGGCTGGACGTAGGCGACGACGACTTCTCCCCATTTCTCGTCGGGGACGCCGATCACGGCGGCCTCGAGCACCGATGGGTCACCGACGAGGACGTCCTCGATCTCCTTGGGGTAGATGTTCTCCCCGCCACGGATGATCATGTCTTTCGAACGTCCGACCAGGGTCAGGTATCCGTCGGCGTCGAGCCGGCCCACGTCGCCGGTGTGCAGCCAGCCGTCGACGAGGACTTTGGCTGTTTCTTCCGGGCGGCCGAGATAGCCCCGCATGACGTTGGGTCCCCGCACGACGACCTCTCCCTCCACGCCCGGCGGCACCTCGCTGCCGTCGGCGTCGACGATCCGGATCTCCTGGCCGGGGAAGGGCAGTCCCACGGTTCCGGCGCGTCGGGGGCCCGCAACAGGATTGATGGTGGATGCGCAGGTTCCCTCGGACAGCCCGTACCCCTCGACGAGCGGAAACCCGTAACGGGCCTCGAACCGGGTCAGCAGCTCGGCGGAGGCGGGTGCCGCGCCGCAGACTCCGAAGCGCAGGGACGACGTGTCCGGGCGGACCTGGTCCGGAAGCGCCGCGAGCATGCTGTAGATCGTCGGCACGGCGCTGAAGAAGGTGGGGCGCTCGCGCTCGACGACGTCGAAGAAGGTCTCGGGATGGAACCGGTCGGCGATGGTGACGCTCGCGCCCGCCAGCAACGGGATGAGGGTGCTGACCACGATGCCGTTGACGTGGAAGAGCGGCAGGATCAGCAGGCACCGGTCGGCCGGCCCGACCTCCAGCGCCCGACGCCCCATGTCCGCCATGGCGTCTATGTTGGCGTGGTCGAGCATCACGCCTTTGGGAACCCCGGTCGTGCCGCTGGTGTAGATGAGCAGGGCCAGCGCGGACGGGTCCGCAAGGGGTGCTTGATCCGGCTCCGCCGCTGCGTGGTGCAGTTCGCCGACGGCGAGGACGGCAGTCCCGTCCGCCACGGCGGCCTCACCGTCCTCGCTCACCAGGAGGCGTGCGCCGGAGTCTGTGAGCTGCCGGGCCACTTCGATGTCGGTCATGCTCGGATTGACCGGCGTGATGGTGGCGCCGAGCCGCCAGGCGGCGAACAGCAGGAGCACGAACTCGACGCGGTTGGTCAGCCTGAGGGCCACGACGTCGCCGGGGCCGACCCCGAGGTCCTGGAGGTGACGTGCCGCCGCCTGGACGCGACGCAGCAACTGGACGTTGGTGAGGGCCTGGCGGCCGTCCGAGACCGCGGCCCCGTCGGGGTCGAGGGCCGCGCGGCGGTCGGGCAGAGATGCGAAATTCATGGCGAGGGCGTACCTGTCTGGGTGTGATGCGGTCCGGTCACGCAGCTGACGTGGCGGCTGCCGGGTTCAGCTGGCGGGTGAGGAACTCGATCTGGTCGCGCACCAGTACTTCGAAGGTCTCGCCGGTGTAGAAGTCGAAGTGGCCGGCGTCGTACCTCTTGATCTCTCCCTTGGGTGCGGTGCGCGCGTAGCGGAGGGTCTGGGCGGGAGGCGTGACGGAGTCGGTGTCGCTGACGCAGAAGAGGATCGGGATGGTGATCTTCCTGGCCGCGCGCCCGGGCCGGTAGGCGAGGATGGTCGGGATGACCCTCGCCGCCACCTCGTTGCGGAACGTCGTTCCCGCGGGCTGGAGCGCCTGGTATCCGGGCAGGGCGTCCGGGGCGTTCATTAGGGCCGGTGTGCCGGGGGTGGCGGCGATCGGCACCATCACGGGCGGCTTTCCGCGGCCTCTGGCTGCCAGATCGCGGGCTACCACGGGGAGGACCTTGAGCGAGGCGGCAGGGCCGAGCGCGAGCGCGGAGGCGAGACCGTCGGTGAAGGGGCACTGCGCCACGGCCGCGCGCAGTTCGGGGTGGCGTGAGGCGACGGTGATGGCATGGCCGCCGCCGAACGAGCTGCCCCATACGGCAATGCGTGTGCGGTCGACGTCCGTGCGTGCCTTGACGTAGGCGAGGGCGGCGTCCCAGTCGGTGAGCTGACGCTTGATCGACAGGAGTTGGCGAGGGTGGCCGCCGCTGTCACCGAAGTGCCGGTAGGTGAAGGCCACCGCGGCGATGCCGGCCTGTGCGAAGCGCTCGGCGAAGGCGTCCAGGCGCATCTCGCGGACGGCGCCGAGGCCGTGCCCGAGGATGACGACGGGCGCAGACGTGACGCCCGTGGGGAGGTAGAGCCAACCGGCGCAGGTGCTGTCGCCGGAAGGGAACGTGATGTCGTGACGGGTGAAGGACTGCTGAGTGGTCATCGTCGGTTCACCGCCCGCTCGTCGGGCGACGGCCCGGCACGCTGCCCGACGCGAGGGCCCGGGCGTAGGTGCCCGGTGTGTAGAGCGGGAGTTCGCCGGTGGCGTGGGTAATGGCCTGGTAGTCGAGCATCAGCCTCTGTCCTTCCTTCGACATGACCTGGGTGAAGAACTCGGCGCGTTCGACGTGCAGGCCGTCCTCCAGTGACATCGAGCCGCCGAAGTACACCGACCTCTTGGCGGCCGCGACCGACCCCTTCGGCCGCTTCCCGAAGTGCTCGGCGAGTTCGACCGCCTGCGCGACCACCTTGTCCTGCGCGACGACCTTGTCCACCGCCCCGTTGGCGAGAGCTTCCGCGGGCGTGAACGGCTTGCCTTCGAGGATCGCGGCCAGGGACCGGTGGGTGCCGATCAGGCGGGTCAGCCGCTGGGTGCCGCCACCGCCCGGGATGATGCCGAGGAGGATCTCCGGCTGGCCGATGAAGAAGTCCCCGTCGGCCATGACCCGCAGATCGCACGCCCAGGCGAACTCCGCGCCGAGGCCGAGAGCCGAACCGTTGAGGGCGGCGACGTAGAGCACGCCGCTGGCGTTCATCCGCAGGAAGGTCGTGTGCAGACGTTCCAGCTGAAGGGCTCCCCGCATCGGGGTCCTGCGCATCACGGGCCCGAGGAGGCGGGACCGGTCCACGCGCTTCGCCATGCGGACGACGGCCGCGGCACCGCGCCGGCCGACCGTAGGGCTCGCGGCGCCCTCCTCCTGCAGCCACCGGACCGCGGCATGGCTGACGAACCGCTGGGGATGCGCCCCGGTGAAGACGACGGCACGGACGTTCGGATCGCGGTCGGCTCGGGCCACCAGCCTGTCCAGCTGCTGGGCGATGTCGAGGCCGAACTCCTGATGCGGGCCGCCGTCGACCCGGACGATCAGGACGGCCCCGCGATCTTCGATCGTCAGACGGCCCTTGTCTTTGTATGGCATGAGTTCGGCTCCCGTGCTGAGTTCATGGCGGGGGTGGGAAAGTGCGTCGGGACGGCCGCGGATGCGTGTCGCAGCGATGAGGTCGGGTTCGCCCCGACACGCTGTGCCCGCACGGGCGGCAGGAGACTGGACCAGCGCGTGATGACGTGTCCGAAGGCGGACGCGTGTATCGAAGGCGGCACGTCACATGCGATGTGTACTATTGCCGTGAAGAATTACATAACCAAGTTATTTCCGGTGTGTCAACGGTGGAGGCGTACAGAACATGGCAGGGCGGGCGAGGCTCGAAGACGCACCGGAACGACTTGTGCAGGCGGCCATCGGCCTGCTGGCCGAGCAGGGTCCGTCGGCTGTGAAGGCGCGCACGGTGGCCTCCGCGAGCGGACTGTCGACGATGGTGGTCTACAGCCACTTCGGCGGGATCCCCGAGCTGATGAGCGCCGTTGCCGACCACGGGTTCAAGGAACTCGGCGCGGCGTTCGGCCGGGTACCGGTGACGGAGGACCCGATCGCGGATCTTTTCGCCATGGCCCTGACCTGCCGTCGGCAGGCCCGCGAGAACCCTCACCTCTACGACCTGATGTTCGGCCTGTCCACTCGGGCGACCTACCGGCCTCTGCCGGATACGGACCGCCGCCTGAGCGGGCACTCCCCGGCCTTTCGGGAAGCCCACGCCCATGTCACCGCGGCATGCGAACGGCTCCTGGACTCCGGCAGGGTCGAGCGGCAGGAACCCGAAGTCATCGCCGCCCAGCTGTGGAGCTACGTGCACGGTTACATCACCCTCGAACTGGCTGAACACTTCGTCGAGTTCGACGACGCCGTGGCGCAGGTGCTCCTGCCGATGGGCGTGACCTTCGCTGTCGGGCTGGGTGACCAGCGGGAACGTGCCGAGGCCTCCCACGAGACCGGCGCCCGCCTGTACGACTCGATCGTCCAAGGCCGCTGAGAGGCCTGGTCGTCGGGTGCTGCCCCGGTGCGCGGCCGGCTAGGACGCCCTGGTCTCCGCGGGAGGGGCATCTGTGCCAGGCGTGAGTTGGTCCTGCCTCCCCAGCGCCGCGACCTCCCGTTCGAGGGACGGCACCGCCCGGGCCGCGAAGCGCCTCGCCCAGGGCCAGGCCAGCGGTGAATTCAGCGCCGCCTTGGCCCAGTTGGCCACAACGACCGCACGCGGGACGTACACGCGGGCGCGCCGGCGCACGAGTCCGTCGACGATCGCGGCGGCCGCCCGGTCGGAGCTCGTGGTGACATTGCCCGGATAGGGGAGGCGCGCCCGCAGGTCCTGGAACGAGGGGAGGTCCGCCTCGGCGCCTCGCACGAGGTCCGTGTCGATCCAGGAGGGGTGCACCACGCCGACCGTGACTCCGAGGTGGGCCACCTCCTGCCGGTAGGTCAGGGCGAGCAGCTCGGCCCCGGCCTTGCTCGCGCCGTAGGAGGCCATCGCGGCCAGCGGCATGAACGACAGCGCGGACGCGACGACCAGCACGTGGCCCCGGCTGCGCTCCAGGTGCGGCGTCGCGTACTTGAGGGTGCGGAACACGCCGTTCAGGTTGATGTCCAGGACCCGCTCGAACGACGCCTCGTCCGTCTGCCGCACCGTCCCGTACGCCACGACGCCGGCATTGGCGACCACGAGGTCGATGCCGCCCATGACCTCGGCGGCCTCGTCGAGCGCCGATCGCAGAGCGGCCCCGTCGCGCACATCGGCCTCACGCCACGAAGCGGCGGGACCCAGCTCGTCGGCAAGAGCCCGCAACCGATCCGCTTCGAGGCCGATCACGGTCACCCGGGCCCCGCGGGCGGCGGCCAGGCGGGCCACCTTCTCCCCGATACCGCGTGCCGCACCGGTGACAACCAGTTTTCTGCCCTGCAAGTCACGTTTCATGGCGGCAACATAACTTCGTTATCGATGGAGCGCAAGAGGCCGCGCACCTGACTGCTGCTCGGTTGGCTACGCCCGGACCCCGGGCGAGGTCAGTCTTCGACGCGTGCCTCCACCACGAGCGAAGCCGGTCCCTGGCCGCGACGGCCCTCACCGGCCGGATCCGTACAAGATGACGGGATCCCCCCTGGTGTGGGGCGCCGCCCGCGTGGCTCAGCCGGATGTCGTCCTCAGGCCCGGTGTGCACGGCCCGGTCGTGGCCTTCAGCCTCGACACGGTGCCTGGGCGTGTGCCGTGGCTACGGGGGGCGCTGAACCGGCCGCCGAAAGGAACTGTCCGTGGGCGAGCGGCGTGAGGATGCGCGCGCTCTCCTTCGCGGAGGTGTCGGTCGATGAGGCAGGCCCTCGCTGATGTCGGTCGGCATCCCTGCGATGAGGCCGGCCGTCGTGCCTGGGAGGTCGTCGCCGTCATGGCGATCTGCAAGCGGGCAGACCGGCACGAGGCCGCCGCCGGCCGCGAAGCCCTACTGCTGTTACGCCCTTTTCGCGCCGCTCTGCTCGCGGACGGCATCGAACATGGCGGTGAGAGCGGGACTCCCGGCGAGGCTGCCCAGCAGGGCGTGGAGCGAGTGCCGTTCAGTGGTGCCGAGAGCGGCGAGGATTTCGCTGTCGAGACCGACGAGTGTGCGGTTGAGGTCGGCCAGGACCTTGCGCCCGTCGTCGGTGATGTCGACGGCGTACCGGCGTCGGTCCTGCGGATCGCGTGTCCGCTCTGCGTATCCGGCCCGCTCCAGGTCGTCAAGACTCGTCACCATCGTCGCCGGGTCGATGCGCAGGAACGAGCCGAGCGCCAGTTGCGGCATGGCTCCATTGTCGGCCAGGGCCTGCAGGACGCTGTAGTGGCGCACGCGCAGGCCGGTTCCGCTGATGCCGTCTTCGGCGATCCTGAATGCCACCTGCCCGAGTTTGACCAGCAGGCAGATGGTGTGTTCGGCCACGGTCCCCGGTACCAGCGGAGCCTCGGACATCGTTTATCCCGCCTATGGTTAGCCCTGCGTATCGTCTGGCTCCATCGTACGAGAAGGCCTGAGGTGGCCGGACCCATGAGGTGACCGGACCGGGGCAGCGATCGGGGTGCGCGGAATCGGGGCTCGAGGGGCAGGGAATGCGCGGGGCCTTCAGCCGGCGATGGTCCGGCCGAAGATCTGCCGGGCTATGACCCACTTCTGGATCTCGTTGGTGCCCTCGTAGATCTCGCCGATCTTGCTGTCCCGGTAGATCGCCTCGACGGGGCCAGGGCTGCCGTCGGCGCCCAGTTCGCGGGCGAAGCCGAGGCCTCCGAAAGCCTGGACGGCGTCGCGCGCCATGTCCACCGACAGCTTGGTGGCGTAGTACTTCGCCATCGCGGCCTCGGGTTCCGGGGACGGGTTGCCGGCGTCCAGGCGCAGGGCGGCCTTGGTGACGAGGGTGCGGGCGTTGTCGATCTCGGTGGCCCGCTCGGCGAGCAGGAACTGCCAGTGCTGGTTGGCGGCCACCGGCTTGCCGAAGGCGTGTCGCGTCGACAGGTGGGCCACGGTGTGGTCGAAGGCGGCCTGTGCCATGCCGACCCCGGCGGCCGCGATGCCGATCCGGCCGTAGGTCAGTGTGGACAGTGCGTGGCGCAGTCCGTGTCCCTCGGCGCCGCCGAGGAGGTCGTCGTCGGACAGGTGTACGTCCGTGAAGCGGATGTCCGCGGTGAGCTGGCCGCGGTTGCCCATCTTGCGGTCGGCAAGGCCCACTTGAACGCCCGGAAGCGTTGTGTCGACGATGAACATGCTCGGCCGCTCGCCGGTGCGGGCGAGAACCACCACGAAGGCGGCCACGGGCGAGTTGGAGATCCACCGCTTGTGGCCCTTCAGCACCCAACCGGTCTCGGTGCGTACGGCCTCGGTCTGAACGGCCTGCGGAGACAGGTCGCTGGAGGCGTCCGGCTCGGTGGTGGCGAACGCGCCGACCACCGAGCCCTTTGCGACCTTGGGCAGCCAGCGCTGCTGCTGCTCCTCGGTGCCCTGCCGCAGGGCGTTGCCCGCCAGGATGCAGTGCACGTCGAAGACGGCCGCGACGCTGCTGGAGTAGTAGGCCAGTTCCTCGATCGCCGCGGCGGTGGCGGTCGCCGGGTGGGTCAGACCGTCGCCGCCGACCTCGCCGGGGAAGGGGATCCGGAAGACCCCTGCCGATGCGAGCGCGTCGAACACCTGCCGGGGGAAGCCGTCGGTGCGCTCGTCGCCGTTCGCGATCGCCGCGGCGTGCGGAGCCACCTCTTCTTCCGCGATCCGGCGCACGGCGGCGCGTACGGACTGGGTCTCTTTCGGGGCGAGGAGCTCGTGGTAGAGCCGGTCGCTCTGGCGTGCGGGAGTGGAAGTCATGCGCGGACCATATCATTCGCATCGCGTATGATTAGCTAACCAATCGATTGTGGAGGTTCGACCATGACACGGACGCTGGCCGGCAAGACCGTCCTGATGTCGGGAGGCAGCCGCGGCATCGGACTCGCCATCGCCCTGCGCGCGGCCCGCGACGGTGCGAACGTGGTGATGCTCGCCAAGACCGCCGTACCGCACCCGAAGCTCGAAGGCACGGTCCACACCGCGGTCGAGGAGATCGAGCGCACGGGGGGCAAGGGGCTGGCCGTCGTCGGTGATGTCCGCAACGAGGACGACGTACGCACCGCCGTCAACGCCGCGGTCACTGCCTTCGGCGGCATCGACATCGTGGTCAACAACGCCAGCGCGATCGACCTGTCGTCGACGGAGCAGCTGGAGATGAAGCGGTACGACCTGATGCAGGACATCAACACGCGCGGCACGTTCCTGCTGAGCAAGGCCGCGATCCCGCACCTGCGGGAAGCGGACAACCCGCACATCCTCACCCTGTCGCCGCCGTTGAACCTCGCGCCGCACTGGGTGGGCAAGCATCTCGGTTACACGCTGTCGAAGTACGGGATGAGTCTGTGCACCATCGGGCTCGCCGAGGAACTCGCCGCCGACGGCATCGCCGCCAACTCGCTGTGGCCGCGAACCCTGATCGACACCGCCGCCGTACGCAACGTGGTCGGCGGCGCCGGACAAGCCCGTAGTCCGCAGATCATGGCTGACGCCGCGTACGCCGTCCTCACGCGTGACGCGCGCACGTGCACCGGCAACCTGTTCATCGACGACGAGGTCCTGCTCGACGAAGGCGTCACCGACCTGTCCGTCTACAGCCCTGCCGGATTCGAGGGTGATCTCGCGCTCGACATATTCGTCGACGCTGCCTGATTCCGCTCGGTTTCGAGGCGGGGCGGGCCTCACCCCGCTCGCGCAGCGACGATCCGTGCCGCCGGTGTGCAAGGCGTGCGCAACTCGAATGCCATGTCGCGGCCGTCGGTGAGGAGTCGGGAGATGGTGGTCTTCCCAGCCTGGGCGGCCCCGCACAAATCTCGCGGCGCTCATCGGGCTCTGGGCATACCGGCGAGGCGCTAAAACAGCGTCCCGCGGCGTGGATCTCAGGAGCTTCGGTCGCCGGAAGCGGCCCGCTCGTTCGCCACCTTCCCGGCTCAGCAGAACCACCCCGGGCCGCTGATGGTAAGTGGATCGACTTGCCGTAAGCGTGGCGCGGGAGCTACCTTCATGTGGTGAGTCGATCGACTTACCTTACTTCTCGGCGAGGAACAGCGAACATGAATCGTCTTGCGGGCAAGCGCGCCCTCATCACCGGCGGCACGAGCGGCATCGGTCTGGAGACCGCGCAGCGTTTTATCGCGGAGGGCGCCGACGTGTTGGTCACGGGCGTCACCCCGGCCAGCATCGACAGGGCGCGACAGATCCTCGGGGACAAGGTGCCGGTGGTGCGGGCCGATGCGCGCGATCTCGATGCGCAGCGCGCCCTGGCCAAGCAGGTGGGTGAGTACTTCGGGAAGCTGGACGTGGCGTTCCTGAACGCCGGCGTCTCGGACTGGCGGCCCTTCGAGGACCACACGGAGGACAGTTTCGACCGGCTCTTCGACATCAACGTCAAGAGCGTCTTCTTTCTCACTCAGGCCCTGGTGCCCGTGCTGGCCAACCCGTCCTCGGTCATCCTCAACGCGTCCAGCAGCGCGCACGGCGGCTACGCGCATTCGAACGCCTACGCCGCGACAAAGGCGGCTCTCGGCTCCCTGATGCGGTCGTGGAACGCGGACCTGCTCAGGTCGCACGGCATCCGGTTCAACGCGATCAGCCCCGGCCCGGTGGACACCCCGCTGTACTCCAAGCTCGGGATCGAGGACGCCGCGCAGCAGGCGGCGGTCCTGGAGGGGATCAGCGCCGGCATCCCGCTGGGCCGCATGGGTCTGCCCGAGGAGGTCGCGGAAGCCGTCGTGTATCTGGCCTCCGACGCCTCCGCCTTCGCGGTGGGCCAGGACCTTATCCTGGACGGCGGCCAGACCGTCCTCTGACAGCGAGGATGCGGCCGGAGACGGGCGAGGGGCGTGGGTATGGCGGTGGCGGACCGTGACCGAGCGGAAAGCGGTGGCGATGCGTGCCAGGCCGGGTATCACGCGCAGATCAAAGAGGAGAACCGTGCGCGTATCATCCGCGCCGCCCGCGACCTCTTCCTCGCCCGGGGATACGACAAGACCTCCCTGGCTCAGATCGCCAAGGAGGCCCGCGTCTCCACCGGCACCCTCTTCAAGCGGTACCCCTCCAAGGCCGCGCTGTTCGCGGCCGTCACCTCCGAACAGTGGCAGCTGGACGTGGAGTACGCCGAACCGCCCCCGCCCGGCGACCCCCGGTACGGTCTGGACCACATCGGCCGTGACTACGCCTGCCTGGTCGCGCGGCCCGGTACGGCGGCGCTGTGCCGCCTCATCATCACCGAGCTGCCCCAGATGCCGGAACTCGCCGACATCGTCGGCACCGGCTTCGCCATCGATCGCGGACCCTTCTTCGACCGGCTCCGCGGCTACCTGGAGGCCGAGGCGCAGGCGGGCACACTCGACTTCCGTTCGGCCGACGGACAGCCGCAGTCGGCGGCCGAAGTGGCCGAACAGTTCCTCGGCATGATCTGCAGCCAGTTCCTGTGGCCCCAACTCGTACGGACCGACTTCGTCCCGCCCAACCCCACCGACGCCGCGATCGTGGACGAAGCCGTCGCCCTCATGCTCAGCCGTTACAGCACCGGATCCTGACCCCCGGACCACTTGTTCACGCTGCCACAACGCCAAGACGTCATCCCTGCCATGACAGCCGCGGGTAGGGGTGACTCGACCGGCAACGAACACGGGCGAGCGCGACCGGTCATTCCAGCAACCAACAGCGGCAGTCGGCCGAGCCGGGTCGGCTCTCCGCACCGTCGAGTCCGTCGGCCGCGTGTCCCTCGGGCTCCGGCCTGCCCCGCTACTCCGCGAGCAGTCGGCGCAGCCACTCCATCTGGGCCGGCTGGCAGGCCTGGGAGAGGGTTGCCTGGGGGATGAGGCCGTCAAAGCCGTGGAAGCCGCCGGGCCATACGTGGAGCTCGGCGACTTTGCCGGCCTGCCACAGGCGGGTGGCGTAGGTGACGACCTCGTCGCGGAACGTCTCGGCTGAGCCGACGTCGAGGAAGGTCGGGGGTGCTTGGAGAGGTTCTTTGTGGGGGTTGGGGTGGTGTGCGGGGGGTGTTCGGGCTGTCGCGTTGTTCGCCGGGCAGTGCGGTCTATCCGGTTTCGTTGGGGGTGCGGTTCTACTGGCTGGGGTCCGTTGTCGCGTGGTGTATGCCTTGTTGGACTTGGCGGTGAAGTTCCTTGGGCGGATCAGTGTGGACACGGGTATGGTGCGGGCGGTCGGCACGGTGGTCGGCGGGAGTTGTCAAGGTGTCCGGTGCGTGGGAGGTGATCGGCACTGGTGTCTGTCGGTGTGGGACGTGCTCGCCGTGGTTCATGTCCTGGGGCAGTCGTTCACGGGGTGCGGTCGGCGTGGCGGAGGACGGGGCGCAGGGTTT
>NZ_JBIBAK010000013.1:0-337129 GCF_042899865.1 Streptomyces sp. NPDC013157 | reverse complement strand
ACCCCCCCACCCCCTCTTCAGCCCCAGTCTCCCCGCCCGCCCCGCCCCCCCCCCCCCCCCCCCCCCCCCCCGCCGGGCCCCCCCCCCCCCCCCCCCCCCCCCCCCCCGCCACGGGCGGCTACGGGGCGACAACGAGCGCGCATCGGGCGGGCAGCGACGCCGCCGCCCGACGGCGCTCGCCCCTACCATCCGGAGGCAGGGGGCCCGTGCGCGCCCTCCGGGCAGGGGGGCTGGTGCGGGCGACCACTTCACGGCCGGTGTTCCGGCGCTTCGTCGGTGCCTTCGTGGCGGGCGCGGCCCTGGCCGCGACGTCCGGGTGCACGGTTCCCGTCGACGCCGTCGCCGGCATCTCCGTGACCGGCGACGGGCATCTGCTCGGCGTCATGATGATCTGCGGGCATCGGATCGACGGCGCGACCCTCTACGTGGACAGCGACGACGCCGACAAGACGGTGACGGTCGGTTCATGGACGTCCGACCGCCACCTCGAGGCCGGTCTCGTCACCTGGCCCCTCGATGCGCCTGCCGCCGGCTGGACCACGACCCGTGCGCTCACTCCGCTCACCGCCGGGACCACCTATGCCCTGTACGGCTGGACCAAGGACAACTCCTGGTCGTCGAGCAGCGTCTCCTTCACCCTGGCCGACCGGGACCGGCTCGCCCCGGGAAAGGTCCTGTACGACGACGTCTCGGACGACGGCGACGAATCCGCCGTCACCCTCTCCCTGGCGCAGTTCAGAGCCAGGGCCTGCCGGGACGCCTGACGCCGGACCGCGGGACGCACGTGGGACACGGCCCGGCGCCACGCGAAGCCTCGGGCAAAGGCTTCCGCGGCGTGCCGGGCCGTCCCGTCGTCAGCCCTCCGCGCGGACGGGCAGCTTCCAGCCCGGGCGCGGGAAGTGGCAGGTGTAGCCGTTCGGGTAGCGCTCCAGGTAGTCCTGGTGCTCGGGCTCGGCCTCCCAGAAGGGGCCGACCGGCTCCACCTCGGTGACGACCTTGCCCGGCCACAGCCCGGAGGCGTCCACGTCCGCGATCGTGTCCTCGGCGATCCGCTTCTGCTCGTCATCGACGTAGTAGATCGCCGAGCGGTAGCTGAGGCCGATGTCGTTGCCCTGGCGGTTCCTGGTGCTCGGGTCGTGGATCTGGAAGAAGAACTCCAGGAGAGCGCGGTAGTCGGTCTTCTCGGGGTCGAAGAGGATCTCGATGGCCTCCGCGTGCGTGCCGTGGTTGCGGTACGTCGCGTTCGCCACGTCACCTCCGGTGTAGCCGACCCGGGTCGCCGTCACTCCCGGCTGCTTGCGGATCAGGTCCTGCATCCCCCAGAAACATCCGCCCGCCAGCACGGCCCTCTGCGTCTGCACAGTCATCGCGACCCCTCCAATACTCGTCGGCCCGATCACCCGGGCTCCTCGGCTCGCACACCGGCGGCCTCCGATGTCCATCCCCCTCAACGCGTCAGGGTTCCCGGCGATTCCGTGTCCCGCGCCTGGTCCGTCGCCGTTTCCGGCGCGGGGGCCGGGGCCGGGTCTTCGTCGAAGGTCGTCTCCGGCGGGGCCTTGCGCAAGCACCTCCTGAGGCAGGCGAGGCAGCAGATGCCGAGGGCCGGCCGGACCAGACCGAGGGTCCGGGCTCCGGTGGCGGCGCTCCGCGCGGGTGACGCGGGCGGGGCGGCCGAGGTGCGTCGGGCTGATTCGCCGAGCGCTCTGCCGGGAGTGCCGCGGTGTGCCGTCTGTCGACTGCGGCGCCATCGCGGCTGGTCGCGCAGTTCCTCCCCCGGCCTTCGGCCGGGAGCACCCCCAGCGCCCCTGCGGGGCGCTCCGCTGCGCCGATATTCGGTTGCCGGGGCGCGCTTCTGCGGGCTCAATGATGTGCATGGCCGACATCCAGGGCTCGTACGACGAATTGTTCACCGCCGTGCCCTCCACACTCGCCGGATTCGTCGACGAAGGCGACGTGGGCGGCGCCGTGGCCGTCTTCGTGGACGGGAAGCCGGTGGTGGACGTGTGGGCCGGGTTCGCCGACGCCGGACGGACCCGGGCGTGGGAGCGGGACACGATCGTCAACGTGTTCTCCGTGACCAAGACGATGACCGCGCTGTGCGCGCTCGTCCTGATCGACCGGGGCGCGCTGGATCCGGACGCGCCGGTCGCCCGCTACTGGCCCGAGTTCGCCGCGGCCGGCAAACAGAACGTGCTGGTGCGGCAGGTGCTGTCGCACACCGCCGGGCTGCCCGACTGGGTGGGACCGGCCGAGGAGCTGTACGACTGGACGACCGCCACGGCCCGGCTCGCCGGGCAGGCCCCGCAGTGGGAGCCGGGGACCGCGGCCGGGTACCACTCGCTCACCCAGGGGTTCCTCGTGGGTGAGGTGCTGCGCCGGATCACCGGGCGGAGCGTGGGCGAGTTCTTCGCCGCGGAGGTGGCCGGGCCGCTCGGCGCCGACTTCCACCTCGGCCTCGGCCCCGAGCACGACCCGCGGGTGGCGCTGACCGTGCCGCCGCCGGGCCGGGACGAGGACTACACGGCGAGTGCGGCGAGCCGCGACGCGACCCCCGCCGCCCCCACCACCGCCACCGCTCTCCGCGTCCGGGACGGCAACAGCCTCGCCTGGCGCCGCGCGCAGATCCCCGCGGCGAGCGGCTACGGCAACGCCCGCTCGGTCGCCCTCGTCCAGTCCCTGCTCGCCTGCGGCGGAACCGTCGGCGGGGTGCGGGTGCTGTCCCCCGAGGGGTGCGAGCGGGCCCGGGAGCTCCAGTTCGAGGGCGAGGACCGCGTCCTCGGCATGCCGGCCCGCTACGGCCTCGGCTACGGCCTCTTCGGCAGCGCCCTCGGCTGGGGCGGCTGGGGCGGCGCGCTGGTCTGGGTCGACCCCGACGAGCGGCTGGCGATGGCGTACGTGACGAACCAGATGCGCGAGCCCGCCGCCGACAACCGGGGCATCGAGCTGGTCATGGCCGCCCAGGACGGCCTCAAGGGGCTCCGGGCCTGACGCCGGGCGCCCGGGGTCAGCCGCCGCTGCCGTAGGGGCGGGTGAGGATCTCCAGGCGGTGGCCGTCGGGGTCGTCGAAGTAGGTGCCGCGGCCGCCGTCGTTGGTGTTGACCTCGCCGGGACGGCTGTGGTGCGGGTCGGCCCAGTAGCTGAGGCCGGCCTCCCGGACCCGGGTGAAGATCTGGTCGAAGTCGTCCTCGGAGACCAGGAAGGCGTAGTGCTGCGGCGGGATGTCCCCGGGGGTGTCCATGTAGTCGAGGGTGACGCCGTTGGGCAGCGCGACCGGGGCGAACGGGCCGTAGTCCGGGCCGACTTCGAGACCGAGGATGTCGGCGAGGAACTTCGCCGAGGCGTGCCTGTCGTGCGCGGCGACGATGGTGTGGTTCAGGTTCACGGTCATCGTGGGACCTCCTCCCGTCCAACCTACCCCCGACACCAGCTAAGGTAAGGCTCACCTTAGTCATTGATCGGGAGAGTCAGTCGTGCGTGCGTTGAGGTTGAGGGCCGTCCTGGCGGTGTCCGCCGTGACCGTGGTGGGCGGCCTGCTGGCCGGCTGCTCGTCGTCCGGCGGTGACGACGATGCCGCTGCCGCCGCCCACGGCGACGGAACCGTGAACAAGGTCGCCGGCGCCTCCGCGGGCCCCTCCGCCGCGCCGAGTGCCCTCGCCGACGGGATGGGCTCCGACACCGACACCGACGGCGTCTTCCCGCGCACGGTCACCCACTTCGAGGGCAGCACCACCATCGAGGCACAGCCGAAGCGGATCGCGGTGCTCAGCACCGGGCAGCTCGACGACCTGCTCACCCTCGGCATCGTCCCGACCGCAGGCACCCGCGCCGAGAACGCCGGACTGGTCCCCGGCTACCTCGCCGACGCCTTCCCGCAGTACGGGAAGAAGCTCGCCGCGATGACCGACGCGGGCACCCGCCAGTCCCCCAGCCTGGAGTCCCTGGCCGCCGCCAGGCCCGACCTGATCCTGGTCAACGACTCGCTCGGCGACCTCTACCCCCAGCTGTCGAAGATCGCCCCGACCGTCGTCACGGCCGGCAACGGCATCAACTGGAAGCGGGACCTGCTGCTCGTCGGGGACGCGGTCGGCGAGGGGCAGAAGGCGCAGGAACTCCTCGACGGCATCGCCGGCGACGCGAAGGAAAGCGGTTCCGCCCTCGACGGCTCGGCCACCGTGTCCATGGTCCGCTTCACGCCCGACCGCACCCGGATGTTCGGCGTCTCCTCCTTCACCGGCTCGATAGCCGTCGACATGGGCCTCTCCCGCCCCAGGTCCCAGCAGTTCAACGCCATTTCGCAGGACATCAGCGCGGAGAAGGTCGACACCGCCGACGGCGACTGGATCTTCTACTCCGTGCAGGGCGACGCGGCGAAGACGGACGCGGCGGCCGTGCTCGCCGGGCCGCTGTGGAAGTCGATGAAGGCGGTCAGGGCCGGGCACGCCGTCCAGGTCGACGACGACCCCTGGTACCTCAACGCCGGCCCCACGGCCGCGCGTCTGGTCGTACGGCAGCTCGCCGAGCACCTGCGTTAAGTGCGCCGCGCCCTGCTCTGGCCGACGGCCGCCCTCGCGGTGGCCGTCGTCGCCGTGCTCAGCCTCGCCGTCGGCACGCGTGCCGTACCGCCGGCGACCGTCCTCGACGCCCTGCTGCACGGCGGGTCCTCCCCCGACGCGCTCGTGGTCCGCTCCCTCCGCCTGCCCCGCACCGAGGTCGGCCTCACCGCGGGCGCCGCGCTCGGCCTCGCCGGGGCCACGCTCCAGGCGGTCACCCGCAACCCGCTCGCCGATCCAGGCATCCTGGGCCTGAGCCAGGGGGCGGCGGCCGGGGTCGTGCTCGCCATCGTCCTCGGCGGCTCCGGGTACGGCTTCGGGGCCTACGTCTGGTACGCCTTCACCGGCGCCGTCGCCGCCGCGTGCCTGGTGTACGGGGTCGCGGCGCGCGGGCGGGGCGGGGCCTCCCCGGTGAAGCTGGCGCTCGCCGGCACCGCCCTGTCCGCGATGACCGCGGGCGCGACGACCGTCGTCCTCACCTCCAGCTCGGCGACGCTCGACCAGTTCCGGTTCTGGCAGGTGGGGGCGCTGAGCGGGCGGGACGCGGGGACGGTCGTACGGATGCTGCCGTTCCTGGCGGTGGGCACCGTGCTGGTGCTGTCCTGCGCCCGGGGGCTGGACGCGCTGGCGCTCGGCGACGAGGCGGCGCGGGCGCTGGGGCACCGGGTGCAGGTGGTCCGTGGGTGCGCGGCGCTGGGCGCGACGCTGCTGACGGCCGCGGCGGTGGCCGCGGCCGGGCCGATCGCGTTCGTCGGGCTGGTGGTACCGCATCTGGCGCGGCGGCTGGTCAGGGGCGGGGGGTACGGGCGCGTGCTGCCGCTGTCGGCGCTGCTCGGGGCGGGGCTGCTGGTGGGCGCCGATGTGGTGGGCCGGGTGGTGCGGGCTCCTGCGGAGGTGCCGGCCGGGGTGATGACGGCGTTGGTGGGGGTGCCGGTGCTGGTGGCCCTGGTACGGAGGAAAGGGGCCGTGACGTGAGCCGCACCCGGGATCGGGGCCGGGGGCGGGGGGTTGCACTTACCGGCGCTGGCAGGGCGCCGCTGCGCCCACCCTCCCCCACGCTCGGCTTCGCTCGCGCGGGGGGACTCCCATCGCCCCAGCCGAGCAGCTGCGACGCTGTCTGCGGGTGCCACGGCAGGAGAGATGCGGCGGTGCAGCGCCCCGCAAGGGGCGCGGGGAACTGCGCGATCAGCCCCCACCGGCCCGCAGTCGTGGTGCTACGGCCCCACCCCCGCCTTTCCCTCGTCCTTCAGAAGCGTTCGATTCTCGTCGCCCTCGCCCTGCTCGCCCTCCTCGCCGTCGCCATGACCGCCTCCGCCTGCCTCGGTCAGACCTACATCTCCCCCGCCGGCGTCTGGCGCACCCTCCGCGGCGAGCAGACCCCCTACGGCCTCGTCGTCAACGAGCTGCGCGTCCCCCGCATCGTGCTCGGCGCCCTCGTCGGCGGCTCGCTCGGCCTCGCCGGGGCCCTCGTGCAGACCGTCACGCGGAACCCGCTGGCCAGCCCCGACATCATCGGGGTGGGCCACGGCGCCGCCGCCGCGACCGTGCTCGCGCTGGCCACCGGTGCCGTCGCCTCGCCCGCCGCGATGCCCGTCGTCGCCGTCGGCGGCGGGCTGACCGCCGCCGCCCTGGTCTACGCGCTCGCCTGGCGCCACGGCATGCAGCCCAGCCGCTTCGTGCTCACCGGCGTCGGTATCGGCGTCGCCCTGTCCGCCGTCGTCCAGCTGTATCTCACCGACAGCGAGCTGGACGCGGCCGAGCAGGTCAAGCTGTGGCTGACCGGCAGTCTGAACGGGCGGGGGTGGGAGCAGGCCGGGCCGCTCGCCGTCGTACTCCTCCTCGCCCTGCCGGGGCTGGTGTGGGCGAGCCGGGCGGCGCGGCCGCTCGGGCTCGACCCCGACACCGCCGCCGCCCTCGGCCTCCGCGTGGACCGGGCCCGGCTCGGCCTCACCGCCCTCGGCGTCGTGCTCGCCGCCGCCGCGACCGGTGCCGCGGGGCCCATCGGGTTCGTCGCGCTGACCGCGCCGCAGCTGGCGAGGCGGCTCACCCGCACCTCCCAGCTGCCGCTGGTCTGCTCGGCGCTGACGGGCGCGCTCGTGCTGGTGACCGCCGACCTGGTGGCGCGCACCCTGGTCCCTCCGCTGGAGATCCCGGTGGGTGCGCTGACCTCCCTGGTCGGCGGCCCCTATCTGCTCTGGCTCCTCGGCCGGAGGCAGCGGCGGTGACTCAGATCGTCGCCGTGTCGATCACGAAGCGGTAGCGGACGTCGCTGTTCACGACCCGGTCGTACGCCTCGTTGATCTGGTCGGCGCTGATCAGCTCGATCTCGGCGCCCAGGTTGTGCTCGGCGCAGAAGTCGAGCATCTCCTGGGTCTCCGGGATGCCGCCGATGCCGGAGCTGCTCAGGCTGCGGCGGTTGCCGAAGACGGAGGAGAGCAGGATGTGCACCGGCTCCTCGGGGATGCCGACGTTCACCATGGCGCCGTCGGTCTTCAGCAGCGAGAGGTAGGCGTCGAAGTCGAGCGGGGCCGACACCGTGTTGAGGATGATGTCGAAGGTGCCCTTGAGGTCCTGGAAGGTCTTCGGGTCGCTGGTCGCGTAGTAGTGCGTGGCGCCCAGCTTCAGGCCGTCGTCCTTCTTGCGCAGGGACTGGGAGAGGACGGTGACCTCGGCGCCCAGGGCGGCGGCGATCTTCACGCCCATGTGGCCCAGGCCGCCGAGGCCGACGACCGCGACCTTCTTGCCGGGACCGGCGTTCCAGTGCTTCAGGGGCGAGTAGGTGGTGATGCCGGCGCAGAGGAGGGGGGCCGCGACGTCGAGGGGGAGGCCGTCGGGGATGCGGACGACGTAGTTCTCGTCGACGACGACCTTCTGCGAGTAGCCGCCGTAGGTCGGCTGCCCGTCCTTGCCGACCCCGTTGTACGTCCAGGTCGGGCCGCCGCCGGTGCAGTACTGCTGGAGACCGGCCTTGCAGTTGTCGCACTCGCGGCAGGAGTCGACCATGCAGCCGACGCCCACGCGGTCCCCCACCGCGTACTTGGTGACACCCGGGCCGACCTCGGAGACGACGCCCGCGATCTCGTGACCGGGCACCATCGGGAAGATCGCCGTACCCCAGCCCTCGCGGGCCTGGTGGATGTCGGAGTGGCAGATACCGGCGAACTCGATGTCGATGAGGACGTCGAACTCGCCGACCGCGCGCCGCTCGATCGTGGTCCGCTCCAGCGGTGCCTTGGCGGCGGGCGCGGCGTAAGCAGCAACAGTGGTCATGAGGGGGGTTCTCCTAGAGGTGTCTTCGCACCCGGTCGCCTTCTTCCGTCCCGGGCACGTTTCCAGGCTCCTCCACGCTACGTCCGTCACCCAGCCCCCGCCTCTGCGTACGTCTGCCGTGCCTACCACTGGCGGGATCAGGTTCGGGTGCGTACGACCGTGAATACTGGATGTATGGAAGACCAGCCCCTACCCTCCGCAGCCGGCCCCGCCTCCGCCTCCCCGTCCCTGGACCGGCGTGCCGAGCTCAGCGAGTTCCTGCGCACCCGGCGGGCCCGGCTGAGCCCCTCCGACGTGGGGCTGCCGGACTTCGGGCGGCGCCGCAGGGTGCCGGGGCTCAGGCGCGAGGAGCTGGCGCAGCTGGCCGGGGTGTCGGTGGCGTACTACACACGCCTGGAACAGGGCAACGGGCGGAACGTCTCGGCGGAGGTGCTGGACTCGATCGCCCGCGCGCTGCGGCTCACCGACGCCGAGCACGCGCATCTCACCCACCTCGCCAAGGGCAAGCAGCACAAGAAGAAGGCGTCGGCGCGGCCGCAGCAGGTGCGGGCGTCGCTGGGGCAGCTGCTGGAGTCGATGGAGGGCGTGCCCGCGTACATCGTGGGGCGGCGCTCGGAGATCCTGGCGTGGAACCGGATGGCGGCGGCGCTCTTCGGCGACTGGGCGGAGCTGCCGGCGGCGGAGCGCAACTGGGCCCGGCTGACGTTCCTGCGGCCCGACTACCGTGAGCTCTTCGTCGAGTGGGAGCAGAAGGCGATCGACATCGTGTGCCAGCTGCGGATGGACGCGGGCTGCTACCCGGACGACCCCCGGCTCTCCGCGCTGGTCGGCGAGCTCTCGGTCAAGAGCGAGGAGTTCCGCCGGCTGTGGGCGACCCACGACGTCAAGGAGAAGTCGTACGGGGTGAAGCGGATACACCATCCGCTGGTGGGTGAGCTGTCCCTGAACTACGAGTCGTTCCGCATGGCGGGCGACCAGGACCAGGCCCTGGTCACGTACCACGCGGAACCGGGCTCGGCGTCGGCCGAGGCGCTGCGCCTGCTGGCCAGCTGGGGCACGGACGCCACCCGGGTCGCCCCCGCCCCCTGACCGACGGCATCCACGGCATCCACGGCATGGAGAACGGCCCGCCGGAAGCCGCGCTTCCGGCGGGCCGCTCGCTGGGGTGTCTACTCAGCGGTCACGGCTCACTTGCCGTAGTACGCGTCGTAGATCGAGATCATCGACTTGTTGCCCTTCTTGTCGACGATCGTGGCGCGGAACGAGACGGCCTTGCCCTTGGCCGGGTTCTTGACGGTGACCTTGCCGTGGCTGACCGTCACCTTCCGCCAGTTCCGGCCGTGGTCGTAGGACACGTAGACCGTGAGGGACTTCAGGTTGCGGCCGGCGGCCGCGCCCTCGACGGTGACCGGGAAGGTGACCTTCTTGCCCGCCTCGACACGGCTGTCCGCGCCGGTGGCGGCACCGAAGTGCGCGGTGGAGGCCGGGAGCTGGGCCGGCGTGGTGCTGCTGCCCGGCTTCTTCGAGTGGAAGGTCCAGCTCGCGTCGATCCGGGTGGAGGCGGCGGCGACCTTGGCCGAGCGGATGACCGAGGTGGTCAGCTTGTACTCGGCGTTCGCGGACGGCACCGTGAACACGCCGTCGCCGAACAGCGGGTCCTTGTTGGAGCCCACCTTGGTGCCGTTGCGGTACAGGGTGGTGTTCACCGACAGGAAGTCGGAGGACCCGGCGTGCCTGGCGCTGTCGGAGAACAGCGGGACCACGCCGAAGATCTGGTTGCCGTCACGGAACAGGCCGTACTCGCGGCTCAGGTGCGGGCCGAAGACGGCCCTGTTGAAGGTGTTGCGGTAGGTCTGGCCGGCCCTGTAGGTCTTCGGGTCGCCCAGCGTGTAGAAGGCGTCGGCGATCGGCACGCCCTGGGCGTCGTGGCCGGAGAACTGCGTGACGTCGAAGGCCCACTGGGCGTGGTCCACGGTGGAGATGTGGAAGGTGCGGGTGGTGGGCAGCTTCTGCTCCACCGCGTCACCCATCACGACGTCCTCGCCGACCACGCCCCACGGGGCGACCGAGCCGGTCTTGTTCGGCGCGGAGGCGCCGACGGCGTTCGTGACCGTGGCGAGCTCACCGGTCTTAAAGTGCCGGACCTTGTCGCCCTGGACCTTCTTGACCTGGGCGCTGGTGGCGACGTCGTACTCCTCGCCGGCACCCCTGGTGAACTGACCGCTCCAGGTCTGGGTCAGACCGCTGACCTCGCCGCCCAGCGGGGCGAGCCGGATCTTGTCGAAGGTGTCGAAGCCGACCCCGAACCCGATGCCGGCCGGGTCGTACATGTAGTCGACGGTCGCCGAGTGCGGGGTGGCCTGCGCGTCCGGCACCGTGATGTCGGCGGACTTGGTGGTGCGGGCGTCGATGGTGAGCGTGAGGTCCTTGGTGACGCTCAGCTTCGGGTTGACCAGCCAGTCGAGACCGCCGTCGAAGGTGGTGAAGTCCTTGGCGATCCAGGCGTCGAGCAGGTACGTGCCCTTGGGCACCCGGATGGTGGCGGTCCCGGAGTTGTCGGCCGGCACGACGTAGTCGCGGCCGTCGCCGAGGCCCGAGTAGTTCACGAGGTCGGTGCTGTAGACACCGGTCGGGTTGCCGTCGCGTCCGATGTGCTTGACGGTGACGTTGTAGGACTGCACCTCGCGCTGGACCGCGGCCGCCGTGCGGATGCTCTGGCCGCCGCCGGTCGCCGTGACGTACGCCGAGTAGGCACCGTCGTGGGTGCCGCCCAGCTTGGTGTTGACGGTGACGTCGACGGAGGCCTTGCCGCCCGCCGGGACGGTCACCTTGGTCGCGCCGAGCTTGAAGAAGCCGGCCGGGGCCGCCGCGCCCTTGGGGTCGGTGGCGGTCGCCGCGAGGCTGAGGGTGACGTCCTTGGTGCCCAGGTTGCGGTAGGTCAGCTGCTTGGTGACCGGGGTGTCGTCGGTGTGCGGCCACTGCTGCACACCGAAGTTCACCGACACGGGGTCGGCGAGCACGGTCTGCTTGATGGCCTTGTCGACGGCGATCCGGCCCGAACCCTGCTGGAACGGCGTGTACGTGCCGCCCTTCGCGGAGCCGGCTAGGGCCGCCTTCAGCTCCTGGTAGCCCCAGTCGGGGTGCTCCTGCTTGAGGATCGCGGCGGCGCCCGCGACGTGCGGGGTCGCCATCGACGTGCCGGAGATGGTCAGGTAGCCGGGCGGGTTCTCGCCGACCTCCTGGTCGATGACGCTGCCCTTGGCCGCAGCCGCGGTGATGTCGACGCCGGGCGCGGTGACGTCCGGCTTGATGGAGCCGTCGGCGGCGGGGCCGGTGGAGGAGAAGTCGGCGAGCTTGTCGTTGCCGTCGACGGCGCCGACGGTGAGCGCGTCGGCGGCGCTGCCCGGCGAACCGATCGACTCGGGGCCCTCGTTGCCCGCGGCGATCGCGAACAGGATCCCCTTCTGCTCGGAGAGCTTGTTGACCTCGGCTTCGAGCGGGTCGATCTCCGGGGTGTCGAAGCCGCCCAGGCTGAGGTTGACGACGTCGGCGCCCTCGGCCGCCGCCCACTCCATGCCGGCGAGGATGCCGGAGTCGTCACCGGAGCCGGTGTCGTCCAGGACCTTGCCGTTGAGGATCTTCGCGCCGGGCGCGACCCCCGTGTACTTGCCGTGCGACTTGGCGCCGGTGCCCGCCGCGATGGACGCGACGTGCGTGCCGTGGCCGAAGTGGTCGGAGGCGTCGGCTGCCGCGCTGAAGTTCTTGGACTCGATCACCTGGTCCTTGAGGTCCGGGTGGGTGGTGTCGACACCGGTGTCGAGCACGGCGATCTTGACGCCCTTGCCGTTGTAACCGGCCTTCCATGCCGTGGGCGCGCCGATCTGCGGCACGGACTTGTCCAGGCTGGCCTTGCGGACGCCGTCGAGCCAGACGTGCGCGATGCCGGAGGCGGCCTTGTCGCCGTTGGTGACCGCGTCCCACAGCTCGGGCGTCTCCTTGGCCGGGGTCTGCACGGCGTCCGCGTTCAGCGTCTTCAGGCTGTGCCGCAGCGTGCCGGCGTCCCGGACGTCGGCCTTGGTCGCGGTGGCCGCGCCCTGGTACCCGACGATGACCTTCAGACCGTTCTTCTGCGCCCTGCGGGTCGCGGCCTTGTTCAACTCGGTGACGTCGAACAGCCGTTGGTCCAGCTTGCCGGAGGCCACCAGCTGGACGGCGTCACCGGGGACGACGAGGGTGTGCCCGTCGACCTTGCTGATCCGGAAGGGTATGTGCTGGCGCCCCTTGGCCCGCTCCAGGCCGACGACCCGGCCCTTGGCGTCGAGGGCGACCCGGTCGCCGGTGATCAGGGTGACGTGGTGCTTGGCGGTGAGCGAAGAGGCGGCCGCTGCCGAAGCGGCGCGCGATTCCGGCTTCGCCGATGCCGGGCTGGTCATGCCCGCGGCGAGCGCGACGGCCGCCGCTGTGGCCACCGTGGCCGCGGCGGCTCTTTTCACTTGTCTGCGCAAGACTCCCCCAGGAGACGGTGTACCGGGCGAATTCCCCGTTCACCCGGCCGGGGGCAGTCTCGTACGCACATACGTCAACCCCCCGGAATACGGAGTATGCCGGGGGGCGATCAGCGGGCTCAAGAGATGAGAGACCGGTAAGAAGAGTGCGGGACAACTGTTACGCGCCGGGGTGAACACCGTTACACAACCGCGCGGTTGGGCGCGGCGCGCCGGTGTTATGCGCCGGCGTTCTCCTTGACGGTGATCTTGCCCTTGCGGATGGTCGCGAGGCGCGGGGCCTTCTTCGCGATGGCGGAGTCGTGGGTGACCATGATGAAGGTCAGACCGTGCTCCTTCCACATGCGCTCCAGTACGTCCATGATCTCGTCACGCATGCCCTCGTCGAGGTTGCCGGTGGGCTCGTCGGCGAGCAGCACCTTGGGGTGCTTGACGAGGGCCCGGGCGATGGCGACGCGCTGCTGCTGGCCGCCGGACAGCTCGGAGGGCAGGTGGCCGAGGCGCTCGCCGAGACCGACCGATGTCAGCGCCTCGGCGGCGCGTTCGCGCCGTTCCCTGGTCTTGACGCCGAGCGGGACGAGGGCGGTCTCGACGTTCTCCTGGGCGGTGAGCGTCGGGATCAGGTTGAACGACTGGAAGACGAAACCGATGTTCTCGCTGCGGACCCGGGTCAGCTTCGTCTCGGAGAGCTTCGCCAAGTCGGTGCCGTCGAGGACGACTTCGCCGGAGGAGGGGCGGTCGAGTCCTCCCAGCATCTGCAGGAGGGTGGACTTGCCGCCGCCGGTGGGGCCCTGGATGACCAGGCGGTCGCCGTCGGCGATGGTGAGATCGATGCCGTCGAGGGCGCGGACGGTGTCCTTGCCCCGGGTGTAGAGCTTGGTGACGTTTCTGAGTTCGTACATGGTGGCTCCTGGAGGGTATGGGGATGGGGCGGTCGGGTGTCGACTGCGGGCCGGAGGGGGTTGCTCGCGCGGTTCCTCCCCCAGCCTTCGGCCGGGGGTACCCCCGGCGCCCCTTACGGGGCTTCCCAGCTGCGGGCAGTCGTGCCGCTGGGGCGGCACAGGTGGGCGCTGGGGTCCCCCCGGCCGAAGGCTTGGGGGCGGCACCCTGCAAGCGCCGGTGAGCGTCCCCACCCCCGCCCCAGCCGGCGTCGGCTACTCGACGCGCCGAAGTGCATCCGCCGGCCGCAGCCTGGACGCGCGCCAGCCGCCGAACGCGCCCGCGATCAGGCCGCCGGCCACCGCGAGGCCCACCGCGAGGACGATCGTCGTCACGCTGACCGGTGCCGTGAGGGCGACCTCCAGGGTCTTCGCGGTCTGCCGGCCGGGACCGCCGCCGAAGCCGCCGCCGAAGCCGCCGCCACCACCGGGGCCGCCACCCGCGTTGCCACCGCCGCCGCCGAGGGACGCCTCCAGGGTGGGGCTGATCGAGGTGACGACGTACGCGCCGACCAGGCCGAGCGCGATCCCGAGCGCACCGCCGACCAGGCCGTTGACCATGGCCTCGCCGATGACCTGCCGGGTGACCCGGCCGGACTTCCAGCCCAGCGCCTTCAGCGTGCCGAACTCACGGACGCGGCGGGAGACCGCCGAGGAGGTGAGCAGGCCGGCGACCAGGAACGCGGCCACGAGCACCGCGATGGACAGCCACTTGCCGACGTTGGTGGCGAGCGAGGACGCCGTGGACAGCGATCCGGAGACGGTGTCCGCGAGGTCGGCGGAGGTGGTGACCGTCGTACCCGAGACGTTGCTCTGGATGGTCTTCTTGACCGAGGAGATCTGCTTGGAGTCGGTCGCCTTGACGTAGATCGTGGTGACCTTGTTCTTCTCGTCGGCGAGTGTCTGCGCCTGCTTCAGCGGCATGTACAGGTTGGCCGCCGCGTCACCGCTGTCGGCCGTCGCGATGCCGATGATGGTGAACTTGACCTTGTTGATGGTGACGGTCGAACCGACCTTGTACTTCTTCTCCTTGGCGTACGCCGAGTCGGCGACCAGGACCTTGGCGTCCGTCTCGGTGGTCTTGAAGGTACGGCCGCTGGTGATCTTCGACGAGGTCAGCGGGCCGACCTCGGTCTGGGTGACGTCGGTGCCGTAGACCGTGTACGAGTTGACGTCGAAGTTGGCGCCACCGCCCTTGACCTCACCCTGCGGCTGGCCGTTGCCGCCGCCGCCGAAGCCGCCGCCGTTGCCGCCGTTGCCGCCGGAGCCCTGGTTCTGCTGGAACTGACCCCGCGTGAACTGGCCGCTGATCTTGACCACGTTGAGGTTCAGCCCGCCGACCGCGGTCGCGACGCCCTTCTGGCCGCCGACCTTGGTGACGGTGGTGGAGGCGAGGGTGGTGAAGCCCTGCACCATGACTCGGTCACTGCTCTGCGTGCTCGACGAACCGTTGTTCTGCGCGTCGAAGTTGAAGCGGGGCCGTTGGGAGGCGCTCGTGGTCGCCGACGCGGCCTTGGTGACCGTCATGTCCGTACCCAGGCCGTACAGCGACTGGAGGACCTTGTCCTGTGCCTTCCCCATGCCGTTGGACACGGAGTTGACCACGATGACCAGTGCGATGCCCAGCGCGAGGCCGGAGGCGACGACGAGAGCCGCCTTTCTGCGGCGGCGCAGTTCGCGCCTCAGGTAGGTGAAGAACATGACCCGCAAGGTAGGGACACACCGTGATGGCTCGATAAGGCCTAAATAAGAGATGCATGAGAAGGCTGTACGGAGGCCAGGAACGACCCCGCACCCGGCTGTCAGCGCCGGGCCCCGACACCCCGGCGGGGCGGGCGCGCGGAAACCCCGGCCGGGCGGGGGAGTCACCGGCCGGGGTCGCTGGCGGCTCTTTCCTCAGCGCTCGCCGAGGAGTACGTCCGCGGCGCGTTCGGCGAGCACGGTCACCGGGGCGTGGGTGTGCGCCCTCACCAGGCTCGGCATCGCCGCCGCGTCCACCACCCGCAGACCGCTCACACCCCGGACCGCGAACGCCGGGTCGACGACGGCGCGTTCGTCCGTGCCCATCCGGCAGGTGCTCACCAGGTGATGGATGCTGCCACCGGTGGCGCGGATGTACGCGGTGATGTCGTCGAGGTCCTCGGAGAGCGCGCCGTCCGTGAGCGGCTTGCCCAGCCACTGCGCCAGGTCCGGCTGGCGCAGGATCCGCTGGGCCGCGCGCACGCCCGCCACCAGGGTCCCCAGGTCCTCCCCCGCCTCGTCGGTCAGGTAGCCCGGGTCGATCAGCGGGGCGTCGTACGGGTCGGCGCTGCGCAGGGTGACGGTGCCGCGGCTGTGCGGGCGCATGAGGATGACGCCCAGGGCCATGCCGTGTGCCGCGGGCCGCTGGTGCTCGCCCAGCGGCACCACCAGGTGGACGATCTCGACGTCGGGGGCGTCGAGTTCCTCCCGGGTGCGCAGGAACAGCAGCGCCTCGGAGATGATCGAGTCCAGCGAGCCGTGGCGGTCGCGCAGGTACTGGTCGATCTGCTCCGGCGAGGTGCCCGAACCGGGCGACCAGAAGCCCTGGGCCTCGAAGGCCAGCGGGACCAGCAGATGGTCCGTCAGGTCGCGGCCCACCCCCGGCAGGTCCCGCACCACGGGGATGCCGTGGCGGGCGAGTTCCGCCGCGGGGCCCACTCCGGACCGCAGGAGCAGGTGCGGGCTGCCGACGGCGCCGGCCGAGAGGACGACCTCGCGTCCGGCGCGCAGGGTCTCGGTGCCCGACTCCCCCTCGACCTCGATCCCGACGGCCCGCGTGCCCTCGAACAGCACGCGGTGCACCAGCGTGTCCGCGAGGACGGTCAGGTTGGCCCGCTCCCGGGCCGGCGTGAGGTAGGCGTCGGCGGAGCTGTGCCGCAGGCCGTCGCGGTGGGTCGCGCGGGCCAGGGCGTAGCCCTCCTGGACCTCGGCGGCCGGGGTGTACCCGAGGCGCGCGCAGGCGTCGACGAACGCCGGGGTCACGGGCAGCGGATAGCGCAGCCCGGAGAGGCTGATCCGCTGCTCGGCCCGGTCGAAGTAGGGCTGCAGGTCGTCGTGGCCCAAGCCGTCGAGCCCCGCCCGCGCCCAGCCGTCGTAGTCCGCGCGGTGGCCGCGGGTCCAGAGCTGGGCGTTGATCACCGAGGAGCCGCCGACCGCCTTCCCGCGCGGGATCGGTATCGCGCGGTCGGCGAGGCCGGACTGGGGCACCGTGCTGAAGTTCCAGTCCAGGTCGCCGCCGAACAGCCGCGGGAAGAGGATCGGCACCTGCACCTCGGGGCGGTCCCCGGCGGTCCCGGTACCGGCCTCGACGAGGAGCACCCGGGCGGTGCCGTCCGCGCTGAGCCGGTCGGCGAGCACGCAGCCGGCGGAGCCGGCCCCGACGATGACGTAGTCCCACTCGCTCACCGGGCGACCGCCTGCCGGTCCCGGGCGGTGCCGGCCGGGGGCGTGGTCAGGCCCCAGGTGGTGCTTTTCCGGCGGAGGTTATCGGGCATGACAGCTCCTTGTGTGTGCGGTGACTGGGTGACTGCGGGGTGACCGGGCGGACGGTGCGTCAGCGGGCCGCCGGGGCGGAGGTGGAGTCGGAGGCGGAGGCGGTGACCTGCTCCGGCGCCGGGGCCGCGGCGGGGCGGGCGCGCAGGACGTGCCGGAGGAGGGCGAGGCCGGCCAGGAGCATGACCAGGCCGCAGACGCCGTTCCAGCCGAAGGCGGAGTACGCCCGCACGCCCAGCCAGGAGCCGGCGCTGCCGCCGAGGAACGCGCAGGTCATGTAGGCGGTGTTGAGGCGGGCGCGGGCCTCGGGGCGGAGCGCGAAGATGCGTGCCTGGTTGGCGACCTGGCCGGACTGCATGGCCACGTCGAGCAGGAGCATCCCGGCGCCCAGGCCGACCAGGCCGGCGGCACCGCCGAGGTGGCCGGTCAGCAGCAGCGCGCCGGCGGCGATGGCACCCGCCATGCAGACGAGGTTCACGGCGTCGGGGCCCTGGCGGTCGGTGCGGCGTCCGGCGACCGGGGTGGCGAACATGCTGGCCGCGCCCACCAGGGCGAGCACGCCGACCGCCGGGGTGCCGAGGTGGTAGGCGGGGCCGGTGATGTACAGCGCGAGGGCGGTCCACGCGGCGCTGAACGCGGCGAACACCAGCACCTGGTTGAGGGCCGAGCGGCGCAGCTGCGGCTCGGTGCGCAGCAGGTGCAGGGAGGCCGCGAGCAGGGCCGGGTAGGGCTGGTCGGTGCTCGGTGTGGTGCTGGGGAGCGCGGCGGCCAGGGCCAGGGTGAGGACGAGCACCAGGCCGGCGGCGACCAGGTAGGGGGCGCGCCAGCCGAGCCACTCGCCGAGGGTGCCGGAGAAGGTGCGGGCCAGCAGGATGCCGCCGATCAGGCCCGACAGCAGGGTGCCCGTGACCGCGCCGCGGCGCTCCGGTGCGGTCAGGCCGGCCGCCATGGGGATGAGGATCTGCGGGACCACGGTGGTCAGGCCGACCAGCGCGCTGGCGACGGCGAGGACCGGCAGGGAGGTGGCGGTGCCCGCCAGCACCAGCCCGGCGCAGGTCACCAGCAGCAGGGTGGTGACCAGGCCGCGGTGGCGCAGCCGGTCACCGAGCGGGACCAGCAGGAAGATGCCGGCCGCGTAGCCGAGCTGGGCGCAGGTGACCACGACGGCCGCGGACTCCGGGGAGACGTGCAGGTCGTCGGCGATGAGGGGGCTGATCGCCTGCGGGAAGTAGATGTTGGCCACCGCGACGCCGCAGGCGACGGAGAGCAGCAGGATCAGGCGCCGGCTCAGCGTCGGCGACGAGGGGGAAGGAGGCCCAGCGGACACGACACACCTCTGGCGAGGAAGGGGACAGAGACAGGGAGAGACAGAGAAATCCAGGAAGAGGGGCGGAGCCGGAGGGTTCGGGGGCTCCACCGGGAACCGCTTTAACCGGTTCTTCGACGGTACCAGTAAAACTGGTTCCGCAGTAGGGTGGTTCTCATGCCCGACACACCCGTGCCCACGGCCCCCCGCTTCCGCAGCGGCGCGGGCCGGATCTGCCTGGACTTCATGCGCACGCTCAGGCTGCGCGGCATGGACGGCGCCACCGAGGAGCTGGACACCCCCGAGGCCCTGACCGCCTGGGTCGCCCAGCTGGGCCCCTATCCCGACGGCGCCGCCGTCCCGGCCCCGGCACCGGACGTGCTGCACGAGGCGCGGGCGGTACGGGAGGCGGTGCACGCGCTGCTGACCGCGGCCCGCTCGTCCGCCGGCCCGGCCGGCTGCCCGCCCGGGGAGCGGGAGTTGCTCAACCGCGCCGCCGCCGCGGCTCCCCCGGTTCCGGTGCTCGCCGCGGACGGCACGGTGACCTGGAGCGCCGCGGATCCGGTGGGCGCGGTCCTCGCCGACATCGCCCGCGACGCGCTCGCGCTGGCCACCTCGCCCGCGCTGGACCGGGTACGGTCCTGCTCCGGACCGCACTGCGCCGCCTGGTTCCTCGACACGTCCCGCCCCGGGAACCGCCGCTGGTGCTCGATGGAGACCTGCGGCAACCAGGCCAAGAAGCAGACCTGGCGCACCAGGCACGCGGCAACGCCCTGAGCGGCAGGCCGCGACATGCCGTCGGTCGACTGCAACGCCGTCGTGGCTGGTCGCGCAGTTTCCCCCCCAGCCTTCGGCCGGGGTACCCCCGGCGCCCCTTCGGGGGCGCCCTTCCGGCAGAGCACTCACCCGCGTACGGCCGCCCCGGCGATCTCCTCCAGGACGCGGGCGCAGGCCACAGCGTCCGTCACGTCGGCCAACTCCCCGGCGCCCGTCAGGAACGCGGTCATGGCGTCGCCGGCCGCCGGTGGCCGGTGGGCCTCCGTGAGCGTGCCGTCCGCGGTGGCCAGCGTCAGCTCGCCGCCCGCCACCTGGAGCGTGCCCCGGGTTCCCTCCAGGCGCAGCCGGACGCCCCCGGGGCGCGACAGCCACCCCGCGTGCAGGGCGGCCGGTACCGCGCCCCAGTCCAGCAGGGCCGTGCCGCCCGCGTCGCCCGGCAGGCCGTCCGGCGGCGGGTGCAGGACGGCGCCGCGGACCCGGAGGCCGGCCTCGGGCCGCAGCCAGCGCAGCAGGTCCACGAGGTGCACCCCGAGATCCGCGAAGGCGCCCCGGGCACCCCACCGCGCGTCCCGCATCCAGGCCGCCCCGGCATCGGTGAACAGCCCGTCCAGCAGGCCGGGATGGGTGAACCACGCGTCGCACGCCACCAGCCGCCCGAGCCGCCCCTCCGCCAGCAGCGACCGGGCCCGGCGCAGCGCGGGGGCACAGCGCAGGAACATCGCCGTCGTCACCGCCGTACCGGCCGCCGCGAGCCGGTCCGCCAGCTCCTGCGTCCCGGCGAGGCCGGCGGCCAGGGGCTTCTCCACCAGGACCGGCAGACCGGCCCGGGCGACGGCCGTGAGCAGTTCGGGGTGCTCGGCGGTCGTGGCGCAGACCAGGGCGAGCTGCGCGCCGGCGAGCGCGGCCGCGGCATCGGGTACGACGGGCACCCCGCGCAGCCCGGGATGCGGACCGGCCCCGCTCCAGGGCAGGCGCCCTTCGTGTACGGCGACCACCTCCGCGCGGCCGGCGAGTGCGCGGAGGTGGTCGGCCAGGTGCGGGTGGGCCGTGCCCAGGACGGCGAGCCGCGGCCGGGACGGGCTCGCCCCGGGGCCCGGGTCCGGTCCGGGGTCAGCGGGCACGGGCGGCTTCCGGTGCGGCGGGGCGTACGAAGCCCCGGTCGACGTAGACCAGCGCCTCCCGCTCGTGGGAGGTGACGCAGTCCAGGACCCGGCCGACCAGCATGCTGTGGTCGCCGCCGTCCACGACCTCGTGCATCCGGCAGGCCAGCCGGACCACCGCCCGGGGGATGCCGGGCAGTCCGCGTTCCAGGGGCTCGGTGTCGCCCGCGGCGAACCGGTCCACGCCCGAGGTCGCGAACCGCCGGGCGATCTCCGACTGGTCGTGCGCCAGGACGTTGACCATGAAGTGACCGGCGACGGCGAACGCGGGGTGCGTACTGGCCTTCTTGTCCAGGCTCACCGTCACCAGGGGCGGGTCGAGGGAGAGGGAGACGAAGGAACTCGCGGTGAACCCCCAGCGGCGTCCGCTGTCGTCGACCGTGGTGGTGACGACCACCGGGCCGGGGACCCGGGCCATGGCGCGCGTGAAGCCGAGCTCTTCGGCGGCGTTCTCGGCAGCGTTTTCGGCGACTTCTTCGGCGGCTTCTTCGGCAGCGACGGACATGGGATACGGCGCCTCCTCGGGCGTGGTCACGGACGGTGCGACGGCGGGGGTGCGGTCGGCGGGCCGGCGAGTTCCGCCGCCGCGAAGTGCCGCAGCCAGGCACGGAACTCCGGGCCGATGTCCTCGCGGCGGCAGGCCAGCCGGACGGTGGCGCGCAGGTACTCGCCGCGGTCACCGGTGTCGTAGCGGCGGCCGGTGAAGACCACCGCGTGCACCGGGCCGCCGATCCGCGGATCGCGCGCCATGGTGCGCAGGGCGTCGGTGAGCTGGATCTCGCCGCCGCACCCGGGGCCGGTCTTGGCCAGCACCTCGAAGACGGCCGGGTCGAGGACGTAACGGCCGATGACGGCGAGGGTGCTGGGCGCCCGGCCCGGCTCGGGCTTCTCGACCAGGTCGGTGACGCGGACGACGCCGTCCCGGTCGCCGGGCTCGACGGCGGCGCAGCCGTAGCGGTGGATGTGGTCGGCGCCGACATCGAGCAGGGCGATGACACTGCCGCCCAGTTCGTCCCGCAGTCCGGTCATGAACGGCAGGAGGGGGTCGGCGGGGTCGATCAGGTCGTCGCCGAGGAGCACCGCGAAGGGCTCGTCGCCGACGTGCGGGGCCGCGCAGAGCACGGCGTGCCCGAGGCCCCTGGGGTCGCCCTGGCGTACGTAGTGGACGGTGGCGAGGTCGGTCGCGGCGCGCACCAGGTCGAGCCGGGCCGTGTCGCCCTTGCCGGACAGGACGGCCTCGAGTTCGGCGTTGCGGTCGAAGTGGTCCTCCAGCGCCCGCTTGCCGCGTCCGGTGACCATGAGGACGTCGTCGAGACCGGCGGCGACGGCCTCCTCCACGACGTACTGGATGGCGGGCTTGTCGACGAGGGGCAGCATCTCCTTCGGGGTGGCCTTGGTCGCGGGCAGGAAGCGGGTACCGAGCCCGGCGGCCGGGACGACGGCCTTGCGGACGCGTGGCGTCGGTCGGGTCATGATGGATACGTCCTCTTCGTCGAAGGGCGTCAGGCGACGCTCGCACGGGGTGCCGGGTCGCCGGGTCCCGGGAGGAGCGCGCCGTGTCCGGCGCCGCCCAGGGCGGTGAGGAAGGAGCGGGCCCAGTGGTGGACGTCCCGCTCGCTCAGGTGCCGCCGCAGGTCCTGCATGCGGCGCCGGCCGTCCGCCGGGTCCAGGGTGAGGGCGGTGGCCATGACGTCCTGGAGTTCGTGCCGGTGGTGCGGGTTGACCAGCAGGGCCCGGGTGAGCTCCTGCGCGGCGCCCGCGAACTCGCTGAGCACCAGCGCCCCGCCCAGGTCGGGGCGGGCGGCGACGAACTCCTTGGCGACCAGGTTCATGCCGTCGCGCAGCGGTGTCACCAGCATGACGTCGGCGGCCCGGTAGAGGGCGGCGAGTTCGGTGCGGTCGACGGTGGTGTGCAGGTAGTGCACCGGGACCTGGCCGACCTGCCCGAACGTGCCGTTGATGTGCCCGACCCGGGCCTCGATGCGGGCGCGCTGGCGCCGGTAGTGCTCGACGCGTTCCCGGCTCGGGGTGGCGATCTGGACGAGGACGGTGTCCCGTGCGGTGGCCCGGCCGTCGGCGAGGAGTCCCTCGAAGGCGCGCAGCCGCTGGTCGATGCCCTTGGTGTAGTCGAGGCGGTCGACACCCAGCATGATCCTGCGGTCCTCGCCCAGCTGCCGGCGGATCTGCCGGGCCCGCACCCTTACGGTCTCGCCGGCGGCCAGTTCCTCCAGGCCGGCCGCGTCGACCGAGATCGGGAAGGCGCCGACGCGGACCTCGCGGTCGCCCACCAGGACGGTGCCGAGAACGGACGAGCGGGGTGCGTGTCCGACGCTCTCCGCCCGCCGCAGCCGGCGCACCAGGTTCAGGAAGTTCTGGGCGCCGCCCGGGAGTTGGAAACCGATCAGGTCGGCGCCGAGCAGGCCGTCGACGATCTGGCCGCGCCAGGGCAGCTGGAGGAAGAGTTCGGGCGGCGGGAAGGGGATGTGCAGGAAGAAGCCGATGCGTACGTCGGGCCGCAGGGCGCGCAGCAGTTGGGGGACGAGCATCAGCTGGTAGTCCTGGACCCAGACGGTCGCCCCCGGGGCGGCGAGGGCCGCCGCGTGCCGGGCGAAGCGCTGGTTGACCCGCTGGTAGCTCTGCCACCAGCCGCGGTCGAAGTCGGGCGGCACCACCACGTCGTGGAAGAGCGGCCACAGCGTGGTGTTCGAGAAGCCCTCGTAGTACTCCCGGTACTCGGTCTCGTCCAGCGGGACCGCGTGCAGCCGGACGTCCTGGTCGGGCAGGTCCGCGGGGGCGCCGCCGACGGTGGTCCCGGCCCAGCCCGCCCAGGCGCCCCGGCGGGCGCGCAGGATGGGCTCCAGGGCACTGACGAGTCCGCCCGGGCTGCGCCGCCAGCGCGGCCCGTCCGGGCCCTGGCTGTCCAGGTGGACCGGGAGACGGTTGGCGACGACGACGAAGTCCGCGTCGGACGCCACGGATGCGAGGGACTGGCTGGTCCTGGGCGTGTCCACTCCTGCTTTCCCTTCTGTATGGGGTGACGGCGCGGTGGAGCCGCGCCCCGAAGGGGCGCTGGGGGCACCCCCGGCCGAAGGCTGGGGGAGGAACTGCGCGACCAGCCACAACGAACCCGCAGACGAACAACGGCCCCTAAAGCGGAGCGTCCGCGCGGAAGTCGACGATCGTCTTGAGGTCGGTGGTGCTGCGGTAGTTCTTGAAGATCTCGACGAGCCCGTCGTAGTCCCGGAAGCTGTGCACGGTGGAGAGCAGGCGCCTGCCGTCGACGATGCCGGACAGCAGCATCTGCATGGCCGTCTGGATCACGTTCGCGGAGTGGTGCATCGGGAACGCGGTGACGTCGAAGGGCGAGGCGCTGATGTTGATGCCCTTGGCGAGCATCAGCCAGGTGTCGAACTTCTGCATCTCCTGGGAGGCCCCGTACAGCACGTACCGGCCCTTGGGCTTCAGCCGGCGCATCGCCACCCGGCGGGGGTCCTTCTCCTCGTCGTCGACGCGCACGGTGGGCAGCGCGTCGAAGACGTAGTCGAAGGTGTTCTCGGCGACCTCCGCGATGAGCTCCTCGGGCAGGTAGGCACGCTCGGAGAAGTGTTCCGTGGCGTGCTGGTTGCGCATCGGGTTGGCGTCGACGGAGACCACCTGGTTCGGGGCGAACAGGCGCTTGATGACGCTGCCGGCGATGATGCCGATCGGGCCGGTGCCCATGATGAGCACCTTGTCGCCGATCTTCGGCGGGTTGCCCAGTATGGAGCGGAGCGCGCCGGTGGTCGGCTCGATGAAGGAGGCCTGGAGGTCGTCGAGGGCGTCGGGGATCTTCACCGCGGCGGCCCGCAGGTCGTCGTTGAAGTTGCGGTCGGCCCAGAACACGTCCTCCTTGACCTCGCCGGAGAAGACCGGGCGCAGCGTCCGGTACTCGGCGAAGCCGCCGAAGTCGGTCTGTCCCCAGTAGACGATCCGGTCGCCGACCGCGATGTCGGAGCGGCTGAACTCCGGCCCCTTCTCGACGACTTCGCCGAGGTATTCGTGCCCCAGGATCACCGGGTACTCGGAGGGGAACAGGTGCCCTTCGAAGAAGGAGATGTCGGTCGAGCAGATCGACACGCAGCGGGTACGCAGCAGCAGGCCGTCGGCGGGCGCCGCCGGGCGCGGCACGTCGGCGAGCACGGTCTGGCGCGGGGCGAGGAGCTGGAGGGCCTTCATGGTCTGCATGGTTGTCCTTCCGGGCAGGTCGCGGTTGGGGAAGTGGGGCCGGTACCGGGGCGGTTCAGCGGCGCATGGCGAGGCCGCCGCCCAGCAGGTACTGGCCCGCCATCTCGACGTTGGTGGGCGAGAGGGTGATGTGCTTCGCGGCCGAGTGCGCGTCGCGGAAGTAGCGTTCGAGCAGGCTGCTCGCGTACAGCGAGGAGGTGCCCGCCACGGTGAACAGCGAGGTGATCGCCGCGCAGCTGAGCTCGGCCACGGTCGCCGCGGTCAGCCGGACCGTGGCGCTCAGCGCGTCGCCGCCGGTCTCGCCGTACCGCTCGGCGTGCCAGCCGGCGTCCGCGAGCAGCAGCCGCGCGGCCCGCACCTTCGCCTCGGCGCGGGCGTACCGGTCCTGGACGGTGTGACCGGCGGCCAGCGTGCTCGTGCCGGCGGCCGGCCGCTTGGTCAGGGCGAGCCGCTGGAACTCGCGCAGCGCACCGCGGGCCGCGCCCAGCACGGTCGACGACGAGCCGAACAGCCCGAAGTCGTAGTAGCTGATGCCGTAGCCGCGGGAGGGGCGGGCCGGCGGTGCGGCGAACATGTCCCGCTGGTCCACGGTGTACTGCTCGGCGACGAACACGTCGTCGACCTCGTAGTCCTCGCTGCCGGTGCCGCGCAGGCCGAGCGTGTGCCAGTTGTCCAGCATCCGTACGGCGGTCTTCGGGACGAACAGCATCCGGATCTCCGGGCCGCCCCGGTCCGTCGTGCGGGGTGTGCCGCCGACGGTGACGCGGGCCGCGCACACCAGCCAGGCGGCGTGCGCCGAACCGCTGGCGAAGCCCCAGCGGCCGGAGAGACGGTACCCGCCGTCGACCGCCTCGGCCGTGCCCGTCGGGTTGACCGAGCCGACCACCAACGCGTCCTGGTCCAGGAACAGTTCGCGGGCCTGCGGCTCCGGCAGGTAGTCCGAGAGCCGCCCGATGGCCGCCTGCACCCCCATCTGCCAGCCGACCGCCGGGTCCAGCCGGGCCAGCGCCTGCAGCGCCTGCGACCCGGTCTCCAACGGCACCTGGGAGCCGCCCAGTTCACGGGAGACCAGCATCCGGGGGAAGCCCGCGTCGCGCAGCGCCTCGAACACCGGGAGCGGCGAGAACCGCTGCCGCTCGCCCTCCTCGCGCCACTTCTCGATGACGGGGGCGATCGCGTCGACCCGGCCCAGCCAGTCGGCCGTCTGCGCCGACACGGGTTTCCCGTCGAGCAGGGCGAAGAACTCCCCGCCGTCGTGGTTGTGGTCCATACCCACCTCCTTGAAGTCGCTGGGAGCGTAGGCAGCGCGAACACGTGTGCAATACGGGAAACCGGACGGTACGAGCACGCGCCGAACGGCGGTTCCGGCCCCCGTCCGCGCCCGGCAAAGAGCGGCACGCGGGGACGGCAAGGGGCGGGAAAGGAACGGCAAAGGGGAGCGGGCCGAGGAGGATCAGGGGCAGCCGCGGCGGCGCCCTGCGGCACAGCACGGGGCGACGGCAGGGCCGGGCGGCCCACGGCACAGCCCCGGCGGCGGAAACGGCCGGCCCGCGACGGCCTCCGCAAGGCGACGGGCACCCGGGCCCTCGCCGCAGCCTCTCGGGCGACGGAGAAGGGCGGCCCGCAGGAGTCCGCGGGCCGCCCTGACGGGATGGGGAGGGTCAGCCGGTCTGTTCGAGGAGGCCGGCGAAGGCCAGCCACAGGTCGATGTGCTGGTGGACGGCGGCGATCAGCGCGGCTCGGCAGTGGCCGGGCACGGCGTCCGCCAGTACGGCGCCCTCGGCGCCGAGGAGCGCACGGTTGTCGAGCATCCGCAGCAGGAGCCGGCCGGGGTCCGAGAAGCGGATCGAGGGATCGCGGGCGAGCGCGGCGAGCGGGTCCTTGGCGCGGACGCGGCGCAGGGCCGGGCGGGCCGGGACGTCGGCGGGAGCGACCGCGGCCAGCGGCGCGGGTCCCCCGGACGCGGCGGTCCGCCGCGCCGGGACCGGGTCCTCGCCCCGCTCCACCCGGGCCCGCACGTCCCGGGCGGTGCCCACCGACACCCCGGCGGCGGAGGCGATCCGGCGCAGTGACGCGTCCGGATGCGCGCGCAGATACGCGGCGGCGCGTTCCCGTCCCGCGGAGGGGTCCACGGGACGGGCCCGGCCGTCCCGTCCCACCCGGGTGTTCAACTGGGGCCCGTCCCCGGATGAACGCGTCCGCAGGGTCGCGACGGTCTTCGTGGACAGCCCGGTGGCCTGCGCGATCGCGCGGTTCGACCACTCCGGGTAGGCGGCCAGGACGCGGCGGGCGGCCGCGGAACGCTCCTGCTGGTTGAGTCGCCGCCCGTGGTGCAGGTTCGCCCGCACGGAGGCCACGAACGTCTCCCGCTCGTCGCCGTCGAAGAACCGCACCTCGATCTCGGGGCGGCCGGCCAGCAGCGCCGCGGTGAGCCGGTGCATGCCGTCGACGACCCGCAGGGTGCGGCGGTTCACCAGGATCGGGGGCAGTTCGCCGATCTCCATGAGGGATCTGGCGTAGGCCAGGTCCACGTCCTCGGACCGGGGCGAGTCGGCGGGCGCCAGTGCGGCGACCGGCACGCTCTGCACCTGGGACAGCACCGGGTCCGGCCGGGTGGGGGGTGGGGATGTGGTCATGGCCGGCGGTCCACGAGCCCTCGGCCGAGGACGGCGAGCAGCGTGGCCACCCCGGCGGGACCGGGCACCCGCAGGTCGCAGTGGTCCCGCAGCTCCGGGACGGCCTCGGCGGGAAGGGCGGGCGCGCTGTAGACGGTGACGGCGGGCAGCCCCTGTGCCCGGCGTCCGGTCAGCAGCCGCAGGACCGGGAGGTCGGCGAGGTCGTCACCGGCGTACAGCACGGCGTGCGCGGGCCGTTCGGCGAGGAAGCCGGTCAGGGCCGTGGCCTTGTCGACGCCGTGCGGCCGTACCTCCAGGACCAGGCGGCCCGCCTCCACTCGCAGCCCGAGGCCGTCGGCCAGCGCCCGGACCGGAGGTTCCAGGAGCCGCAGGGCGGCGCCGGGGTCCGGACAGCCGCGGGTGTGCACGCCGATGCTGTGCGCCTTGTCCTCGATACGGGCGCCGACGCCGTGCCGGGCCAGCAGCGGGGGCAGTTGCCGGCGCAGCCGGTCGATCGCCGGGTGCGGTGCGGGGGTGCACAGCCGGCCCGTCGCCGAGTCCCAGCGCTGCAGGCCGTAGTGGCCGAGCACCGTGATCCGGGGTGCGCCGGTACCGGTGCGCAGGGCGGCCGCGGCCACCACGTAACCGGCCGGGCGGCCGGTTACGATCACCACGCGCACCCCGTGCCGGGCGAGGGTGACGAGGGCCGCGAGGGCCTGCGGCAGTGGGCGGGCGGTGGCGGGGTCGGTGACGATCGGGGCGAGGGTGCCGTCGAAGTCGACGGCCACGACCGCCTCCGCGGGCCGGTCGAGGAGCGCCCTCAGGCCCTGTGAGCCCGCGGGCGAGATCCCTGCGGAACCGGCCTTGCGTAAGGCCGGCCACAGCTCTTCGTCCGCCGTGCGGACAGGGCGAAGCGATGACGTGCTGGTCATGGTCGGTGTCTCCGTTGGCGTCCACATGTGGAAAGACGGGCGCTGAGGCAGCCGGGAACATCGGCGGTCCACGGCCGGTGGCCCTCGCCCGGACGGCCGGCCGCCTGACGGCAGGGCATCGGTCACCGGTGCGGAGGGAGGCGCGGCGGTTCACATTCGCGAGGAGTTCGCATACGCGAGGACCGGGGCCTCGCGGGAGAAGACGTCACATGGGTGGGCAGTACCGAAGACACTGGAGACCAGTGCCGGGCGACCGCAGCGGCGCCGGCTTCGGTGCACTTTCGGCCACGATCGTGCTGCTGCTGTACATACTCGGACATCCCCCGTCGTGTGTTCACACGCGTTCACACGGACTTCTGCGCAGTGGCGAGTCCACAGGGCGCCGGCCTTCGAAGGCCAGGGGAAGTTGTGGCCGATTGGACACAAGCGGCCAACTCCCCGCCCGCCGGCCCCTGTCCATCCGCTCGGGCACCGCCCGGACGCCGGGCTTCCGGTCCGGGGCTGCGGCCACCGGCCCGCCGGCCGCACCGCACCGACCTGCGAGGACACCGCCCATCCGGCATTTCGCACTACGATCCGGCAGATTCGGAGGGTCGGCGCGGACCCTACCTGAACGTACAGAATTCAATGAAGCAAACGGGGAGGAAGATGTGGACAGCAGGCCACCCGGAGACGCGCGACTCATTGACAGATCGGACGGCTTCTCCACCACGGCCTCGGAGCTCCTCGACCAGACCGTCAGCACCCTGACGGCGCTCACGGGTTCGGACATCGCCGCGAGCTACCGGACCCTGGCCGAAACGGACGGTCCGGTTCCATTGGCGGACGCCGACCGGCGGCTCGGCGGCCCGGGAAGCGCCGCCCGCCTGCTGGACCTGGGCCTCGCGCACGTCCTGCCGCACGACCCGCCGGTCCTCGCGGCGGCGGCCCCGGTACCGGCCCTGGAAGCGGCGTTGGCCCACAAACAGCACGAACTCAACGCCCAGTACGACATCGTCGCCCGCTCCCAGCGCGAGGCCGCGCACATCCGCCGGCTCGCGCACCGGCAGGCCCAGGAGGCCACCTCGCACCGGCTCGCCCGGGTGCTCACCGACTCCGACGACATCGCGGCCCTGTCCAACACCATCGGCACGGCGGCCACGGCGGAGCACCTGACGCTGGAGACGTTCCGCTACGACCTGCCCCTGTCGGAGGGCTCCGCGCAGCCGCCCACGGCCGCCTCCATCGCCCGGGGTGTACGGCACCGCAGCATCTACGAGGCCGCCTTCCTGAGCGATCCCGTGGGCGCCGGGATCATCGAGCGCTGCGCCGCGGCCGGAGAGGAGATACGGCTGCTGCCGCGGCTGCAGATGAAGCTGAAGGTCACCGACGGCGCCCAGGCCCTGCTCGCGCTCACCCCGACCGGCTCCAGCGCGGCCCTGCACCTGACCTCGCCGGTCGCCGTGGACGCGCTGCGCCACTACTTCGAGCTGCTGTGGCGCGAGGCCCGGCCGCTCACGCTCTCCGGCTCCTCCGGCAACGGGGACCGGGAGGGACAGCGCCACGAGATCGCGGCGCTGATGCGGCAGGGCCTCAAGGACGAGTCGATCGCCCGGCGCCTCGGGCTCACCCCGCGCACCGTGCGCCGCCGGATCAGCGAGTTCATGGAGGAACTCGCCGCCGAGACCCGCTTCGCCGCGGGCGCCGAGGCCCAGCGCCGCGGCTGGTTCGACGCACCGGCCGAGTAGTCCCCGCGAACGCCGAGGGCGGCCGTCCCCGCGGGACGGCCGCCCTCCCTACAGCTCGCGGGCGACTCAGACGGCCGAACCGGCCTTCCAGTCGGCCCAGTTCATGTTCCAGCCGTTGAGGCCGTTGTCGGGGGACACGGTCTTGTCACCGGTGTGGGAGACGACCACGACGTCACCGATGATCGAGTGGCTGTACATCCAGTAGGCCGGCGTGCTGGTGTCGTTGGCGCCCTTGGTGTCGGACAGGCCCACGCAGCCGTGGCTGGTGTTCACGGCGCCGAAGATGGACTTGGCGCCCCAGTAGTTGCCGTGCAGGAAGGTGCCGGAGCTGGTGAGCCGGATGGCGTGCGGCACGTCCTTGATGTCGTACTCGCCCTTGCCGTCGCTGTCGGTGAAGCCCACGGTCGCGCCGTTCATGCGCGTCTCCTTGAACTTCTCGGACATCACCATGATGCCGTTGTACGTCTTGTTGTCGGGCGAACCGGCGGAGATCGGGATGGTCTTGACGGTCTTGCCGTCCTGGGTGACCTTCATCTCCTTGGTCTGGGCGTCGACGTAGGAGACCTGGTTGCGGCCGATGTGGAAGGTGACCGTCTTCTGCTGGACGCCGTAGACACCGGAGGCGCCCTCGACGCCGTCGAGCGCCAGCTTCAGCGTGACGGTGGAGTTCTCCTTCCAGTAGTCCTCGGGGCGGCAGTCCATGCGCTGGGTGGAGAACCAGTGGCAGGCGACCTCCTGGCCGCTGCTGGAGGTGACCGTGACGCCCTTCTGGACGGCGGCCTTGTTCGTTATCTGCTTGTCGAAGTTGATCGACACGGGCATGCCGACGCCGACGGTCGAGCCGTCCTCGGGGGTGAAGGTGCCTATGAAGCTGTTGGCCGGGGAGACCGTGGTGAAGGACGCGTTCTCGTGCGCGACCAGGCCGGCGGAGTCCTTGGCCTCGGCGGCGACCTTGTAGGTCGTGGACCGCTCCAGCTGGGCGGAGGGCTTCCAGCTGGTCTTGTCCGCGGACAGCGCGCCGGCGACCGCCGTGCCGTCGGCGGTGGTCATGGTGACGCCGGTGAGCGTGCCCTTGCTGACGGTGACGGCCGCGGAGTTGTTGATCGACGCGTTGGACGAGCCGTCCTTGGGCGTGATGGTGATGTCGGCCTTCGACGACTTCTTGGCCGCGGCCTCGTCCGCCTGGGCCTGCGAGCTCTGGCCGCCGCCGGACGCCTTGTCGTCGCTGCCGGAACACGCCGTGAGCACCAGTACACCGCCGAGCAGTGCGGACGCGGCCACCAGGCCCTTGCGCCGCTTACTGTCCGTCATCACACGCTTCTCCATCGTTGCCGAGTCCGCGAACACACCGAGAGTCCCCGTCAGGAAGTCCCAACGCTGCGGCCGCGTCGTCCCGTTCCACATTCTTCGGATCTGTGGGGCACAACACGCCCACAGGGGCGGCCGGTGCGGGAGAGACCGGTCCGCGCGCCCCCTGGGACGACGAAACCCCGGACGGCGGTTGCCGCCCGGGGTCACCGGTTCCCCGGATCACTCAGCCGATGCCGCCCTCTTCGTCGTCGCCCTCGCCATCATCCTCGTCGAGATCCCAGTCCGGCGAATCAGGATCGTAGGAAATCCGCTCGCTGGACCAGGAGGCCTGCTGGAGCTCAACCCCGGGCACCTCGCTGACCAGGTCGAACGGATCCACGAGATAGGCGAGAGCCTCGGCGGTGTCTTCCGTCACAGCGGCCTCGGCCTGGGTCCGCTCCTCGCCGGGCAGGTCGGGATCCGCGGCGATCCGGCGCAGCGCGGCCTTGGTGAGTCCGGCGGTGTCCTCCACCTCGAGGACCAGCTCCACCCGAAGCCGCACAAAACGTGATGTCTCTGGAGTGCTCATGGCGGGAGCGTACGACCGAAACCTCCCGTGACTTTCCCGTGACCCGCGATTTTCACTAACATCTGCCCACACGGCCAATTCGCCAGCGTCACAAGGGGATCGATATTCCGTGTCATCCGCTCGCCGCCCGTTGCTGACCGCCACCGCCGCAGGCACGCTCCTGTGCGCTCTGTGGTTCGTTCCGTCCGCCCACGCGTCGCAGGACGCCCAGACGAGAACCGGCACGTCGGAGAGTACGGCGACCCGGGTCACCCAGCAGGCGAGGGCGCTGTCCGAGGCCACGTCCGAGGCGACCGGGGACGCCACCCACCTCGCCGACACCGGCAGCCCGGACACCACCCCGTACGTCATCGGCGGCACCCTTTTCCTCGCCGTCGGCGCGGGCTTCGTGGTCTATTCGGTCCGCCGGGAACGCCTGGAGTTCTAAACAACTTGACCACTCCTTGACCGGGGACTCACAGTCCTCTCATGAAGAGATCACCGGGCGTGCGGACCTGCGCCCTCGCCGTAGGCGGCGTGCTGTCCCTCGCCCTCATCACGGGCTGCTCCGACGGGAGTTCCACGGACGCCTCGGACACCGCGCACAAGGCGTCCACCGTCAAGGCGCTGGGCACCGCGGAGTTGAAGCAGCGGATCCTCGCGCAGGGCGAGGTGGACGGCTACAAGGTCAACGCGATCGGCGAGGCCGCGACCCGGAACACCGTCAGGTCCAGCGACGAGAAGTGCCGCCCGCTCGCCTACGTCCTCACCGGCCTCGCCCCGGCCGACCCGGCGTCCGAGATCGGCCGCACGGTACGCGAGGACAAGAAGGACCCCACCGACGACGCGACCTCCCTCGACGACATGGCCGACGGCAAGTTCGAGAGCGCGCTCAAGGACTCCCTGAACCTCGACATCACCTCCCTCGACCTGTCGTCGTACGACGGCGACGGCGCGCGGCAGGCCCTGCAGGCCCTCTCGGCCGCCCTCGAGAACTGCACCACGGGCTTCACGGGCGGCACCTCCGGCGACGAACAGAAGGTCACGAAGGTCACGCCGGCCAAGGCGTCCGGATCGGGCGACGAGTCGATCGCCTTCACCGCCACCACCGACATGGACGGCGACAAGGGGCCGCTGCACGCGGAGGTGGTCCGCTACGGCAACACGGTCGCCACGTACTTCACGATGAACATCGGCGCGATGATGACCGGCAAGACGTACACGGTCCCACCGGCGGTGATCAAGGCCCAGTCGGCGAAGCTGACGTAGATCGCGCAGTTCCCCGCGCCCCTTTGGGGGCGCGGGGAACTGCGCAATCTTGGGGGCGCGGGGAACTGCGCGACCGGCCCCCACCCGCCCGCGGCCAGACGGCTACCGCAGCGCCCCGGTCACCTTCTCCGCCGCCGCGACAACGCCCCCGCCCCGCACGAACTCCTCCGCCGCGGCCAGATCCGGCGCGAGGAACCGGTCGGGCCCAGGCCCCTGCACCCCCGCGGAGCGCACCGCGTCGATCACGGCCCGGGACGCCGGCGCCGGCGCCAGCCCCTCCCGCAACTCGACGGCCCGGGTGGCCGCATACAGCTCGACGGCGATGATCCGCGTCAGATTGCCCACGGCCGTCCGCAGCTTGCGCGCGGCCGACCACCCCATCGACACGTGGTCCTCCTGCATCGCCGAGGACGGGATCGAGTCGGCCGACGCCGGAACGGCCAGCCGCTTCAGCTCGCTGACCAGCGCCGCCTGCGTGTACTGGGCGATCATCAGCCCCGAGTCGACGCCCGCGTCGTCCGCCAGGAACGGCGGCAGCCCGTGGCTGCGGTTCTTGTCCAGCAACCGGTCCGTCCGCCGCTCGGCGATGGACCCGAGGTCGGCCACCGCGATGGCGAGGAAGTCGAGGACGTAGGCGACCGGCGCGCCATGGAAGTTGCCGTTCGACTCCACCCGGCCGTCGGGGAGCACGACCGGGTTGTCGACGGCCGACGCCAGCTCCCGCTCGGCCACCAGCCGCGCATGCGCGAGCGTGTCCCGCCCGGCCCCGGCGACCTGCGGAGCACACCGCACCGAGTACGCGTCCTGGACGCGCGGCGCGTCGTCCTGGTGGTGCCCGGTGAGCTGGGAACCCTGGAGCACGGCGAGCATGTTGGCGGCGCTGTCGCCCTGCCCCGGATGCGGCCGGATGGCGTGCAGCTCGGGCGCGAGAACCTTGTCCGTACCGAGCAGCGCCTCAAGGCTCAACGCGGCCGTGACATCGGCCGACTTGTAGAGCATGTCCAGGTCGGCGAGGGCCATGACCAGCATGCCGAGCATGCCGTCGGTGCCGTTGAGGAGGGCCAGACCCTCCTTCTCGCGCAGTTGCACGGGGGCGATCCCGTGCTCGGCGAGCAGCTCACCGGCGGGCCGGACGACCCCGTCGGGGCCTTCGGCGTCGCCCTCGCCCATGAGCGTGAGGGCGCAGTGCGAGAGCGGGGCCAGGTCCCCGGAGCAGCCCAGGGAGCCGTACTCGTGCACGACCGGGGTGATTCCGGCGTTCAGGACGTCGGCCATGGTCTGGGCGACCTCGGGACGCACACCGGTGTGTCCGGAGCAGACGGTCTTCAGCCGCAGGAACATCAGGGCCCGTACGACCTCGCGCTCCACCCGCGGCCCCATGCCGGCCGCGTGCGAACGGACGATGTTGCGCTGCAACTGGGCCCGCAGCTCCGGACTGATGTGCCGGGTCGCCAGGGCGCCGAAGCCGGTGCTGACGCCGTAGACCGGCTCCGGCTTGGCCGCCAGCGCGTCCACGATCTCGCGGGCCGCCGCGAGCGCCGCGACCGCCTCCGCGGAGAGTTCGATCCGGGCGCCGCCGCGCGCCACGGCGAGAACGTCGGACGCGGTGACACCGGACGTCCCCACCACCACAGTGTGCATATCCATATTCAGGAGCGTACGCAGTGAATGCGGGAGCTGTCACTACTGGGGTACGGGGTTGCCCCTTACTTCTACGTCACAGTCCCTACGCCACAGCCTGTACGTCACACCCCCCGACGCCCGCGGAAGCTCCGCCGCTCGGCCCGCTCCGGAGGCGGCGCGTCGGCCAGCCGCACCACGGGATCGTCCGGGCCCTCCCGCCCGGCCACCACCGGCCGGTCGGCGCGCAGCGCCTTGGCCCGGTACTGGGCCGCGTCGGCGAGCCGGAACAGCCGGCGCCCCGAGCGCACCGGCCCGATCGGGTCGGCGGTCGAGGCGATCCCGCACGCGACCCCCTCGCCCAGCTCCAACTCCCCCGCCCGGCTGCAGAGTTCACCGGCCGCCTTGACCACGTCGTCGGCCGGCGGGCCGACCGCGAGCAGACAGAACTCGTCCCCGCCGAGCCGCGCGGCCAGCGCACCCGGAAGCATCGCCCCGCACAGCGACAGCACCGAGCCGAAGCGCTCCAGGAGACGGTCGCCGACGGCGTGCCCGCAGGTGTCGTTGACCTTCTTCAGCCCGTTGAGATCGCAGACGACGAGGCTGACCACGGCCCCTTCCGCGCGGTGCTGCTCGATCGCCTCGTCGAGCCGTACGTCGACGGCGCGGCGGTTGGCGAGCCCGGTGAGGGCGTCGGTGTACGCGAGCCGGCGCGCCTCCTCCAGCCGCTCGGTCTGCGCGATCCCTGCGGCGACGACGGAGGCGAGAACGGTGGCGAAGTCGGCGTCGGCGCGGCCGAAGACGGGGGTGCGGACGGCGCGGGCCACGTACAGCTCACCCCAGGCCCTGCCGTGCAGCACGATCGGGGCGACCAGGCAGCAGCCTCGGCCCCGGCGGCGCAGGGCGGCGACGCGCTGGTGGGAGTAACCGGGGCGGCCGGCGGCGGGGCCCTCGGCCGTCTCGACCCAGGCGTTGGGGCCGCCGCCGCCCGCCCAGCGTTCGTGGAGGAACTCGGTGATCTCCGGGAACTGGTGCACCGGATAGGCCTCGGCCTCCGGGAACTCCTCCTCGTCCGGGGCGCGCTCCCCGACGTTCACGAGGACCCGGAGCCGGCCGAGCTCGCGCTCCCAGACGGAGAGCGCGGCGAAGCTGCCGTCGAGCGCACGGCAGGCGCCGGCCGCGGCGGCGTGCCAGCACTCACGTGGGGTGTGAGCCGCGGCCATGCCCTGAGCCAGCGCGACGACGGCTGCCAGCCGGTTGTCCTCACCCATTACTCCAGGTTAGGGATGATTTGGTTTATTCGGGACATTGGTAAGGCGAACAGGTGCTGCCGGGTGGGGCGCCGTCACGGACCGCGGGCCGGTGGGGGCTGATCGCGCAGCTCCTCCCCCAGCCTTCGACCGGGGGAGGCACCCTGCAAGCGCCGGCAAGCGTCCCCACCCCCCGCCCCGGCCCACCCGCACCTCACTCCCCCGGCCACTCCGGCGGACGCTTCTCGTTGAACGCCGCCACACCCTCCGCCCGGTCCCCCGAGAACGCCACCGTCCGCCACGCCGCGTCCTCGACCTCCAGCCCCGTCCGCAGATCGAGCCCGTGCCCCAGCCGCAACGCCCGCTTCGCCGCCCGCAGCCCCACCGGCGAGTTCGCCGCCATCCGCGCCGCCAGCTCCAGCGCCGCCTCGCCGTCCCGCCCCGCCTCCACCAGCTCGTCGACCAGACCCAGCGCACGCGCCTCCGGCGCCTCCACCCGCCGCGCCGAGAAGACCAGCTCGGCCGCCCGCGCCGCCCCCACCCGACGCGGCAGCAGCTGCGTACCGCCGCCGCCCGGGATCACGCCCACCGACACCTCGGGCAGGCCCACCACGGCCGTAGCGTCGGCCACGATCACGTCGCAGGACAGGGCCAGTTCGAAGCCCCCGCCGAGCGCGTAGCCGTGCACGGCGGCGATCGTCGGCATCGGCAGCTCCAGCACGCCGGTGTACGCCCCACGGGACAGCGGCCGCGACCGGAGCAGCTCCGCGTCGCTCATCGCGTTGCGCTCCTTCAGGTCGGCGCCGACACAGAACGCCCGCTCGTGCGAGGAGGTCAGCACGACCACCCGGGCGTCCCGGTCGGCGGCCAGCGCGGCGCACGCGGCGATGACCGAGCGGGCCATCGCCGTCGACACCGCGTTCATCGCCTTGGGCCGGTCCAGCACGAGTTCCGCGACGTGCCCGTGCCGCCGTACCAGCACGAACTCCCCGTACCGCTCCTCGCTCATGTCAGTCACCCTCCGCTCGACCCGGCTACGGGTTAACGCCTGTTAACTCCCCGATCATCGCAGCCGGGGCAGGCCGGAGGAAAGGGGCACCGACCCGTCGCGGACACCCTCGTTCGAGTGACATCCCGGGAGACTCCCGGCGCACGCCCCACGAGAGCGCATAACGTGCGCTCGCCACGGCGCATCGGGGGGCGCGCAGCGGGGAGGGAACCTCATGACAGGAATGCCGGCAGCCAGTCGCCGGGGACGGCACCGCAAGCCCCGGCCCCGCAAGCTGCTGTTCGCCGCCGGAGGGCTGGCGCTGGCCGCCGGTGCGCTGAGCCTCGTACGGATCACGTCGGACGGCGGCGGTGTCGGCGCACCCGGCACGGCGGAGGCGGAGCCCCGCCTCGATCCGACCGCCGAGGCCACGGACCGCTCCGCGAACGCGGCCGCCACCGTCGGTACGGTCCTCAGGGCTACGCCCTCGGCGGCCACCGTCATGGGCGGCGAGAGCACGGCACCGACGGCCACCGCATCGCGTACGGCCGCCGCGTCACCGTCCTCCGCCTCGCCCACCGCACTGCCCGGCACCGGGACCGGGACGGTGCCGACCACCGTCCCGACGGCCCCGACCCGGCCGACGGGCACTCCGCCGCCACCGGCCGCGAGCCCCTCGCCCACCCCGACGCCGACGCCCAGCGCGCATCAGCCCGGCAGCGGGGTCTGCCTGCCGGTCGTCGGCCTGTGCGTGGACCCGTTCGCGGCTACGGCTCCCCGTCCCGGCGCGTGAGCAGCCAGGGTTCCACGACCCCCAGGCCACGCACCGGACGCTGCCACATCGGCTGCAGCGCGAAGCGGTACGTCGGGGGCTCCTCGCCCTCCTTCTCGGCGGTCGCCGCCTCCTCCGCGGCGGCCGCCTCCGAGGCCGGCGCCTCCCCGACCCGGATCAGCTCCTCGGCGAACGCGCTGTCGACGAGCACGGCGTCGCGCGGGGCTATGGAGGTGAGACGGGAGGCGAGGTTCACGGTCGTACCGAAGACATCGCCCATTCGGGTGGTCACGGTGCCGAAGGCCATGCCGACCCGCAGCTCCGGCATCGTCTCGTCGTTCGCCATGGTCTCGACCAGACGCAGCGCGATGTCGGCGGCGATACCCGCGTCGTCGGCGACGTACAGGACCTCGTCGCCGAGGGTCTTGATGAGGCGGCCGCCGCGGGCCGCCACCAGGTCGGCGGCGGTGGTCTCGAAGGCCTCGACCAGTTCGCCGAGTTCCTCCTCCTCCATGCGCCGGGTCAGCCGGGTGAACCCCACGAGGTCGGCGAAGCCGACGGCGAGGCGGCGGTCGACCATCTCCTCGTCGTCGGTGGCCTGCACGACCCGGCCGGCCGACGCGGCGAGCTGGCGGCGCCAGACGTAGACGAGGAACTCCTCCAGCTCGGGCAGGAGCAGTTCGACGATCGGGTACGTCACCTCGGTACGGGTCATGCCCGGCTCGGGCGGCTCGGTCAGGCCCTCCAGGAAGGAATCCATCTGCCACTCCGCCAGACGGGCGGTGGTCTGCCCCGTGGACCGCGCCACCTGCACGGCCATGGCCTCGCTGAGCAGCCCCGCCTCGACGAGGCCGGCGAGCCGGCGCAGGGCCAGCACGTCGGCCTCCGTCAGCGCCTTGGCCTGCCCGATGTCCGCGAAGCCCATCGCCCGCCAGAACCGCGACGCCAGCTCCATGGAGACGCCGGCGCTGCGGGCCGCCTGGAAGGGGGTGTAGCGGCGCTCGGCCCCGAGGATCAGGCCTTCGAGACGCAGCGCGAGGGGGTCCTCGCCGGAGTCGGCGGCGTCCGCGCCCTCGCCGGAGCCCGTGTCGTCGACGGTCACGCCTGCTGCCCTTCCGATCTACCGCGGTCGCATACCGACCGGCCTCAACTCTACGGCAGCTGTGCGGTAGCTCACTTCGTGAGGAAAGCCGACATCGGGGTGGTGAGGGGTCGATTTCCTGGTGCGGGTGGGTGAGGGCCGGCCGCGCAGTTCCTCCCCCAGCCTTCGGCCGGGGGTACCCCCTGCGCCCCTTACGGGGCGCTTCGCCCGCCGCATCTCCCCACCCGCGGGCAGTCGTGCCGCTGGGGCGGTGCGGTCCCCCCGCTCGAGCGAAGCCGAGAGTGAAAGAGGGTGGGCGCGGGCAGCACCCGGCAAGCGCCGGCAAGCGCCCCCGCCCCCGCCCTCACGCAGGCCGCAGGTGCACGATGTCCCCCGCGCCCACCGGCTCCTGAACCCCTTCCTTCGTGGCGATCACCAGTCTCCCGTCGCCGTCGATCGCCACCGCCTCCCCCACCAGCGACCGGTCTCCGGGCAGTTCCGCCCGCACCGACCGCCCCAGCGTCGCGCAGCCCGCCGCGTACGCCTCCTGGAGCCCGCTCACGCCCGGATCGCCGCCCGCCGCGCGCCAGCGCCCGTACCAGTCCTCCAGGGACCGCAGGACGGCCCTCAGCAGCGTCTCCCGGTCCGTGCTCACCGCCCCGGCCAGCGCCAGCGAACCGGCCTGCGGCACCGGCAGCTCCGCCGCGCGGAGCGTGACGTTGATGCCGACGCCGACCACCACCCCGTCCTCACCGGCCCGCTCCGCGAGAATGCCACCGGCCTTGCGCTCCTCGTCACCGACGGTGACGAGGAGGTCGTTCGGCCACTTGAGCGCCGTGTCGACGCCCGCGCCCCGCGCCAGCCCCGTCGCCACCGCCACCCCCGTGAGCAGCGGCAGCCAGCCCCAGCGGGCCACCGGCACCTCGGCCGGCTTCAGCAGCACCGAGAAGAACAGCCCCGAGCGGGCCGGCGCCGTCCACTGCCGGTCCAGCCGGCCCCGGCCCGCCGTCTGCTCCTCGGCGACGAGGACCGCGCCCTCGTCGGCGCCCTTCGACACGGCCCGGGCCACGAGGTCGGAATTGGTGGACCCGGTGCTGTCCACGACCTCGATGTCGGAGTAGAGGCCCCCGTGGCCGCCGTCCCGCACCAGGGCCCTGCGCAGCCCCGCCCCGTTCAGCGGTGGACGGTCCAGGTCGGACCAACGATTGTTGTTCGCATCTGCTGGGTCTCGCGGCGTCATGCAAGCCACCCTAGGTGTGTTGTACGCCGCACTGCCGTTTGGTAGGTGCCCCACTACTCTACGGATGAGTAACCGTCCCCCCTTTTGAGCAGGCAGGGAGCCGCATCCCGATGTCCGAGCCGGAAGAGATCGACATTCACACGACCGCGGGGAAGCTCGCGGATCTCCAGCGCCGTGTCCACGAAGCGACACACGCCGGTTCGGAGCGCGCCGTAGAAAAGCAGCACGCCAAGGGCAAGCTGACGGCCCGTGAGCGGATCGAGCTGCTCCTCGACGAGGGCTCCTTCATCGAGCTGGACGAGTTCGCCCGGCACCGCTCCACCAACTTCGGCCTGGAGAAGAACCGCCCCTACGGGGACGGCGTCGTCACCGGGTACGGCACGGTCGACGGCCGCCCCGTCGCCGTCTTCTCGCAGGACTTCACCGTCTTCGGCGGCGCCCTCGGCGAGGTCTACGGCCAGAAGATCGTGAAGGTCATGGACTTCGCCCTGAAGACCGGCTGCCCGGTCATCGGCATCAACGACTCGGGCGGGGCCAGGATCCAGGAGGGGGTCGCCTCCCTCGGCGCCTACGGCGAGATCTTCCGCCGCAACACCCACGCCAGCGGCGTGATCCCGCAGATCTCGCTCGTCGTCGGCCCCTGCGCCGGCGGTGCCGTGTACTCCCCGGCCATCACCGACTTCACGGTCATGGTCGACCAGACGTCCCACATGTTCATCACCGGACCGGACGTCATCAAGACGGTCACCGGCGAGGACGTCGGCTTCGAGGAGCTGGGCGGCGCCCGGACCCACAACTCCGTCTCCGGCGTGGCCCACCACATGGCCGGCGACGAGAAGGACGCCGTCGAGTACGTCAAGCAGCTGCTGTCGTACCTGCCGTCCAACAACCTCTCCGAGCCCCCGGTCTTCCCCGAGGAGGCCGACCTCACGGTCACCGACGAGGACCGCGAGCTGGACACCCTGGTCCCGGACAGCGCGAACCAGCCGTACGACATCCACACGGTGATCGAACACGTCCTCGACGACAGCGAGTTCTTCGAGACGCAGGCCCTGTTCGCCCCGAACATCGTCACCGGCTTCGGCCGCGTGGAGGGCCACCCGGTCGGCATCGTCGCCAACCAGCCCATGCAGTTCGCCGGCTGCCTGGACATCAAGGCGAGCGAGAAGGCCTCCCGCTTCGTCCGCACCTGCGACGCCTTCAACGTCCCGGTCATCACCTTCGTCGACGTCCCCGGCTTCCTGCCCGGCGTCGACCAGGAGCACGACGGCATCATCCGCCGCGGCGCCAAGCTGATCTACGCCTACGCCGAGGCCACCGTCCCCCTGATCACCGTGATCACCCGCAAGGCCTTCGGCGGCGCCTACGACGTCATGGGCTCCAAGCACCTGGGCGCCGACCTCAACCTCGCCTGGCCCACCGCCCAGATCGCCGTCATGGGCGCCCAGGGCGCCGTCAACATCCTGCACCGCCGCACCATCGCGGAGGCGGAGGGCTCGGGAGAGGGCGAGGCCACCCGGGCGCAGCTCATCCGGGAGTACGAGGACACCCTCCTCAACCCCTACACGGCGGCCGAACGCGGCTACATCGACGCCGTCATCATGCCGTCGGACACCCGCCGCCACGTCGTACGCGGCCTGCGCCAGCTCCGCACCAAGCGCGAGTCCCTGCCCCCGAAGAAGCACGGCAACATCCCCCTGTAAGGAGCCGCTGTGACGATCAAGGTCATACGGGGCAACCCGACCCCGGAGGAACTGGCCGCCGCCCTGGCGGTGGTGCGGGCCCGCGCGGCGGCCCTGGCAGCCGTCCCGCCCGGCACCCCACCGGCAACGAGCGCCTGGTCCGACCCGGGCCGCATCGCCCAACACCGGGTCCCGTCCCCGAGCCCGAGCGCATGGACCCGCACCTACTGGCCCTCCTGAGCCACCCCCTGGGGGCGGGGAACCGCGCACCCAAGCGGAACCCGGGGCCCCAATCTGAGTACCCCTACTCAGGCGCCCGAGGTCGGCCAAGCCCCACGCTGGTGACATGCTGTGGTCGGACCCCGAAGACGAGCCGCCGAAGGACCTGCAGGACATGCAGAACACCCTCCGGCGGCTCGGCGTCTTCCTGGCCCTGGTGATGGTCGTCCTGATGATCGTGCTCGGCGTGAGGTGAGCGACCCTCTGTCGGCCCTCACCGATACGCTGCCCCCATGCGCAGACTCGTCCTCGCCTCCCAGTCCCCCGCCCGGCTGAACCTCCTGCGCCAGGCGGGTCTCGCCCCCGAGGTGATCGTCAGCGGCGTCGACGAGGACGCCGTCACCGCCCCCACCCCCGCCGAGCTGGCCCTCGCCCTCGCGGAGGCGAAGGCCTCCGTCGTCGCTGCCCGCCCCGACGTCCAGGGCGCGATCGTGATCGGCTGCGACTCGGTGCTGGACCTGGACGGCCAGGCCCTCGGCAAGCCGGCGGACGCCGAGGAGGCCACCGCCCGCTGGAAGTCGATGCGCGGCCGGGCCGGCACCCTGCAGACCGGGCACTGCGTCTGGGACACGGCGAGCAAGCGCTGGGTGTCGGCGACCGCGTCCACGGTCGTGCGGTTCGGCGAGCCCACCGACGAGGAGATCGCCGCGTACGTCGCCACCGGCGAACCCCTCTACGTGGCGGGAGCGTTCACCCTGGACGGCCGCAGCGCGCCGTTCGTCGAGGGCATCGACGGCGACCACGGCAACGTGATCGGCATCAGCCTCCCCCTGGTCCGCCGGCTGCTGGCGGAGCTCGGCGTCGGCATCACGGAGTTGTGGGCGCCGGGGGAGTGAACGGCCCCGCGGGCGGCGTGTCGCCCTTCGCCTCCGCTCCCGATCCTGCTCCCGGCTCCGGCTCCGGGTCGCCCGCGGGTCCCGCACCGCCCTCGCCCCCGCCGTCGGCCTCCGCCCCGGCCCCACCGGCCCCGTCCACCCGGTCGTACGTCATCAGCAGCAGCACGACGAGCGCGAGGACGACCACCATGAACAGGAAGGCCCGCCACCCGATCAGCCCCCACGACACGGCGCCCAGGAGGGCGTGCACGACCGCGACACTGATCAGCAGCACCCGGCCGAGGCCGGCGGGCGGCCGGTTGCGGACGGCGACCAGCAGGGCCACCAGGCCGCACAGCGCGAAGTAGAGGCCGAAGACCACGGCACCGGCCTTCGCGGACATCGACATCCGGTCCGGGTCGAGACCGGCCAGGGACATGTCCTGGCGGTCGACCACCACTCCCATGAACCAGTTGAGTGCCGCGATGCCCACTGCCTCGGCGAAGAGTACGACCGCCACGACCCACGCCACCGGTCTGCGCACCACCGGCCCCACCCACTTTCGATCTCGGCTCGACCAAGCCGGTGTTACTTGAAGTTCGTTCAAGACATCGCGAACGCTACTAACGGGTAAACCCGGGGACAAGGGTTCGGTCGGCAGCAAAGAAACGTTGGGCCATTCGTAGGGACTCAACAAAGAAACGGAGTGGGGCGCGGCACGCTCTCACAGAGACCTTGACCACATGACGGGGCTAGGGTTTCCCGAAGGAGCCCTGCGTACCGAGGTGCGACAAGGGATTTCCCGGGTCGGGTGAGCTTCGCATCACGCTCCGTGTGGGCAAGGTCACCATTGGGGACGGGTCGAAGTGCCGTGTCGGCAGTCCCTAAACTCGGCTTGTTTCAAGGAGGGAGCCTCAATCGTGCGCAAGGTGCTCATCGCCAACCGTGGCGAAATCGCTGTCCGCGTTGCCCGGGCCTGCCGGGACGCCGGGATCGCGAGCGTGGCCGTCTACGCGGAACCGGACCGGGACGCTCTGCATGTCCGCGCCGCGGATGAGGCGTTCGCCCTGGGCGGTGACACCCCCGCCACCAGCTACCTGGACATCCAGAAGGTGCTCAACGCCGCCCGCGAAGCAGGCGCGGACGCCGTCCACCCGGGCTACGGCTTCCTCTCCGAGAACGCGGAGTTCGCGCAGGCGGTCCTGGACGCGGGCCTGACCTGGATCGGACCGCCGCCGCAGGCCATCCGCGACCTCGGCGACAAGGTGGCCGCCCGGCACATCGCCCAGCGCGCCGGCGCGCCCCTGGTGGCAGGCACCCCGGACCCGGTCTCGGGCGCCGACGAGGTCGTGGCGTTCGCCGAGGAGCACGGCCTGCCGATCGCCATCAAGGCGGCCTTCGGCGGCGGCGGACGCGGCCTGAAGGTCGCCCGCACCCTCGAAGAGGTCCCGGAGCTGTACGACTCCGCCGTCCGTGAGGCGGTGGCCGCCTTCGGCCGCGGCGAGTGCTTCGTGGAGCGCTACCTGGACCGCCCCCGGCACGTGGAGACCCAGTGCCTGGCCGACACCCACGGCAACGTGGTCGTCGTCTCCACCCGTGACTGCTCGCTCCAGCGCCGCCACCAGAAGCTGGTCGAGGAGGCCCCCGCGCCGTTCCTCTCCGAGGCCCAGGTCGCCGAGCTGTACCGCGCCTCCAAGGCCATCCTGAAGGAGGCCGGCTACGTCGGCGCGGGCACCTGCGAGTTCCTGGTCGGCCAGGACGGCACGATCTCCTTCCTGGAGGTCAACACCCGCCTCCAGGTCGAGCACCCGGTGACCGAGGAGGTCGCCGGCATCGACCTGGTCCGCGAGATGTTCCGCATCGCCGACGGCGAGGCCCTCGGCTACGACGACCCCGAGCTGCGCGGCCACTCCTTCGAGTTCCGCATCAACGGCGAGGACCCGGGCCGCAACTTCCTGCCCGCCCCCGGCACCGTCACCCGCTTCGACGCCCCCTCCGGCCCCGGTGTCCGCCTGGACGCGGGAGTGGAGGCCGGCTCGGTCATCGGCCCCGCCTGGGACTCCCTCCTGGCCAAGCTGATCGTCACCGGCCGCACCCGTGCGGAGGCCCTGCAGCGGGCCGCCCGCGCGCTGGACGAGTTCCAGGTCGAGGGCATGGCCACGGCGATCCCGTTCCACCGCGTCGTCGTCCGTGACCCGGCGTTCGCCCCCGAGCTGACCGGCTCCGAGGACCCCTTCACGGTCCACACCCGCTGGATCGAGACCGAGTTCGTCAACGAGATCAAGCCCTTCACCGCCCCGGCCGACGCCGAGGCCGAGGAGGAGGCCGGCCGCGAGACGGTCGTCGTCGAGGTCGGCGGCAAGCGCCTGGAGGTCTCCCTCCCGGCGTCCCTGGGTATGACCCTGGCCCGCACCGGCCTCGCCGCCGGCGCCAAGCCGAAGCGCCGCGCCGCCAAGAAGTCCGGCCCGGCCGCCTCCGGCGACACCCTCGCCTCGCCCATGCAGGGCACGATCGTCAAGGTCGCGGTCGAGGAGGGCCAGGAGGTCAAGGAGGGCGACCTGATCGTCGTACTCGAGGCGATGAAGATGGAGCAGCCCCTCAACGCCCACAAGGCCGGCACCGTCAAGGGCCTCGCGGCCGAGGTCGGCGCCTCCCTCACCTCCGGCGCCGTGATCTGCGAGATCAAGGACTGACGCCACCCCGCACCACACCGCCCGGCGAACGTCACCCGTTCGCCGGGCACCCGACTTTCTGGAACGTGGAACGCCCCATGCGCGCCGACGCCCGCCGAAACCACGACCGGCTGCTGGCCGAGGCCCGCACCGTGTTCGCCGAGCACGGCACGGACGCCTCGCTGGAGGACGTGGCCCGCCGGGCGGGCGTGGGCATCGGCACCCTCTACCGCCACTTCCCGACCCGGGGCGCCCTGATGAGCGCGGTCTTCGAGGACGCGCTGAGTGAACTCCTGGCCAGAGCCCACGAGTTGCAGACCGCTCCCGATCCCTGCCAGGCCCTGCTGACCTGGCTCCACGAGGTGGTCGTCCACGCAGCGGCGTACCGGGGCCTGTCGAGGGCCCTGATGTCGGCCTCACCGGCCTCGGCCCTGTCCCGCTGCGGCACCCCGATGCGCGAGGCGGGAGCAGCCCTGCTGACCCGAGCTCAGAAAGCGGGCACAGTACGGGCCGACGTACAGATCACCGACCTGCTCCAACTCACCCACGCCATCGCCCTGGCAGCGGAGGAGTCACCGGGAGACCCGCAGTTGGCGGACAGACTGCTGACCCTGACCCTGAAGGGACTCAAACCTGAGAAACCCAGGGGCGTGGGGCTGTATTGATATGCGGCTCCGCCGCGTGGGCGCGACCAGCCATATGGGCCCCGCACCCGCCCACGAGCCCCACCCCTACGGCGACTAGGCACCCTCACCGCCGCCGCATATCGGCAACCCGCCCCCGCTCGCCCCCCGTCGGCGGCTCTCCCTGGAGCATCGAAGCCGACCGCAACCCCGCCCCCGGCCCCTGACTCCGCCGCGGCCCCGGCAGGGCGACGTCCCGACGCTGTTGATGCTGCTGCCGCGCCGGGACCTGATCACCCCCCGGGTTTCCCGACGCCCCGGCCACGGCGATCTGCACCCCCTGGTCGGCAAGGGCCTGCAGCTCGGTGACCGCACGGTCGTCGTGGGGCGGCGGCTCGTCGGTGACCAGCCGGGTGATGACATCGGTCGGCACGGTCTGGAACATCGTGTCCGTACCGAGCTTGGTGTGGTCGGCGAGGATGACGACCTCCGCGGCGGCCTGCACCAGCGCCCGGTCGACGGACGCCGACAGCATGTTGGACGTGGACAGCCCCCGCTCGGCCGTCAGGCCGCTCCCCGACAGGAAGGCCTTCGACACGCGCAGCCCCTGCAGGGACTGCTCCGCACCGGAGCCGACGAGCGCGTAGTTGGAGCCCCGCAGGGTCCCGCCGGTCATCACGACCTCGACCCGGTTGGCATGGGCCAGCGCCTGCGCCACCAGCAGCGAGTTGGTGACGACGGTCAGGCCGGGCACTCTCGCCAGCCGGCGGGCGAGCTCCTGCGTGGTGGTACCCGCCCCGACCACGATGGCCTCGCCCTCTTCGACGAGGCCCGCGGCGAGATCGGCGATGGCCGTCTTCTCGGCGGTCGCGAGATGAGATTTCTGCGGAAAGCCGGACTCCCGCGTGAACCCGCCCGGCAGTACCGCACCGCCGTGCCGGCGGTCGAGGAGTCCTTCTGCCTCCAGTGCGCGCACGTCCCGCCGTACGGTCACTTCGGAGGTCTGGACGACGCGGGCGAGCTCACGGAGCGACACGGCCCCGTTCGCTCGCACCATTTCGAGGATCAATTGGCGACGTTCTGCAGCGAACACGAAACTGACAGTAACCCCAACGACCGTCTGCTTTCAGCAGTTTGCGCCGAATAGCAGAAGTTGTTCGCACAGCAGGGTCAGGAGTGGTATAGGGCCTACCCCGCCCGACTATGCCGTACGCATGCCCGACAACTCCCCGTGACCAGCGGGGAGTCGGTTCCGGCCGTCAGAGTTCGCTGCCGGTCTTCCGGGTGTGCAGCTGCCGCGCCACCTCGGCGATCGACCCCGAAAGGGAGGGATACACGGTGAACGCGTTCGCGATCTGTTCGACCGTCAGATTGTTGTCGACGGCGATCGAGATCGGATGGATCAGCTCCGAGGCCCGCGGCGAGACGACCACACCGCCCACCACGATCCCGGTGCCCGGCCGGCAGAACATCTTCACGAAGCCGTCCCGGATGCCCTGCATCTTCGCGCGCGGGTTGCGCAGCAACGGCAGCTTCACGACCCGGGCGTCGATCTTGCCGGCGTCCACATCGGCCTGCGTGTACCCGACCGTCGCGATCTCCGGGTCGGTGAAGACGTTCGACGACACGGTCTTCAGGTTCAGCGGGGCCACCGCGTCGCCCAGGAAGTGGTACATGGCGATCCGCCCCTGCATGGCGGCCACCGACGCCAGCGCGAACACACCCGTCACGTCACCGGCGGCGTACACCCCCGGAGCCGTCGTCCGGGACACCTTGTCGGTCCAGATGTGCCCGGAGTCGCGCAGCTTGACGCCGGCCTCCTCCAAGCCCAGCCCCGCACTGTTCGGAATGGCACCGACGGCCATCAGACAGTGCGAACCGCTGATGACCCGCCCGTCCGCGAGCGTCACCTCGACCCGGTCCCCGACCCGCTTGGCCGCGGCCGCCCGCGACCGCGCCATGACGTTCATGCCACGGCGCCGGAACACGTCCTCCAGGACGGCGGCCGCGTCCGGGTCCTCACCCGGCAGCACCCGGTCCCGCGAGGACACCAGCGTGACCCGCGACCCGAGCGCCTGGTACGCACCGGCGAACTCGGCACCGGTCACACCCGACCCGACCACGATCAGCTCTTCGGGCAGCTCGGTCAGGTCGTACACCTGCGTCCAGTTCAGAATCCGCTCGCCGTCGGGCAGGGCGTCGGGCACCTCCCGCGGATGCCCGCCGGTCGCGATCAGCACCGCGTCCGCGACAAGAGTCTCCTCACTGCCGTCCGCAGCGCTGACGACGACCTTGCGCGACCCGTCCAGGGCCTGCATGCCCTCCAGCCGCCCACGCCCGCGCATGACCCGCGCACCCGCACGCGTCACCGAAGCCGTGATGTCGTGCGACTGCGCCAGCGCCAGCCGCTTCACACGCCGGTTGACCTTCCCCAGATCGACGCCCACCACCCGCGCCGCCTGCTCCAGCGGCGGGGTGTCATCGGCGACGATGATCCCCAGCTCCTCGTACGACGAGTCGAAGGTCGTCATGACCTCGGCCGTAGCGATAAGGGTCTTCGACGGCACGCAGTCGGTCAGCACCGACGCTCCGCCCAGACCGTCGCAGTCGACGACGGTCACCTCCGCGCCGAGCTGCGCGGCCACCAGCGCCGCTTCATAGCCGCCGGGTCCGCCACCGATGATCACGATCCGAGTCACGTACTCCATTGTCCCGCACGCTTCAAGGTGCTACTGCCCGGGGGGCCGCGCCCGGCGCCTCCCGGGACGGGAGTGACACCCGTGACGCCTGCCGTACCCTCTCTCCATGTCGTCGCTCTACGCCGCGTACGCCGGCAATCTCGACGCGCGGCTGATGTCCCGCCGCGCCCCGCACTCGCCCCTGCGCGCCACCGGGTGGCTGAACGGATGGCGGCTGACCTTCGGCGGCGAGCAGATGGGCTGGGAGGGCGCCCTGGCGACGATCGTCGAGGACCCGATGTCCCAGGTCTTCGTCGGTCTCTACGACATCGCCCCGATGGACGAGGAGTCCATGGACCGCTGGGAGGGCGTCGGCCTGGGCATCTACCGCCGCGCACGCGCACGCGTGCACACCCTGGAGGGCGAGGAGACCGCCTGGCTCTACGTCCTCGACGGCTACGAGGGCGGCCTGCCCTCGGCCCGTTACCTGGGCGAGATCGCCGACGCAGCGGAATCCGCGGGCGCCCCACACGATTACGTGATGGAGCTGCGCAAGCGACCCTGCTGAGACGCCGCGTCCCTACACTTGTGTGACCGACGCACCAACGGGAGAGCAGATGTCCCCCACCACGTACGACGTCTACTACACGGTGCAGGCCGCGGCCGCCCGCGACCGGCTGGAGGACCGTCAGCGCATCGCGTTCGACAAGGGCATCGCCCTCCTCGCCCGCGACCCCTTCCTCTCCGTGTCCCGCCCCATAAGCTCCACGGGGGACGACCGGACCATCCGTCTCACCCAGAACGTCCTCGTGGAGTACACGGTCAGCCGTGGCCGCCTGCTGATCTTCATCGTCGAGGTCTTCAACGACAAGGACGTCCTCGTCACCGACGAGTGACCGCACGCCGAAAGCCACACAGACCCCTCACAGCAACCACAAAGGTTGCCCTGCGTCACGCCCCTCGTCGGAAACGACAAGACAACGATCGCAATCCCATGAGCTCCGTCATCTACGCGCGTAGGCCCGGACCGGCTACTCTCGTCGGCGTGAACGCATCTCTTCTTCCGGACGACATCCAGGGCGACCCCCACGCCGCCGCCGACGCGGCCGCCGCCCGCCTGCGCGAACTCACGGGCGCCGACACCCACGACGTCGCCCTCGTGATGGGCTCCGGCTGGGCGCCGGCCGTCGACGCCCTGGGCGCTCCCGACGCCGAGTTCCAGGTCACCGAGCTGCCCGGCTTCCCGCCGCCGGCCGTAGCGGGACACGGCGGCAAGATCCGCTCGTACTCCTCCGGTGACAAGCGCGCGCTGGTCTTCCTGGGCCGCACGCACTACTACGAGGGCCGGGGCGTCGCCGCCGTCGCCCACGGCGTCCGCACCGCCGTGGCCGCGGGCTGCAAGACGATCATCCTCACCAACGGCTGCGGCGGCCTGCGCGAGGGCATGCGCCCCGGCCAGCCGGTCCTCATCAGCGACCACATCAACCTGACGGCGACCTCCCCCATCATCGGCGCCAACTTCGTCGACCTCACCGACCTCTACTCCCCCCGCCTGCGCGCCCTGTGCAAGGAGATCGACCCCAGCCTCGAAGAGGGCGTCTACGCGCAGTTCCCCGGCCCGCACTACGAGACGCCGGCCGAGATCCGCATGGCCCGCGTGATCGGGGCGGACCTGGTGGGCATGTCGACGGTCCTGGAGGCGATCGCTGCGCGCGAGGCGGGCGCCGAGGTCCTCGGCATCTCCCTCGTCACCAACCTCGCCGCGGGCATGACGGGCGAGCCCCTCAACCACGAGGAGGTCCTCCAGGCGGGCCGCGACTCGGCGGCACGCATGGGCGAGCTGCTCGCCCAGGTGCTGGGCAGGCTCTGAGGACGCCATCCGGGTTGCCACGCACGGTCCGACCGCGTCCACAGGCCCGTCGTGGCCCCTCGCGCAGTTTGCCGCGCCCCTTACGGGGACGCTGCACTCACCCCGCCGAAAAGCGGACGGGCCGCTGCTGCCACCCCCGCCGGACAGGTGCCGTCCCCGGCCCCCGGCGGGTTGCAGCCGCCCACGGCGGGGAGGGGACGGGGAGTTCCCGCCCGCAGTGGCCGGCGTCGGTCGACCCGCACGGCACGAGAAACAGCACCGCCGGTCCGAGGACGGGGACTTCCCGCCCCGGCCCCGACCCACCACCACCCGTAGGCGCTACGCGCACCCCCACCGAAGCCGCGGATGCGCCGCAGGCACACCACGAGAGGTTGGACGACGACCGTGCACGACGATCTCATCGCCCGGGCCCGAGCCTGGCAGACCGAGGACCCCGACCCGGAGACCCGCGACGAGCTCGCCAAGCTCATCGACTCCGGTGACCTCACCGAACTGTCGGCCCGCTTCAGCGGCACGCTCCAGTTCGGCACCGCAGGCCTCCGCGGCGAGCTCGGCGCCGGCCCGATGCGCATGAACCGCGCCGTCGTCATCCGCGCCGCCGCCGGCCTCGCCGCGTACCTGAGGAACCACGGCCAGGGCACCGGCACCGTCGTCATCGGCTACGACGCCCGCCACAAGTCCGCCGACTTCGCCCGCGACACCGCCGCGGTCATGACGGGCGCCGGCCTCAAGGCCGTCGTACTCCCCCGCCCCCTCCCCACCCCCGTCCTCGCGTTCGCCATACGGCACCTCGGCGCGGTCGCCGGTGTGGAGGTCACCGCCAGCCACAACCCGCCCCGCGACAACGGCTACAAGGTCTACCTCGGCGACGGCTCCCAGATCGTCCCGCCCGCCGACGCGGAGATCGCAGCCGAAATCGACGCCATCACAAGCCTCCACGACGTCCCCCGCCCCGACACCGGCTGGGAAACCCTCGACGACACGGTCCTGGAGGCCTACCTGGCCCGTACGGACGCCGTCCTCTCCCCCACCTCCCCCCGCACCGCCCGCACGGTCTACACGGCCATGCACGGCGTCGGCAAGGACACCCTCCTCGCCGCCTTCGCCCGCGCCGGTTTCCCCGCCCCCACCCTCGTCCCCGAGCAGGCCGACCCGGACCCGGACTTCCCGACCGTCGCCTTCCCCAACCCGGAAGAGCCCGGCGCGATGGACCTCGCCTTCGCGAAGGCCCGCGAGACCGACCCCGACCTGATCATCGCCAACGACCCCGACGCCGACCGCTGCGCCGCGGCCGTCAAGGACGACGGCGAGTGGCGCATGCTCCGCGGCGACGAGGTCGGCTGCCTCCTCGCCGCCCACCTGGTCCGCCGCGGCGCCACCGGCGTCTTCGCCGAGTCGATCGTCTCCTCCTCGCTCCTCGGCCGCATCGCCGAGAAGGCGGACCTCCCCTACGAGGAGACCCTCACCGGCTTCAAGTGGATCGCCCGCGTCGACGGCCTGCGCTACGGCTACGAGGAGGCCCTCGGCTACTGCGTCGACCCCGACGGCGTCCGCGACAAGGACGGCATCACCGCGGCCCTCCTGATCGCCGAACTGGCCTCCGTCCTCAAAGAGGAGGGCCGCACCCTCCTCGACCTCCTCGACGACCTCGCCGTGGAGCACGGCCTGCACGCGACCGACCAGCTCTCGGTCCGCGTCGAGGACCTCTCCGTCATCGCACAGGCCATGCAGACACTCCGCGAGCACCCCCCGACCGAACTCGCCGGCCTCCCGGTCACCAAGGCCGAGGACCTCACCCGGGGCACGGACAGGCTGCCCCCCACCGACGGCCTCCGCTACACCCTCACCGGCGCCCGGGTCGTCGTCCGCCCGAGCGGCACCGAGCCGAAGCTGAAGTGCTACCTGGAGGTAGTGGTCCCCGTGGCGGACCACTCCGCCCTCCCCACGGCCCGCGCGCAGGCCACCCGGACCCTGGCCGCGATCAAGCGGGACCTCTCCACAGCAGCAGGCATCTGACGCCGTAGGGGTGCCTCTTGGCCAGGGGCACCCCTACGGGTGATTTCGCCACGGCGACCGACCCACCCACCGCGCCCCGCCCCGGCTCCCGGGGAACGGTGATCCGGTACCGCCCGTCCGGTACCGCCCGCCGCAGCCGTCGTACTGGAGCCGCCGCCGTGTCCTCGACCGCCCCCGACACCGCCCCCCGCGGGCACATCCCGGGCACCCGACGACCCCACCTCCCCACCACGGCCGTGCCCCGCCACGCCCTGCGCCGGGCGGCTCCCGCACTCACCGCGTATCTCGCCGTACGCCTCACCGGCCTGGTGTTCCTCGCCGTCTGGGCGCACCGGCGCCACCACGGCGTGTGGCCGATACTGGCGACGCAGTGGGACTCCCGCTGGTACCTGGGCATCGCGGACCACGGGTACACCCACCTGCTCGGCACCGCGTACGACCACAACAACCTGGCGTTCTTCCCGTTGTACCCGCTCCTGGTCAAGGCCGTCGCGGTCCTGACCCCGGGCACCCGGGCCAGCACCGGCCTGGCCCTCTCGTGGCTGGCCTCGCTCTTCGCGGCCTGGGGCGTGTTCGCGGTGGGCGACCGGCTGGCCGGCCGCCGGGTCGGCATCCTGCTCACCGTGCTGTGGGCGGCGTACCCGGTGGGCCTGGTCCAGTGGATGGGCTACACCGAATCCCTCTTCACGGCGTTCGCCGCATGGGCGCTGTACGCGGTGCTGACCGGGCGCTGGCTGTACGCGGCGGCCGGCTCGGTCCTCGCCGGCCTGACCCGGCCGACCGGCATCGCCGTGGCCGCCGCCGTCACCGTGACCGCCCTGCTCTCCCTCCGCACCCGCTTCTCGCCCCGCGCCCTGACGGCGGCCCTGGTGGCCCCCCTCGGCTGGTGCGCGTACGTCGGCTGGGTGGGCGTCAGACTCCACCGCTGGGACGGCTACTTCGCCGTACAGCGGATGTGGCACAACGAACTGGACGGCGGCGCGGAGACCCTGCGCTGGCTGCGGCACCTGTTCGGGCAGGTCTCGCGCCCGGAGCTGTTCCTGGTCGTGGTGAGCCTGACGATGCTGGCCTCCGTGGTGCTGTTCGGGCTCGCGGTGTGGGACAGGCAACCGCTCCCGCTGCTCGTCTTCACCGCGGTCCTGCTGCTGATCGTGGTGGCCAGCGGCGGCGTCTACTTCCCGCGCGCCCGCTTCCTCCTCCCCGGCTTCCCGCTGCTGCTGCCGGTGGCCGGGTATCTCGCCCGCGCCTCGACGCGCGTACGCGTGCTCGCCCTGACGGCGGCCGTCGCGGGCTCGGCGTACTGCGGGGCGTACATGCTGCTGGTGTGGCCGAGCGCACCGTGACCGGTCAGTCCCGTACGAGGTAGCTGAACCCCGTGTCGGGCCCCACGCACGACTGGAGGGTGAGGTCGCCCCAGTAGAGCCCGGCGGCCGGGGCACCGCGGCACCGACGCGACCGGCACCCGGCCACCGCCACCCCGTCACCCCGTCACCCCGTCACCCGAAACGCCCGTTCACGTAGTCCGACGTCCTCTCGTCCTGGGGCGAGTTGAACATCGCGTGGGTGTCGCCGTGCTCGACGATCACACCGGGGGTGCCGTGCGAGGCGAGGAAGAAGGCGCAGGTGTCGGAGACGCGGGCGGCCTGCTGCATGTTGTGGGTGACGATGACGATCGTCACCTCGTCCTTGAGGTCGTGGATGGTCTCCTCGATACGGCGGGTGGACGTCGGGTCGAGGGCCGAGCACGGCTCGTCCATCAGCAGTACCCGCGGCCGTACCGCGAGCGAGCGCGCGATGCACAGCCGCTGCTGCTGACCGCCCGAGAGCGCCCCGCCGGGCTGCCGGAGCCGGTCCCTGACCTCCTTCCACAGGCCCGCCTTGGTGAGGCACTCCTCGACCAGGTCGTCCTTGCCGTCGCGGCCGGTCTTGATGGCGTTGAGCCTGAGGCCGGCGACGACGTTGTCGTAGATCGACATGGCCGGGAAGGGGTTGGGCTTCTGGAAGACCATGCCGATCTCGCGGCGGGCGTGCGTGATGCGCCGCCCGCGGTCGTAGATGTCGGCCTCGTCGAGCAGGACCCGCCCGGCCAGCGAGGCCGAGCCGATCAGCTCGTGCATCCGGTTGAGGATGCGCAGGAAGGTCGACTTGCCGCAGCCGGAGGGGCCGATGAGCGCGGTGACCTGGCGGGCGGGCATGGTGAGCGAGACCCGGTCGAGGACCTTGTGGTCGCCGAACCAGGCGGAGACGGCGTCGGCGCGCAGGGTGGCGGGGCCGTCGCCGAAGCGGGGTCCGCCGCCCCGGCCGTCCTCGACGGGCGGCTGGACGACGGTGTCGACGACATCGGTGTTCTCGGACATGCGGTTGGTCAACTCCTTTGGGTGGCCGGTGGTTCAGAGCAGGTTCGGCAGCAGTGCGGTGAGCGACTGGGAGTCGGCGAGGCCCAGCGCGAGCAGCAGCGGGCCCGCGCAGATCCAGGTCTGCCAGCGGCCCCAGACGCGGAAGGAGACCACGGCGAGCAGCGCGGCGAGCAGCAGGCCCTGGGTCCACAGGAAGACGCCGAGCCAGGCACCGGAGTCGGTGCCGAGGGCCTGTTCGGAGTCGGCGATCCAGCCCGCCCGCAGATCCCGCGGCGGGTTGGGCTGCACGGCCGTGACCAGCCTGGCGTCGACCCGGAGCACCCCGCTCGGGGTGTACGGCGCCCCGGTCGCGGTGATGAGGGTGAGCCGTCCCTGCCCCTCGGTGACCGGGGCGGGCAGGGCGTCGCCGGCCCGGCGGATCCCGGTGACCTCGTAGACCGCCTTGCCCTGACCCGTCGTGATCTCCATCCGGCTGCCGACGGGCAGCCGGTGCAGGTCGTGGAACGGGCTGCCGTATCCCCACTGGCGACCCATGATCACCGCGGTCCCGGCCTGGCCGGGCAGCGGGGTGTCCCTCCGGTGCCCCGGCCCCGCCATCAGCACCTCGGAGGTGGTGCCCTCGGCGACGACCTCCTTGAGCCCGAGGGCGGGGATCCACAGCAGGGCGACGGGCGCGCCCGGCTTCAGCAGGTTGCCCTCGTAGTCCCGCTGGCCCACCGGGGCGGTGCCCAGGGCGAGTTCCTTGCGCAGTTCGTCGTAGGCGGTCTGCTGGTCGCGGGCGTGCTGGAGGTGGCCGACGACCGTGAGGTTCGCGGCGAAGCCGAGGAGCACGGCGGCGAGAACGCACAGGGCCGCCCCGGCGAGTGCGAGCCCGGGGCGGGCGGGGGGCCGCGGGGTCTCCCGACGCGGCTCGGTGGTGGGCGGGGGCGGTGGGGTGGCGGGCGGTCCGTCGGCGGGCGCCGAGGCGCCGGCCGGGGGCGGGGCGAGGGTGGTCACGGGCTGCGCTCCTCGAAGCGGAGGGTTCTCTACGGCTTCCTGCGGGGACGGGGCGGCCCCGGGGGCACGTCGGCGTGTGCCCCCGGGCCGGCCCGTCGGCCGGCCGGTCGGTCAGTGGTGCTGCGGGGTGTCGCCGCCGAAGGTCAGCAGGCCCTTGCGGCGCATGTGGAGCACGAGCGCGCCTCCGGCGGACAGGAACGCGAGGGAGGCCAGGCCGATCGCGCCGACCTGGGCGCCGGTCGAGGCCATGGAGCCGCCGCCGGAGCCACCGCTGTCACCGCCGGTGGAGCCGCCGGTGGAGCCGCCGATGTCCGAACCGCCGCTGCCGGTGCCGCCGGTGTCCGTGCCGCCGGAGTCCGAGGCGGAGGCGCTGGGCTCGGGGGACTCGCTGGCGTCGTCGGAGCCGGTCGTGAAGGCGAAGTCGACGCTGTGCCCGTCGGTCCTGTCCTCGGCGAGGGTGAGCGTGTGGTCGCCGTCCTCGATGTCCTTCGGGACCGTGAACGCGTAGTTCTCCACGGTGCCGTCGGAGTTCGCCTTGGCGTCGTCGAACGTCGCGTCGCCGTCGGCGAGGGTGACCTTGACCGCGGCGCTCGCGGTGTAGCCACGGGCGGTGATCTTCACCTTCTGCCCGGCTTCGAGATTCGGATCGGTGTCGAGGGTGTTGCCGTCCTCGTCGGTGACGGTGAGGTCGGGGTTGTCCGAGGGGCCGGGGCCGGAGGTGTCCTCGTCGGTGCTGACGAAGTCGAAGGCGGCGTAGATGCCCGACTTCTCGGAGAAGTTCAGGGTGTGGTCGCCGTTGGTCAGGGCGTCGGGCACGGTGAACGCGTATTCCGCGACAGCGCCGTCGGCATCCGCGGTCACGTCGGCGAAGGTCGCGGTGGAGTTGGTGAGGGTCACGTGTGCGGCGGCCGCCGGAGTGAAGCCCTTGACGGTGACCTTCACCTTCTGTCCGACGGACAGGGTCGGCTTGTCGCCGAGGGCGGTGCCGTCGGCGTCCTTGGCGGAGACGACGTAGTCGATGTTCGCGGTCCCGCTCGCCTCGGCGGCGGAGTAGGAGTCGGCGTCGGTGGGGGTGAACACGGCGCCGAAGGGCAGCGGGCCGCCGATCGCGGGTGCCTTGACGGTGAGTTCGGCCGTGCCGTTCGTGACCTGCGCCGTGCCGAGCGAGGTGTCACCGTTCCTGAACTCCACGGAACCGGACGCCGACGCGGGCGACACCGTGGCGGTGAGCTTGAGGTCGCCGCCCACGGCCACGTCGGAGGCGGCGCTCACGGCGAGCGTCGTGGCCTGCTGTTCGAGCAGGGACCAGGTGTCGCCCGTGACCCGGACCTTGGCGAGGAAGACCGGGACGTCGGTACCGCCGCCGCAGCCCAGACCGAGGGTGTACGTGCCGTCGAGGGATCCGTCGGGGATCCAGGTGCGCAGCCGCGCCTCCAGGCTCTTCGCGGCGGCCAGGGTCGTCACGTCCATCGTGAAGGGACCCGAGCCGGCCACGATCTTGGTGGCGCCCTGGCCGAGGGTGGCCTGCGTGGTGTCGCTCGTGGGGCTGAACACCTTGAGGACGGCCGCCTTGCCGGCGGTGTCGTCCGGGCAGCCTGCGGTCGTCGTCACCGACGTGACCATGGGGTAGGCCGAGATGCCGCCCGTGGTGGGGGTGAGCGTGAACCTGCCGAGCTGGGTGGCGGCGTGGGCCCGGCCCGAGAAGGCGAGGACCCCGGCCAGGGCGGCGCACAGCAGCGCGATGCCGGTCAACAGCGCGACCCGTGATCTGAGTTGTGCGAGACGGTGATTCATGTGGTGGTCCCCCCGCGGGGTCTGGGTGGTGGACGGATACGCCGACAGGGCCGGGCACCCGTGGGGTGCCCGGCCGTTGTGCGGCTGGGGGACGGTGATCAGCTCTCGCCCTTGAGGGTCGTGCTGCCGCAGTCGGTGCCGAGGGTGCCGAAGCCGTAGTCGGTGATGACGCCGGTGTTCGTGCAGACCTTCGAGCCGGTGCCGACGAAGGTGGACGCGATCAGGGAGTCCGACAGCTTGGCGGTCGGGACGACGTTGTAGACGTTCCGCAGGTAGGGGAAGGAGAGGTTCAGCGAGAGGTCGTCCTCGTTGCGCGGGACCTCGCCGTTCACGGAGCCGAGCACGGCGTCACCGCGGCGGTCGTCGACGACGGAGGTCTCCTGGGCGGTGTACTGGGCCACGGAGTACGGGAAGATGTCGCCCGCGCTGTCGACGACCGAGCCGTTGTTCTCCTGGACGGTGGAGTCCGAGGTGACGCAGGAGCCGGGGGTCGTCACGCCGATGGAGCTGAGGAAGAAGGCGCGGGTGCCCGAGGCCGACTGCGGCAGGATCGGGGTGAGGGTGACACCGTTGAGCGAGGTCAGGGTGCACTCGTAGATGGCCTTGAGCTGGGCCGCGGTCAGGTTGTCGGGCAGGGCGCTGCCGTCCTGCTTCACCCAGGACACCGCGTCCTTGGCGTACGGGATGAAGGTCAGGTCCGTGGTGGTGGTGTTGTTCGGGCCACGGGAGGAACGGGCGAAGTCCACACAGCCGGTGCTGCCGTCCAGGGCGGTGTTCAGCGCGGTGATGCCGGCGCCGGACCCGTCGGGGCGGGTGATCGTGCAGCTGCCGCCGGCCTTGGTCGTGATCGTGGAGGTGCCGGTGGCGTTCCACGAGGCGATGACCTTGCCGCTGCTGTTCGTGATCGCGTTGCCCAGGGCGTTCATGACGTCCTGGGTCGTGTCGGAACCGACGCCGGCCAGCTGACGGTAGTCGGTGGCCGAGCTGGGGTCGGCGTAGGCGGCGGGGGCGGCCAGGGCGCCCAGGCCCAGGGCGACCGCACCGACAGCGGCACCGATGCGCACGCGGGACTTGACGTTCACTTGATTTCTCCTCCGTTGAAACGGATCAAGCAATGGACGTGCAAGCGAATCCGGATTCTTTTTTCACCACCGACCCGTCGGCCGGCCACGCAGAACAATTCCGCAGAGCCGCCACCCCCGGCCACTAATTCCAGCCGGTCATCAGGTTACGAATCTCTTACCAAGGTGAATCCAAGGGAATTCATCCGGCGGTGTGCGGATTCCCGGGGCTCGAATACACCCCGGAAATGGGAATCCGGCGATTACTTGAGTTCTCCTCCGTGGATATGCGTCGAGGCCGCCCTGCGTACCGACAGCCGCAGCATCACCGGGCCCGCGAGCGCGGCCACCCCGCCGGCGACGAGGACTCCGAGCAGTACCCAGCGGACGAGTCCGAGGACCTCCTCGGGGGTGTAGCCGCCGGACTGGGCCACGTTCTGCTGGACCGGGCCGGTCTCGCTCGGGGCGGTGGAGGGCTGGGCGGTGCCCGACGCACCGGCACCGCCGGCCGCGGCACCCGCGGTCCCGGCGGAACCGCCGTCGGTGCCGCCGGAGGCGCCTCCGCCCGTGGCGCCGCCGCTGCCGGTGCCGCTCAGGTCGCCGCCGCCTCCGGACGTGCCTCCGGACGTGCCGCCGGAGGCGCCGTCGGCGTCCGTCGCGCCCTTCTCCAGCCTGTCGGCGGCCTGCTCCGCCTGCTTCCGCAGCGCCGCGGGCAACGGGGCGTATCCGTACGGCAGTTCACCCTTCGCGGTGCCCTGGGTCTGCCCGGCCCCGGCCGCGTAGCGCATCACCTTGGCGTAGTCCTGGCGGGCGTCCTTGGCCTGGTCGAGCGAGGACGCCGCGTAGACCACGGCGGTCAGCGGGTAGGCGCCGTCCTTCATCCTGGTGGGGTCGGACGTCTTGACGCCGGCCACGTCCGAGTCGGGCATCTCGGCCACCGCCTTGAGCAGGGAGCCGTTGGTCGGCGTGACGTACTCGCCGTCGGCGTTGGCCAGGGCGGCGGCGCGCAGTTGGTAACGCACCGCGGACGCGTTGTCCACCACACCGAACTGGCGCTGCCTCGTCGGAATCGGACGACCCACCGGCGTCAGTTTCGCCACGTTGTTCGTGAGCGTGCAGTCATATGCGGTGCCGATGTCACCACGGCGTACCTTCAGTGCCCCGTCGTGCATGTCGTTGACGTAGGGGACGACGTCCAGCCCGGTGTACGTGGTCGTGGTGGTGTTGCCGCCCCCGCAGTCCGTCGTCGTGGGTGCGATGTCCGCCTTGGGGAAGAAATCCAGGGACTCCGAGACCACCCCGTCCTCGTACGAGGGGTTGACCTTCATTCCCCAGGGGTCGGCCTTCCCTTCGAGGAAGTCCTTCGCGTCCTTGTCCGCCAGAATGTATTTCCACACCAGGTTGGCGGAGTCGGTATTGGCCACGGTGACGGCCAGACCCAGTGGGGCGTTGGTGGCCGCCTGATCCGCGAGACCGGGATTGAGCTGGAGGAATTCAGGGTCCTTGACGATGGAATCCGGATTGCCGGAGAGGTAGTCGGGCACCTTGTTGAGCGGCTTGACCAGGCTGAAGGGGTAGGACTGCGTGAGTACCTTGGCCAGCAGTCTCTGGTTGAGCTTGAGCTTTGTCAGCGGCCGGCTGCCGCCCGTCGCGTCGTACATCCAGACGAAACCGATCGTCAGCCCCGTCACCGCGACCGGCGCGTGCACCACCTGAGCCGACCCGTCGACCGGTTCGACGGGGTCCACCGTCATGGCGAGACCCGCCAGCGGGTCACCCGAGGCCACGGCGTCCCTGGCCTGCTGCTCGCCGGACTGGGTGAAGTTGAACCGGTAGGTTCCGCTCCTGCACAGCGCGCTCTGCCATGACGTGACGGCGTCGGTGGCCAGTTCGGAACCCATGATCCCGCGCTCGGGCTTGTCGGCGTCGCAGTTGTCCGTGACCGGTGCGAAGCCGAGCCGGAACACGATGCGCTGGTCCCAGTTCGACCGGCTGATCGAGGAGGTGACCTGGGCGCCCCCGGTGTGTGTCTGCCCGTTGGGGTCGTGGGTACCGCGGGGCACGACCACCAGCCAGCACGGCTGTGTCCCGCCTGCCGGAGTGGTGCGGGCGCCGCAGCCCAGGGCCGGTTGTTCCACGGCCGACTTCAGCTCGAACGAGATGTCGCCGCCGCCGTCCCCGTCGTTCGGCATGAACGGGTCGGCGTTGGTGTCCCCGTCGGTGAAGTACGTGGTGTCGGTGGGGCCCGTGGTGGGGTCCCCCTGCCCCCCGACCGGCCGGAACGGCACGTAGTGGGTGCCGTTCTTGTCCACCGGGGTCGAGGAATCGGCTTCCAGCGGGTCGTGGCCCGAGGTGTCACCCCGGTACACGGCCCGGCCGTCCCCGTTCTGCCCGCCCGCCGCCAGCCCGAACTCGCACTGCGTGCGGTCCGGCCCGGAGTCCGCGTCCCCCCAGCACTGCATGATCGACAGGAAGTTCGTCTCGACGTCGGTGGACGGCGCCCCGCCCGTCCACGTCACCCGCACCGCCTGCCCGGCCAGGTCCTTCGTCTGGTGCACGGTGACCCTGAGAGCCGAGAAGTCGTCGCCGTACACCCCCTTCGCCCCGCTCTTCGTCACCGCCGAACTCCCGGCCGCGGCCGCCTGCGCCTGGTCCGCCCCCCTGGGCAGCGGCAACACCGCCAGCACCAGCGCGGAGAGCAGGCAGCCCACCCCCGCGGTCACCCGGCGCCGGCCGGGTGACATCCGTACCGTCGTCGGCCGTCTCCTCACAGCTCCCCCTTACGACGGCGCGAACGTCCCGCGAGCAGCCGCGCGGCGAGCGGTGGTCCGACGACCACCGCGACGAGCAGGACGGCGGAGAGCGCCATCAGGGCGCCGCGCATCCCGAGGCCGTTGTCGGAGGCGAGGGCGACGGGGTTGGCGGCCACGTTCGTGTCGCCGGTGCCCGTCCCGTCGCCGCTGACCACCTCGCCGGTGTCGGGGTCGACGGTGCCGCCCGAGGTGCCGCCGGCGGCGGCGCTCGCGCCCGCGTCGGGCTTGCCGTCGCCGTCGGCGTCCGTACCGCCCGTGCCGCTGCCGCCCGTGGCGGCGGACCCGCCGGTCGACGAACCGCCGGCCGACGAACCGGAGCCGCCCGAGGAGTTACCGCCCGACGCGCCCTGCTTCACCGGGGTGTCGGTGCCCGCGGCACCCGCCGTGCCGGTGGTGCACTGCGTCGGCCCCTTCCTGTCGCAGGACTTGGGGTACGGGGCGTTCTTGATCAGGGTGTTGACCCCGCCGGAGAAGGTGGGGTTGCGGCAGGTGTTGATGTCGATGCTGCCGGTGGGCGCGCCCGGCACCTTGCGGAGCTGGTCGAAGCCCGCCTCGACGAGGTTCTTCGGCAGCGGCGAGTAGCCGAGGTCGTCCGCCTGCTGCTGGCCGTCGCAGAGGAAGTAACGGCCGAACGTGCCCAGCGAGTTGCCCTTGGCCGCGGTGAAGCCGGACTCCGCCTTCGTCGGCAGGATCATGTAGCTGTAGCTGGACAGCGGGTAGGTGCGGGCGTCGGCGTTGGTGTAGACGCCGTCGAGGATCTGGGTGAGGTAGTTGACGGACGCCTTGTTCTCGTTGATCTCGGCCCTGGTCAGGGCCACCGCGACGCTCGCGGCGGTGGGCTCGACGTAGTAGCCGTCCTTGTTGAGCACCTTGGCCACCGGGAAGCCGGTGTTCTTGGCGTAGGAGTACTCGACGTAGGTGATGGCGCCCTCGCCGGAGGGCTGGCGGACATGGCCGGAGACGCCGAGCGAGCCGGACTTGGCGATCATCGTGGAGCCGCTGAGCAGCGGGTAGTTGGAGGTCATGCCGCAGTTGCCGCTGCCGCGGCCGGTGCGGGAGCAGTAGTCGGCCCACAGGGAGCCGTACTGCTTCGACATCCACATGGTGAACTGGGCGCTGGTGCCGGAGCCGTCGGAGCGGACGACCGGGACGATCGCGCGGGCCGGCATGTTCAGGCCCGGGTTGTCCGCGGCGATCGCGGGGTCGTTCCAGCGGGTGATCTTCCCGGTGAAGATCTTGGTGACGACGTCCCCGGACAGCCGGAGGTTGGTCACCGTCTTGCCGTTGATCTTGAGGTTGTACATGAACGCCGTACCGCCGGCCACGATCGGCATGTAGGCGTAGCCGCGGCTCGGCGGAGTGTCCGTGACGCCCTGTTCCCTGAGGCCGTAGGGGATCTCGGAGACCGCGAAGTCGACGGTGTTGTTCTTGAACTGCTCACGGCCCTGGGAGGAGCCGTTGGCCGTGAAGTTGACCGTCATGCCGTAGTTGGCCTTGACGTTGCGGACCCACTGCTGGACGGCGTTGGAGCTCCAGGTCGAACCGGAGCCGGTGATCTTGGCGTAGGAGGCGGCCGCGGCGGGCGGCGGCTGGACGGCGAGCAGGGCGCACAGCAGTGACAGCACGGTGGCCGCCAGACGGAAACGAGTGGCGGGTTTCACGACGAACTCCCGGATTCGGTAGGGACGGTGGCGAGGTCTGCCGTCGGGCGGCGCTCGGCGAATCGACGCGCGTCACGCCGGGACGCGAGGACGCGCCGGTGTTCCTGGCGGCGCGTGAGGTGGCCGGGGCCGCGGCCGCCGAGGATGCGGGCGGCGACGAACAGCAGCAGCACCAGCGCCATGAGCAGGGCCGCCGTACCGAAACCGCGCGAGATCATGTTCGGCTCGGGCGACTTGACGAACTCGAAGGTGACCAGCGGCAGGGAGACCATCGGGTCGTGGAACGGGTTGAGGTTGAGCTCGTTGGTGAAGCCCGCGGTCAGCAGGACCGGGGAGGTCTCGCCGATGCCGCGCGCGGTGCCGAGGATGACCGCGGTGGTCAGACCCGAGCGGCAGGTCGGCAGGACCACGTGCCAGACGGTGCGCCAGCGGCTGGCGCCCATCGCGTAGCCGGCCTCGCGCAGGGTGCCGGGGACCAGCCGGATGACGACGTCGGCGGCCCTGATGATGATCGGCAGCATCATCACCGAGAGGGCGAGACCGGCGGCGAGTCCTGACTGGTCGAGGCCGAGGCCGAGGATCACGGTGGCGTAGACGAACAGACCGGCGACGACCGACGGCAACGCCGTCATCGCCTCGACGATGGTGCGCACGAACCGGGCGTAGGCGCCGGGCACTTCGTTCAGGAACACCGCGCAGACCAGCCCGGCCGGCACGGTGATCAGCAGCGCGATCGTGATCATGATCAGGGTGCCGGCCGCCGCGTGCAGGGCGCCGCCCACGCTGAGCGGCTCCAGCGGGCCGGCCAGCTCCATGCTCTGGGTGAAGAAGTTCAGGTGTACCAGCGCCTTGCGGCCCTGGAGGAGCGCGTAGCACACGACGAACACCAGGATCACCACGAGCAGCAGGCCCATCGACCGCACCAGGGCCGCCGCGATCCGGTCGACGATCGCGGGCCCGTCCTCGTCGAAGGAGACCAGCAGCGCGTAGACCAGCAGGAAGAGGCAGTACGCGATGACGACGAAGCCGACGACGCCGTTGAACGGCAGCAGCCAGTGGAAGAGCAGCCAGGTGAGGGACAGTGCGGCGGTGGCCGCTCCGACCATGGCGTACACGTCGGTGGCGTGCAGCTGCGTCAGGGCGCGGCGGCGCTCGCCGGCCGGGGCGGCGCCGCGGACCGGGCCCGGCAGCGTGGTGCCCGGGCGTCCGGTCGCCTGACGCGCGCCGGGCGCTTCGGGGGCAACGGTCATGGTCGCTCATTCCTGTATGGCGTAAGGGACTGCGGGCGTCGTGGGGGGTTGGCGATACCGGGGAGGAAGGGTTCATCAGGCGTCGCTGGCCGCGCCCGAGCGGGAGCGGGCGACGATGGACGACGCGGCGAAGTTGACGATCAGCGTCATGACGAACAGCGAGAAACCGGCCGCCATCAGCGCGGACATGCTGAACTCGCTCGCCTCGCCGTAGCGCAGGGCGATCAGCGAGGAGACCGAGCTGGTACCGGACTGCAGGACGTGCCACTGGACCTGGAAGGTCACCGAGATGATCATGAAGACGGCGATCGTCTCGCCCAGCGCGCGGCCGAGTCCGAGCATCGTGCCGCCGATCATCCCGCCGCGCCCGAAGGGCAGCACCACGCTGCGGATCATGCCCCAGCGGGTGGCGCCGAGCGCGTAGGCGCCCTCGCGCTCACCGGCGGGCGCCTGCGAGAAGACCTCGCGCATGATCGAGCAGATGATGGGCGCGATCATCATGCCGACGACCAGGCCCGCGATGAACGTCGAGGAGGTGTAGATGCTCTCGGGCGCGAGCGGGTCGCCGGGGTCGGCGCCCCGCACGTCGAAGACGGGGATCCAGCCGAAGTAGGTGGAGATCCAGCGGGCGATCGGCAGGACCTTGTCCTGGAGGAAGAAGACGCCCCACAGGCCGTAGACCACGGACGGTACGGCGGCCATCAGGTCGACGACGCTGATCAGCGTCCGGCGCAGCCGCGGCGAGGCGTACTCGGAGATGTACAGCGCGGCGCCGGTGGCCAGGGGCACGGCCACGGACACCGCGACGGTCGCGATCAGGACGGTCCCGACGATGACGGCGGCGATGCCGAACTTCCCGCTGCCGGGCTCCCATTCGGCGGTGGTCAGGAACGACCAGCCGGCCTTGTCCAGCGCCAGCCAGGCCCGGTAGAGCAGGAAGCCGCCGACGAGCAGCATCACGGCCAGCACGAGGCCGCCGCCGGAGCGCAGCACCGCGCGGAACACCCGGTCGGGCAGCCCGGGATCGGCGTACAGGCGTCTGCGTACGTCGGGGTCGCCGACGTCGGCTTCGGCGTCGACGGAGCCGACGCCCGCGATCACGGGCTGCGGCTGTCTGGTTCTTCTCAGCGAGGGCACGGTCCCGACACTCCGTGTCATCGGTTGACATGCACATCCCGAGGTGTGAACTACGGGTTCCCTAAGGGCAACATCGGTCCCCGCCACACGGGCTCGCCTCACCGCCGGCCAGGGCCTCTGCGACCCCGGTTGACCTGAGAATCAGCCCTCGCTCACTCGCCCCATAACTCGGGCCCGGCATATACCAGTTCGGCGATCGTCGCGCGGAACCGGTCGTAGGACGCACGGCGGGTGGCATGCCACTCGTACGTCCGCGCCGAGCCGGCCAGATGGCGGCCGGACTCGTCCCAGACCACCCACACCCATCCGCCGCCGTCGGAGCCGTGCTGCACCCCTCCCCCCGTACGGGAGTGCAACGCGCACATCCGGTGGAACGCGGCGCGACATCGGGCATAGGTGTCGTGCGAGGTGAGCGACACCGCGACCGATCTCCCGTTGGGTGCCACCAGACGCCAGCCGAACCTGCCCTGCCCGTCGATGTCCACCTGGCATCTCATGCCCGCTGCCCCGGCGGCAGGTCTTGCCGCCCTCTCGGACCGCTCCATGTCCCCACCCCCGCCGCCCATTAGGTAAGTAAAATCCGCAGGTACGGCACTCTGGGGCGGCATCAGCAATCTACTGAGACGCGGGTGACGGCGCCCGGACAAAACTGGCTGCCAAGGCCACGCTTCATGTAGAGGTATCCCCTAGGTAACCCGTAGGCAAGACACAGAGAAAGCGCTCCCACCCGGACCGGGACAACGTTGCCGATTGGGGCGCCACCACAGACGGCTCCGCCGACCGCCGGCCTCGAACCGGAGCGCCTTGTTTCGGCCCCCCTCGGTCCGCTCAGCCCGCGACCCGCAACAGGAGCTTCCCCGTGCTCGTCCGGGCACCCATCAGGCGGTGCGCCTCCGCCGCCTCCTCCAGGGCGAACTCGGCCGTGACCGGCAGGGTCACGGTGCCGTCCGCCGCCTTCGCGAAGGCCCGGGCGGACAGCTCCCGCAGCACGTCGGGCGCCGTCTGCGCCAGCGTCAGGATGGAGAAACCGGCGACCGACAGGCCCCGCGGATACAGCTCCGGCTGGCCCGCCGTCCAGGCCGGTTCGCCGCTCGCGTTGCCGTAGGAGACCAGGCGGCCGAAGCGGGCCAGGGACGCCAGGCTCGCGCGCAGCGTCCTGCCGCCGACGGGGTCGAGGGCGAGGTCGACGCCCCGGCCGCCGGTGGCCTCCCGGACCTGCTCCTCGAAGTCGCCGACGAAGACCTCGTCGTAGCCGTGGTCGCGCGCGTACGCCGCCTTCGCCGCGCTCGACACCACGCCGTACACCGCGGCCGCGCCCGCCGCCTTCGCCAGTTGCCCGGCCGCCGTGCCGACCCCGCCCGCCGCGCCCTGCACGAGGACGGTCTCGCCGGGCTGGAGGCGCCCGACGGTGTGGACGAGGGCGTATGCCGTCGGCAGGACGGACGGGAGCGTGGCTCCGGTGCGCAGGTCCGCCCCCGCCGGCAGCGGGAAGACCGTCGCCGCCTCCGTCACGACCACGTCCGCGTAGGCGCCCCCCTGCGTCAGCGCGGCCACCTCCTGGCCGACGACGAGGTCCGTGACCCCGGCGCCGAGGGCCCTGACCCGGCCCGAGACCTCCAGCCCCGGACGGAACGGCAGCCCCGGCACGCGGTAGCCCTCCGAACGCGCCTTGAGGTCGGCGAAGTTCACGCCCACGTACGCCACGTCGATGCTCACCTCACCGGGGCCCGGCTCGGGGACCTCCGCCTCCACCGTCTTGAGGACCTCCGGACCGCCGTACTCCTGCACCTCGACCGCGCGCATGGCACACACCCCTCAGCGAGTGTTCAACATGAATCGAACACTCGGGAGTGTATGGTTTTCATCGAACACTCGGCAAGCGGAAACGGCGACGAGGAGGACGGCATGACCGGCACAAGCCACCGGGCCGCCCCCGAGCACACCCACCCCGACGAGGTACCCGTCCTCACCGCGCTCGCCGCCCTCGCCGACCCCGTACGTCTCACGCTCGTCAGGGAGCTGGCCGCCAGCGCCGAGTGGTCCCGCACCTGCGGCAGCTTCGACGTCCCCGTCGGCAAGGCCGCCCTCAGCCACCACTTCTCCGTCCTGCGGGCGGCCGGCCTCGTCGAACAGCGCGACGAGGGTCCGCGCCGAGTCAACCGCCTGCGGCGAACGGAGTTCGACGCCCGCTTCCCGGGGCTGCTCGACCTCGTCCTGCGACCGGAGCCGCACCGGTAGGACCTGGGATCACCGGCGACACCTGTCCGCCACCGGCGAAGACGGGGCATCGAGGGTGAGCTCCGCTCCGGAGTGATCCGGCCTGCTTGTCAGGGACCGGGCGGCGGCACGGACCGGACCCGCCAGGCGGAGCGCACAGGCCCGTCGGTGTCACGCCGCGCGGCTGCTCCGCGTCACTACCCCGTCAGTCTCGCCAGCCACGGGTGGCCGGGATGTGTGCGCGTCAGCCACGCGCCGAGAACGTCCCGCCGCGCCGGACTCAGCAGCGGCAGAACCCCGTCGAAGTCCGCCTGATCCTTGGGCCGAGGCTCCTTCGCCTTGAACAGCAGCACCAACTCCGGGACCAGGTAGGGGATGCCGTCCGCGGTCCAGTCGATGACCGCGTCGTACGGCAGCCGCAGGCTCTCGTCCCGCCTGCAGATCCAGGTCCCGCCCTCGTGCGGCTCACGGAAGACGTCGAAGAGGAACCGCCCGCTCGTCGGATCCCGCACCCATGTCTGGTGCGTTGCCGCGAGCACCTCGCCTCCTGCCGCTGCCCAGACCCGTCCCGAGCCCACCGCGTCGAAGACGTACTCGGGGAAGCGGTCCCGCACCTCCGCGAACCCGGCCGCAGGAACGGCCATCTCCAGATCGCCGTGAGGCCTCGACTGCTCGCCACGGAAGAGGTCCAGAGCCCACCCAGCCGCAACACACCAGGGCACGCCGACCCCGCCCAAGCGGGCCGCGACCTGTTCCGGCCGCCACGGGTCCGCCCAGCGGGCGGTCAGTTCGTCGGCGTCGAGAACGGCACCGCCGGGTGGCCAGGAATCAGACATCGGCACAACGTACCGCCGCGCGTCACAGGATCCTTCATGCCGGATCGGCGGAGGCGTGATCACTCGTACGTGCGATGACACCCCAGCGAGTTTCGAAGTAGTTTCAAAGTCATGAGTGCCGAGAGTGCGGCCGTGAACTTCTCCGAGCTGGTGAACAAGAACAAGCAGACGCTCGCCCGGCTCCAGGATTCGCCGAGACTGCTCCTGCACCGCAGAGACGGCGAGGACCTGGTCCTCACCACCGCCGCGCGGGCCGAGCAGGACCAGACCGTGGTGTCGTCGGCCACCCGGATGCTGGTCGCGATGGCCCGCCGGGCGCCCGGCAGCATGGAGTTGCTCCTCGACATACTGCAGGACGCCTTCCCCTGGGTCCGCTTCCTGCCTGAGCCCGATCTCCACGCCTTCGCCGTCGAACTGGTCGACACCATGCGCGCCGCCGACTCGGTCGGCAACAGTGCCTCCGTCGCCCAGTTGCTCATCGCCTGGCAGCACACCGCCGAGGTCTGCTCCGACCCCGAGCTGCTGGCCGCGCTGACCAGGGATCACGGCGAGGACTACGGCCCGGCACCGGACCCCCGGGGACATCGCATGACCGCGGGCCGTGGCGACCGCGCCGCACCACCGGCGCCAGACGGCCACTGGGAAGTCCGCTTCGCCGACGCCGCCTCGGCCAAGGCACCGCTCCCAGACCGGCCATCGAGACACCGCGGCACCACCGCCTCAAGGGCGGTCCGGCGCACGGCACCCACCGCGGCATACCTGTGAGCAGTGGCAGACCGAGGTTACCGGCGGCGGCCGCATCTGGTATCTCCTCGACACCGGCCGGGAGACCTGCTGGATCACCTTCGCAGGCACAGGGCACCCGCGCGCCACGGACCGACGCTGACAGCCGGACGGACGGCGACGCGACAAGCCGTCTCTCCTGGCGTGCCAGGCGTGTCGACGCCGGCCCGACCCCTGGTGGGGAAGCGGCCGTCCGAGCCACCTATTGCCGTGAGACCGGAGACGCCCGGCCGGGTTCGAACTCCCAGTCTCTGGACTTGCCGGTCCATTTTCCTCGGCGCACAGTGGTCCGCGCCTGACCGCGAACCGACTGACACGGAGGGTTGATCATGGGGATGCGACTGGCGGGAAAGACCGCGCGCCTTCCTCACCGGCAAACTCACCGGCCTTCCCGGCATCCTGCGCGTCGAGTCCCACCTGACCATGAAGAAGATCAAGACCGAGGACTGACGGCCGGGCGTGCACGACAGCCCGCCGGAAGCGCTGCCGCAGCGACCGGTCACGAGCGGGTCAGGTCCCGATGCCGTGGGCGAGGAGGCTCTCGGCGGTCTCCGCGACGGTGTCCTCGACGGGACGCGCCCGCCACCCGAGCAGCCGCTCCGCCTTGGCGCTGGTGGCGTCCAGATCCCTGCCGAGCTGGTGCCTGAGCAGTCGCAGTTCCGGGTTCACGACGCCCAGTACGCGCGCGAGCCACACGGGGAGTTCACGGGTGGGGGCCTTCGCCGCGCGCTCACCCAGGCGGTCACGCAGAATCCGCGCGATCTCGACGACGCGCAGGCTGTGCCCGGCGACCGCGAGGAAACGCTCGCCGGCGGCCGCCGGATCGGTCATCGCGCGCAGGTGCAGATCCGCGACGTCGCGCACGTCGACGAAGCCCATACCGAAGGGGGGACACGCGGGAACCCGCCCCTCGAGCATTCTGCGCACGACTCGCAGGGACGGCGGGTCGTCCGGGCCGAGCAGCGGCCCGAGGACCCCCACGGGGTGAACCGCTGCCAGCTCCATACCGCCGCCCTCGTCCGCGACGAACTGCCAGGCGGCGCGCTCGGCGAGCGTCTTGGACCGCTGGTAGGGCGGGATGTCGCTGTCGACGTCGGTCCAGTCCTCCTCGGTGAACGGGGCCGAGCGCGGCGGGTGACCGATCCCGACAGCACCGAAGGCGCTCGTCAGGACGACCCGGCGCACCTTGGCGTCGCGGGCGGCGCGCAGCACCCGCAGGACGCCCTCCCGTGCCGGCACCACCAGTTCGTCGTCGTTCGCCGGCGTACGGCGCAGGGTCGGCGAGGCGACATGAAGGACGAAGTCGCAGTCCGCCACGGCGTCGTCCCAGCCGTCGGGGTGTTCGAGGTCGGCGCGTACGACCGTGAGACGGCCGTCGTCGAACGGCGTGGCCGCGTGGAGCCGGGAGCGCAGGTCCGGCTCGCGCCGCAGGTCGCGGACCGTGGTGCGTACGGCGTACCCGGCATCGAGCAGTGCCAGGACGCACCAGCTCCCGATGAATCCGGTGCCTCCGGTGACCAGTACCCGTGTCATCCGTGTCTCCTCAGCTCACGACTCGTGCGTCAAGAGGCGTCGCGACGTGGTTCATGCGAGAGCCATTCCGGGGACGCGCCGGCGGATGGCCTCCAGCTCGGCCTCGTCCGAGACGCCCTGCCAGTCGTGCCGCGGCGTGTACGGGGCCTCCAGGGCGCGCACCTCGTCGTCGGTGAGTTCGACGTCGAGGGAGGCCACGGCCTCGTCGATCTGACGGATCGAGCCGGCGCCGACCAGCGGTGCGGTGACAACCGGCTGACGTCGCAGCCAGGCGAGCGCGACCTGCGCACGGGTGACGCCGCGGGCGTCCGCCACCCGCCCGACCGCGTCGACGACCGCGCGGTTGGAGGTTTCCTCCGCGGGCGAGTAGAGCATGTCCGCGTACGCTCCGTCGGTCTCGGAGCGCACTGTCGAGCGGGCGTCGTCCCACGCGCGGGCGAGACGGCCGCGGGCCAACGGCGACCAGACGACCGTGCCGACACCCTCGTCCAGGCACAGCGGGATCATCTCGCGCTCCTCCTCACGGGCGAGGAGGTTGTAGTGGTCCTGCATCGACACGAACCGCGCCCATCCGTGCCGCTTCTGCAGGTGCAGAGCCTTCGCGAACTCCCACGCGTGCATGGACGAGGCACCGAGGTAGCGCACCTTGCCGGCCTTCACGAGGTCGCTGAGCGCCTCGAGGGTCTCCTCCCACGGCGTGGCCCGGTCGTTGCGGTGGATCTGGTACAGGTCGATGTAGTCGGTTCCGAGGCGCCGCAGCGAATGCTCGACCTCGGTCATGATCGCCTTGCGCGACAGCCCCCGCCCGTTCGCTCCCGGCCGCATCGGGTGGCGCAGCTTCGTGGCGATCACCACGCCGTCACGGTCGGCGAAGTCCCTGAGCGCCCGGCCGAGGATCTCCTCGCTGGAACCGTTCGAGTACATGTTCGCGGTGTCGAAGAAGTTGATCCCCGCCTCCACCGCGTGCCGGATGAGCGGCCGCGCGTCCTCCTCGCCCTTCGACCAGACGGGGTGCCCGCGGTCGGGCTCGCCGTAGGTCATCGCACCGACCGCGATCGGCGATACGTCCAGGCCTGTCGTGCCGAGCTTGATGTACTGCATGATGCCCCTCTAAAATAAGTGGAGAGCTCTCCGGATAACGTAACGGAGAATTCTCCACTTAGCAAGGTGAGGTCCCGTGGTCCGTTCCGACGCCCTTGAGAACCGGGCGCGCATCCTCGCGGCCGCCCGCGAGGCGTTCACCGAGAACAGCGGCGCGTCGATGAACCAGGTCGCCCAGCGCGCCGGCGTCGGCGCGGGCACCCTGTACCGCAATTTCCCCACCCGTGAGGCGCTGGTCCTGGCCGTCTACCAGGACGAGGTGACCCGCATCACCGCCGCCGTGTCCGACCTGCTGGCCGAGCTGCCGCCCCTCGAAGCGCTCCGGCACTGGACGACCGACCTGGTCGAGGCCATGCGCAAGAAGCACGGCCTCGGTGACGCCCTCAGCGCCGGCGCGCACCAGGCGATCAGCGAACAGAGCTACGGCCCGGTCATCGCCGCCATCACCGAGCTCCTCGACGCCGGCAAGGCGGACGGCACCATCCGCAAGGACGCGGATCCCGGCGACTTCCTCCAGCTCACCGGGGCACTGTGGCGGGCCTCCTCCAGCCCCGAGGACCGGGCCCCCCGCATGCTCGCACTCATCCTCGACGGGCTGCGCACGCACCCGTAGACGCCGTACACGGAACAGAGTCCGTCGCAACAGAGCTCGTCAAGACCGGCGGCGGCAGCCGCGGCCACGGCCACGGCCACGGTGAGGACATCCGGCATGCCGAGGGCACTCGGTTCCCCGTTCCCCCGCGGCTCGTCGGCGAACGGTCGCCCGCGTTCCGGGCCGCCATCGCCTGCCCGCGCTGCCGCGACGTGCGGGGGCCGACCCGCCGCCCCGGGGGCTGCCCTGCGATCTGGCGCTGCCTCCCGGGCGGGGCGCGCGGCCGCCGGGCGCCGCCGTCACGTCACCGTCACCGTCACCCCAGAGCCTGCGGGCACTCGCTCGGCCGAGGCCGCTCCGGAGAACGCCCCGGCGGCCGCGCCACGGGAGCGTGCGGTGCCGTCGGCCTGACCGGCCGAGTCGCCGGGACAAGAGTTGAGTGCGCCGCGCGAGGCCGGTCCGGATCGCGGTTGCCGGACGTGGTGGGGCGCGACGCGGCCGCCACAGGCCTCCGGTGCCGACGCGCCGCCGGGCAGGCACAGACCCCTGCAACGGGCACAGACCACCGCAACGGGCACAGGCCGCCGCCCAGGCCGGCCAGGCGCGGCTCAGCCCATCGCCAGCAGGATCCCGAGCAGCACCGCCCCCGCCACCGCCGGCGCAACCACCTCGTAGGCCCACCGCACCGCGATCTCGCCCTGCGCCGACTCCGCAGGTCCCCTGTTCTCCAGCATCTCGCGCAGGTCGTCCATGACCTTGTCGGTCTCCGCCCGCATCGGCCCGGCCTCGTGGTCGGGCTCGGCCCGCCCCCCGGCACCGCCGAATCCGCCGAACCCGTCGAAACCACCGAGCCCGCGCCCGGCACCTCCGAAGCCAGTCCCGCCCCCCGTGCGCCCGCGCCGCGCGTCCGCCGCCGACTTCGCCTGCCGGCGCGCCGCCTTCTTGCGGCCCCGCAGGGACACCGGGATCGCCCACAGCTGGTACTTCGCGCCGGACTTGACGACCACCTCGTTCGAGTAGCCGGACCGCAGGGAGGCGATCTCTCCCCACGGCAGCGTGACCACCCGGAACGGGTTCCGTACCCGCAACCGGTCCTCCCCCGCGAACACCGCGGGGCGCAGGGTGAAGGCCACGATCAGCGGCACGACGAGGATGAGCGCGGCGAGGGCCAGCCAGGGGGTGCGGCCGTGGCCCCGGAACAGTGCGTCGATGCCGAGCCAGCCGACGATGACGAGGAGCAGTACGCCGCCGATCAGCGCCTGGGGCGAGCGGTAGATGCGGTCCTTGACGAGGGGCGTGGTCATAGCGCCGATTCTGCCTCAGGCGTGCGCGGGGGCGCTGTGGGGGCGGCATCGCCGTACGCGAGTGCGGGTCGCATGTGGTCGCTCGCGCAGTTCCCCGCGCTCCTCAGGGCGTGGACGCCACCCTGCCTCAAGAAGAACCGGTCCCTCGGGGTGTACAGCCGCTACGCGCGTAGATATGCTCGGCTGGTGACCATGCCCACCACCGCACCCCACGCACTTGCTGACGTCACCGCGTCCGACAGCACGCTGCGCCGCTTCCTTCACGGGCTGCCCGGCGTCGACGCGGTCGGCCTGGAGGCGCGTGCCGCCTCGCTCGGCACCCGTTCGATCAAGACCACCGCGAAGGCGTACGCCATCGACCTCGCCATCTCGATGGTCGACCTGACGACGCTGGAAGGCGCGGACACCCCGGGCAAGGTCCGGGCGCTCGGCGCCAAGGCGGTCCACCCGGACCCGACGGACCGGACGACCCCCGCCACGGCCGCCGTCTGCGTCTACCCCGACATGGTGGCCACCGCGAAGGAGGCCGTCGCCGGCTCGTCCGTCAAGGTCGCCTCCGTCGCCACCGCCTTCCCGGCCGGCCGCGCCGCGCTCGACGTCAAGCTCGCCGACGTGCGGGAGGCCGTGGCCGCGGGCGCCGACGAGATCGACATGGTCATCGACCGCGGCGCGTTCCTCGCGGGGAACTACCTGAAGGTCTACGACGAGATCACCGCCGTACGCGAAGCCTGCGGAACCGCGGCCCGTCTCAAGGTCATCTTCGAGACCGGCGAGCTGTCGACGTACGACAACATCCGCCGGGCGTCCTGGCTGGGCATGCTCGCGGGCGCCGACTTCATCAAGACGTCCACCGGCAAGGTCGCCGTCAACGCCACCCCGGCGAACACCCTCCTCATGCTGGAGGCCGTGCGCGACTTCCGGGCGCAGACCGGCGTCCAGGTCGGGGTCAAGCCCGCCGGGGGGATCCGCACCAGCAAGGACGCGATCAAGTTCCTCGTCCTGGTGAACGAGACCGCGGGCGAGGACTGGCTGGACAACCACTGGTTCCGCTTCGGCGCCTCCTCGCTCCTGAACGACCTGCTGATGCAGCGTCAGAAGCTGGCCACCGGCCGCTACTCCGGCCCCGACTACGTGACGGTGGACTGATCCATCATGACTTTCGAGTACGCACCGGCGCCCGAGTCCCGCTCCGTTGTCGACATCGCGCCCTCCTACGGCCTCTTCATCGACGGCGAGTTCACGGACGCGGCCGACGGCAAGGTCTTCAAGACCGTCAGCCCCAGCACCGAGGAGGTGCTGTCCGAGGTCGCGCGAGCAGGCGCCGAGGACGTGGACCGGGCCGTGAAGGCCGCCCGCAAGGCGTTCGAGAAGTGGTCCGCACTGCCGGGCTCCGAGCGCGCCAAGTACCTCTTCCGCATCGCCCGCATCATCCAGGAGCGCAGCCGTGAGCTGGCCGTCCTGGAGACGCTGGACAACGGCAAGCCGATCAAGGAGACACGCGACGCCGACCTCCCCCTGGTCGCCGCGCACTTCTTCTACTACGCGGGCTGGGCCGACAAGCTCGACCACGCGGGCTACGGCGCGAACCCGCAGCCGCTCGGCGTGGCCGGCCAGGTCATCCCCTGGAACTTCCCGCTCCTGATGCTGGCCTGGAAGATCGCCCCGGCGCTCGCCACCGGCAACACGGTGGTCCTCAAGCCCGCCGAGACGACCCCGCTCTCCGCGCTCTTCTTCGCGGACATCTGCCGCCAGGCGGGCCTGCCCAAGGGCGTCGTCAACATCCTCCCCGGCTACGGCGACGCGGGCGCCGCGCTCGTCGCCCACCCCGACGTGAACAAGGTCGCCTTCACCGGCTCCACCGCCGTCGGCAAGGAGATCGCGCGCACGGTCGCGGGCACCCGCAAGAAGCTCACCCTCGAACTGGGCGGCAAGGGCGCCAACATCGTCTTCGACGACGCTCCCATCGACCAGGCCGTCGAAGGCATCGTCACCGGCATCTTCTTCAACCAGGGCCAGGTCTGCTGCGCGGGCTCCCGGCTCCTCGTCCAGGAGTCGATCCACGACGAACTGCTCGACTCCCTCAAGCGCCGCCTGTCCACGCTCCGCCTCGGCGACCCGCTGGACAAGAACACCGACATCGGCGCGATCAACTCCGCCGAGCAGCTGGCCCGCATCACCGCCCTCGCCGACCAGGGCGAGGCGGAGGGCGCCGAGCGCTGGTCCCCGGCCTGCGAACTCCCGTCCGCCGGCTACTGGTTCGCTCCGACGCTCTTCACGAACGTCACCCAGGCGCACACCATCGCCCGCGACGAGATCTTCGGCCCCGTCCTGTCGGTCCTGACCTTCCGGACGCCCGACGAGGCGGTCGCCAAGGCCAACAACACGCAGTACGGCCTCTCGGCCGGCATCTGGACCGAGAAGGGGTCGCGGATCCTGGCCGTCGCGAACAAGCTGCGCGCCGGTGTCGTCTGGTCCAACACGTTCAACAAGTTCGACCCGACCTCGCCGTTCGGCGGGTACAAGGAGTCGGGCTTCGGCCGCGAGGGCGGCCGCCACGGCCTGGAGGCATACCTCGATGTCTGATCGCCTGTCTGTCTTCAAGACCTACAAGCTGTACGTCGGCGGGAAGTTCCCGCGTTCCGAGAGCGGCCGGGTGTACGAGGTGACGGACTCGAAGGGCAACTGGCTGGCCAACGCACCGCAGTCCAGCCGCAAGGACGCCCGGGACGCGGTCGTCGCCGCCCGCAAGGCGTTCGGCGGCTGGGCGGGCGCCACCGCCTACAACCGGGGCCAGGTCCTCTACCGCGTCGCGGAGATGCTGGAGGGCCGCCGGGACCAGTTCGTGCGCGAGGTCGCCGACGCGGAAGGCCTCGGCAAGTCCAAGGCGGCCGCGGTCGTGGACGCGACCATCGACCGCTGGGTCTGGTACGCGGGCTGGACCGACAAGATCGCCCAGGTGGCCGGCGGCGGCAACCCGGTCGCGGGCCCGTTCTTCAACCTCTCGTCGCCGGAGCCGACGGGCGTCGTCGCCGTCCTGGCCCCGCAGGAGTCGTCGTTCCTGGGTCTGGTGTCGGTGGTCGCCCCCGTGATCGCGACCGGCAACACCGCGGTCGTCGTCGCCAGCGAGAAGGCGCCGCTCCCGGCCCTGTCACTGGCCGAGGTCCTCGCGACGTCCGACGTGCCGGGCGGAGTCGTCAACGTCCTCTCCGGCCGTACGGCGGAGATCGCGGCGCCGCTCGCCGCCCACCAGGACGTCAACGCGATCGACCTCGCGGGCGCCGACGAGGTGCTGGCGAAGGAGCTGGAGATCGCGGCGGCCGACAACCTCAAGCGCGTCCTGCGTCCACAGCCTGTGGATTACACCGAGACCCCGGGAACCGAGCGCCTCACGGCGTTCCTGGAGACGAAGACCGTGTGGCACCCGACGGGGGCGCTGGGCGCGTCGGGCTCGTCCTACTGACGTTCACCGAAGCGCCCCGAAAGGGGCGCTGGGGGTACCCCCGGCCGAAGGCCGGGGGAGGAACTGCGCGACCAGCCACAGCCGGGCCCGCAGTTCCCCTCCGCGCTCAGCTCCCCAGAACCTGCCCCACCACCGGCACCGCCCCGATCGACGGCGCCTGTGCCACCGGCCCCGTCACCATCTTCGACGTCAGCGGCTTGAAGTCGGCGACCCGGGTCCCCACCCCGTTGTCCAGCGGGTCGACACCCGTGCCCGCGAGGGGGTTCGGCTTCAGGGCCGCCACCGACCCCGTGACGTAGGGCAACATGGCGCCCAGCGCCCGCACGCCCGCCTGCGGGTCGATGTGGCCCAGCGAGGTGGGGCTGGTCCGGACCACGTCCACCGCGGGCTGGGTGGCCGCGGCGGCCGTCGCGGCGCCCGCGCCGAGCGCCACACCTGCCGTGGCAAGGGCGGTCAGGGCGCGCCGGGCGGTCGGGGTCGGAGAGGACGCGTGTCGGGACATCGCTGGTGCCACCTTCTGGTACGCAAGGTAATCGTGTCGGCACACAGGGTAGTTGAGGTGTGACTCACGCTCCAAAGCCGACCCGCGGGGTCGGCAGGAGGCCCCCCATGCGTCAAACTGGTGTTCCGTGAGCATTCATCCCCCGTCCCCCGCCCGCGTCGTGCTGCTGTGCGGCCCCTCCGGCTCGGGCAAGTCACTGGTCGCCGCCCGTTCCGGGCTTCCCGTCCTGCGCCTCGACGACTTCTACAAGGAGGGCGACGACCCCACTCTGCCGCTGGTGGCGGGGAGTTCGGACATCGACTGGGACCACCCGGAGTCCTGGGACGCGGAGGTCGCTGTCGAGGCGATCGGCCGGCTGTGTGCGACGGGGGCGGCGCCCGTACCGGTATATGACATAGCACTGAGCGCCCGCACCGGCGCGGAGACGCTCGACATCGGCCGCACCCCGCTGTTCGTCGCGGAGGGCATCTTCGCCGCCGAGATCGTGGAGCGCTGCCGCGAACTGGGCCTGCTGGCCGACGCGCTCTGCCTGAGCCGTGGCCCGGTGAAGACGTTCCGCCGCCGGTTCCTGCGCGACCTCAAGGAGGGCCGCAAGTCCGTGCCGTTCCTGCTGCGGCGCGGCTGGCGGCTGATGCGGGCGGAGCGCACGATCGTCGCCCGCCAGGTGGCGCTGGGCGCGCATCCGTGCGACCGGGACGAGGCACTGGGCCGGATGGCGGCGGCCGCGGTGGGCCGGCAGAGCCGGGACCGGACACAGACACCGGCGTAAGGGCAGAAAAAAGCGGGACTGGATGGACCCCCCGGCCCTCCAGTCCCGCTTCCCCCGTCGCTCCGCCGAACACCCCCGTGTCCCCCGTGGCGGAGCTCCCCCGTGCTTCCCCCCGGGTCCCCCCGGACCCGTTCTCCCCAGGTCCCCCCGGACCTGGTTTCCCCCGTGTTCCCCGCGGGTCCCCCCGGACCCTCCCCCAGGCCCCGGTACCCCCGGTTCTCTCCCCCGTCAGGATCCCCCCGGATCCCCGTACCTTCAGGCGACAAGCTCCCCGAAGGCGTCTTCCTCGTCACGGCCGAAGCTGAGGACCTCGTCCTCGCGCAGCCGGCGGAGCGACCGCCAGATGCTGGACTTCACCGTGCCGACACTGATGTCGAGGATCTCCGCGATCTCCGGGTCCGTGCGGCCCTCGTAGTAGCGCAGGACCAGCATGGTGCGCTGGAGTTCGGGGAGCCGGGCGAGCGCCTGCCACAGGACCGCGCGCAGCTCGGTGCCGCTCATCGCGTCCGTGTCGCCGGGCGTCTCCGGCAGTTCCTCGGTCGGGTACTCGTTGAGCTTGCGGCGCCGCCAGGCGCTGATGTGCAGGTTGGTCATGGTGCGGCGCAGGTAACCGCCCACGGCCGCCTTGTCGCTGATCCGGTCCCACGCCCGGTACGTCGAGAACAGCGCGCTCTGCAGCAGGTCCTCGGCCTCGTAGCGGTCGCCGGTCAGGTGGTAGGCGGTCGCGTACAGGGAGGCGCGGCGCTCCTGGACGTAGGCGGTGAACTCCGCCTCGGTCAGCGAGCGGCGCTCCCCCGTGTCCTCCCTGTAGGCGGATCCCCCGTGTGCTTCCCCCGTGAAGCCGTCAACCACCGTCATGTAACCGGTGTGCTGACGTCCGGTGCCGCGAGCGCACCCCCGCCCGCTCACGGCACCGGACTTCTCGGAACCCCGGTTCACGTCGTGCAGACGCGTGATCACTGCGCTGGTGCTGTGGCTGATCAGCGTGTTCATCTCGCGCCCCCCGTCGTGGACTTCCGGTAGTTCGGCTTGCTCAGGCCGCTCGCCGCGTTCACTCGCTTGCCTGTGCCGAAAAGACTGCCGGGCCACCTTCACGGCCGTATCCGCCGACTGTCACAGACCTGTCACAGGGGTCGGGCACAGAGCGTCCACAGAAGGTGCACAGGTGGTGGCGGTACGGAGGTTTGCGCGGAGCTGCGCGCCGCACAGGTCGTACGACAGGGCCCGCATGGGCCAGAATGAGCCCGTGCCTTCCCTGTTGCTGATCGAGGACGACGACGCCATCCGTACGGCCCTGGAGCTCTCTCTGACGCGCCAGGGGCACCGGGTGGCCACCGCTGCGACCGGTGAGGACGGTCTGAAGCTGTTGCGCGAGCAGCGGCCCGATCTGATCGTCCTCGATGTCATGCTGCCCGGCATCGACGGTTTCGAGGTGTGCCGGCGGATCCGGCGCACGGACCAGCTGCCGATCATTCTCCTGACCGCGCGCAGCGATGACATCGATGTGGTGGTCGGGCTGGAGTCCGGCGCCGACGACTACGTCGTCAAGCCGGTCCAGGGGCGGGTGCTCGACGCCCGGATCCGGGCCGTGCTGCGGCGCGGGGAGCGGGAGTCCACCGACTCGGCGACCTTCGGCAACGTCGTCATCGACCGCAGCGCGATGACCGTGACGAAGAACGGCGAGGATCTGCAGCTGACGCCGACCGAGCTGCGGCTGCTGCTCGAACTGAGCCGGCGGCCGGGGCAGGCGCTGTCCCGGCAGCAGTTGCTGCGGCTGGTCTGGGAGCACGACTACCTCGGTGACTCCCGGCTGGTGGACGCATGTGTGCAGCGGCTGCGCGCCAAGGTGGAGGACGTGCCCTCGTCCCCGACCCTGATCCGTACCGTGCGTGGTGTCGGCTACCGCCTGGACGCCCCTCAGTGACGGACGTGCAGGGGGGTTTCCGCGGCTGGGCCGCGGATCGCAAGGGAGCCATGTCCCGGCTGCGCTTCACCAGTCTGCGGCTGCGGCTCGTCGTCGTCTTCGGGCTCGTCGCGCTGACCGCCGCCGTGTCCGCGTCCGGCATCGCGTACTGGCTCAACCGCGAGGCCGTGCTCACCCGTACCCAGGACGCGGTGCTGCGCGACTTCCAGCAGGAGATGCAGAACCGGGCGGGTGCGCTGCCCGTGCACCCGACGCAGGACGAACTGCAGCGCACGGCCGGGCAGATGGCCAGCAGCAGCCAGCGGTTCAGTGTGCTGCTGGTCGGCGAGGACACCGGCGGCAAGACGGTGTACGGCAGTTCGGACGGGCTCAGCGCGTTCGCGCTGGACGACGTGCCGACCTCGCTGCGCAAGGCCGTCGACAAGCAGCAGAAGGTGACCGACAGCAACAAGTCGGCGTACCACCTGTACTGGCAGCGGGTCGTCGACCACGGCACGCCGTATCTCGTCGCGGGGACGCGGGTGATCGGCGGCGGGCCGACCGGCTACATGATGAAGTCCCTGGAGCCGGAGGCGAAGGACCTCAACTCGCTGGCGTGGTCGCTGGGGATCGCGACCGGGCTGGCGCTGATCGGCTCGGCGCTGCTGGCGCAGGCCGCCGCCACGACCGTGCTCAAGCCGGTGCACCGGCTCGGGGTCGCCGCCCGGCGGCTCGGCGAGGGCAAGCTGGACACCCGGCTGCGGGTGTCGGGGACGGACGAACTCGCGGATCTCTCCCGGACGTTCAACGACGCGGCCGAGGCACTGGAGAAGCGGGTCGACGACATGGCCGCGCGGGACGACGCGTCGCGGCGGTTCGTCGCGGACATGAGCCATGAGCTGCGCACCCCGCTCACCGCGATCACCGCCGTGACGGAGATCCTGGAGGAGGAGCTGGAGGCGGAGTCCGGCTCGATGGACCCGATGATCGAGCCCGCCGTCCGCCTGGTCGTCAGCGAGACGCGCCGCCTCAACGACCTCGTCGAGAACCTGATGGAGGTCACCCGCTTCGACGCGGGTACGGCCCGTCTCGTCCTCGACGACGTCGACCTCGCCGACCAGATCACCGCCTGCATCGACGCCCGCGCCTGGCTGGACGCGGTGGAACTGGACGCCGAGCGCGGCATCCACGCCCGCCTCGACCCGCGCCGCCTCGACGTCATCCTCGCCAACCTGATCGGCAACGCGCTCAAGCACGGCGGTTCGCCGGTGCGGGTGTCGGTGCGGATCGGGGGCGAGGATCTGGTCATCGCCGTACGGGACCACGGGCCGGGCATCCCCGAGGACGTCCTGCCGCACGTCTTCGACCGGTTCTACAAGGCCAGCGCCTCCCGGCCGCGCTCCGAGGGCAGCGGCCTGGGGCTGTCCATCGCGACGGAGAACGCCCGCATCCACGGCGGCTCGATCACCGCCGCGAACTCCCCGGAGGGCGGCGCGGTGTTCACGCTCCGGCTGCCCCGGGACGCCTCACGGCTGACGGAGGAGAGCAAGGACGCCGGGGACACCGGCAAGGCCGGGGATACCGGGGATGCCGGGGAGAAGGACGCCTGATGCACGTACGAAGACTGGCGGTACGACGGCACGGCGGGCCGCTGCTGGCCGTCGCCGGGCTGGCGCTGGCGCTCTCCGGGTGCGGGATCCGGGCCACCGAGGTGCCGACCGACTTCGGCGGGGCGCCCTCGCGGGTGCCGTGCTCGATGACCCAGCCGGACCTGTCCGCGCAGGACGAGCACGGGGTGCCGGTGCAGGTGTTCCTGCTGTGCGGTTCGTCGCTGGTGACCGTCGACCGCCAGGTGCGGGTGCCGGACGGGTCGGCGGACGCCAAGCGCCGGGTGATCGTCGCCCAGGGGCTCCTCGACCAGCTCGCCGAGACGCCGTCGGCCGCCGAGAAGGAGGCGGGCTACACGACGTACGTGCGCGGCGGGATGAGCGTCTCGGGGCCGCGAGCCGGGGATCCGGACGACACGCTGCGGCTGAGCACCTCGCCGCCGCAGCTGACGTCGTACGCGCTCGCCCAGATCGTGTGCACGCTGTCCGACTCGGCGGCCGCGGAGGGGGACGGGTCGGTGATCCTCGGCGGGCCGGGGAGGGAGCCGTTGCGGCGGTACGAGTGCACGGACGCGGTGCGTAATGCGCCGAGCGGGAACCGGCCGCCGTCCACTGAGGTTGCCTCCGCGTGAGGGGCGCTGGGGTACCCCCGGCCGAAGGCTGGGGGAGGAACTGCGCGACCAGCCACGACGGCGCCGGAGTCGACCGACGGCATGTCGCGGCACTTTCGATGGAGCGCCTCATGGGGTTCCACTTGAGGCCGTGAAGCGGGTGCGGGTGGTGGAGGGTTGCTCGCGCAGTTCCCCGCGCCCCTTCGGGGGCGCGTCTTCGCGGGCGTGTGTCCGAGGCCTCACCGCTGTATCCGGAACCGATCGTGTGCGCGGGCGCGTCTACGGGGGCGTGCAGCGTCAAGGCTCCATCGGCGGCAGCGCCGCGATCCGCGTCCGTGTGGCAGGGGGTGTCCTCCTTGCCGCACACCTCGTGTTCGTCGCCTGGCTGATGCTGCGGCCGCTGGACGTGCCCTGGGTGATGCCCGCCAACCTGCACCCCCTCGCCGGTATCCGAGCCGACCTGGCGCTCGGCCGGCGCGAGGCGGCGCACCGGATCGGCGAGGGGCTCGCGTTGCTCGCGCCACTGGGTGTGCTGCTGCCGATGACGCACGGGAAGCTCCGGGTCTCCCCGCTCGCCTCCCTGATCAGTTCGGCCGCCGCGGGCGCGCTGATCTCGACGGGCATAGCCCTGCTGCAGACCGGGGTGCCCGGCCGGGTGGTGGACGTCGACTCGATACTGCTCAACACGGCGGGTGTGGTGATCGCGCATCTCGCGGTGGTGCCTGCGGCCCGCGCCCGGCTCCGCCGGCGGGGTGAGCGGCAGCGGCCCGCCGCCCTCCCCCAGGAGGAAGCGGCTCAGGGTCGTACCCCGACGATTCCCAGGGTCGGGATCGCCCCGTAGAGCGACGCTTCGACCCGGTTCGTCTCCGTAGCGTTGGGGGTGGACGAGGGGCCGGAGGGGCCGCCTCGCACCGGACGCTCACGAAGGAGCCGCAGATGTCCAGCCTCGCCCGCCCCACCCATGGCCGCATGATCGGCGGAGTGTGCGCCGCGCTGGCCCGGCGCTTCGGCACCTCGGCGACCACGATGCGGGTGATCTTCCTGCTGTCCTGCCTGCTGCCGGGCCCGCAGTTCCTGCTCTACATCGCGCTGTGGATCCTCCTCCCCTCGGAGGAGAAGGCCTCCACCGCCTGGTGACCGGGCGGTACGAATGCGCCGTTGGGGCGCTCCGGACGTTTCCGGGGCGCCCCGACGGCGTTGCCGACCGGCTGGGGAGAGGTCAGCCGAGCGGAATCCCGTTCACCGGCAGGCCGTGCGTGGGCAGGCCCCGGACGGGCAGTCCGCCGAGGAGGCCGGCGACGGGCTTGGTCGGGCCGCCGGCGAGCACCTGCTTGGCGGCCGGCTGGACGGCGTTCAGTCCCGCACCGAGGGCGCTCTGCCCCTGCGCCACGGCCTCACCGGCACCCGGCAGCGCCTTGGAGACGTTCTCGGCCGGCAGCGTCTTGGTGACGGTGTCCAGGGCCTGGGAGGAGTCCGGGACGGCCGGGGCCGCGTTGGCCGCGCCCGCGCCGACAGCGGCGAAGGCGGCACCGAGGGCGGCGACACCGAGGGTCTTGGCAGCAGACTGCTTCATCGTCAATGCGTCCTTGGAATGCGGAGACGGGGATCGATAACACGCTGAGCGGTCCCCGACCGTAAACATGCCGGACCGCGCGCCGCAAACACCGAAATACGGACGACCGGTGAAGGACCGTCCGCATTCCGTGCCCCGCCGAGATGCCCGATCAGCTCTCCGGATCAGCAGAACCGCTGGTGGAGGCGGTCTGCCGGAACAGCCATTCGGATTTCAGCTCCGCATAACCGGGCTTCACGACGTCATTGATCATGGCGAGTCGTTCATCGAAAGGAATGAACGCTGATTTCATCGCATTGACGGAGAACCACTGCATGTCGTCGAGCGTGTAACCGAACGCCTCGACGAGATGCTCGAATTCCCGGCTCATGCTGGTCCCGGACATCAGCCGGTTGTCGGTGTTCACGGTGGCCCGGAAGTGCAGCCGGCGCAGCAGCCCGATCGGGTGCCCGGTGTACGAGTCGGCGGCGCCGGTCTGGAGGTTGGAGCTGGGGCACAGCTCCAGCGGGATCCGCTTGTCGCGGACGTACGACGCCAGCCGGCCGAGCTTGACCGTGCCGTCCTCGTGGATCTGGATGTCGTCGATGATCCGCACCCCGTGCCCGAGCCGGTCGGCGCCGCACCACTGCAACGCCTGCCAGATGGACGGCAGCCCGAAGGCCTCGCCGGCGTGGATGGTGAAGTGGTTGTTCTCGCGCTTGAGGTACTCGAAGGCGTCGAGGTGCCGGGTGGGCGGGTAGCCCGCCTCGGCGCCGGCGATGTCGAAGCCGACGACGCCCAGGTCCCGGTAGCGGTTGGCGAGCTCGGCGATCTCCAGGGAGCGGGCCGCGTGCCGCATGGCGGTGAGCAGGGCGCCGACCCGGATCCGCCGGCCGTTCTCCCGGGCGAGGGCCTCGCCCTGCCGGAAGCCCTCGTTGACGGCCTCGACGACCTCTTCGAGGGAGAGCCCCTGCTCCAGGTGCTGCTCGGGGGCGTACCGCACCTCGGCGTAGACGACGCCGTCCTCGGCGAGGTCCTCGGCGCACTCGCGGGCGACCCGGGCCAGGGCGTCCCGGGTCTGCATGACGCCGACCGTGTGCGAGAACGTCTCCAGGTACCGCTCCAGCGAACCGGAGTCGGCGGCCTCGCGGAACCAGATGCCGAGCTTGTCCGGGTCGGCCTCGGGGAGGCCGGAGTACCCGGTCTCCCGGGCGAGGTCGGCGACGGTGCCCGGACGCAGGCCGCCGTCGAGGTGGTCGTGCAGCAGAACCTTCGGCGCCCGGCGGATCTGCTCCGGCGTCGGGGTGTTCGCGGTGCTCTGGCTCGTCATTTCCGCACTGTAACTCCTACGCGCGTAGATCGCTCGGTACTCGGAGATTCCCGTTTCCGTCGATACGCAATGGTGACCGCACGGACGGGTCGCGTACACCGCCTCTTCTGACACTGTTCTGTCATGGCACAGCAAGCGACGCCGGTCCGAACGGCCAGCCTGAGCAGGGCAGTCGGCCAGGAGCCGACGACGGTGAGCGGCGCGGTCCTGCTCCTCCCCGACGGGGAGGAGGTCTCCGCGCGACGGCCGTCCCTCGTATGGGCGACGGCCTTCGTCCGCGCGCTCGGCCGCCGGCTCGCCCGGGACGGCCGGGACGAGGGGCTGGCCGCGCACGTCGTCCACTACCGCTATCGCGGGTGGAACGGCAGCGAGGCGCATCTCGCCGGGGACGCCGACTGGGCGGCCGACGAGGTGGTACGGCGGTACGGCGACGTTCCGGTGTGTCTGCTGGGCGTGGGCATGGGCGGCCGGGCCGCGCTGCACGCGGGCGGGCACGAGGCCGTCAACTCCGTGGTCTCCCTCGCCCCTTGGCTGCCCGAGGCAGACGTGGCGGCGCCCGAGGAACCGGTGCGGCAACTGGTGGGGCGGCGGGTGCTGATCGTGCACGGCACGAACGACGAACGGACCGATCCGGAGCTGTCGTTCCGGCTTTCGGAGCGGGCGAAGAAGGCGAACCGGGAGGTGTGCCGGTTCGAGGTGCACTCGGACGGCCACGGGTTGCACCAGCACCGGGACGAAGTCCTCGCTCTCGCTTCGGACTTCGTGATGGGGGCGCTGTACGGGCATGCGGTGTCGCGGCCGGTGGAGGATGCGCTTGCTGCGCCGCCGCCGATCGGGTTGCGGATGCCGTTGGCCGCGGGGTTCGGCAAGTCGTTGAGACGGTAGGGGGTGGAGGGTCCGGTGGTGTTCGGGGTGCGGGTGCGCGGTGGCTGGTCGCGCAGTTCCCCGCGCCCCTGTGGGGCGCGCTGTCCCTAGGTGGGGAGCAGGTTGCCCCTTCTCGACAGCAGGAACTTCTTGAAGGCTGCTACCGGTGGGGTGTCCGGGTGGCCGTCCAGCCAGGCCACGCCGATTTCTCTCGCTGCCCTCGGGGCGGTGACCGTCAGTTCCACGACTCCCGGGCGGGGAAAGGCGGGCGGCGGGAGCAACGCCACTCCCAACCCGGCGGCCACCAGGCCCCTCAGCGTCTCCGCTTCCTCTCCCTCGAAGGCGATCCTCGGCCTGAAGCCCGCCTCCTTGCACAGGTCGTCGGTGATGCGGCGGAGGCCGTAACCCGGTTCCAGGGTCACGAACGTCTCGTCGGCGGCCTCGGCGAGACGGATGCGCCTGCGGGTGGCCAGGGGGTGGTCCACCGGTACCACCAGCCGGAGTTTCTGTTCGTCCAGGCGGCGGGCCACCAGGTCGGGCGCGTCCGGCACCGGGGACGTCAGGCACAGGTCCAGCTCGCCCGCCCGCAGCTTCTCGATCATCGCCTCGCCGTAGTTCTGGACGAGGCTGAAACGGATGCGGGGGTGGTCGGCGCGGAAGGCGTGGAGGAGGCCGGGGACGGTCTCCGCGCCCATCGTGTGCAGGAATCCGAAGGCGACCTTGCCCGTGGTGGGGTCGGCGTCGGCGCGTACCTCGTCGGCGGCTCGCCGGACCTCGCCGAGGGCGCGCTCGACCGAGGTGAGGAAGGTGCGGCCGGCGGGGGTGAGGGAGACGGTGCGGCCGTGCCGGGTGAAGAGGTCGACGCCCAGGTCCTGTTCCAGGCGGGCCATCGCGCGGGAGAGGGTGGACTGGGGGACGTTCAGTTCCTGCGCGGCCCTGGTGACGTGCTCGGTGCGGGCCACGCCGGCGAAGTACGCGAGGCGTGGGGCCAGCAACATCGTCATGTCTTCTGTGTCACTGTCCGGTGACAGCCGCTTCGCTGACCTCTGTTGATGCTCCATGGGAACGATTATGGCGATTCCGTGCATTGGACGGATCAACGAGGGGTCCGTACGTTCGAAGCATGTCTCCCGCCAGTACCGGGGCGTCCATCACCGTGGACGCCGTCCCGTCCGTCCCCGCCGCCGTCTCCGACTCCCGTCTGACCCCGGGCGGTCCCGGCTACCGCCGGATGAGCTTCGCGCTCTTCCTCGCCGGTGTCGCGACCTTCGCCCTCCTCTACTCCACGCAGGCCCTGCTCCCGCTGATCTCGGACGGCTACGGCGTCTCCGCGAGCGACGCGAGCTGGACGGTGGCGGCGGCGACCGGCGGTCTGGCGCTGTTCGTCATCCCGATGAGCGCCCTCTCCGAGCGGTTCGGACGCCGTACGGTCATGACGGCCTCGCTGGCGGTCGCGGTGACCGTAGGGCTGCTGGTGCCCTTCGCGCCCTCCCTCGGTGTGCTGATCGTGCTCCGTGGCGTCCAGGGCGCGGCGCTGGCCGGTCTGCCGGCGTCCGCGCAGGCCTATCTGGCCGAGGAGGTCCGACCGAAGGCGCTGGTCACGGCGATAGGCCTCTTCGTCGCGGGCAACAGCGTGGGCGGGATGAGCGGCCGGGTCATCACCGGCTGGGTCGCGCAGGAGTGGGGCTGGCGGGTGGCCGTGGGCACGATCGGAGTGATCGCGGTCGGCTGCGCCGTCGCCTTCCGGCTGCTCCTCCCCGCGCCGCGGCACTTCAAGGCGGGCTCGCTGCACCCGCGCCGGCTGCTCGGCACGGTCCGCGACCATCTGGCCGACCCGCTGCTGCGCCGCCTGTACGCGATCGGCGCGCTCTTCATGACCGTCTTCGGCGGCGTCTACACGGTGATCGGCTACCGCCTGACCCAGGAGCCGTTCTCGCTCCCGCAGGGCATCATCGGCTCGATCTTCCTGGTGTACCTGGTCGGAACGGTGTCCGCGTCGACGGCGGGCCGCCTGGTCGGCCGCCTGGGCCGCCGCGGGGCCCTCTACCTGGCCGGCGGCACGACGGCCGGCGGCCTCGTCCTCTCCCTGGCCGACTCGCTCCCCCTGGTCCTGCTGGGCCTGGTCCTCATCACCGCGGGCTTCTTCGCGGGCCACGCGGTCGCCTCCTCCGCGGTCAGCAAGACGGCCACCCACGGCAGGGCCCAGGCCTCCGCCCTCTACCAGTCCGCGTACTACATCGGCTCCAGCGCCGGCAGCACGGTGGGCGCGCTGGCCTTCCACGCGAGCGGCTGGGCAGGGACGGTCGGCGTGGGACTGCTCGCGATCCTGGGCGTCGTGACCATCACGGTCCTGGGCTCGATGGCAGCCCGCCGCCAGGTCCTGGCCGACGCTCACTGAAGCGCCCCGAAAGGGGCGCTGGGGGTACCCCCGGCCGAAGGCTGGGGGAGGAACTGCGCGACCAGCCACGACGGCGCCGCACCCGCCCACGAACCGCATCACCCGAGTTCGTGGGCGCACCCTATCTCACCTGCACGTTTCCCCACTCCGGGGGCCATTGTCAGTCCCCTGCGCTACCTTCCGAAGTGCTGGAGCGCAACGGCGCGCGAACAGGAACGGCCACAGGGGTGGGTGGACGGAAGATGACCGACGGCACGGCGACGGCGGAGCTGGACGTCGCACTGGAGAAGCACCGGACCGAGCTGACCGGGTACTGCTACCGCATGCTCGGCTCGTCGTTCGAGGCCGAGGACGCGGTGCAGGACACCCTGGTGCGGGCCTGGCGGAGCTACGAGAAGTTCGAGGGCCGCTCCAGCCTGCGGTCCTGGCTGTACCGGATCGCGACGAACGTGTGCCTGGACATGCTCAACGCGGGCAACAAGAGGGCCCGGCCGATGGACCTCAGCGAGTCGACGCCGCTGGCCCAGGCGGCGCTCTCCCCCCGGCCCGACAACACCTGGCTGGAGCCGGTGCCGGACGCGCGCGTGCTGCCGACCGTGGACGACCCGGCGGAGGCGGCCGTGGCCAAGGAGTCGATCCGGCTGGCCTTCATGGCCGCGCTCCAGCAACTGCCGCCCAAGCAGCGGGCGGTGCTGATCCTGCGCGAGGTGCTGGCCTGGCGGGCCACCGAGGTGGCCGAGCTGCTCGGCACCACCGTCGCGTCGGTCAACAGCGCGTTGCAGCGGGCCCGCGCCACCCTGGCCGAGCAGCGGCAGTCGGGCGCCGCCGCCGAGGTCTCCGACCCGCTCGACGAGGAGCAGCAGAAGCTCCTGGAGCGCTACGTCGCCGCCTTCGAGGGCTACGACATGACGGCACTGACGGCACTCCTCCACGAGGACGCCATCATGACGATGCCGCCGTTCGACCTGTGGCTCACCGGCCACGACGACATCACCGGCTTCATGACCACCATCGGCTCCGCCTGCGAGGGCTCACGGCTGTTCCCGGTCCGGGTCAACGGCCTGCCCGGGTTCGCCCAGTACAAGCCCGACCCGGACACCGGCGGCTGGAGCCCCTGGTCCGTCCAGGTCCTGGAGATCTCGGACGGCCGGCTGACCGGGTTCCACTTCTTCCTCGACACCAAGCGCTGGTTCCCGCTCTTCGACCTTCCCCTCCATCTGGATGCGGAGTCCGACGAACCGGAGGAGGGAGCGTAGGGCGGGGTCGGGGTCGCGGAGCCGGATCCGCCCTCCGGCCCGCCGGGCCGTCAGCTCCAACCGGGCCAGCAGGTCGACGGCCGCCAGACCCGGCGGCCCGAGACCGCCCACATCGCAGACGACGACGCGGCTGCCGGGCCCGGCCCCGCCCGCCCCGAGCAGCTCACGCACGTCGTCACAGAGCCCCGGCACCTCGTCCCTGGCGACGGGGCCCGACAGCACGAGCACGGCGGGGGTCACGGCATCCACGAGGCGGTAGACCGGCGACGGCCTGACAACTCATCGGTGGGTACGGTGCGCCCCCGCGCGGCCGCGCAGATCACAAGGATCACAAAGTTGACCTGCACCTGACCCGCACCAGAGGGTTAGGTGTATGCCCCACAGACCCGCACCCTCCCGGATACCCGACGGCCTCGCGCACGCCATGGGGGTCCCGTGCAAGGGGTGCTGAGCGGTTTCGCGGTCATAGCGATCGTCATCGCCGTCGGCTACGCCCTCGGCCGCGGCGGCCACCTGGGGGCGAACGGCCGCGAGGTCCTCACCAAGCTCGCCTTCCACGTGGCCTCCCCCGCCCTGCTCTTCACCACGCTCGCCAAGGCCGACCTGGCGGTGATCTTCTCCAGCCGCCTGCTGGTGACGGCCCTGAGCACGGCCGCGGCGGCGGGCGCGTTCGTGGCGGTGGGTGTCGTACGGGGCTGGGGTGTGGGCCGCACGACGATCGGCGCCCTGTGCTCCAGCTACGTGAACTCCGGCAACCTCGGCATCCCGATCGCGGTGTACGTGCTGGGCGACGCGTCCCTGGTGGCACCGGTGCTGCTCTTCCAGGTGGTGGTCCTCACCCCGGTCGCCCTGACGATTCTGGACGTGTCGGGGATGGGCGAGAAGGGACCCTGGTGGCGGCGCCTGCTCACCCCGCTCCGCAACCCGATAGCCGTGGGCTCGCTGTCCGGCGTCGCGGTCTCGGGCTTCGGCATCCATGTGCCCGGCCCGGTGATGGACCCTCTCACCCTCATCGGCAACATGTCCGTGCCGGCCGTCCTGCTCGCCTTCGGCATCTCCCTGCGGGGCAGCACTCTCCCCGGCCGGGGCCGCGACCGCCACCCGGTGCTCCTGTCCGTCGCCCTGAAGTCCGTGGGCCAGCCGCTCGTCGCCTGGGCACTGGCCTCGGCGGTCTTCGGCCTGCGCGGGGCGCCCCTGCTCGACGTGACGGTGACCTCGGCCCTGCCGGCCGCGCAGAACCTGTACACCTACGCCAGCACCTACCGGGTCGGCGAGGAACTGGCCCGCGACTCGATCCTGTTGTCGACGGTACTGGCGGTACCGGTCCTGGTGGTCGTGGCGGCGCTGCTGGGGTGACGGACAGTCAGTCGACCGGGAACTCCCCGGTGTCGATCGTGAGGCCGAACGGCTCCGGCAGGTCGATCGGGTCGCCGAACTTCACGGCGCGGAGGACCCGGTAGACATCGCCCTTCGGCTCACCGTAGAGCGTCGCGGTGGGGCCGCCGGGGGCCCAGCGGTCGATCAGGAGGTACAGCGGGATACCTGCCGTGGCGTAGGCGGCGGGCTTGCTGACGCGGTCGTGGCGAGCGTTGGACTTGGAGGTGACCTCGACGACGAGTTCGGCGAGGGCAGCCGGGATGTGCGACTCCGCCTCGGGCTGCTCGGGCAGTTGGGTCACCACCAGATCCGGGATCAGCATGCCCAGCCGGGACGGCACGGAGATCGCCAGGGTCTGGAACACCTCCCACTCCTCCGGAATCACCGAGTAAAGGCGACGATGGATACGGGCCGCGATCACGTTGTGGCGGACGGCGGGAGCCGGTGACACGGTGATGATCCCCTCGATGATCTCCACCTTGCTGCCCTCTGGCCATTCCATCTCCTCCCAGTACCGGACGAGGTCGTCCCAGTTCTGGTCGGGGTCCTGGCTGACGGTGAGTGCGCTCACGGCGGTCTCCTATCGGTGCGTCACCTATCCCAGCATGCCGAACGGGACCGGCGCAGGTCCACCGATCCCGTTCCCCCGATCGAGAAATCCCCTGGTCAGGCGATACGTTCCAGCACCACCGGCGACGCCGCGAAGGCCGTACCAGCCGCCGCGATGTCGTACGACCCCTCGACCGCCTGGAGCGCGTACTCGAAGCGCTCCGGGGTGTCCGTGTGCAGGGTCAGGAGGGGCTGGCCCGCGGTGACCGTGTCGCCGGGCTTGGCGTGCAGTTCGACGCCCGCGCCCGCCTGCACCGGGTCCTCCTTGCGGGCACGGCCCGCGCCGAGGCGCCAGGCGGCGACGCCGATGCCGTAGGCGTCGAGGCGGGTCAGGACGCCCGACTCGGTGGCCTTCACGACGTGCTGTTCCTTCGCCACCGGGAGTGCCGCGTCCGGGTCGCCGCCCTGGGCCGCGATCATCCGGCGCCAGACGTCCATCGCCGAGCCGTCGGCCAGTGCCTTCGCCGGGTCGGCATCGCGGACACCGGCCGCGTCGAGCATCTCGCGGGCGAGCGCGAGGGTCAGTTCGACGACGTCGGCGGGGCCGCCGCCGGCCAGGACCTCCACCGACTCGCGGACCTCCAGGGCGTTGCCCGCCGTCAGGCCGAGCGGGATGGACATGTCCGTGAGGAGCGCGACCGTCTTCACGCCGTGGTCGGTGCCGAGGCCCACCATGGTCGAGGCCAGCTCGCGGGCGTCCTCGATGGTCTTCATGAAGGCGCCGGTGCCGACCTTCACGTCGAGGACCAGGGAGCCGGTGCCCTCGGCGATCTTCTTCGACATGATCGAGGAGGCGATCAGCGGGATCGCCTCGACCGTGCCGGTGACGTCGCGCAGCGCGTACAGCTTCTTGTCGGCGGGGGCCAGGCCGTCGCCCGCCGCGCAGATCACCGCGCCGGTGCCGTCCAGCACCGACAGCATCTCCTCGTTGGAGAGCAGGGCGCGCCAGCCGGGGATCGACTCCAGCTTGTCCAGGGTGCCGCCGGTGTGGCCGAGGCCCCGGCCGGAGAGCTGGGGGACGGCCGCGCCGCAGGCCGCCACGAGGGGGGCCAGCGGCAGCGTGATCTTGTCGCCGACGCCGCCCGTGGAGTGCTTGTCGGCCGTCGGACGGGACAGTGAGGAGAAGTCCATGCGCTCGCCGGACGCGATCATCGCGGCGGTCCAGCGGGCGATCTCGCGGCGGTTCATGCCGTTGAGGAGGATGGCCATCGCGAGCGACGACATCTGCTCGTCGGCGACCTCGCCGCGCGTGTACGCGTCGATGACCCAGTCGATCTGCTGGTCGCTGAGTTCACCGCGGTCGCGCTTGGTGCGGATGACGGAGACGGCGTCCATGGTGGCCATGGCGTTCCCTTCGAAGAAGTGCGAAGCGTGCGGCCCCTCCGAACCCGGAGGGGCCGCACGGGAGTTACTTGGTGAGATGGGCCGGGCCGAAGGCCTGGGGGAGCATCTCGGAGAGGGGCAGGACGCCCTCCGGGGTGTCCAGGAGGAGGTCCGGGCCGCCGAACTCGTAGAGCAGCTGGCGGCAGCGGCCGCACGGGACGAGGAGGGCGCCCGTACCGTCCACACAGGTGAAGTGCGTGAGGCGGCCGCCGCCCGTGCGCTGCAGCTCGGAGACCAGTCCGCACTCGGCGCACAGGCCCAGGCCGTACGACGCGTTCTCCACGTTGCAGCCGGAGACCGTACGGCCGTCGTCCACCAGGGCGGCGACCCCGACCGGGTAGCCGGAGTACGGGGCGTAGGCGTGGGACATGGCCTCCCGTGCCTCGGCCCGCAGGGCCTCCCAGTCGAAGCCGGCGGCCTCGGCGGTCACTTGCCCTGTCCCTTCCGGTACGGCAGGCCGTCCGCCTTCGGCATCCGCAGGGACTGCGCGGACAGCGAGAGCACCAGCAGGGTGACGATGTACGGGGTCGCGGTCACGAGCTGACGCGGGACGTCGTCGGTGGTGGCGTACCAGACGAACATCAGGGCCGAGATCACGATGGTGATCGCCGCCGGGACGTACTTCTTCTTCCAGGCGAGGTACGCGGCGCCGAACACCAGCAGGATCGCGAGCAGCAGGATCAGTGCGTGGACGTTCACCGTGCCGCCGCGCAGGTTGAGGCTGTCGGTGTAGCCGAACAGGCCGGCGCCGAGGGCGAGGCCGCCCGGCATCCAGTTGCCGAAGATCATCGCGGCGAGACCGATGTAACCGCGGCCGGCGGTCTGGCCGTCCAGGTAGACGTTCGAGGCGACGATGGACAGGAACGCGCCGCCGAGGCCCGCGAAGCCGCCGCTGATGATCACCGCGATGTACTTGTACTTGTAGACGTTGACACCGAGGGACTCGGCCGCGACCGGGTTCTCGCCGCAGGAGCGCAGGCGCAGGCCGAACGCGGTGCGCCACAGGACCCACCACGTGATCGGTACGAGGGCCACCGCGACCACCGTCAGCGGCGAGAGGTCGGTGAGCAGCCCGCCGACCAGGCCCGCGACGTCGGAGATGAAGAACCAGTGCTTCTGGTTGAGCGTGTCCAGCCAGTCGGACAGGCCGGGGACGCTGAACGTGCCGAGCGAGTCGATCGGCGGGGACTGCTTGGAGGAGCCGCCCTCGGCGTTCTCGAAGGTGAACTTCGAGAGGTAGCGGGTGGCGCCCAGGGCGAGGATGTTGAGGGCCACACCGGAGACGATGTGGTTGACGTTGAAGGTGACGGTGGCGACGGCGTGCAGCAGGGCGCCGAGCGCGCCGCCGACGATGCCGAAGACGACGCCGACCCAGGGGCCCCACTGGTAGCCGGCCCAGGCGCCGAACCAGGTGCCGAGGATCATCATGCCTTCGAGGCCGATGTTGACGACGCCCGCGCGCTCGGCCCACAGACCGCCGAGGCCGGCGAGGCCGATCGGGACGGCGAGGCGCAGCGCGGTGGACATCTGGCCGGTCGAGGTGATGCCCTCGGCGCCGGTGATCAGGCGTACGGCAGAGGTCAGGATCAGGACGCCCGCGATGACCAGCAGGAGTACCGGGAGCGACATTCGGCGGCCGCCCTTGCCGGGCTGGGTCGCCTGCGGCTTGGCGATGGTCGCGGTGGACATCAGGCCGCCACCTCCTTCTTGGTGTTCTTGGCGGCGGCCGCGGCGAGCTCCGCGCCGACCTGGCGCTGCTGGCGGCGCAGACCCCACTGCCGTACGGCTTCGTAGGAGATGACGACGGAGAAGACGATCAGGCCCTGCATGATCGTGGCGATCTCCTTCTCGTACGCCACCGGGGTCGCGTAGTCGAGGGCGGGCGAGGCCTTGTCGAGGAAGGCCCACAGCAGGGCGGCGAAGGCGATGCCGCCGGGGTTGTTGCGGCCGAGCAGGGCGATGCCGATGGCGGTGAAGCCAAGACCGGCCGGGAAGTCGAGGCTGTAGGTGTGGGAGTCGCCGAGCAGCAGCGGGAGGCCCGCGAGGCCGGAGACGGCGCCGGAGATCAGCATGGAGATCAGGACCATGCGCTTGGCGTCGACGCCGGAGGCGGCCGCGGCGGACTCGGAGGCGCCGGTGGCGCGCAGGTCGAAGCCGAAACGGGTGCGGTTGAGGACGACCCAGTAGCCGATGCCGAGGGCGATGGCGACGAAGACCATGCCGTAGATCTCACCGACGTCGGCGCCCAGGTTGATGCCGGGGAACCAGCCGGACTTCTTCATCACGCCGGTCGTCATGTTGTTGCCGACCTGGACACCCCACACGTTGGAGAGGGTGACGTAGCCGATGACGCTGGTGGCGATGGCGTTCAGCATGATCGTGGCGACGACCTCGCTGACCCCTCGGGTGACCTTGAGGACGCCCGCGATACCGGCCCAGAAGGCGCCGGTGAGCATGGCGACCAGGAGCAGCATCGGGATCTGGAGGAAGGCGGGCAGGCCCACGTTGGCGCCGACCACGGCCGTCATCACGGCGGCGAGGCGGTACTGGCCGTCGACGCCGATGTTGAACAGGTTCATCCGGAAGCCGAGGGCGACCGCGATGGCCGCGATGTAGTACATCGCCGCCTGGTTGATGATCAGGACCTGGATGTCCGAGTACGGCAGCTGCTGGAGCATCAGCACGTACGGCTCGAACGGGTTGCGGTTCGAGGCCAGCAGCACGATCGAGGTCAGGGCGATCGCCAGGACGAGCGCGATGACCGGGCCGGCCACCGCGAGGAGCACCCGCTCCTTGTCGAACTTCTTCATCGGGCCTCGTCCTCCGGACCGTCGGCGCCTTCGTCGGTGGTCTCTACGTGTTCCAGGTGGCCGGACGCGGCACCCGTCATGGCGGAGCCCAGCTCCTCCGGGGTGATGGTGGCCGGGTCGGCGTCCGCGACCAGCTTTCCGTCGAAGATCACCCGCAGGGTGTCCGACAGGCCGATCAGCTCGTCCAGGTCGGCGGAGATCAGCAGCACGGCCAGGCCCTCGCGGCGGGCCTCCCGGATGCGGTCCCAGATCTGCGCCTGGGCGCCGACGTCCACACCGCGGGTGGGGTGGGCGGCGATCAGGAACTTCGGGTTGTGGCTCATCTCGCGGCCGACGATCAGCTTCTGCTGGTTGCCGCCGGAGAGGGAGGCGGCGGTGACGTCGATGCCGGGGGTGCGGACGTCGTACTCCTCGACGATCCGGCGCGTGTCGGCCTGGGCGCCCTTGATGTCCAGCCAGAAGCCCTTCGCGTTGGGCTTCTCGGTGACGTGGCCGAGGATGCGGTTCTCCCAGAGCGGGGACTCCAGGAGCAGGCCCTGGCGGTGGCGGTCCTCGGGGATGTAGCCGACGCCGGACTCGCGCCGCTTGCGGGTCTGCCAGCCGGTGATGTCCTCGCCGAGGAACTCGATCGCGCCGGAGTCGGCGTGCCGGGTGCCGATGAGCGCGTCGATCAGCTCGGTCTGGCCGTTGCCCTCGACGCCGGCGATGCCCATGACCTCGCCGGCGTGGATGGTGAAGGTGACGTCGTCGAGGACGCGCTTGGCGGCGCCGGGGGTGGTGGCCTCGTCGAGGACGTCGCCGCGGGCGGTGGCGCCGGACGAGCCCACCGTGGCGGTCTCGGGCTGTGCGCCGACCTCGCCGAGGGAGGGGCCGCTGGCGTAGACGGTGAGGTTCTTCACCGTGACGACGGCCTGGTCGGTGACCGTGGACTCGGCGGTCTCCGGGGTGGGCAGCTCGCTGCCGACCATCAGCTCGGCGAGCTGGCGCGGGGTGGTCTCGGACGGGATCGCCGTGCCGACCGTGGTACCGCGCCGGATGACGGTGATGTCGTCGGCGACGGACAGCACCTCGCCGAGCTTGTGGGAGATGAAGATGACCGAGAGGCCCTCGGACTTCAGCTCGCGCAGGTTGTCGAAGAGTGCGTCGACCTCCTGCGGGACGAGGACCGCGGTGGGCTCGTCGAGGATCAGGGTCGTGGCGCCGCGGAAGAGGACCTTGAGGATCTCCACGCGCTGCCGGTCGGCGACGCCGAGGTCCTCGACCAGGGCGTCCGGGCGGATGCCGAGGCCGTACCGGTCGGAGATCTCCTTGATCTTCTTCCGGGCGTTGCCGCCGATGCCGTACAGCTTCTCGCTGCCGAGCACGACGTTCTCGAGGACCGTCAGGTTGTCCGCCAGCATGAAGTGCTGGTGGACCATGCCGATGCCGCGCGCGATGGCGTCGGCCGGGGACGAGAAGGAGACCTGCTCGCCGTCGATCGCGATGGTGCCCTCGTCCGGCTTCTGCATGCCGTAGAGGATCTTCATCAGGGTCGACTTGCCGGCCCCGTTCTCGCCGACCAGGGCATGGACGGTGCCCTTGCGGACGGACAGGTGGATGTCGTGGTTGGCTACGACACCCGGGAATCGCTTGGTGATCCCCGCCAGCTCGACCGCGGCTGTCGTCTCTGCGGTGAGCGGAGGGCTGCTGGACGCGTCGATGGCGCACTCTCCTCGGAAAAGGGGTCGCTCTACGCGCGTAGCGCCCCTGCTTTAAATAGTGCCCGGACCTGACCGAGCTTTTTCGACTCTCGATCCGTTCCGAGCATTCTGCCGCGCGAACGGGGGTTGCCCCTGCCGCCGGTCCCCCGGGATCTCCCGAGGATCTCCCGGCCCGCGCACCTGGATCACCGACCGGTCTCCCCGACCCGCACCCGAGATTCCTGACCGAACTCTCGGACCCGCGTCCGGGATCCCGCCGGATCCCCCTGCACCACGGCCCGGAACCACCGACCGGTCTCCCGGACCCGCGCCCGGGACCATCGGCCGGCACCCCGGACCCACGCCCGGGACCACCGACCGACCACCCGGACCCGCGCCCGGGCTCCCGCCCGGATCCCCGGAGTCCTGGACCTACGGCAGAGGCACGGGAAGGACATCCTTCCCGCACCCCGTTCCGTGGCCGTAACGCTGCCATTACAGCGTTCTTTTGACCATGCCTACGACAAGGTCATGACCCCTGGGTCAGGAGGTCTTGACCGTGATCGAACCGTCCTTGATGCCGGCCTCGGCCTTCTTGAGCGCGGCCTGCAGGGCGGCGTTGTTCTTGAAGACCGGGTTGGAGTCGGCCAGGCCGACGCCACCGTTGGTCAGGGAGCCGCGGATCTCGCCGGACAGCGGCTTCTTGTCCTTGATGACCGACTTGGCGAGGTCGTACACCGCGCCCTCGACGTTCTTCAGGGCCGAGGTCAGGATGTAGTTCTTGTACTTCGACAGCGCGGCCTGGCTGTACTGGTCGGAGTCGACACCGATCGCCCACACCTTGTGCGCGGCGGCGGCCTTGATGACGCCCTGGCCGGAGAGGCCGGCGGCGGCGTAGACCACGTCGGCACCGCCGCCGATCTGGCCCTCGGCGGCGGCCTCGCCCTTGTCGGGGCTGGAGAAGCCGCCCTCCTGGGCGGTCTGGGTCAGGTACTGGGCCTTGACCGTGACGTTCTTCTTGGTGGCCTTGACACCCTGCTCGAAGCCCGCCTCGAACTTGTGGATCAGCGGGACGTCCACGCCGCCGATGAAGCCGACGGTGTTCGACTTGGTGGTCAGCGCGGCGGTGACACCGGCCAGGTACGAGGACTGCTCCTCGTGGAAGACCATGTCCGCGACGTTGCTCGCCTGGTCCTGGTTGTCGTCGATGATGCCGAAGGTGACCTTCGGGAACTTCGCGGCGGCTTCCTTGACCGCGGGCGCGTAGGCGAAGCCGACGCCGATCACGGGGTTGTAGCCGGACTTGGCCAGGGTCTCCAGCCGCTGGACCTTGTCCGCGTCCGACTCGCCGTCCTGCGGCTCGATGTCCCGGCCGGTGACGCCGAACTCCTTGTTGGCCTTCTCGAAGCCGGCGTACGCGGCGTCGTTGAAGGACTGGTCGCCCTTGCCGCCGACGTCGTACGCGAGACCGACACCCTTGGACGCGCCGGCCTTGCCGGTGGACGAGCTGGACGAGCTGGACGAGCTGCCGCACGCTGAGACGGTGACGGCAAGAGCTGCGGTTGCAACGCCCGCAACGGCGATTCGGGACACCCGGCGCATGGAACGAGACTCCTTCGTGCAAGCGCCCAAACCAGGCGCTGGTTCCGCGGCAGCGTAACGCGCGTAGACCAGACGGAAAACCCCCAATGTCCGGTCCGTTATCTAGCTGTGGCCACAGTCACGGCCAAGGCTACGGACAGCAATACGCCCCTTGCAGGAGGCAAGGGGCGTACTGACTGCAACGACGCGCGGGCGGCCGTACCCATCGGTACGGCCGCTCACCCGGCGACTTATATATGTCGCATTACTTCGTGTTGACGGTGACCTTGCCGTCGATGATGTCCTGCTTGGCCTTGTCGACCGCGGCGACGACCTTGGTCATGGCCTTGTACTTCGGGTTGGTGTCCGCGAAGCCGACGCCACCGGTCTTGAGGGTGCCGTTGACGACACCGCTCTCCGGCTTGCCCTCGTAGACCGACTTGACCAGGTCGTACACGGCGCCGCCGACGTTCTTCAGCGCCGAGCCGAGGATGTAGTCCTTGTACTTCGCGAGGGCGTCCTGCGCGTACTGGTCGGAGTCGACGCCGATCGCCCAGACCTTGTCGGAGGCGGCGGCCTCGATCACGCCCTGACCGGACAGGCCGGCCGCGTGGTAGATCACGTCCGCACCGGCGTCGATCTGGCCCTGGGCGGCGGTCTTGCCCTTGTCCGGGCTGGAGAAGCCGCCCTCGGCCGCCGTCTGCGTCAGGTACTGCGACTCGATCTTGATCTTCGGGTTGACCGACTTGGCACCCTGGTCGAACCCGGCCTCGAAGGTGTGGATCAGCGGGATGTCCACGCCGCCGATGAACCCGATGTGGTCCTTCTTGGTCGCGGAGGCGGCCGCGACACCGGCCAGGTACGAGGACTGCTCGGCGGCGAACACCATGTCGACGACGTTCTTCGCCTGGATCGTCGAGTCGTCGATCATGCCGAAGGTGATGTTCGGGTACTTGGCGGCGACCTCCTTGACGGCGGGCGCGTAGGAGTAGCCGACCCCGATGATCGGGTTGTAGCCGGCCTTGGCGAGCGTGTCGAGGCGCTGCACCTTGTCGGCGTCGGACTCGCCGTCCTGCGGCTCGATGTCCCGGCCGCCGATGCCGAACTCCTTCTCGGCCTTCTCGAAGCCGGCGAAGGCGGCGTCGTTGAAGGACTGGTCGCCCTTGCCGCCGATGTCGTAGGCGAGGCCTATGCCCTTGCCGTTGTACTTGCCGGACGAGTTGGTGCTGGTCGCACCACTGTCCGAGCTGGACTTGCCGCACCCGGCGGCCGCGAGGGCGATGACGGCAACGGTCACCGCAGCTTGGGAGAACCGAGTCCTCCGACCCGAGATAGTACGCACAGCAAGCACCCCTTCGTCCCCACGGCACCGTCACCGGCCCGCTTCCCCAACCGTCCACCCTCGGTGGCGATTTCGGCGCACAGTAACGCGCGTAGAAGGGGAGGGGAACGGGGTTTCTCCGGGCCGTTATCGAACCGTGCCGACTCCGGGTTACAAGCGGCGGCCGCCGGTTACGACGGGGTGACACAAGGGGGCGAAGAGGTACCGACCGGGCACCCCTTCGCCCCCTGGGGGACTTGCGCGACGTGCGGGGAAGCTGACCGTTTCTCCCGCCGTCTGATACGACAGCCGCCGATACGACTACATGGTCGCGTCGATCAGGGCGGCGGCCGTGAACAGCTCCACCCCGACGGTGATGGCCCGCTCGTCGGCGTCGAAGTCACCCTGGTGCAGGTCGCGCACGGTCCGCTCGCCCGGCGTGCGGACCCCGAGCCGCGCCAGGGCGCCCGGCACGCGCTCCAGGTACCAGGAGAAGTCCTCGCCGCCGAGGCTCTGCTCGGTGGTCTCGATGGATTCGGTGCCGCGCCGGGCGGTCATCGCGTCCCGCAGCAGTTCGGTGATCACCGGGTCGTTGACGACCGGCGGCACCCCGCGCACGTAGTTGATCTCGGACTTGGCGCGGTGCATGGTGGCGACCTCGTCGATCGCCGCGTGCACGACGTCCGGGGCCTGCCGCCAGGCCTCCAGGTCCAGGCAGCGCACGGTCCCGGACAGCTCTGCGTGCTGGGGGATCACGTTGGGTGCGTGCCCGCACTCGATCCGGCCCCAGGTCACGGCGAGCCCGCTCCGGCTGTCCACGCGCCGCCCGATGAGCGCCGGCACGTCGACGGCCACCCGGGCGGCGGCGGTGACCAGGTCGGTCGTCAGATGCGGCCGTGCGGTGTGCCCGCCGGGGCCGTCCAGCGCCACCTCGACCCGGTCGCAGGCGCTGGTGATGGCGCCGGTCCTGAGCCCGATCCGTCCCACGTCCACCCGGGGGTCGCAGTGCACGGCGATGATCCGCCCGACCCCGTCCAGCACCCCGGCCTCGATGGCGTCGGCGGCGCCGCCGGGCAGCACCTCCTCGGCGGGCTGGAAGAGCAGCCGTACCGGCCGCGGCAGCTGCCCCCGCTCGTGCAGCTCGGCGAGAACCAGACCGGCGCCCAGCACCACGGTCGTATGCACGTCGTGCCCGCACGCGTGCGCCCGGTCCGGCACGGTGGACCGGTACGAGCACTCGGTCTTCATGTCCGGGATGGGCAGGGCGTCGATGTCGGCCCGCAGGGCGAGCACCGGAAGCCCGTCCCCGACCGGCCCGATGTCACAGACGAGTCCGGTCCCCGCCGGGAGGACGCGCGGCCGGAGGCCGGCCTTCTCCAGCCGCTCCTTGATGGCGGCCGTGGTGCGGAACTCCTGGTTTCCTAGCTCGGGGTGCATGTGCAGGTCGCGGCGGAAGGCGACGAGTTCGGCGTGCAGTTCCTCGCTGAGCACGCCGGGGAGCACATCCCCGGGGAGGTCGGCCTCGGTCTCTAGGGACATCAATTGCTTCACCCTCTGAAGGGTAGGACGCCCGAAGGGTCAACTGACCCGAGATCAACAAAAGTTCAGCCCGTTAGGGGAAGAAAATCTGACCTCGGACGCATGACCTCGGACGTGGCTGGGTAACACGTATGTTTCCTCTTCCACGCATACCACGCCTGGCGACGATCACGCGCGTCCTGTCCACCCACCGAAACGGGACCGGGCCGCAACCGCGACTTCGCCACACGGTCCCCGCCCGGCCGGTAGCGTGCGCGACCGTGACGGACCCGGAGACGACCGACTTCATACAGACCACCCGTACGTCCTACGACACGATCGCCAAGGACTACTCCGCCGCCTTCCCCGGCATACCCGACCTACCTGTAGACATGTCCATGATCGCCGCCTTCGCCGCGCTGGTGAAGGCGAACGGCACCGCCCCCGTGGCCGACCTGGGCAGCGGCCCCGGCGACATCACGGCCCACCTGAACGACCTGGGCGTCCAGACCTTCGGCATCGACCTCTCGCCCGCCATGGTCGCCCTGGCCCGCGAGGCCCACCCCGCCGTCCGGTTCCACCGGGGCTCCATGACCTCGCTGGACCTGCCCGACGAGACCCTCGGCGGGATCCTCGCCCTGTACTCGATCATCCACATCCCCGACGACCACCTCCCGGCGACCTTCGCCGGCTTCCACCGCGTCCTGGTCCCCGGCGGCCACGTGCTGCTGTCCTTCCAGAAGGGCGAGACGCCCGGCCTCCACCTCACGGAACGCTTCGGCCACGAGATCGACCTGCGCTACTACTGGCGCCCCGCGTACGCGGTCGGCGACATGCTCGCCAAGGCGGGCCTGGACGTGGCGGCGACCCTGATCCGGGAACCGCTGGGGTCGGAGAAGATGCCCCGGGCGTTCGTCCTGGCCCGCAAGCCGGGCTGAGCGGGCACGGGCGGGGCATCGGCTGCGGGGACGCGGGGCGTCACTCCTGGGTACGGAGCACGCACCCGGTGACGACGTCCCGCAGGCTCCCGGCGCCCTCCAGCAGCTCCCGCTGCTCGTCGGCGCCGTTGCCGCGCCGCAGCAGCCGCCCGACGGCCTCTTCCACGGCCGCCAGGTCCCCGCTGCCGACGAGGGCGTCCCGGGTGTGCGCGAGCAGTGACTCCAGTACGGCCGGGGCCGCCCGGGGCCGCAGGGTGCCGGGATCGAGCAGTTCGCCGCCGAGCCCCGACCGTGCGGCCCGCCAGGTGGCCAGCCGCTGCAGCCCCACCCCGTGGTCGACGGGCTCCCGCCCGGCCCGCCACTCCCGCGCGGCCGTCTCCACCAGCGCACGGGCGAGGGTGGCCACGAGCACGGCGGTCCCGGCGCGCAGGCAGACGTCGGCGACCCGGATCTCCACGGTCGGGTAGCGCCGGGCCAGCCGGGCGTCGAAGTAGACCATCCCCTCGTCCAGGATGACGCCGGTGGCCACCATGTCCGCCACCAGCCGGTGGTAGCGCTCGGCGGAGCGGAACAGCTCGGTCGGACCGGAGGACGGCCAGCGCGACCACACCCGGCTGCGGTAGCTGGAGTAGCCGGTGTCGGTGCCCTGCCAGAAGGGCGAGTTCCCGCTGATCGCGACGAGCACCGGCAGCCACGGCCGTACCCGGTCGAGAACCTCCACGCCCTCCTCGTCGGACTCCACGGCAACGTGCACATGGCATCCGCACACCAGCTGCTCCCGGGTGGCGATGCCGTACTGCTCGGCCAGCCACTGGTAGCGCGGGTTCACGCTGATGGAGGGGCTTACGGGCAGCGGCGAAGTGGCGAGCGCGACGACGGCACACCCCAGCTCCCCGGCGAGCCGGGCGGCCTCCTTACGACACCGGATGATCTCCTCCCCCAGCTCCGCCATGTCCGCCTGCGGATGGGTGGCGAACTCCAGCATCTGCCCGTAGAGCTCCTTCTCGAACACGTCCTGCCCCGGATCCACCAGCGAGGCCCGCGCCAGCACGGCCGGGGCCGACGCCTTGGGCTCACCCGACTCCGGGTCCACGAGAAGAAGCTCTTCCTCCACTCCGACGGTACGCACGTGAGGCCGCCCTCCATCCGCGCCGCGCCCCTGCCCGACGGGCTGTCCCTCCCCGACTTCCCAGGCCGGGCCGACGGACACCTGCCTACAGCCCGAGGGCGGCACGGACGTTCACTCCTCGACGAACAGCTCCGCGGCGTCCGTGACGTGCACCGCACGCTGGGCCCAGTGTTCGAGCTGGTCGAGATCGGTGCAGGCGTCCACCCGCTCACGCACCGGGTCACTCACCGGAACACCGCGCCATTCCAGAACTCGCAGCACCATCTCGGCACGCTCCTGAACACGCCCCTGCTCCCGGCCTTCCTCCCGGCCTTCCTCACGCACCTGCTCCGCCAGCGGGTGCCGCCAGAAGTACTGGATCGCGGTCATCAGGTCCCTCCACATCTGCTTCGCCTGGGGATCGACCAGGCAGGAATCGACGAACTGCACGAACACCGCGGCACTGTCGCGGTCGATGGTCTTCAGGGCGGCTGCCAGCGATTCCAGTATGGCCGGGGCCTGCCTGCCACGCCCGTGCGTCATGGCCGAGAGCACCGCAAGGGGCGCGAGCCGTCTTCTCCGACCGCGTTCCGGAACTCCCAGGCGAGGAGATCGAGTTGCGGGTCCGGCATCGGCTGCGTCGTGCGGCAACCCTGGCGCACACCCCGTACGAGGCGGTCATCCACGAAGCCGCGTTGCGCATCATGGTCAGCGACCGCAACACCGCACGGACTCAGCTCGCCCACGTCGCGGAGTCGTCGGAGGCGGAACACGTCACCGTCCGTGTCATCCCCTTCAGCCTGGAGGGGTTCACCAGCGCGGCGAGCGCCATGACCTATGCGGGAGGCGCCGTGCCGAAGCTGGACACCGTCGTGCGCGACGGCCCGCACGGTGCCGCCTTCATCGACTCCGAGGCTCAGCTGGGCGCCTTTCGAACGCTCTTTCATAAGGTGGAGGCCGCGTCGCTCGACCCCGAGCGCTCACGTGACTTCATCCGCAAGCTGGCGAAAGAGCTGTGAGGCACCCCCCATGGACACCTGGCGGAAGTCGTCCTACTCCGGACCCGGCGACGGCGACTCCTGCGTAGAGATACGAACTCCCCCACCCGCATATCCGTCCGCGACTCCAAGGACCCGGACGCCGGCACCCTCGTCTTCCCGCCCGCATCCTTCGCCTCCTTCGTCGAAGCCTTGAAGGACGCGGGCGGGGCTCGATCTATTTCCGCGCCCCATCCGCGGAACGCGACGCGCCGGCCGGTACGGACACGGGCGTCCGGCGCCCGCAGCAGCGGCGCGCCCGCAGCAAGGCGGTGATCAGGGGGGAGTGAGCAGGGGCTGGGCCGGGCCAGTCACCGCCGCCAGCCGGTGGACGTCCTTCGCCGTCCCGGTGACGCCGGACAGGAAGCCCTGGGCGCGCGGGGACGCGTTCTCCGTCAGCCAGGCCGGGTCGATGTCGCAGACGGCCACGCGGACGCCCGTGCCGACCAGGGCCAGCGGGAGGGTGTGCACGACCGTCGAGGGGAAGCTGAGGATCGTACGGCCGATGGGGCCGCGGCGGGCGATCAGCTCCAGGGGGAGGTCCGGGCGGACTATCTCCAGGCCCGTCTCGGCGGCCAGGCGGTGGAGTTTCTCGGTGCTCTCGCGGCGGTGCGCGAAGTAGCGGGTCGCGCCGTGCGCCTTGGCCAGGGTCTGGACGGCCTCCAGGTAGCGGTCGCCGTCCACGACCCCCGTCTCCACCAGGGAGGTGCCGACCATGTCGGCGCCCTTGGTGATGCGCGGCGGGCCGAAGCGCGCGCGGGTCCAGCCGAAGTCGTTCGCGGTGACCGTCACCCCGGCCGGCGTCTCCGTCATCGGCATGGAGGAGAAGACCTCCACCCGGCGGCGGTCGCTCGGGGTGAGGCGGCGGCGGGCGGAGGAGGAGACCGGGGCGAAGAGCAGGTCCCGCGCGCCGGGTCTGCCGCCCTTGCGGTGCCAGCGGACCAGGCGTTCGCCGCGCGCCAGCTGGGCGACGAACTCCATCGTGGCCGTGCCGTCGTCGACCACGACCAGATCACGGGCGCGGGTGATGGTCAGGAGCAGTTGTACGTAGCGGGAGAACGGGTCTCCCATGACGATGCGGTCGGCCCGGCGGAGGGAACCCGCCAGGCCGCCGATCGTCTGGAAGGGGGCGGCGGTACCGCCCCGTGCTTCCTCCCAGCGGACCCGGTATCCCTCGTCCCGGGCCAGGTCCGCCATGCGGCGCAGCTGGCCCCGGGTCATGGGGTCCGTCGGGGACAGGACGACGATCGTGAGTTCCGCGCCGGGTGCAGATATGCCGGATGCCGGGCGCCGTACCTGGCTGGGCACGGCCGGCACGGGGTCCGCCGCCCCGCGCAGGGCGTGGGCATGCGCCCACTCCAGCACGTTCAGCAGCTGCACCGGACTCTCGACGAACGCGAGTGTGTGGGGGCCGGTGTTCCCGGCGCGGGGGCTCATCGACGTACGACCGTCCCGTCGTCGTAACACATCAATCAGGCTCGGGCTCAGACCTGGACCGGCTCGCCGGCGGCCGCGGCGATCTCCGCCTCGGCGACGACACCGGTGACGCGGCGCAGCTTCTTCATCGGGCCGAGCTCGGAGTCGTAGACCTTCTTGACGCCGTCGCCGAGGGACTCGGAGATGATGCGGATGTCGCGGACCAGGCGGGTGAGGCCCTGCGGCTCCACGGAGGCGGCCTGGTCGGAGCCCCACATGGCGCGGTCGAGGGTGATGTGACGCTCGACGAAGGTGGCGCCGAGCGCGACCGCGGCGAGGGTGGTCTGCAGGCCCGTCTCGTGGCCGGAGTAGCCGATCGGCACGTTCGGGTACTCCTTCTCCAGCGTGTTGATCACGCGGAGGTTCAGCTCCTCGGCCTTCGCCGGGTAGGTGGAGGTGGCGTGGCACATGAGGATGTTCTCGGAGCCCAGGACCTCGACCGCGTGGCGGATCTGCTTCGGGGTCGACATGCCCGTGGAGAGGATGACCGCACGGCCGGTGGCGCGCAGCGCCTTCAGCAGCTCGTCGTCCGTGAGGGAGGCGGAGGCGACCTTGTGGGCGGGGACGTCGAACTTCTCCAGGAAGGCGACGGCCTCGGTGTCCCACGGGGAGGCGAACCAGTCGATGTTCTTGGTCTTGCAGTACTCGTCGATCTGACGGTACTCGTCCTCACCGAACTCCACGCGGTGGCGGTAGTCGATGTAGGTCATGCGGCCCCAGGGGGTGTCGCGCTCGATGTCCCACTGGTCGCGCGGGGTGCAGATCTCCGGAGTGCGCTTCTGGAACTTGACGGCGTCACAGCCGGCCTCGGCGGCGACGTCGATCAGCTTGAAGGCGTTCTCCAGCTCACCGTTGTGGTTGATGCCGATCTCGCCGCAGATGTAGACGGGCTTGCCGGGGCCGACCTCACGGGAACCGAACTGGCGCAGACGGGAGTTGCTCATGACTGTGGGGTGTCCTTACTTCGGGAGGGAATCGAGAGAGGGGCCGAGGATCCAGCTGGCGATCTCTCGGATCGCGCCGTCACCGCCGGGGAGGGTGGTGACCGCGCGTGCGGCGCCGCGTACGACGTCGTGGGCGCTCGCGACCGCCACGGGCCAGCCTGCTACGGCGAAGCACGGGAGGTCATTGACGTCGTTTCCGACGTAGAGCACGCGCTCGGGAGCGATGCCCTGCTCCTCGCACCACTGCTTGAGTGCGAGGTCCTTGCGGTCGATGCCGTGCAGGACCGGAATCTGTAGCTTCCGGGCCCGGGCGGCGACGACCGGGTTCTGCTCCGTGGAGAGGATCAGCATCTTCAGCCCGCTCTTGCGCAGGGCGGCGATGCCGAGTCCGTCGCCGCGGTGCACGGAGACGAACTCCTTTCCATCGGCATCGATCAGCACCCGGTCGTCGGTCTGGGTGCCGTCGAAGTCCAGTACGACCGCGTCGACGTCGTCGGCGGTCGGGAGCGCGCCGGGGCGGTCCGCGTCGAAGAGCGGGGCCAGGGCGCGGGCCCGCGCGAGCTCGTGCGGGTCGTCGATCTCCAGGACGCGCGCGGGGTCGGTCCGCACCAGTTCGGTGTGGCCGAAGAAGCGGTGCTGGTGCTCGCGGAAGCCGTCGGCGCGCATCGCGTAGGCGGCGCCGGTCTCCAGGAAGTCCTGGGGACGGTCCTGGCGGCGCGGGCGGAACGACTTGTCGTGGTTGACGCCGAAGCCGCCGCTGGCCGTGGCCTCGTCGGCGCCCACCGGCACCGGGGCGTGCACCTCGTCGCGCCAGACGAAGCCGTGGAAGGGGGCGACGGTCAGGGCCGTGTCGGCGCCGTTGTCGACGATCGCGCCGGCCACCCCGTCGATGTCCTCGCGGACGATGAACGGGCTGGTGCACTGCACGAGCAGCACGACGTCGACCGTGGCGCCGTGCAGCGCCTCGTGGGCGTCCATGGCGTGCAGGACGGCGGCCTCGGAGGTGGCGGTGTCACCGGCGATGGCGGCCGGGCGCAGCACGACCTCGGCGCCGGCGGAGCGGGCGGCCGCGGCGATCGCCTGGTCGTCGGTGGAGACGACCACGTCGGTGACCAGGCGGGAGGCGACGCACTCGCGGACCGCGCGGGCGACCAGCGGGACACCACCGACCGGGGCGAGGTTCTTGGCGGGCACGCCCTTGGAGCCGCCCCGGGCGGGGATCACGGCGAGGACGCGGGGCACTACGGCCCCTTCGGGGTGAGGCATCGGCTCTGTTCCTTCGGCAACTGAGGCTTGACGCGGGATCCGGTCGCTCACAGCTCTCCCATTCGTCGGATCACGGGGGCCACCCGCTGGACGCCGTGGCGGTAGGCGCCGCGTGCGGCCCGGCGCACGATCTGGCGGACGGGGCCCGGGGCCTTGTCGGCGGCGGGCGCGCCCGGGAGCGGGACGCCGTCGGGGCCGAGGTGGTGGCGGGCCAGGATGCCGGGCAGGTAACCGGACGCGGTCTCGGGTGTGTAGTACGGGTTCAGGGGCGGCAGCCCGCCGGGCCGTGCGAGCAGCTTCGCGATGCGTTCGCGGCCCGCGTCGAAGGCGGTGGCGTAGGTGCCGTCGGCGGCGACGCCCTGCCGTGAGACCCACTCGGCGTCGGGCACCGGGCGGTGTCCGGCGTCGAGCTGGTCCCAGGAGGCGAGGCAGCCGGAGCCGACGAAGTGGTGGTTGCCGAGCGCCTCGCGGATGCCGAGGTCGGTGAGGACCACGGTGGGGATCCGGCGGTGCAGGGACTCCAGGGCGGCCGTCGAGCTCATCGTGACCAGGAGGTCGGTGCGGTCGAGCACCTCGCCCATGTGGCCGTAGACGAGGCGGAAGTTGGCGGGCACGTCCTTGCCCTGGACCAGCTTCTGGTACGGCAGTTCCTCGATGTGGGTGGTGTGCTCGCCGGGCTTGGAGCGCAGCTTGAGCAGCACCTCCCGCTCGGGGTGCCTGCGGGCGTGTTCGATCAGCCGGTCGAGCAGGTAGGTACGGTCCTTGCGGCTGTCGGGGACCGAGGGCTGGGCGGCGAACACCACGGTGTACGGGTCGTGTTCGCCTTCGTAGGGCGCCCCGCCGAGGAACGGCAGCGCTACCTCGGTCACCGACGAGGAGTCGGCGCCGACCCCGTCGTACACCGCGCGGAAACGCTCGGCGTCCTGGCGGGAGTTGGCGAGGACGAGGTCCGCGCCGTGCCGCAGCAGCAGACCGTCGGCGAGCTTCTCGTAGACGACGCCGACATAGCCGGTGACGACGACGGGCCGCTTCTCCCGGCCGGCCCAGGTGCTGCGCAGCCCGTGCAGCATGGCCTGCGTGCCGCCGCCGACGAGGGAGAGGACGAGGATGTCGTACTCCTGCTGGTCCATCTCTCTCAGGAACTCGACGGCCGTGACCTCGCGGAGCGAGTCCGCATGGACGCCGACCTCCTGGAGCTGGCGGGCGGTCGGGGTGGCACGGCCGCGCAGGAGGTAGCCGTCGAGCCGGACGTCCGAACTGTCGGTTTCGTTGGGAATCAGGCGCTTCGCGGTGAGCGCCCCCCACTTCCACCGGGTGTCGGAATCCGCCAGGACTGCCACCCGCAGGGACTTCGTTGCACTTGCTGGCACATCGAAGACGCTAGGAAGCCATTCCAAGGAACTCCCGAACCCGAATCCAACAAAAGGTTAACAACACGTCTCCGGATGGGGAATCAGCTCGGGATAAGCCCTCAAAATTGCCTGGTTCACAGCTTCGCCACGCGTCGTTCACCTGGATTCAAGGCGACAGTCAAGACGGATGACGGGCGTCCGCCTAACGTCCTCCACGTGGTCAAGCTCTCCGTCATCGTGCCGTTCTACAACGTGCAGCAATACGCGCCCGACACCCTGAGGAGCCTGCGCGCGAACGCGCGTGAGGACTTCGAATTCATTCTCGTCGACGACTGCTCGACCGACGGGACACCAGAGATTCTCGCGCGGGCCGAGCGCGAGCTCCCCGGCGCGGTCCATGTCAGACACGAGCTGAACGGAGGGCTGGCCACCGCGCGCAACACCGGCATCGACAAAGCGCGCGGTGAGTACGTGACCTTCCTGGACGGCGACGACTGGCTGGCGCCGGGCTACTACCCGCAACTGGTGGACGCCATCGAGTCGCTGGGCTGCGACTTCGTCCGTACCGATCATGTGCAGTGCACCGCGCGCGCCCGGGTCGTGACGCGGGTGCCGGTCGGCCGCCGCAACGTCGTGATGAACCCGCGGGACGCCATCCTGCCCGCCGACCGGTCCACCTCCGTCGACTACGCCTACGCGTGGGCGGGCGTCTACCACCGCCGTCTGGTGGACAAGGGGCTCGTGCATTTCACGGACGGGCTGCGCACGGCCGAGGACCGGCCGTGGATCTGGAAGCTGCACCGCGAAGCCGGGTCCTTCGCGGCGGTGAACCTGCTCGGCGTCTTCTACCGGCGTGGCGTAGCCTCTTCACTCACGCAGATCGGCGACGTCCGTCAGCTCGATTTCATTCGCGCGTTCGACCAGGTGATCGAGGAAACCGCACAGGACGCCGACGCGAAGGAACTCCTGCCGAAGGCCGTCCGTACGTATTGCGCCATCATTTCCCATCACCTGGGATCCATCGAAAGGTTCGAGCCCGCGGTGGCGAAGAAGCTGAAATCCATGAGTGCGGCCGCACTGCGGCGCATGCCGCAGGACGTGCTGGACGAGGCCCTGGACTCCATGGACCTCCAGCGCGCCACCAAGCTGCGCCGGCTGCGCCGCCGTCCCGCCCCCGCGGGAGCCGCCGCGTGACCACCCAGATCTTCCAGGCGTCCACCCTCTACGGCACGGCCACCCTCGCCGCCGCCCTGGACTCCGGCGCCTTCCGCCCGGCCGACCGGCGCATCCTGCTGGTCTGCAACAACGCGGCGACCCCCGAGACCACCCCGGGCCTGGACGAGGCGCCCGGCTTCGAGCGGCTGCGCGACCGCTTCGACGACGTGATCTCGTACAACGAGACGATCTTCCCGTTCCACCCGGGCGGCTGGGCCCCCCGAGTGGATGACATGCCCCTGTGGGAACGCTTCCTGCGCCACGAGTGGCAGCTGGGCGACGACGACATCGAGTTCGCCGTCGAGTCGATCCAGGTCAACCCCTCGCAGAGCCTCACCCAGATCTTCACCGGCGCCCCGGTCACGGTCTACGCCGACGGCCTGATGAGCTACGGCCCGACCCGCAACAAGATCGACCCGCTGGTCGGCACCCGCGTCGACCGGGTCCTCCACCTCGACCTGGTGCCCGGCCTGAAGCCGATGCTGCTCACCGAGTTCGGTGTCGAGGGCGAGGTCGTGCCGACCGCGGCGTTCACCAAGGTCCTCGCCGAACTCGCCCCCAGCGGCGACGAGTTGCCGCAGATCGAGGAACCGGCCCTGCTGCTCGGCCAGTACCTCTCCGCGCTCGACATCCTCACCCCGGAGCAGGAGGAGAACCTGCACGTCCGGATGTTGAAGGGCGCCGTCCAGCTCGGCCACACCAAGGTCGTGTTCAAGCCGCACCCCTCCGCCCCGGCCCGGTTCGCCCGCACCCTGGAGCAGGAGGCCGAGAAGCTCAAGGTCGACCTCACGGTCCTGGACACCACGGTCCTCGCCGAGGTGCTCTACCAGCGGATGCGCCCCGCCCTGGTCGTCGGCTGCTTCTCCACCGCGCTGCTCACCGCGTCCGCGCTGTACGGCCTGCCGACCGCCCGCATCGGCACCGACACGCTCCTCGACAGGCTCACGCCGTACGAGAACAGCAACCGCGTCCCGGTCACCGTCGTCGACGCGCTGGTGCCCGAGCTCACCGACCGCAAGGCGGTCGAGGAGCAGCGCCCGCGGATGAGCGTCGAGGCGCTCGGCGAGCTGATCCGCGCGGTGGGCTTCGCCATGCAGCCGAAGATCTACCCGCAGCTGCGCGGGGAGACCGAGCGCTATCTGACCAAGCACCTGAGCGACACCACCATCCGTTACTTCAAGCGCAAGCGTCTGACCTCGCTCGGGCTGCCCGGTGGGGTGCCCGCGCAGCTGGCGTTCCTGCCGCGCAACGCGACCGTGCGGCGGATGGCGCGCAAGGCCCGTAATCTGCGGCGGGTTGTGCGGAAGTAAGCTCCGCTGGCAGCGCCACGTCAGGTAGTCGGTCGGCTGCGGCTCCGATGTGGCTGGTCGCGCAGTTCCCCGCGCCCCTAACGGGGCGCTGACGTACCGCTTCTCGACAGGGGCGGGTCCCGATCATGGGACCCGCCCCTTCGGCGTCACCGGCCCAGGATCTTCTTGATCGTGGTCTGGTTCTCCTGGGTGACCTTCCAGAGCTGTTCCTGCCGGTCGTGCACGTCGGCGACGGTGCGGCCGTGGTTGTCGAGGATGCCGATGGCGCGCTCGGTGAGGATGTCGCCGAGGTTCTTCTCGTGCACCGAGACGCCCCACTCGGGCCGCTCGATGTCGTTGAGGAAGTACGCCATCTTCGGGTGCGAGATCAGCGAGATGATCGGCGTGCCGACCCCGAACGGGATCATGCCGGCGTGCCCGCGCATGCCGATGACCAGGCGGGTCTTGGCGTACGTCTCGCGGATCTCGTCGTTGGAGAAGTCGTACATCGGGATCACCGGCAGCGAGATGCCGTGCTCGCGGCGCAGGTCGAAGGCGATCTTCTCGTCGTCGAGGGAGTGCGCCACGCACTTGACCTCGGTGTGCTCGCCGATCTTGCGGACGGCCTTGGCCATCTCGGCGAGGAAGTGGGCGTAGTCGTGGCCGAAGCGCAGCCCCGCGCGGTCGTAGGCCGCGTTGAGCATGACCGTGTCCTCGCGGTACGCCGGGTCGGTCCAGCCGGTCACCAGCTGGCGCATGACCGTGGTGGGACAGGGCTGGAAGACGACCTTGTCCTGGAGCTCCGGCGGGAGCATGCCGCGGACCTTGGCGATGGAGCCGTGGTTGCGCAGGCCGAAGAAGGAGGACTTCTCGACCAGCAGCCGCAGGCTGTCGTTGAACCGCTGGGCGCGGTAGGACTGGCCGTCGAAGGCGTTGAAGCCGACCGCGTAGATCATGATCGGGACGTCGATGGCGCGCAGGTGCTCGTCCGGGACGTTCCACTGCCAGGCGCTGTTGCCGTTGGGCATGGTGTCCGGGATGAACAGACCGCCGCCGCCGATGACCAGGCCCCGGCGGGCGTTGACGCGCTCCAGGGCGGCCTTGTCGAAGTAGCGGTGGGCGTGGACGGAGTGCCAGCGCCGGGAGGTGGTGTCCGGGCCGAAGCCGAGCCGGACGGTCTCCGGGAGCAGCTTGTCGCCCGCGTTGCCCTGCCGGTCCATGTAGAAGGCCACGTGCGCCAGCTGGTCCTCGGCGCTGCCCTGCTCCTGGGAGGGGACGGCGGCCGCGCGCTGGGCCCACAGACGGCTGGAGCGGTGCGTGGGGTCGACGGTGAGGCCGGCGGTGGCGTACCGGAGGGCCTCGGTGTTGTCGCCGTGCACCCAGGCGATCTGGGCGAGCCGCGCGAAGGCGGTGGCGGCCCGGTTGGGGGCGGCGGTGGCGAGCAGCAGCTGGGTCTTGGCCTCCTCGTAGCGGGAGACGCTCATCAGGGCGTGCCCGAGGACCTCGTGCGGCCAGGCCTCGTCCAGCGGGATGTGGACGCTGCTCATGACGTCGACGGCGTCCTGGTAGTCGCCGGAGGCGATGTGCGCGGCGGCCACCTTGCGGGCGATCTCCACGTCACCGGTGCGCTTGACGTGCGGGGCGCCGAAGTGGACGACCAGGTCGTGGTGGAGGCCGCCGGAGGAGGCGAAGTAGGCCGCGTGGAACTCGGCGTCGGTCATCTCGAACTCGCGCCAGCGGTCCTCGGCCTGCGCGTAGCCGCTCTCGCCGCCCTGCCAGGGCTTGTGGCGCCCGGTGAAGTGCAGGATCTTGGTGTCCTCCGGGACCGGGAGGTCGCCGGAGAGCCGCCGCTTGACGAAGTTGTACTTGGCGTCGAGGCGGACGAAGTCACCGTCCAGGACGGCGTTCAGGATGCCCTGGTCGTGCTTGTCCAGCTCGTAGTCGCCGCTGCGGCCGGTCTTGTCGATCTTCGCGCAGAACTCGTCGGACAGGTACTCCTTCTGGATCACCAGAAGACCGGAGTTCAGCTTGTGCTGCCCGTAGAAGAACTGCGGGACGGCGGCGAGACCCTCGCGCAGCTCCAGGAGCTCGCCGAGACCACCGAGGACGACCATGTCGGTGTCCAGGGTGATGACCGTGTCGTAGTCACGCAGCCGGAAGATGTCGAGGATGAAGTACGCCTTGCGGACCAGGTAGTTGTCCTGGTCGCCCTTGACGTACGAGTCGTAGTGCGTGTCGTTGACCCGCTGCAGCACGATCCGCGGGTGCAGGGCGCGGATCTTGGCGATGGAGGCCGGGCGCAGGTCGTCGTAGAGCACGACGAAGTCCTCGCAGACGCCCGGGTTGGACAGGGCGAGGCTGCGCAGCAGGACCAGGAAGCCGGGCAGGTAGTTCTCGTCCACGTAGGACGCGAACGCGATCCGGCGCTTCTTGGTGAGCGCGCTGGCGTCGGTGTTCGGTATCGCCGAGGTGAAGGTGGTCGTCATCGCAGGGAGATCCTCATGTCCGTCACGCTCTGGGCCCGCTGCATGACCCAGTCCTTCTCGCTGGTGTATTCGTGCACGGAGGTGATGGCCAGCTTCATGGCCTCCTGCACGCGGTAGGCGCCGCTCTCGTAGAAGTCGAAGCCGATCAGGTCCAGGGTCGGGCTGACGTCCAGGAAGTCCAGCAGCCACAGCATGTTGAACCCGGAGGTCGGGATGCCCGACCAGGTGTCGGTGCTGATCTGCCCGATGTTCCGCATCGGCCAGCGCAGTGACTCGTCGCCGAGGTACTTCTGGGCGCCGGGCACCAGCTTGTTGCGCAGCGAGTGCTTCCAGTCGCCCGAGACGCCGCCGAAGATCAGCCGGGTGGTCACCGGCTTCTCCCAGTTGAAGGCGTGCTTGTGGATGCTGACGTGGATGTCGGTGCGCTCACCGGTGTGCTTCGGGTCGATCTTGTACGAGTTGAAGCGCACGACCAGGTCGTAGTCGTCGATCTGCTTGCCGATGCCGCTGGCGCCGACCCGGCCCGAGTTGGCGATCAGGCAGACGGACTTGCCGGCGATCTGGTTGCGGAACTCGCCGAGGCTGATCCACTGCACGCCGTCGACGGTCGGGTTGGCGACCGGGCCGCGCATCCGGACCCGGCGCTGCTCGGAGTAGAGCGCGACGACCTGGGCGATGCCGGCGTCGTTGCCCTCGGCCAGGCGCAGGTCCAGGTACTGACTGAGCAGCTCCTGCCGGTCGTTCACCGGCGCCTCGTCCTCGGCGAGGGCGAGCAGCGCGCCGACCAGGCGGGGCTCGGCGGCCCGCCAGTCGCCGACGGCGTGCAGGGCGAGGCCCTCGGCCCAGGTGGCGGTGGCGGGCCCGCGGACGTGGTCCGTGGCCGCGGGGACCTGGCGCTTGAGGAGGTCGAGCAGTTCGCGTTCGCGTTCGGCGGCGCGGCGCATGCCGGATATCCGGTTGGCGACGCCGAAGCCGTCGTCGGTGGTGAGTTCCAGGTAGCGCTCGTAGGCCTCGACGGCCTCGCGCTCCTCGCCGAGACCCTCCAGGATGCGGGCGCGCAGCCGCCAGCCGGCGCGGGAGTTCTTGCGCTGGGCGAGGACGGTGTCGCTGATCACCAGGGCGAGGTTCAGCTCGTCGTTGTAGCCGCACTCCAGGGCCTTGTTGGCGACCGCGAGCAGAGCGTCCAGCAGGTCGTTGTTGATCCCGCCCGAGGGGCTCGCGGCGCCCTTGACGGCGCGCTTGAGGAGGGCCGTCGCACCCCCGGCCGAGGCGGGCGCGGGCGTGGTGGTGCCTTCCGTGGCGACGACCACCAGCAGCTTGCGCAGCTGCTCCGCCAGCTCCGCGCGGCGGCGGTCGAGGCTGCCGACCACTTTGCCGCTGTGCACAGCGCAGGCGTGCAGGCAGTCGTCCAGCTCCCCTCCGCGCGCAGGTGCCCGCCTGTTCTGGACCCTCGTCATAGCTCTCCTGATTTTGCCAAGCAAAGCTTGTGTAATCGCTGTGTGTGGTGGGTTGACCCGCACCGGGGGGATGGATGGAGAAACTAGGAAGCCAAAACGACTAGATGGTTAACGAACGCCGACTGGTAAGAGAATGGTTAGCAGGTTCACCGCACACTTTCTATGATTCCCCCAGGTGACGGTATGGGACTTCCCACGTCCCGGGGACCCTGCGAACAGATCGGATGATTAACGGTCCGGACTCGGGTAGGCGTCTCGGACCATGCCACTCGCGACCCCCACTCTGGCGCCCCCGCCTGCGAAGACCCCGGTCGTCCCGGCCCCACCCGGGCACCCCCGCACCCGACTTCTCGCCCTCGACGGACTGCGGCTCGCCGCCGCCCTGATGGTCTGCCTCTACCACTACGCGGGACGCGGCGGAGTCGTCTCCGCGTCCTGGCACCAGAACCCCGAGCACGTCTTCCCGACCCTGTCCCGGGCGGCCGTCTACGGCTGTCTCGGCGTCGAGTTCTTCTTCGTCATCAGCGGCTTCGTGATCTGCATGAGCAGCTGGGGCCGCTCGCTGGGCGACTTCTTCCGCTCCCGCGCGGCCCGCCTCTACCCCGCCTACTGGGTCGCTCTGGTGCTGGTCACCGGGGCGTCCCTGGTCCTGCCCGCCGTCGTCCACCCGGTCCGCCTCGACGAGTTCCTGGTCAACCTGACGATGCTCCAACAGCCCATGGGCGTACCGCGGGTGCTCGGCGTCTGCTGGACGCTCTGGGTCGAGGTCCGCTTCTACGCGCTGTTCGCGCTGACCGTCGTCCTGCCGGGCGTCACCTACCGCAGAGTGGTGCTGTTCTGCTCGGTGTGGACCCTGGCCGCCGTCCTGTCCACCGCGGCCGGCGACGGGTCATGGGCCCAGCTGGTCGTGATGCCCCAGTACGCTCCCTACTTCATCGGAGGCCTGGCCCTCTACCTCGTCCACCGCTTCGGCAACCGGCTGCTGCCCTGGGGCATCGTGGCGCTCTCCTGGATCCTCGGGCTGCGTACGGCCACCGAGGGGCTGTGGCACGCGGGCACACCGCGCGACCCGTACGTCGTGATGCTCGTCGTCACCCTGGCGTACGCCGCGGTGGCGGCGGTGGCGGCGGGCTGGACGCGGTGGGCGGCGTGGCCGTGGCTGACCACGGCCGGGGCACTGACGTACCCCTTCTACCTCGTGCACGAACACCTCGGATGGTTCGTGATCCGGGTGCTGCACCGAGGGTGGGGGGTGCCGCCGTGGCCCACGTTGGCGGTGACGGTGCTCACGATGCTCGGGCTCGCCTGGCTGCTCCACCGCTTCGTGGAGACACCGTTCGGGCCACGGCTGAGGAAGGCGCTGAAAGCCCCGCCGCCCGCGACCGGGTAGGGGTGTTTTCAGGACCGCGGAAAGCCCTCGTCCGGATGTCCGGCCGGGATACGGAGGCGCAGATTCCTTGCAGTTGTTCCATAATGCGCACCACCTCATGGTTGGCAACATGTCGCGGCCCTGAATTCCGCCGTTCACGCGGTTGTACGGAGGCATAACCTCCACTTACCAAGGTCAGCCGGAAACCGCTTGTACGACGTGATCAGCTCTTCATAGCGTGTGATCCGTAAGAAGCCAGCGATGCACGTGGGAACAAAGGAGAGCTCGTGAGGTCTCGTTTCCGTTCATCGGCTGCCGCCGCTGCGGCAGTGGCGTTGGCCGCATTCGGTGCGGTGGGGCTGTCGTCCTCACCCGCGGCCGCCGCAACCGCCACCTGTTTCGGCTACACGGGAAACGTCAACGATTACGGGTACGACTACGTAGCCTGGCAGTACGGGCCCGACGAGTGCTTCGGGGTCGCGCCCTCCGGAACCATCTGGCACACCTGGTCGGGCGCCGGCGGCTGGAAGGAAATGCCGGGCAACGGCAAAGCCCTGCGCCTCGTCGGCTATTTCGAGAGCTCCGCCGGAAAGGCCGTCAAGGTCGTGACGGCGGCCGGAAACTACTACTGCAACTATGACGACTACGCGACGAACACGTGGGGCGGCTGGTACGGAACGAACACCGACCACTGCTGAAATCCCACGAGCCCGGTTCTGGCTGATGTCGTCACATCATCCAGAACCGGGCTCTTCACGTTCGACCATCTCTTTCGTACCGCGCCGCGATCCCCGCGATGACCACTTCCAGACCCTCTTCGAAGTGGCGGTCGTAGTCGTCGAAGATTTCCTTTCCCGCCGCCGCCGCCAGCGGGAACTCGGCCAGTCGGCGGGCACGTTCCGCGAGGCCGTAACCCTCACGGCGTTCATCCGGGAGGGGCTGTACGCCCTGCTCTTCCGTCACGAAGCCGATGGTGTAGGCGTTCGTCGTCATGCCCGCCTGGGCCGCCTGGGCGAGGGTGAAGCCGGCCTCCGTCATCATGCGCAGGTAGGCCTCCTGCTCGGGGGCGTGGTCGATGCCCGTGAAGCGTGAGCCGCTGTAGACCTTCGCGCCGTCGCGGTAGCCGAGCAGGGCCGTGCGCAGCCCTCCGCTCACCGTGCGCAGCCCGTCCTGCCAGGTGCCGGCGGGGTCGAGCCGGGTGACCGCGGCCATGCGGCGGTACATCTCCGTCGCCATCTCGTCGAGCAGCGCCTGCTTGTCCTTGAAGTGCCAGTAGAGGGCCGGGGCCTTGACGTCCAGTTCCTTGGCGATGGCCCGCAGGGTCAGCCCCTCCAGACCGGCCTCGTTCAGCAGGCGCAGGGCCGTGTCGGCGACCCGGCGGCGGTCGAGGGGGGCGCGTCGTTCCGTACTCACGCTTGACAGCTTAACAGCGTTAAGGGCAGCCTTGCCGTCGACGGCACTTAACGACGTTAAGGAGAAATGCGATGGATGCGATGGATGTACTGGTCGTGGGCGCCGGGCCCACCGGGCTCGCCCTCGGGATCGACCTCGCCCGGCGCGGGGTGGACGCACGGGTCGTGGAGGCCGGCGAGAAGCTGTTCCCTGGCTCGCGCGGCAAGGGGATCCAGCCCCGGACGCAGGAGGTGTACGACGACCTCGGCGTGCTCGACGCGATGCGCGCGGCCGGCGGCCCCTACCCGCCCCAGCTGCTCTGGAAGAACGGCGAGCCCCTCGGGACGAAGCCGATGTTCGACTCGGTGGCGGCGGACGAGGGGGCGCCGTACACCGAACCGCTGATGGTCGCGCAGTGGCGCACGCAGGAGGTGCTGTACGCGCGGCTGCGGGAGCTGGGCGGCCGGGTCGCGTTCGGGCGCGGACTGACGGGCCTGGAACAGGACGCGGAGGGGGTGACCGCCCGCTTCGCCGACGGCACCTCGGCTCGCGCACGGTATGTCGTGGCGGCGGACGGCGGGCGTTCGACCGTACGGCGTGCGGTGGGCGTCGGGATGACCGGCGAGCCGGTCGACCCGAGCCCCTTCCTGGTGGCCGACCTGCGCGTGCGGGGCCTCGACCGCGAGCACTGGCACACCTTCGTCGGCGACGACGGCTGCGGCGTGGCGCTGTGCCCGCTGGCCGGCACCGACGACTTCCAGCTGAGCGCCCGGCTGCCCGAGGGCACGGAGACCGACCTGTCCCTGGACGGCCTGCGCCGGCTGGTGACGACGTACACCCACCTCGACGCGGCGGACATCGCCGAGGTGCGCTGGGCCTCCGACTTCCGCCCCCGCGCCGCGCTGGCCGACCGGTTCCGGGTGGGCCGGGTCTTCCTGGCCGGCGACGCGGCCCATGTCCACTCCCCGGCCGGCGGCCAGGGCCTGAACACCAGCGTCCAGGACGCCTACAACCTGGGCTGGAAGCTGGCCGCGGTGCTCGCCGGGCGGGCCCCGGAAGCGCTCCTGGACACGTACGAGGAGGAGCGCCGGGCGAACGCCGCCGCCATGCTGGGCCTCTCGACGAGCGTCCACCGCGGCGAGGTCCGGCGGGGCGAGGCCACCGTGCAGCTGGGCATCGGCTACCGGGAGTCCTCGCTGACCGAGGAGACCCGGGCGCATCCCGGACCGGTGCGGGCGGGCGACCGCGCGCCCGACGGCCGGAACGCGGACGGGGTGCGGATGTTCGACGCGTTCCGGGGGCCGCACTGGACGCTGCTGACCCCGGAACCGGTGACCGGCATGGACGGCGGCCTGCCGGCCCCGGAGTCGTACGGCCCGGGTGTGTTCCTGGTCCGCCCGGACGGCTATGTGGGCTGGGCGGGTGAGACGGCCGAGGGACTGCGGGCGTACGCGGCGCGCACCGGGGCCTGAGCGCTCCGGGCCGCCGAGCAGCTCACCGAGCGTCGGTGAGCAGCGCGCTCAGGCGCTGGCCAGCGTCAGCTTCACCGCGAACCCGAGGAACAGCACCCCCGCCGCCGACGTGGCCGTCGCCGCCATCCGCTTGCGGCGGCGGAACGCGTCGGCCAGCTTGGTGCCGCTGAATATCAGGGCGCTGAGATAGAGGAAGCTGGCCAGCTGGGCGAAGGTGCCGAGGACGACGAAGGACAGCGCCGGGTAGGCGTACCCCGGGTCGACGAACTGCACGAAGAAGGCGATGAAGAACAGGATCGCCTTCGGGTTGAAGAGGCTGATCACCAGGGCCCGGCGGTACGGGCGCTCCTGCGCCGGGGCGGCGGCCGGTGCCGTCCGCTCCGCCGCCTGTTCCCTTCGCGACCGCCACGTCGCCCAGGCCGCCCGCAGCATCCCTGCCGCCAGCCAGGTGAGATAGCCGGCGCCCGCGTACTTCACGATCCCGAACAGCACGACGTTGGCCTTGAGCAGCGAGGCCACCCCGGCCGCCGACAGCGTCATCAGCACGGTGTCCCCGCACCACACGCCCGCGGCGGCGGTGTAACCGGCCCGGATGCCCTGCCGGGCGGCGACGGACAGCACGTAGAGGGAGTTGGGGCCGGGCAGCAGGACGATCAGGACGAGTCCTGCCAGGTAGGTGGGGAGATCGATGACGCCGAACATGAGACGTAGTCTCGCACGCGGGTCCGACAGCGCCCCGGGTGCCGTACGGCCCTGGGTGCCTTCGTCAGAACGCGTCCGTCAGAACGCGTCCGTCGGGACGTACACCCCCCACACCTCCCGCAGCGCGTCGCACACCTCGCCCACCGTGGCCCGCGCCCGCAGCGCCTCCTTCATCGGGGGAAGCACGTTGTCGTCGCCCTCGGCGGCCTTCTGCAGGGCGGCGAGGGCCCCGGCGACGGCCGCCCGGTCGCGGTCGGCGCGCAGCAGGGCGAGGCGCTCCGCCTGCCGGGCCTCGATGGCCGGGTCGACGCGCAGCGGCTCGTACGGCTCCTCCTCGTCCAGCCGGAAGCGGTTGACGCCGACCACCACCCGCTCCCCGGCGTCGGTCTCCTGCGCGATGCGGTAGGCGTTCCGCTCGATCTCGCCCTTCTGGAAGCCGTGCTCGATCGCCGCCACCGCGCCGCCGAGGTCCTCGACCCGCCGCATCAGAGCGAGGGCCGCCGCCTCCACGTCGTCCGTCATCCGCTCCACCGCGTACGAACCCGCGAAGGGGTCGACCGTCGCCGTCACGTCGGTCTCGTACGCCAGCACCTGCTGGGTGCGCAGGGCCAGGCGGGCGCTCGTGTCGGTCGGCAGCGCGATCGCCTCGTCGAAGGAGTTGGTGTGTAGCGACTGGGTGCCGCCGAGGACCGCGCCCAGGGCCTGGACCGCCACCCGCACCAGGTTCACCTCCGGCTGCTGGGCCGTCAGCTGGACGCCGGCCGTCTGGGTGTGGAAGCGCAGCATCAGCGACCTGGGGTCCCGCGCGCCGAACTCCTCCCGCATCACCCGCGCCCAGATCCGGCGCGCCGCACGGAACTTGGCGACCTCCTCCAGGAACGTCGTACGCGCCACGAAGAAGAAGGACAGACGCGGCGCGAACTCGTCGACGTCCATGCCGGCCGCGACCGCCGTGCGCACGTACTCGATGCCGTCGGCCAGGGTGAAGGCGATCTCCTGCACGGGGGAGGCCCCCGCCTCGGCCATGTGGTAGCCGGAGATCGAGATCGTGTTCCAGCGCGGGATCGCGGTCCGGCAGTACCCGAAGACGTCCGCGGTCAGCCGCAGGGACGGCTTGGGCGGGAAGATGTACGTACCCCGCGCGATGTACTCCTTCAGGACGTCGTTCTGGATGGTGCCGGTCAGGGCCGCCGCCGGTACGCCCTGCTCCTCCGCCACCAGCTGGTACAGCAGCAAGAGCACGGCCGCCGGTGCGTTGATCGTCATCGACGTCGAGACCCTGTCCAGGGGGATCCCGCCGAAGAGCACCCGCATGTCGTCGACCGAGTCGATCGCCACCCCCACCTTGCCGACCTCGCCGTGCGCGAGGGGCGCGTCCGAGTCGTGGCCCATCTGGGTGGGCAGGTCGAAGGCGACGGAGAGACCGGTGGTGCCGTGCTCGATGAGCTGCCGGTAGCGGGCGTTGGACTCCGCGGCCGTACCGAACCCCGCGTACTGGCGCATGGTCCAGGGACGGCCGGTGTACATCTTCGGGTAGACGCCCCGGGTGTAGGGGTACGCCCCCGGGTCGCCGAGCTTCCCGGCCGGATCCCAGCCCGCGAGGTCTCCCGGACCGTAGACCGGCTCGACGGGCAGTCCGGACTCGGACTCACGGGCCATGACGGTGACCTCCGCAGTACGCCGATACGCCAATATGCCGGTACGTCTGTTGGTTCCTACGATGCCCCTTTGTTCAACGGCGGTCACGCGGGGAAGCATCCTCGGCATGAAGTTCTCGGGGTACTCGGGGATCCTGGCCGCCGTACTGGCCGTGCTGTGCGGGTGCACGGTGCAGCCACCGGGCGGCGGGGACGCCAAGGGGCACTCGCCCGTCCACATCGACCTGCCGCACAGCCCGACACCCGTCGGCACCGCTCCCGCCCCTCCCCCTCCCGCCGCTCCCGCCACCTCCGCCTCCCCGTCGCCGTCCGCCGTCGAGACCGTCCCGCCGCACATCGTGTTCACCCGCGGCGACACCGGCACCGGCGTCCGCGAGCTCCAGGCCCGGCTGCGCCAGGTCGCCTGGCTGTTCGACGGGCCGACGGGGACCTACGACGACCTCACCGCCCAGGCCGTCGAGGGCTTCCAGGGCAAGCGCGGGCTGCCGCAGACGGGCGAGACCGACGCCGTGACCTGGCGGCGGCTGGTGCGGATGACGCACAGGCCGGGGAAGTGGGAGCTGTACCTGATGGGCGGTCAGCCGGCCGCCGCGCCCGATCCGCGGTGTCTGACCGGGCGGGTGCTGTGCATCAGCAAGACCAGCCGGACGCTGCGCTGGATGATCGACGGGCGGACGGTGTCGACGATGTCGGTGCGGTTCGGGGCGCAGTACACCCCGACCCGTGAGGGGGTGTTCCACGTCTACTGGAAGTCCCGCCACCACGTGTCGACGCTCTACCACTCGTCGATGCCGTACGCGATGTTCTTCAGCGGCGGCCAGGCGGTCCACTACTCCTACGACTTCGCGGCGAGGGGCTACGCGGGCGGCTCGCACGGGTGCGTCAACGTGCGGGACGAGGCGGCGATCGCGGATCTGTTCGCCCAGGTGAGGAACGGCGACAAGGTCGTCGTCTCCTGGTGAGCGGATGACGAGCGGGGCGCGGGCGGGACCGGGGGAACGTGTCCCGCCCGCGCCGATGCACGAGCCACGGGTACGGGGGGAACCCCGGCTCTGTGCGACGGCCGATGACCAGTCGGCTCACTCTGTACTGCGCCACCGCCGCCGAAAACGTCACACCCTGCGGGAAAAAAGTTCAGGGACTTTTAAAAACGCAGGTCACAGCGGTGCGCAAAGGTCAGAGTGCGCTGTACGTGGGGCTGGGCGAGGTGGCGGGCCGGTTGGGCCGCAGGGGCGTGAAGGCGGTCGGGGCGGGTGTGGCCACGCCGTCCTGGTGGTGGTCGTTGCCCCAGCCGTCGCCCTTGCCGCCGCCGGTGCCCGGCCGGACCTCGTCGTCGCCTCCCGGGCCGCTGTTGTCGCCCTGGCCGTCGTTCTGGCCGCCCTGGCCGCTGTCGCCGCCCTTGCCGTCGCCGGAGACGCCGTCCCTGCCGTTCAGCCCGTCCCTGAGGACGGCCTTGCAGAACTTGTCCACCCGGCCGGCGCCGCCCGCCAGTCCCTCCAGAGCACTCCTGCGGTCGGCGCCCAGGGACTTGCCGTTCCGGATCGCGCGGCAGGACGTCAGCGCACCGCTCCACCCGCCGGACGGGATGCCGGCCGACCCCGTGTCCCGGTTCTTCGACCTGCCGGACGGGTCGGGCGAGGGCTGCCCGGAGCCGCCGGACGTGGCGTCGGAGGACGGCGTCCGGGTCTCGCCGCCGAGCAGCGACTCGGGCGACTGCGAGCCCTGCGGGCGTGCGGGGGTCCCGGCGGCCGAGACGGAGGCGGCCGGTCCGGGGTGGTTGTCGTCGAACGGCGTCGGCAGCACCCCGGTGCCCGCGGCCACCGCGACCCCGCCGAGCATGCCGACGGTCAGCGCGGCGGCGAGGCCGAGCCGTGCGGGGCGGGCCCAGCCCGGGGCCCGGGCCGGCCGGGAGCCTGCGCCGATACGGAAGAGGCCCGCGTCGGCGTCCCGCGCGCCCCTGCCCGGCCACGCGGCGGCACCGGTCCGCGCGGCCACGGCGGTCCGTGCGTCCTCGGCGGATTCGCGCGCTTTGCGGAAGGCAGCCACCGCGGCTTCCTCACCGGGGAGTTCGGCGGCGGCCGGCGTGGCCCGCGCGGAGAGCGCGCCGAGCGTGTCGGCGAGGCGTTCTGCCTGGTCACGGGCGGTGGCGTCGACAGCTTCGAGCGGCTCACCGCGCAGCAGGCGTTCCGCCGTCACCCGGTTCAGCCACTTGTACTGCTCGTCGGCCATCACATGTCCTTCTGCGTCCGCGAACGCGTATGCGTCACACTCGCGGACGTCACCGCACGAGCGTTCGGTTCTCGCTGGGGCGGCAGCGCGTCGAGGACGCCTGCCGCCTCGGGGTCGGCCCCGAGCAGTTCCGCGAGTTTCTTCAACCCCCGATGGGCCGCCGTCCGTACCGCGCCGGCGCGCTTGCCGAGGGTCTCGGCGGCGGTCTTGGCGTCGAGGCCCATGACGACCCTGAGGACGACGGCCTCGGCCTGGTCCTGCGGCAGCCGGGCGATGAGGGAGAGGGTGGAGTCGGTGGCCAGCGCCTCGATGGCCTCGCCGGCGGTGTCCGACTCGGCGGCCCGGCCGGTCAGTTCCGTCTCGTCGCCGCCGATCGCGGGGCGGCGGCCGCGCATCCGTATGTGGTCGAGGGCGCGGTTGCGGGCGATCCTGGCGGCCCAGCCGCGGAACCGGTCCGCGTCACCGCTGAACCGGTCGAGGTCCCGGGCGATCTGCAGCCAGGCCTCGGAGGCGACGTCCTCGGCGTCCGGATCGCCGACCAGCGTGCGGACGTATCCGAGCAGGCGGGGCTGCACCGCGCGATAGACGATGCGGAACGCGGTCTCGTCCCCGTCCTGTGCAGCACGTACCGCGGCGGTCAACTCCGCGTCGTCCCCCAGCACCCGTGTGTTCCCTACTTTGGGCCTGAACCGGCGCCGCTCTCGCGGTCGTGGTTCTCGCCGTCGTGGTTCATCGATTGATCGTTGCGGTGTTCGGGACCGCAGATCGTTGCGGTGGTCATGCGTCCTCCGCGGCCCGGCGCGAACTGCACGTTACGACTTGAAACCGCTCGCCGTCCACGTCCGTACAGAGTGCAACTAACTCGTGACGCCCTCGGGTGTGACAGAAAACGCACTCATGGCGCTGAACACAGTACGGGCCGCCGCGCGGCCCGTGCCGCGCGACGGCCGGGGCCTCTCCTGTGGGGGGTGGCGGCCCCGGCCGTTGCTTCGGTGCTGCGCCCTCGGCCTGTTCACGCGCCTGCGCGGCCCCCAATTCCCCTTTTCTCGCGGGTCGTCGACGACGCCGACGGGCGGCGAGTGACGTTTGGTCAGGACCGGACGCTGTCTCTAAGCGTTACCTGTGCGACAGGTGTGTAAGGCGTGACAGTGATGGTTCTTTCCTAGGGGTGGGGACGAGTGAGTCCACGCGGGAAGCGTGCGTACAGACCGTTGAGCATGAGACGACGGGCGTGGCTGACGCTCGGCGCGGTGGTCCTGGGCGGCGGGGGTGTGGTGACGTACGCGGTTGCCAGCCCGTCCTCCGGCCACGGGGCCGGCGGGCAGGCCAGGCGGCCGGTGAAGGTCTACGACCTGGCGCTGAAGGGCACCACGAACGGCACTCGGGAGCTGCCGCGCACCGGCACCGGGCAGTTCTCACTGCTCGGCGTCTCCTGGACGGGAGCGGCGAAGCGGCTGCACGGCACGGCGCAGGTGCGCACCCGGAGCGTCGAGAGCGGTGAGTGGACCGCCTGGCACGATCTGGAGGCGGCCGACCCGCTGGAGGACCCGGAGGCCGGCCCCGACGCGCGCGGCGCGTCCGAGCCGCTGTGGGTGGGGCCCTCCGACGGCGTCCAGGTCCAGGTCGTCCACGAGGACGGCTCCGCCGCCGGTCTGCCGAAGGGGCTCCAGGTGAACCTGGTCGACCCCGGCGTGGCGACCGCCGCGGAGACCGAGGCGGAACCGGCCGCGTTCGTGGCGGACGGCACCCCGGGCGACAGCGCGTCACCCACGGATTCCGCCTCGCCCGGTGACTCCGTGTCCCCGGCCGACTCGGCTTCCCCCGCGGACTCCGCGTCGCCCACCGGGTCCGTGACGCCGACCGACTCCGGGCCGGCCACCGACTCGGCCCCGCCGAGCGCCTCCCCTTCCCCCACCGGGACGGACAGCGCGTCCGCGAGCCCGTCGGCCTCCATCACCCCCACTGCGCCCCCGTCCACGGTGCCCGGGCCACCGATCGTCTCGCGGGCCGGCTGGGGCGCCGACGAGTCGCTGAGCCCCGACCCGTCGGACTACAACACGGACGTGAAGGCCGTCTTCGTCCACCACACGGACGGCACCAACGACTACACGTGCGCGGAATCCCCGGCGATCGTGCGGGGCATCTACGCGTACCACACGCAGACCGAGCACTGGAACGACATCGGCTACAACTTCCTGGTCGACAAGTGCGGCACGATCTTCGAGGGCCGCAAGGGCGGTGTCGGCCTGCCGGTGCTCGGCGCGCACACCTACGGCTGGAACCGGGAGTCGGCCGGTATCGCCGTGCTCGGTGACTACACCTCGGCCGGTGCCACGGACGCGGCCCTGACGTCGATCGCCCGTCTCGCGGCCTGGAAGCTAGGCCAGTACGGCGCCGACCCGGCCGGTACCGTCAAGCTCACGGCGGGCGCGACCCAGACCAACTACTTCGGCACCAGCTTCACTTCGGGCACCGCGTACACCTTCAACCGGATCTCCGGTCACCGCGACGGCTACAACACCCAGTGCCCCGGCAACTCGCTCTACCCCCAGCTGCCGACCGTCCGCGCCTGGGCGGCCGGCCCGGTGCAGGGCCTGAAGCTCATCTCGCTGTCGGGTGCGAGCCCGTCCGGCTCGACGTACTACGCCAGGGGCGCGGTCACGGCGAAGTGGTCGACGACCACGCCCGGTGCGCTGATCTCGACGTTCGAGGTGCTGGTGGACGGCAAGGTGGCGGCCACCGCCTCCGGTACGGCGACCTCGGCGAGCGCCACGCTCGCCGCGGGCAGCCACACCGTCGCCGTCCGGGCCGTGCACCAGTCCGGCAAGACCACGACGACCGCGGCACTGACCGTCGTCACCGACACCACCGCGCCCACCTTCACCACCGCGCCGAAGCTCTCCCTGCGCACCGGCACCGTCAGCACCACCGCGGTCCCGGTCACCCTCGGCTGGAAGGCCGCCGACAACGCGGCCCTGAAGTCGGCGAGCCTGCTGTCCCCGACGACGGCCGCCTTCGGCCCGACCACCACCAGCTCCAGCCGCACCGCCAAGCCCGGCACCGCGTCCACCTGGTCGATGAAGGCGTCCGACTACGCGGGCAACACCCGCACCTCGTCCCCCTCCTTCACCCCGGTGATCCTGCAGGAGACCTCGGCCGCCAGGTCCGGGAGCTGGACGACCCGTTCGTCCACCAGCTACCTGGGCGGCAAGTCGTACTCCAGCGGTTCCAAGGGCGCGAGCCTGAGCTGGACCTTCACCGGCCGGTCCGCCTCCTGGGTGGTCAGCCGCGCGTCCACCTCGGGTCAGGCGTACGTGTACGTCGACGGCGCCAAGGTCGCGACCGTCGACCTGAAGTCCACGACGACCTCGTACCGCCAGGCGATCTGGACCAGGACCTGGTCGAGCAGTGCCAAGCACACCGTGAAGGTCGTGGTGGTCGGCACCAGCGGCCGCCCGACGGTCACGACGGACGGCCTGGTCTACATCAAGTAGTCCTTCAGGCAGCCGAGTCCACCGGTTCGGGCGCCCGCTCCTGCGCTGTCTGCGGGGTGGGCGCCCGGTCCGCGTTCACGACCACCCCGGCGATCAGGGCACCCAGCAGCAGTGCGGCCATCGCCCACCAGGTGGCCACGTTGAAGCCGTGCACGGCGGCCTTCGCCTCCAGCAGCGCCCGGTTCGGGATGCTCGCGGCATGGGCGGTGGCGTACCGGGTGGTGACGCTCGCCGCGATGGTGTTGAGGAGTGCCGTGCCGATCGAACCGCCCACCTGCTGGGCGGTGTTGAAGGTGGCCGAGGCCGCGCCCGAGTCGCGCGGGGCGACGTTGCCGGTGGCCAGGGAGACGGAGGTCATCATCGCCGTGCCCATGCCGAGGCCGAGCATCAGCATGCCGGGCAGGATGTGCGAGGCGTACGCCGGTTCGACCCCGACCTGGGCTATCAGCGCCAGCGCTCCGGCCGCCAGCAGCAGCCCGGGCACGATCAGCACGCGGGGCGGGACCCGGTGCAGCAGCCGGGCGGCGATCTGGGTCGAGCCGGTGACCATGCCGACGGTGATGGGGAGATAGGCGACGCCGGTCTTCACCGGCGAGTAGCCGAGGACGCGTTGCATGTAGTACGTCAGGAAGAGGAAGACGCCGAACATGCCGACGGTCACCAGCAGCACGGTGAGGAACGCGCCGATGCGCTGCCGGTCGCGTACGACGGTCATCGGGAGCAGCGGGACCGGGGCGCGGGTCTGCCAGTAGCCGAAGAGGCCGAGCAGCGCGACCCCGCCGATCAGGAGCGCGAGGACCAGGCCGTCGGTCCAGCTCCGGGACTCCGCCTCGGAGAAGCCGTAGACCAGGGAGAGCATGCCGGCCGAGCCGAGCAGGGCGCCGGGGACGTCGAGGCGGGAGTCGGGGTGGCGGCCGCCGCCGGGCAGCAGCGCCCAGGCGCCGGCGAAGGCGACCAGCGCGATCGGCACGTTGACGTACAGGCACCAGCGCCAGTCCAGGTACTGGGTGAGGAAGCCGCCCGCGAGCAGCCCGACCGCCGCGCCCGCGCCGATGATGGCGCCGAAGATGCCGAACGCCTTCCCTCGGTCCTTCGGGTCGGTGAACGTCGTCGCGAGCAGCGACAGCGCGGCCGGCGCGAGCAGCGCGGCGAACACGCCCTGCAGCGCCCGCGCCCCGAACAGCATCCCCTGGTTCGCCGCGGCCCCGCCGAGCGCGGAGGCGGCCGCGAAGCCGACCAGGCCGGTCATGAACGCCACCCGGCGTCCGGCCAGGTCGGCGATCCGGCCGCCGAGCAGCAGCAGTCCGCCGAAGGCGAGGGTGTAGGCGGTGATCACCCACTGCCGGTTGCCGTCGGACATGTGCAGAGCGACCTGGGCGGAGGGGAGCGCGATGTTGACGATGGTCATGTCGAGCACGACCATCAGCTGGGCCAGTGCGATGACGACCAGAGCCCACCAGCGTCGATTGTCGGCCATGGGGCAATCGTGCTCCGCCTCCGGCCAGTTGGGAACGCCCGCGTCTCTTATTACCGTGTTTTTGCCGAGCCGCGCGCCGCCCCGCCCGCTACCCCAGGGCGTCCCGGCACAGCAGCCGCAGCGAACCGCTGCCGCCGTAGCAGCACCGGGCCTCGTCGATCGGGTCCCAGAGCCGGCCGTCGGGGGTGCGGATCCAGTGGTCGCCGCCGGACGACCACCACTCGGCGCCGGTGTGACGGACGATCACCTCACCGGCGTAGGCCCCGAGACCGCGCAGCGTCTCCCGCACCGCGTCGTAGGGCGCATCCTCCCGGCGTATCTCCTCGATCATGCGGTCGACCCGCCACAGGCTCTGCGCCGAGTAGTCGAGCCGGACCCGGGCGCCCTCGCGCATCACGGCGACCGCGTCCGCGGCCCACCGGGCCGGTCTGGCGGCGGCGTGCGGCCTGGTCTGCTGCTGCGCGGTCCCATGGCGAGGTGTCACGTAGTGGGCTGTCACACAGGGAACAGCGAGGTGGGCGGCGGATTCGTCACCCGGATCCGGGGGTGTTCCCGCTACCGGCGCAGGACCCGCGCACCGCCCTCACCAATGGTTCACCCCAGCCCGCGGGCCCGCCGCGACACCACCGCGCGCAGCACCCGGCGGCCCTCGGTGGAGACGTCCAGCGCCCGGCGCAGCCCGGCCGCGCCGTGCCCCGCGAGCAGTTCCAGCACCGTGACCTGGCGGCGCAGTTCGGCGGCGACCAGCGGGGACATGCCCTCGGTACCGCCCTCGCGGCGGGTGTCGACCGAGGGTGCCGCGTCCTCGGCGGGGTCGAGGAGCCGGTGGATCTGCAGCGAGGCGACGGAACAGGCGTCGGCCCACAGGCGGACGCCCGCGGCCTCCTGCGACACGGGCGCGGCGTCGAGCATCCGCCGGGCGAGCTCCTCGGCTTCGTCGGCCTGCCCGCCCGCGCTCCTGCCGCTCTCGTCGCCGGCGCCGAGCGAGCCGCGCGCCTTCTCCAGTCCCGCGCTCCAGTCGGAGCCGTCGGCGAGGCTCGCCCACAGCGGCCGCAGCACCAGGTCGTCCCCGCCCAGCAGCGGCACGCACCGATCCAAACAAGCCAGTCCGCTGGCTGCCAGTCCGCGTTCATCGGCCTGAGCGATCAGCTCCACCAGGCTCATCCCACGCCTCCCAGAAACGGTACATACCAAGGCCCACTTGCACGGAGCTCGTACTTTCCCTAACTGCGTGCGACGGTACGGCAGTGTCACACAGCCAGGACACCCGGGATCAGGAGGAGTCCGAAGAAAGGCTTTTCGGCCAACGGCAGACGTGCGGCCGTGACTCAGAACGCGGCCGGAGCGGTGCCCGCCATCGCCTTCTCGTGCTGCATGCGGGTCAGCCGCAGGACGAGGAGGATCGCGAGGACGGCGGCGGCGATGTCGAGGGAGTCCGAGAGGATCAACCGCAGGGCGCCGTCGTGGACCTGGGCCGCGCCCTCGGCCTCGTCGCCGTAGCCGGTCGCCCCGGCACGGTCGGCGAACAGCGAGGCGAGCCACAGCGCCCACCAGGTGTTGACCAGCGTGTGCGAACGGGTCGTACCCCAGGGGCTGCTGGCGTCCCAGATGTCGAGGGTGATCCGGCGCGGGTACCAGAGGTTGACGACCGGCACGAACCAGCCGCCGATCGCCCAGCCCGGCGACTTGCGGTGCCCGAGCGGGTCGAAGACCTGGGCGTTGGCCCGCACCCGCTGGAACCAGCACAGGTAGACGATCACGCAGGCGACCAGCGAGACGGCCTGGGCACCGGCGGCCACACCCAGCAGCTCGTCGGCGCGGTCGGCCCGGCGGAACGCGGCAGCGCCGGTCTCGCCGTCGGCCAGGGCGCCCGTGGCGTCGTACTGCAGGACGTCCGCCCAGACGGCGAAGAGGTCGGCGGCGACGACCGCCCCGAGCAGTACGGCGGCGGCCCAGCCGAGACCCACGGGGGAGCGCAGCCACAGCCCCGGCGTGCTGCCGAAGGCCGGGGCCGGCTCGGGCGAGTCGCCGAGGCAGCGGTGGCACAGGGTGGCGCCGGGCGCGGCGGCGAAGTGGTGGCAACGGGCGCAGATCAAGACGGTTCCCCCGGGACGCGGCAGTGCACGGAACCCTCCCCTGGCCCGCGCGCGGAATGCGGAACATACGGCCCGTCACCGCCGCACGTCCACCGTTGTTCCCGTATCAGCCCAGGCGGTTCGCGAGCGCCTTGAAGTCCGTCCAGGACATCGCCGGGGTGGTCTCCGGGTCCCAGAGCTTCTCGATGGTGGCCCGCAGCGGCATCCGGATGCCGGCCGCCACCTGGTCCTGGGTCTGGGAGTTCGCGAGGTCGCACCAGACGGCGAAGGAGCCGCCGAGGACCTGGGGTTCGTACCGCGCGGCCACGGCCGAGGTGCCGCGCAGCATGCGCGGGATCCACCGCTCGTAGATGCGCTCTCCGGTCGGATAGACGAAGGTGTTGGGCTCGCCGAGGACGTAGTACAGGTACTCGTCGTTGTAGTTGAGGACCTTGCGGCCCGCCCTCAGGTACTCCACGGGCTGCCGGGCACCGATCTCCTTGCCGGTCCAGTAGGCGACCTGGAGGTCGTCGGCGGGCTGCACGGAGGCGCCCCGGAGGAAGCCGTCGTTCCAGGCCCGCATGGTGCGTTCGTGGGCGCGGACGGTGTCGGCGCGGGCGTTCAGCCAGCCGGTGGTGAGGTCGGCGACGGTGGCGCCGGAGCCGTACTCCCGCTGGGCGGCGGCCGCGAGCTGCGGGTAGGAGGCCTGCGGGTTCGCGACGGTCAGGGCCTGGTACTCGTCGCCGCCGAGGTTCCAGTAGGAGCCGGGGAACAGGCCGGCGTACTCGTCGAGCAGGTCGTCGACGAGCTTCGCCGAGGCGTCCTTGGAGATGTCGATGGCGCCCCTGGTGGCGACGCCCTGCGCGTTGCGCAGCTGCAGCTCCGGGTGGGCGGCGAGGACGGCGCCGAGGTGTCCCGGCGAGTCGATCTCCGGTACGACCTGGATGTGCCGGGCGGCGGCGAGCGCGACGATCTCCTTCACCTGGGCCTTGGTCAGGTGGTCCCGGGAGACGATCTCGGGGTGGGTGTCGGACTCGATCCGGAAGCCCTGGTCGTCGGAGAAGTGCAGCCCGAGTTCGTTGAACTTCAGATCGCCGAGTTCTCGTATCCGGGCCTCTATCCAGCCCGCGGTGAACGGCTTGCGCGCGATGTCCAGCATGAACCCGCGCTGCGGCTTGGCCGGCTGGTCCCGCACCACCCCCTCCGGGGCCGTACCGCCGCCGTGCACCTCCTGCTTGAGGGTCCGGGTGCCGTAGAAGACGCCCACGTCCCCGGGCCCACTGATCCGGACCGACCCGCCGCGCACGGTCATGGTGTACGACTCCGGGTCCCCGCTGCCGCCGAGGTCGAGCCGCAGGTCGCCCGGCCGGACGTCGTCGTTCGCGCCCTTCTGCCCGGCGTACGCCAGCCCCAGCTCGCCCGCGGTCAGCCGCCCCTCGTCGGCCAGCGCCGCGTTGCTCACCACGACCCGGCCGCCCTGCCGAGGGCGCCAGCCGGGGCCGCGGGCCGCGGTGTGTGAGCGGACGGCCGGGATGGTGCGGGGGGCCTGGGAGAGGGGGTAGCTGCGGGTGGGCGTGGGAGTGGGGGTCGGCGCCCCGGAGCGTGCGCCGGACGAGGCCCCCCGGTCGCTTCCGGAGGGCTGCCGGGCCGCTCCGGGGGTGTTCCCGCCGTCGCCGCCCGAGGAGGCCCATACTCCGATACCCGTTCCGAGCGCGACGGTCCCCGCGAAGGCCGCGGCGACCACCACCGCCCGCCTCCGCGCGAACTGCCGTGTCGACGGCCTGCGCCTGTGCTGGCTCACGGCTACAACCTACGACGCACCCGCCGCACAGCCGTCATCGACGCAATCTGAAACTCTCCCGTTCGGGTGAAATTCAGGCAACCAACGGACACACCGTGAACGTCCTCGATAACGTCGACGACACATCTCTCACAGCATCCCCTGCCACCCCTGCCGCACCGCATGTGACGCGAGGACCCACGCTGCCCGCCCACCGCCTGCCCCATCTCCCCACCCCGCTGGACGCCTTCAACGCCGCCCCCGACGACGAGGCCGGCGCGCTGCTCCTGCACTGCCTGCACAGTGTGCGCTGGTCCCGCCGCATCGCCGACCACCGTCCCTACCCCGACGTGGAGTCCCTCCTGGCCGCGGCGGACGAGGCGGCGTACGACCTGTCCCCGGAGGACCTCTCGGAGGCCCTGGCGGGCGAGTGCCTCCCGGAGCTGCCCGAGGACACGTACTCGGCGGCCCACACGGCCCTGACGGCGGCACACGCGGCCTACGAGGCCAAGTTCGGACACGTGTTCGTGATCCACCTGGGCGACACGCCGCCCACGGAATCCCTGGACCACGTCCTGGAAGGCATCCGGTCACGTTTGACAAACGATCCGGAGGAGGAACGGATCGTGACGGCGGAGGAGCTCCGGCGCCTTGCACGGGGACGTCTGCTGCAACTCCTCAGGGGCGCGGGGAACTGCGCGACCAGCCCCAACGCTCCCGCACCCGGCAAATAACAGGACAACCCACCCCGGACTCCGCCCGGCTAACCCATACGCGTGCCACTTTGATCACACCGGTAGGCCCGGCGTAAGCCCAGCGGTGGCGCCTCGCTACGATGCTGGGGGCCGGTGGACCGTACCCGGCCGGGCCCGACCGACACCCACAAGCCGGCGCGGCCCCGATACCCCGCTCCCGGAGGGACTTCCGTGCCGGCTGGAACGCTGTACCGCGGCCGGGAAGGAATGTGGTCCTGGGTGGCTCACCGAGTCACCGGCGTCCTCATTTTCTTCTTCCTGTTCGTTCACGTGCTGGACACCGCTCTCGTCCGCGTCTCCCCCGAGGACTACGACAAGGTCGTAGCCACGTACAAGACGCCGATCGTCGCATTGCTGGAGTACGGCCTCGTGGCCGCCATCCTCTTCCACGCGCTCAACGGCCTGCGTGTCATCGCCGTCGACTTCTGGTCGAAGGGCCCGCGCTACCAGAAGCAGATGCTCTGGACGGTCGTCGGTGTCTGGGTCGTCCTGATGGCCGGGGCCGTTTACCCCGTTCTCGGCCACGCCGCTCGTGTCCTGTTCGGGAGCTGACGCAGATGTCGACCACTGAAACCACCGCAGCCGGCGTCGGCCCCGTCGAGGGCGCGCCCCTCTTCAACGTCGACAACCCGGCCCCCCTCATCGAGGCCCCGCGCAAGCGCACCAAGAAGACCCCGCGCTCCACCCGCGGCAACTTCGAGATGGCCGCCTGGCTGTTCATGCGCCTGTCCGGTGTCGTGCTGGTCGTCCTGGTCCTCGGCCACCTGCTGATCCAGCTGGTGCTCGACGGCGGCGTGTCGAAGATCGGCTTCGCCTTCGTGGCCGGCCGCTGGGCGAGCCCCTTCTGGCAGGTCTGGGACCTGCTGATGCTCTGGCTCGCGATGCTGCACGGCGCGAACGGCCTGCGCACGATCATCAACGACTACGCGGAGCGCGCGAACACCCGGCTGTGGCTCAAGGGCCTGCTCTACACGGCCACGGTGTTCACCATCCTGCTGGGCTCGCTGGTGATCTTCACCTTCGACCCGAACATCCGCTAGGCACGGGGCTGCGAGAATCATGAAGATCCACAAGTACGACACCGTCATCGTGGGCGCCGGCGGCGCCGGCATGCGCGCGGCCATCGAGTCGACGAAGCGCAGCCGCACCGCGGTCCTGACCAAGCTCTACCCCACCCGCTCCCACACGGGCGCCGCGCAGGGCGGCATGGCCGCCGCGCTCGCCAACGTGGAGGAGGACAACTGGGAGTGGCACACCTTCGACACGGTCAAGGGCGGTGACTACCTGGTCGACCAGGACGCCGCCGAGATCCTGGCGAAGGAGGCCATCGACGCCGTCCTCGACCTGGAGAAGATGGGCCTGCCGTTCAACCGGACGCCGAACGGCACCATCGACCAGCGCCGCTTCGGCGGTCACAGCCGCAACCACGGCGAGGCGCCGGTCCGCCGGTCCTGCTACGCGGCCGACCGCACCGGCCACATGATCCTCCAGACGCTGTACCAGAACTGCGTGAAGGAGGGCGTGGAGTTCTTCAACGAGTTCTACGTCCTCGACCAGCTGATGACCGAGGAAGACGGCGTCAAGAAGTCGGCGGGCGTCGTCGCGTACGAGCTGGCCACCGGTGAGATCCACGTCTTCCAGGCGAAGGCCGTCATCTACGCCTCCGGCGGCACCGGCAAGTTCTTCAAGGTGACGTCCAACGCGCACACCCTGACGGGCGACGGCCAGGCGGCGGTCTACCGCCGGGGCCTGCCGCTGGAGGACATGGAGTTCTTCCAGTTCCACCCGACCGGCATCTGGCGCATGGGCATCCTGCTGACGGAGGGCGCCCGCGGTGAGGGCGGCATCCTCCGCAACAAGGACGGCGAGCGCTTCATGGAGAAGTACGCGCCGGTCATGAAGGACCTCGCGTCCCGTGACGTCGTCTCCCGCTCCATCTACACGGAGATCCGCGAGGGCCGCGGCTGCGGTCCCGAGGGCGACCACGTCTACCTCGACCTCACCCACCTCCCGCCGGAGCAGCTGGACGCGAAGCTCCCGGACATCACGGAGTTCGCGCGCACGTACCTGGGCATCGAGCCGTACACGGACCCGATCCCGATCCAGCCGACCGCGCACTACGCGATGGGCGGCATCCCGACCAACGTCGAGGGCGAGGTCCTCTCGGACAACACCACGGTCGTCCCGGGCCTGTACGCGGCCGGCGAGGTCGCCTGTGTGTCGGTGCACGGCGCCAACCGCCTCGGCACCAACTCGCTCCTGGACATCAACGTGTTCGGCCGTCGGGCGGGCATCGCGGCCGCCGAGTACGCGCACGGTCACGAGTACGTGGAACTCCCGGAGAACCCGGCCGAGCTCGTCGTCTCCCAGATCGAGCGGCTGCGCTCCTCGACGGGCAACGAGCGGGTCGCCACGCTCCGCCGGGAGCTGCAGGAGACCATGGACGCCAACGTCATGGTGTTCCGCACCGAGCAGACGATCAAGACGGCGGTCGAGAAGATCGCGGAGCTGCGCGAGCGCTACAAGAACGTCTCGATCCAGGACAAGGGCAAGCGGTTCAACACGGACCTGCTGGAGGCCATCGAGCTCGGCAACCTGCTCGACCTCGCCGAGGTCATGGCGGTCTCCGCGCTGGCCCGCAAGGAGTCCCGCGGCGGTCACTACCGCGAGGACTACCCCAACCGCGACGACGTCAACTTCATGCGCCACACCATGGCGTACCGCGAGGTGGGCGACGACGGCGCCGAGTCCATCCGTCTCGATTACAAGCCGGTCGTCCAGACCCGCTACCAGCCGATGGAGCGTAAGTACTGATGGCAACCCCCGTTCTGGACAAGGCGGACGCGGCCGGCCAGCCCGAGCCCGGCTTCGCCGACTCCCCGTACATCACGGTCACCTTCCGGGTCCGCCGCTTCAACCCGGAGGTCTCCGCGGACGCGGTCTGGGAAGACTTCCAGCTGGAGATCGACCCGAAGGAGCGCGTCCTCGACGGCCTCCACAAGATCAAGTGGGACGTCGACGGCACGCTGACCTTCCGCCGTTCCTGTGCGCACGGCATCTGCGGCTCGGACGCGATGCGGATCAACGGCAAGAACCGTCTTGCCTGCAAGACCCTCATCAAGGACATCAACCCCGAGAAGCCGATCACGGTCGAGCCCATCAAGGGCCTGACGGTCCTGAAGGACCTGGTCGTCGACATGGAGCCGTTCTTCCAGGCGTACCGGGACGTCATGCCCTTCCTCATCACGAAGGACACGAACGAGCCCACGCGCGAGCGTCTCCAGTCCGCCGAGGACCGCGAGCGCTTCGACGACACCACGAAGTGCATCCTCTGCGCGGCCTGCACGTCCTCGTGCCCGGTCTTCTGGAACGACGGCCAGTACTTCGGCCCGGCCGCCATCGTCAACGCGCACCGCTTCATCTTCGACTCGCGTGACGAGGCCGGCGAGCAGCGCCTGGAGATCCTCAACGACCGCGACGGCGTCTGGCGCTGCCGCACGACCTTCAACTGCACGGACGCCTGCCCGCGCGGCATCGAGGTCACCAAGGCGATCCAGGAGGTGAAGCGAGCGCTGATCACGCGCCGCTTCTGACCGGACGCCGGAAACCCCCCGAGGGGCCGTTCCTTCCGCACCGCGGAAGGAACGGCCCCTCGCCTTTTGCCCGGCGCGGTCCTTCCGCGTGTCGTCCACCGGTGCGGATGAGCGGTTCTAACCTGACGGTATGTCAGATGACGAATCGTACGAACTGCTCGGGTTCGACAACGTGGTGATGCCCGTCGGGAGACTCGCGGACGCCGTCGCCTTCTACGAGCGGGCCGGGTTCACGGTGGGGTTCCGCTTCGACGAGGGCGGGATCGCCCTGCTGAAGGTCGGGGGCGAGACGCCCGGGATCCTGCTGCGGACCGAGGAGGGGCTGGGGCACCGGCCGGCGGTGTGGGGGTCGCCGCGCGTGTGGCTGGAGGTGCCGGACGCGCGGGGCGCGGCCAGGCGGCTCAAGGAGGCCGGGGTCGCCGTGCTCGACGAGCCGTTCTCCGTGGCCACCGGCTGGACCGTCGAGGTCGCCGACCCCTGGGGGAACATCATCGGCTTCACGGACTACAGCAAGCGGCCGGAGCTGGCGCGGCGCGCGTGAACGGGGTCGCTCCGCAACCGAGTTGAACGTGTTCAAAACTAGGTCTACAGTCATCCCCGTCAGCGTTTTGAACGCGTTCAAGAAGGGGTGGGGCATGGACCGCACGGTCATCGCCTACGTCATCTACCTGCTCGTCAGCATCGGTCTGACCATCTGGGTGGCGCGCACGCTCAGCCGCAACGGGCGGATCTTCCTCTCCGACGTCCTGCACGGCAACGAGCAGCTCGCCGACGCCGTCAACCACCTCCTGGTCGTCGGCTTCTACCTCGTCAACCTCGGCTTCGTCGCGCTCTACCTGCACACCAGCGACACGATCGAGGACACCCGGGGCATCTTCGAGGCACTGTCCGCCAAGCTCGGGGTCGTACTGCTGGTGCTCGGCGTGATGCACCTCGGCAACGTCTACGTGCTCAACCGGATCAGGCGCCGCGGAATCATGGAGAAGGAGCAGTTCCCGCCGGTCCCGCCGCAGGGCTGGACCGCTCCGGCGGCCGGGGCGTGAGCACCGTGACCGCGACCGACGACCGGGGCGCCGTGCGCGTCCCGGTCCGCGGACTCACCGTCCTCTACGACGCCGAGTGCACCCTCTGCACCCACCTGCGCGACTGGCTCGGACGCCAGCCGCAGCTGGTGCCGCTGGAGCTGGTCCCGGCGGGCTCGCCCGAGGCCCGGACCCGCTTCCCGGACCTCGACCACTCGGCCACCCTCGACGAGGTCACCGTCGTCGCCGACTCGGGACAGGTCTACCGGGACACCGCCGCGTGGATCGTGGTGCTCTGGGCCCTGCGGGAGCAGCGGCCGCTCGCCCACCGGCTGAGCACGCCGGCCGGGGCCCGGCTGGCGCGGGGCGCGGTGCTCGCCGCCGCCTGGTGGCGGGGCGGGCTGGGGAACGGGAAGACCTTCCGGCGGGAGGACGGATGGGTGTACGAACCCGGCATCGGGTGGATCTTCAACCCTCCGGGCTGTGCCGGCGGCGTCTGCGCCACTCGTTAGGCTCTGTCCGTGTCCGCGAAGAACGACGGTCCCGTCGAGGCCGCTGCCCAGAGCAAGTCCGAGCAGACCCGCGCGCTGATCCTGGAGACGGCGATGCGCCTGTTCCGGGAGCGGGGCTACGAGAAGACCACGATGCGGGCCATCGCCACCGAGGCCGGGGTCTCCGTCGGCAACGCGTACTACTACTTCGCCGGCAAGGAACACCTGATCCAGGGCTTCTACGACCAGCTCGCCGCCGAGCACCGGGTGGCGGTCCGCGAGGTCCTGGACAAGGAGACCGACCTGGAGGCGCGGCTCGCGGGCGTGCTCAAGGTGTGGCTGGACATCGCCCGGCCGTACCACGAGTTCGCGGTCCACTTCTTCAAGAACGCCGCCGACCCCGACAGCCCGCTCAGCCCCTTCTCCCCGGAGAGCGAGCACGCGCGCGAGGAGGCGATCCGGGTGCACCGCGAGGTGCTGGCGGGCGCGAAGACGAAGGTCGCCCCCGAACTGCGGGACGTACTGCCCGAGTTGATGTGGCTCTCGCAGATGGGGCTGGTCCTGTACTGGATCTTCGACCGGACCGAGGGGCGGGAGCGGAGCTACCGGCTGGCCGAGCGGGGGGCCCGGCTGACCGCGCGAGGCGTGCTGCTCGCGCGGTTCCGGGTCCTGCGGCCGCTCGTGCTCGAGGTGCACGAGCTGTTCACGGACTTCCTGCCGGGGATGACGCGGGTACTGCCGGATCCCGGGGGCAGGGCCAGGGGCTCGGCTAGTTGACCGCGTCCACCTCGTCCCCGGTCAGCTCCACGTCGTACACCAGCGGCCCCTCCACCACCGTCACGTGCCGGGCCTTCGAGCCGTACGACGCGGACGTCACCGCCAGCAGGTAGGCCCCCGGCGCCGGGACCGAGACGATGTACGAGCCGTCCGCCAGGGACGTCACGCGGTCCAGTTGGCGGCCGCCCTTGGACATCAGGGTGACCGAGGCGTCCTCCACCGGGTCGCCCTCGGGCGTGCGGACGAAGCCGTGGATCGCCGTGGCCGCACCGCTGGGAGCGGCCGGCTCAGGAGCCGCCGGCTCCTGGGGTTCCACCGCGAGGTGCGGGAGCCGCTCGTCCAGCCAGGCCGGCAGCCACCAGTTGGACCTGCCGAGCAGGTGCATCGCCGCCGGGACCAGGGCCGTACGGAGGATGAAGGCGTCCAGGGCGACCGCGGCCGCCAGGCCCACGCCCGCCATCGCCGCGCCCGAGTCGCCGCTCAGGACGAAGGCCAGGAAGACGCAGACCATGATCAGGGCCGCGGAGTTGATGACGCGGCTGGTCTCCGCGAGGCCCACCCGGACCGCCCGCGCGTTGTCCTTGGTGTGCACCCACTCCTCGTGCATCCGGCTCACCAGGAACACCTGGTAGTCCATGGAGAGGCCGAAGAGCAGGGAGAGCATGATGACCGGCAGGAACGCGTTGATCGGGCCCTCCTTGCCGAGGCCCAGCAGATCCAGGCCCCAGCCCCACTGGAAGACCGCCACCAGGACGCCGAAGGAGGCCGCCGCCGCGATCAGGTTCATCACGGCGGCCGTCAGCGGGACGACCAGGGAGCGGAAGGCGACCAGGAGCAGCAGGAAGCCCAGGCCGATGATCGTCGCGATGAAGAGGGGCAGACGGTCGCCGGTGACGGAGGCGAAGTCCTTCGACACCGCCGTCACACCGCCCACGTGGGCCTCCGCGCCCGCCTTCGGGATCACCCGGCCGCGCAGGGTGTCGATGAGGTCGTCCGTCTCCTTGGACTGCGGGGAGGTGGTCGGGACCACCTGGATGACCGTGACGCCCTGCGACGGGGGCAGCTCGGCCACCTGGGCGACGCCCGGGGTCGACCGCAGGCCCTGGACCAGCTTCGCCGTGTCGCCGCCGACGCTGACCACCTGGAGGGGGCCGTTGAAGCCGGGACCGAAGCCCTCGGCGAGCAGGTCGTAGGCCTTCCTGGTGGTCGTGGACGCGTCGTCGTTGCCCTGGTCGGTGGCGCCGAGGCGCAGGGAGAGGACCGGGATGGCCAGCACGGCCATGACGACCACGGCGAGCGCGGCGATGCGGCGCGGGCGCTTCTCCACGTTCGCCGACCAGCGGGCCGCCAGGCCGCTCGCCTTCTCCGGCTCCGGGCCCTGCGCGGCCAGCCGGCGGCGCTGGCGGCGGCTGAGGACGCGCGGGCCGAGGAAGCCGAGCAGGGCCGGGAGGAGGGTGGTGGCCGCGAGGACGCTGAGGACGACCGTGAGGGAGGTGCCGATGACCACGCCGTCCAGGAAGTGCAGCCGGGTGACCAGCATGCCGGCCAGCGCGATGCAGACCGTGCCGCCCGCGAACAGCACCGCCCGGCCGGAGGTGTTGAGGGCGGTGACCGCCGACTCCTCCGGGTCCATGCCGCGCAGGATGCCGCGCCGGTGCCGGGTCACGATGAACAGCGCGTAGTCGATGCCGACGCCGAGGCCGATCAGGGAGGCGAGCAGCGGGGCGATGTCGGGGATGTCGGTGGTGTGGCTGAGCAGCTGGGTGGAGAACAGGCCCATGCCGACGCCGAAGACGGCGATCGCGATGGGCAGGGTCATCGCGAAGAACGAACCGAAGGCGAGGAACAGCACGACGGCCGCGGCGACGATGCCGACCATCTCGGAGAGGCCCTGCGGCGGCTCCTGGACGCGCTGGATGGCCTGCCCGCCCAACTCGACCTGGAGTCCGGCCCGTTCGGCGTCCTGGGCGGTGTCCAGGACCTTCTGCACCTGCTCCTTGGGGATTTCGTTCGCCCGCTTGGTGAAGGTCAGCTGGGCGTAGGCGATCGTGCCGTCCTTGCTGATCTGCGCCGATCCCCGGGCCCCGGCGTAGGGGCTGGTGACCGCGCCCACGCCGGGCAGCTTGGCGATCTTGTCGAGGGCCGGCTGGACGCGGCCCTGGACCGCCTTGTCCGTCACCGAGCCGTTGTCGACCTTCCACACCACGGTGTCCGTGTCACCCGAGGTGTTCGGGAAGGCCTTCTGCATCAGGTCGTACGCGGTCTTGGAGTCCGTGTCGGGGAGGGAGAAGACGTTCGCGTAGTTCGTGCCCGCCGTCGAGGCCGAGAAGCCCACGCCGACGAGTGCCCCCACCCACAGCAACAGGACCACCAGCCGGTGCCGATAGCACCACCGTGCCAATGCCGTCACGCTCAACAGCTCCTTGTCGTAGATCACTTCGGTCGGTCGGTCCCCCAGGTCCTGGGCAACAGGATCGGCAGCGGGCCGCGCGCCGGGACACGGGGCGCGCATGACTCTCAAGGAACTCCAAAGCTGCGCGCCCCCGGCTGTCGGCGGCGGCGCCGATACTGGGGGCATGACGGCTCCAGGCAGCACCGTGCTGATCGTGGAGGACGAGCCGAGCATCGCGGACGTCCTCGCCATCGCCCTGCGCTACCACCGGTTCGAGGTGATGACGGCCGGCACGGTCCGGGAAGCCCTCGCGCTGGCCGAGCGCACCCGGCCGGACGCGGCCCTGCTCGACGTGATGCTGCCGGACGGCGACGGGCGGGCGCTGGCGCGGGAACTGCGTGCCCGGCAGCCGGACCTGGCGCTGGTGTTCCTGACCGCGCGGGACGCGCCCGCCGAGATAGTCGGGGCGCTCGGCTACGGCGACGACTACATCACCAAGCCGTTCAACATCGACGAGGTCGTCGCCAGGATCGGCGCCGTGCTGCGCCGCATCCGCCCGGCGGACGTCATCCAGCAGCGCCCGCCGCTGCGCTACGGCGACCTGGAGCTGGACGAGACGACGTACTCGGTGCACCGCGCCGGCCGCACGGTCGAGCTGACCCCGACCGAGTACGCGCTGCTGCGCTTCCTGGTGCGCAACGGCGGCCGGATCGTGCCGAAGGAGCAACTGCTCAGGCACGTCTGGCAGTACGAGCACATACCGTCCGAGTCGACCGTCGTGGAGACCTACATCAGCTACCTGCGGCGCAAGCTCGACGCCCTGGGCGCGCCGGTGATCACCACCCGGCGGGGCGTCGGGTACGGCCTGACATGAACCTCGGCAAGCGCCGGCACCGGCACGGACTGCACTCGCTGCGCGGCAAGCTCACCCTGGCCAACGTCGGGCTGCTGGCCGTCGGCATCGTGGTCGCGGCCATCGTGAGCATCATGGGCATGCGGCTGTACCTGCTCGACCAGGTGGACTCCGAACTGCTCAAGACGCGGACGTCCCTGGGGAGTTCGGGACTGACCCTGCGGCAGGTCGACTCGCTGAGCGCGCTCGGCGTGATCCGCGAGCGGATCACCCCCGCCGAGTCCGACCCGACCCCGGACTCGATCTTCGCGGTCATCGACACCAACGGCGACGCGATCTCCCTCTTCGCCATGAAGCCGACCGAGGCCCAGCGCGCCCTCGCCGCGGCCGTGTCCGACCCGCAAGCCCTCGCCGCCGCGCCCGACCCGCACGACATCGACGTGCACGGCGCGTCCTACCGGGTGACGGCGACCCGGCTCGCCGACGGCCCCTACATCCTGCTGGCCCAGTCGACCGAGCTGCTGCACAAGGGCATAGCCAAGGCGCTCAAGCTCGACTTCGCGGTCGGCTCGCTGCTGCTCGCGCTGCTGTGCTGCCTGACCATGTACAGCGTGCGGCAACGGCTGCTGCCGCTGGAGGACATGGTGGAGACGTCGTCGGCGATCGCCGAGGGCGACCTGACCCGGCGGGTGCCCTCCAGCCAGCATCCGACGGAGGAGGTCGAGCAGCTGCGGCTGGCCCTCAACGCCATGCTGCACCAGGTGGAGACGGCGTACCGGACCCGCGAGCGCAGCGCCGCCCAGCTGCGCCGGTTCGTCGCCGACGCCTCGCACGAGCTGCGCACCCCGCTCGCCGCCATCCGCGGCTATCTCCAGCTGTACGAGAAGGGGATGCTGAGCGAGCCCGGGGAGCGGCGGCGGGCCTGGGACCGGATGCACGGCGAAGTGGACCGGATGGGCCGCCTCGTGGACGAACTGCTGCTGCTCGCCCGGCTCGACCAGCGGCCGGAGATCCGGTTCCGGAACGTCGACGTGAGCCGGCTGGTGCGGGACGCGGCGGAGGACCTGCGGGCGCAGCAGCCGGGGCGGCCGGTGGCCGTGGACGCCGACGGGGCGGTGCTGGTGCGGGCGGACGAGTCGGGGCTGCGGCAGGTGCTGGGGAATCTGATGGCCAACGTGCGCGTCCACACGCCCGGTGACGCCGCCGTGCGGCTGGGGGTGGAGCGGGCGGACGGGGTGGTGCGGGTGTGCGTGGCCGACGAGGGGCCGGGGCTCGGGAAGGAGGACGCGGGGCGGATCTTCGACCGCTTCTTCCGGGTGGGCAGCGCGGAGGGGAGCGGGCTGGGGATGGCGATCGTGCAGGGGGTGGTGGAGGCGCACGGGGGTGAGGTGCGGGTGCGGACCTCACCTGGGGAGGGGCTGGCGGTGACGGTTACGTTGCGATCGGTATGAGTTTCGGGTGCGGGTGCGTGGGGGGGGCTGGTCACGCCCACGCGGCGGCAGCCGCACATCGAATACAGCCCCGCGCCCCCAAGGGGCGCGCACTGCAACGCCCTTCTTTTGGGGGCGCGGGGAACTGCGCGAGCAACCGCGACGGCGCCGCAGCCGCAAACGGCTACGGGTCGACCGAGATCAACGCCCACACGGTCTTGCCGTGGGCTCCCCTGCTCCACACCCCCCACGCCGCCGCGATCGTCTCCACCAGGTGCAGGCCCCGGCCCGTCTCGTCGTCCTCCCGGACGATGCGCAGCCGGGGCTCCACGCGCCCCTCGTCCGAGACCTCTATCAGGCAGGAGCCGTCGGCCAGGGCGGTCACCGCGACCTCGAACTCCCGCTCCTGCAGGGGGCCGTGGCGGACGACGTTGGTGGCCAGCTCGGAGACGAGGAGCAGGGCGTCGCCGACCGCCGGGGTGTCCGGGCCGTGGCCCCACGCGGCCAGGTGGTCCCGGACCCGGTGCCGGGCCAGGCCGACGGACGCCGGGTGCCGGGGCAGCCGGAAGGCGTTGCGTCTCAGCACGCCCGTCAGATCCAGTTCAGACTCCACAGGCGGAAGACGCCCGTGCTGTCGTTGAGGTACTGGGCTCCCCCCACGTCCTCGCTGCTGAGGACGTAGTCGGTGCGCTGCCACAGCGGAATCAGCGGGACGTCGTTCGCCACGTCCGTCTGGACGGTGCGGAAGTCCTCCTCGGCCCTGCTGCGGTCGGCGTACTGCTGGCTGTTCCGGAGGAGGGCGTCGACGGCCTTGTTGCTGTAACCGGTGCTCATCACGGAGTCGCTGCCGACCAGGGAGGAGCCGAAGGTGTCCGGGTCGGGATAGTCGGCGACCCAGCCGACCGCCCAGGCATCCATCTTCCCCTCGGCCCACGACTTCTGGAAGTCGGTCCACTCGTAACCCTTGACGTCGACCTTGAACAGGCCACCCGCCTCCAGCTGCTTCTTCAGCGCGGCGGCCTCCTCGGCGCCCGCGCCGTGGCCGATGCCGTAGCCGAAGGTGAACTCGACGGGCGTGCTGACGCCGGCCTCCTCCAGGAGCGCCTTCGCCTTGGCGACGCTCTGGGTCGGGTAGGTGTCGAAGAAGGACGTGGTGTGGCCGGTGAGGCCGCTCGGGATCAGCGAGTACAGCGGCTCCACCGTGCCGTCGTACACGGTCGAGGCCAGTTCCTCGCGGTTCACCAGCCAGGCGATGGCCCGGCGGACCAGCACGTCGTGCAGGGGCGACTTCTTGCGGGTGTTCAGGTACAGGTTGCGGGTCTCGGAGCTGTCCGACTCCAGGACGCGCTGGTCGCGGTCGCTCGGCGACAGCTTGGAGACCATGCTGGGCGGCAGCGTCCGGGTCGCCACGTCGACCTGCTTGGCCTTGTACGCGGTCTCGAGCTTGGCCGAGTCGGCGTAGTAGCGCAGCTCGACGGGGCGGCCGGTACCGCTCAGCTCGCCCTTGTAGCTGCCGTAGGGCCGCAGGGTCGCCTGCTTGTCCTTCGTGTACGACGTCAGGGTGTACGGGCCGGTGCCGTCCACCGAGTCGTCGGTACGCAGCTTGTCCGCCGGGTACTTGTCCTTGTCGACGATCGCGCCGGCGCCGGTGGCCAGCTTGAACGGAAACGTCGCGTCCGCGGACGACAGGTGGAAGGTGACGGTCTTGCCGGAGGCGGTCACCGAGCCGAGCGTCGACAGCAGGGAGGCCGGCCCGACATCCGAGTTGATCTTCTTGACCCGGTCGAAGGAGTACTTCACGTCCTCGGCGGTCATCGCCCGGCCGCTCGGGAAGGTGATCCCGTCACGCACCACACAGCGGTACGTCAGGAGGCCGGAGTCCGTGAACGCGCAGCTCTGGGCGGCGTCCGGCACCGGCTGGACACCGCCGGGCTCGAAGGTGAGCAGCGTCTGGAAGACGTTGTTGAACAACGCCCAGGAACCGGCGTCGTAGGCGCCGGCCGGGTCGAGCGAGGTGACGGCGTCGGTCGTGCCGACGGTGATCGTCTTGTTCTTGTTCTCCTGCGACGGCAGCAGCTGCCAGCCGCCGATTCCCACGACCGCCAGAACGACGAGTGTCACGAGAATCCGCATGCGAACAGATCGCATGGTTGGTGCCCTCCCCAGGACCAGCACGGGTCCGTTCCAGGCCCTACCCAGGCCCTCCACAGATGTCACTCCCCTAAGTGACGCGGCTCACCTAACCACAGGAGTTTCATGTGGGGGAAGAGTGATCTGACTAGATGAGGAAGAACTTACCGATGGCTTGTTTCCGCCGGATTTCACAGCTCTTCCACAGCGTGTGCGCGGCGGTTCGGGTCAGGCCTGTTTCGACGCGAGTTCGATGACCGTGATGTCCGACGGGGCGCCCACCCGGGTCGGGGGACCCCAGGCGCCGGCGCCCCGGGAGACGTACAGCTGGGTGTCGCCGTAACGGTCCAGGCCGGCGACGGTCGGGTTGGCCGCCGCGGCGATGAAGTTGCCGGGCCAGAGCTGGCCGCCGTGGGTGTGGCCGGAGAGCTGGAGGTCGACGTGGTGGCGGACGGCCTCGTGGATCTGGACGGGCTGGTGGGCGAGGAGCACGCAGGCGCGGGCCGGGTCGCGGCCGGCCAGGGCGCGGTCGAAATCAGGACCCTGGCCTGTGCTTTCGCCGGCGATGTCGTTCACTCCGGCGAGGTCGAAGTGGGCGAGTTCGGTACGGGCGTTCTCCAGGGGGTGCAGGCCCAGGGTGCGGACCTCCTCGACCCACTGCCGGGCGCCCGAGAAGTACTCGTGGTTGCCGGTGACGAAGTAGCTGCCGTGGCGGGCGGAGAGCTGGGCCAGGGGGGCGGCGGCGGGGCCGAGGTCCTTCACGCTGCCGTCGACGAGGTCGCCGACGACCGCGATCAGGTCGGGCTGGGTGGCGTTGATCGTGTCGACGACCCGCTGCGCGAAGCCGCGGCCGAGGATGGGGCCGAGGTGGATGTCGCTCACCACGGCGATGCGGTAACCGTGGGCGGTGCGGGGGAGTTTGGCGAGGGGGACTGTGACGCGTTTCACGCTTGGGCCGCGGAGGACGCCGTAGGTGCCGAGGCCGACGGTGGCTGCGGCGGCGGTGGCGGCTGCGCCGCCGACGACGCGGGAGACGAAGAGGCGGCGGGTGGGGGCGGCCGTGGGGGGCGCGGGACTTTCGGTGCGGGTGAGTTGTTTCAGGGGTGGTTCGGCCGGTGCGGACAGTGGCGCGTCGTGGGGGCTGGGCGCGCTCCGCGGCGGAGCCGCTGATTGATGCAGCCCCGCGCCCCTTTCGGGGCGCTTCGGTTCGGGGCGCTCCGAAGCGGGGCGCTCAGCGTCCCGGCGCTTCAAGAGACGGCTCAGTACAGGCCTCAGCGCCTCCCCCGCCACCACCGCCAGCAGCAGGTACAGGGACAGGACCATCCACAGGAAGCCCGGCCAGGCCAGGGTGCGCTGGAGGGCGAACGGGGCGTGGCCCACCTCCGCGAAGAGGGCCGTGAACATCACCACCGGTCCGGCGACGAACAGCGCCGTGCCCAGTCGGCGCGGCCACCCCCACCCGGTCGTGGTGTCGCGCACCAGGCGGCGCCACAGGTACCCGTACAGGGCCGTCACCACGGCCAGGGCGAGGAGCCCGAAGACGACGATCACCCTGCCCTGCCTCTTCCCTGTCCGGTCTCTATGACGTACGGCGCAGTGCGCGGACTCCGCGCAACCCGATGACCCCGATGACCGTCCCCAATACGAAGGACACGACGGCCAGCGTCAGGTGGATCCAGAAATACGCCGTGGGATGCCCGTTGTCGAAGGCGAGCCCGCTGCCGTCCTTGACGAGGTTTTTGACGAAAGTGATCCAGATGAACCAGCTCCACACCCCGAACGCGAGCAGGAACCAGGAGACCGGACGGCTGAGCTTCATGGACTCAGTATCGCCGTCCGCTGTCCGGTTCCGATTCCGGGGTGGAGTCGGTGACGGGACTTCGCCCTCGGTGGCAGGTACGTTCTCGTCCGTGCCCGCTCCGAAGCCGAAGGCCAGCCGCGCGTTGCTGGTCGCCTCCGCCGCCCTGCTCTCCCTGTCGTCCACCGCGCCGGCCGCGCTCGCCGCGCCGACCCCGTCCACGACTCCGTCGGCCACTCCCCCGGCGGACATGTCGACGGTGGGCGGTACCCGGCTCGGGCAGCCGGGTACCCAGGTGAACCTGGCCGCCGGGGTGCCGGTGCTGCCGAAGGACATCACGGGGCGGTCCTGGATCGTCTCCGACGCCGAGTCGGGCGAGGTGCTCGCCGCGCACAACGCGCACTGGCGGCTGCCCCCGGCGAGCACCCTGAAGATGCTGTTCGCGGACACCGTGCTGCCCCGGTTCCCGAAGTCGACCCCGCACAAGGTGGCGCCGGCCGACCTCGCGGGCATCGGCGCCGGTTCCAGCATGGTCGGGATAAAGGAGGGCCAGACCTACACGGTCCGCGACCTCTGGCTCGGGGTGTTCCTGCGCTCCGGCAACGACGCCGTGCACGTGCTGTCCGCGATGAACGGCGGGGTCGAGCAGACGGTCAGGGACATGCAGGACCACGCGGACGAGCTGCAGGCGCTGGACACCCACGTGGTGAGTCCGGACGGGTACGACCAGCCGGGGCAGGTGTCGTCGGCGTACGACCTGTCGCTGTTCGCGCGTTCCGGGCTGCAGAAGAAGGACTTCCGGGAGTACTGCTCGACCGTGCGGGCCAGTTTCCCGGGCGACACGACGAAGAACGCGAAGGGCAAGTCGGTCCGTGGGTCCTTCGAGATCCAGAACACCAACCGGCTGCTGAGCGGCGACACCGACGTCCCGGTGTACCAGGGCATCGCGGGGGTGAAGAACGGCAACACCACCAACGCGGGCGCCACCTTCACCGGGGTCGCCGAGCGGAACGGCCGGGTGCTGCTGGTCACCGTGATGAACCCGGAGAAGAAGGAGCACAACGAGGTCTACAAGGAGACGGCCAAGCTGTTCGACTGGGGTTTCCAGGCGGCCGGCAAGGTGACCCCGGTGGGCGAGCTGGTGCCGCCCAGGGGGGCCGTGTCCTCCAGTGCCCCGCCGCAGGCCACCGCCGCCGGGAAGGACGCGGGCACCAGCTCGAAGCCGGTGGCCGCCTCCTCCGCCAACGGCTCGGGCGGGGTCGGGGTGGCGCTGGGGATCGCGGGCGGCGCGGTGCTGCTGCTGGTGGGCGCGGCGTTCCTGGTCAACCGCCGTTGGCCGCTGCCGGATCTGGTGCGCCGACGGACTCGTCCCTGAACTCGGCGGTGGTCTCCTCCGCCGTCCAGGCGGCGCAGTACAGGACGATCCTGGCCGTGAAGTTGATCCACAGCAGCAGGGCCACCGGGACGCCGAACGCGCCGTACATGCTCTTTCCGGCGACGCCCTGGATGTAGCCGCTGAGCAGCAGCTTGAGGAGTTCGAAGCCGACCGCGCCGATCAGGGCCGCCACCAGCAGGCGGCGGCGCGGCGGCTCGACGCCGGGCAGCAGGGTGAGGACGTAGAGCAGGAGCAGGAAGTCGGCCACCACGGCGACGAGGAACGCGGCGATGCGCAGGAGCAGGGTCCCCCAGCTGTGTTCGGCCATGCCGAGCTGCCGGCCCGTCCAGCCGACCGCCGCCGAGGCGAGCGTGGAGACGGCGAGCGTGACGAGCACGGCGCCGCCGAAGCCGATCAGGATCACGCCGTCCTTGGCCTTGGCGAGGATCGGGTTCTGGTCCTTGTCGGGCAGCTGCCACACCGCGCGCAGGCAGTCCCGCATCTGTCCGACCCAGTTGATGCCGGTGAACAGCAGGACGGCACCGGCGATGAGACCGACGGTGCCGGCGTTCTGGACCAGGGAGTGGATGTCCAGCTGGTCGGAGATGCCGGGCACCTGGTCCGCGATCTTCTTCTGGAGGTCGTGCTGCTGCGACTCGCTCAGCGTGGCGGCCCCGATCGCGGCGCCCACGGTCAGCAGCGGGAAGAGCGAGACGAAGCTGATGAAGGTCATGGCGGCGGCCAGCCGGGACCACTTCACCCGGTCGAGCCGCTCGTACGACCGCCATACGTGCGTCGTCATGAGCCGGCCCACGAGGGGGCCGACGACGGGGAGTTTTCTCAGCCAGTCCATGATCCGACTCTGCCCCCTCCGCGGAACACCAATGTGCGGGTACCCCAGAAGCGCAGCATCGTAGCCAGCGCCATGCCGACGACCGCGCCGGAGACGGTGTCGGCGCGCTGTGAGGTGAGGCCGAGTCCGTAGTGGCTGACGGCGAGGCAGAGCAGCTGGACCAGGGCGCCGGCGAGGTTCACGGCGACGAAGACGGCGTAGGGGCGTACCCCGGTCGCACGCGTGTGGCGGTAGGTGCCGCAGGCGTTGCCGAGGTAGGCGACGGTGCAGCCCGCCACGAAGGACAGGGACTTGGCGGTGAGCGGGTCGAGGGCGGCCGGGCCGCGCAGCCAGCTGAAGAGGCCGAGGTCGGCGGCGTAGGCGAGCAGACCGACGGTCGCGAAGCCGATCAGCTCGCGCGCGGGCGCGGTCACCAGTGGGCCACCGCGAGGCCGTACATCGCGAGCCAGGCCAGGCCGATCAGGGCGAGGGCGCGGTCGCGCAGGACGACGTCCTCGGGTTCGCCGGCGGTGCCGCGGTCGGCGAAGACGGCGTACCGGAGGATCGCCAGGATGAAGGCGACCATGGACAGCTGGCGCCAGGGCAGCAGGCCGGCGGCGGGCCCGTCGCGGCCCTCCAGGGCCCACAGACAGTAGGCGAGGACGGCGACTCCGGCGGCCAGCTGCCAGACGAAGCGGAGGTAGCCGGTGGTGTACTCGGTGAGCAGCGCGCGCGTGGCGCCCGCTTTTCCGGCCATCTGCACGGCCTCGGAGTAGCGCTTGGCCGACACCATGAAGAGCGCGCCGAAGCCGGTGGTGATCAGGAACCAGCGGGACAGCGGGATGCCGAGGGCGACCCCGCCGGTCATCGCCCGCATCAGGAAGCCGGTGGTGACCACGACGAGGTCGACGACCAGGACGTGCTTCAGGGCCACGCAGTACGCCAGTTGCATGCCCAGGTAGGCGGTCAGCAGGACAGGGACGAGGGGCGGTGTGAGCCGGGCCGCGAGCAGGGGCGCGAGGACGGCCAGGACGCCGCCGACGGCGTAGGCGACGGGGACCGGGACCTGCCCGGCGGCGACCGGGCGGCGGCACTTGACGGGGTGGGCGCGGTCGGCCTCGGCGTCCCGGGCGTCGTTGATCAGGTAGACGGCGGCGGCGCAGGCCGTGAAGAGGACGAAGGTCAGGGCGAGGCGGCCGAGCGCGGGCACCGAGAAGAGCCGGCCGGCGGCGGCCGGGGCGGCGACGACGAGGGTGTTCTTGACCCACTGCTTGGGGCGGGTGGTCCGCAGCAGGCCCGTGAGGAGGCCGCCGGGGGTGACACGCGCACGTGCCGGTCCGTGCGCCAGGGAGGGGTGGGCGCGCTGTTCGCGCAGAGTCGTTTCAGCAGCGCTCTTCGCCGGCCCCGTTCCGGCAGCCCGCTCCGCCGGCGTCGGTTCGGCGACCCCCTTCGCGGCGGCGTGCGCGGTCTCAGTCACGGCCGCCTCCGCTCATCCAGCGCGCCCCGGCGCGGGCCGTGAGCGCCCCGAGGGCCGCGCCCGCCGCCACGTCGGACGGGAAGTGCACGCCGACGACCAGCCGGGACAGGCACATGGCGGCGGCGAGGGGCGCGAGGGCGGGCACCCCGAGCGCCCCGAAGGCGACGGCCGCGGCCGCGGCGGAGGTGGCGTGCGAGCTGGGGAAGGAGTGCCGCCCCGCGGTGCGCATCCGGGGCCGGACATGTGCGGGGCGGGCCCGGCGTACGACCCGTTTGACGCCCATGCTGCCGAGGTGCGCGACCGCGACGAGCGCCGTGCCACGCACCCAGGCGCCGCGCCGCGCGCCGTCCACGGCGGCCCCGGCGAGGCCCGCCGCGAGCCAGAGCGCGCCGTGCTCACCGGCGAGGGAGAGACCGCGCGCGGCCGACGCGACGCGTGGATCGGAGCCGCAGGCGTGCAGTGCGGAGAGGATCCGGTGGTCCATGTCGTCCATTGGACTCACTGTTCACCCTCACCCCATCAAAGCTACGACCATATTGAGCGACATTCGGATAATCACCCGTTTCGGGGAGTCAGGCGATCCCCCGTGGCCAATAGCGCTAATTGCCCATAACGGGCGTTACGGTCGCCGTATGCCTGGAGAGACCGTCCCCGTCACCGGCTGGGGCCGCACCGCCCCCACCGCCGCCCTCCTGATCCGCCCCCGGACCTATCAGGAGGCGGCGGACGCGATCCGGAACTGCGGGTCGCGCGGCGGTATCGCGCGGGGTCTCGGCCGGGCCTACGGCGACGCGGCGCAGAACGCCGGCGGCGCCGTGCTCGACATGACGGGCCTGGACCGCGTCCACGCCATCGACGCGGACGGCGGCACCGTGCTGTGCGACGCCGGGGTCTCGTTGCACCGCCTGATGGAGGTGCTGCTGCCGCTCGGCTGGTTCGTCCCGGTGACCCCGGGGACCCGCCAGGTGACGGTGGGCGGCGCGATCGGCGCCGACATCCACGGCAAGAACCACCATGTCTCGGGATCGTTCTCCCGTCACGTGCTGTCCTTCGAACTCCTCACCGCCGACGGCCAGGTCCGCACGGTGAGCCGCGGCACCCCGCTGTTCGACGCGACGGCCGGCGGCATGGGTCTGACCGGAGTGATCCTCACGGCGACCGTCCGCCTCCTCCCCGTCGAGACGTCGTACATGTCCGTCGACACCGAACGCGCCGCCGACCTCGACGACCTGATGACCCGCCTGACCGGGACCGACCACCGCTACCGCTACTCGGTCGCCTGGATCGACCTGCTCGCGCGCGGGGCGGCGACCGGGCGCGCGGTGCTCACCCGCGGCGACCACGCACCCAGGGAGGCGCTCGCCGGGAACACCCGCGCCGGGCGTGCCCCGCTGGCCTTCCGCCCCCGCGAGCTGCCACCCGCCCCCGCCCACGTCCCCGACGGCCTCCTGGGCTCCGCCACCGTCGGCCTCTTCAACGAACTCTGGTACCGCAAGGCACCCCGCGCCCGGGTCGGCCAACTCCAGCGCATCTCCTCGTTCTTCCACCCCCTGGACGGCGTCCCGCACTGGAACCGCGTCTACGGCCGGGCCGGCTTCGTCCAGTACCAGTTCGTCGTCGGACACGGCCAGGAGGCCGCCCTGCGCCGGATCGTGGCCCGGATCTCCGAGCGCCGCTGCCCGTCCTTCCTGGCCGTCCTCAAGCGCTTCGGCGAGGCCGACCCCGGCTGGCTCTCCTTCCCCGTGCCCGGCTGGACCCTCGCCCTCGACATCCCCGCCGGGCTGCCCGGCCTCGGCGCCTTCCTCGACGAACTGGACGAGGAGGTCGCCGGCGCCGGCGGCCGCGTCTACCTCGCCAAGGACGCCCGGCTCCGACCCGACCTGCTCGCCGCGATGTACCCACGACTCGCCGAATTCCGTGCCCTGCGCGCGGAGTTGGACCCACGCGGAGTGTTCGTCTCCGACCTGTCCCGCCGCCTCGGTCTCTAGCCCTCCTCCAGCCCTCAGGAGTTGCCGTGAAGGACGCCTTCGGAATGCCCCAGTCCCTGCTCGTCCTCGGCGGTACGTCGGAGATCGCGCTGGCCACCGCGCGCCGGCTGATCGCCCGCCGCACCCGTACGGTCTGGCTGGCCGGCCGCCCCTCCCCCGCCCTCGAACAGGCCGCCGGACAACTGCGCGCCCTCGGCCCCGACGTCCACACCCTCGCCTTCGACGCGCTCGACCCCGAGTCCCACGAGACGGCCCTCGGCAAGGTCTTCGCCAACGGCGACGTCGACGTGGTCCTGCTCGCCTTCGGCATCCTCGGCGACCAGGCGACCGACGAACGCGAACCGGTGAACGCGGTGCGCGTCGCCCAGACCAACTACACGGGCGCCGTCTCGGCGGGCCTGGTCGCCGCACGGGCCCTGCAGAGCCAGGGCCACGGCTCCCTGGTCGTCCTCTCCTCGGTCGCCGGCGAACGCGCCCGCCGCTCCAACTTCATCTACGGCTCCAGCAAGGCGGGCCTGGACGCCTTCACCCAAGGGCTGGGCGACGCGCTGCACGGCACGGGCGTGCACGTGATGGTCGTACGGCCGGGGTTCGTCCGGACGAAGATGACGCGGGGCCTGGACGAGGCACCGCTCGCCACCACCCCGGAGGCGGTGGCGACGGCGATCGAGCTGGGCCTGCGGCGACGGTCGGAGGTGGTGTGGGTGCCGGGAGCGCTGCGCGTCGTGATGTCGGCACTGCGGCACGCACCGCGGTCGGTGTTCCGGAGGTTGCCGATCTAGTTCCGGCCGGCCGAAGCGCCCCGCAAGGGGCGCTGGGGGTACCCCCGGCCGAAGGCTGGGGGAGGAACTGCGCGACCGGGCCCCACCGGCCCGCGCCCTACCGACTCGCGATACTCCCCCGCTCCGCATGCCCCACCTGAGGTGGAACAACAGAGCCCCCGAAGACGTACTCCCGCAGCTTCCGCCACACCCCGTCCGCGCCCTGCTCGTACAGCGCGAACCCCATACAGGACCACTCGGCCTCGAAGTCCGCCAACTCGGCGAACGCCAGGTCCATGGCGGCCTCGTCGATCCCATGGGCCACGGTCACGTGCGGGTGGTACGGGAACTGCAGCTCACGGTCGAGCGGCCCGGACGCGTCCCGGACCCGCTGCTGCAGCCAGGCGCAGTCGTCCGCGCCCTGGACCACCCGGACGTACACCACCGGCGACAGCGGCCGGAACGTACCGGTCCCGCACAGCCGCATCGGGAACGGCCGGCCCATGGCGGCGACCTCGCCGAGATACGCCTCCACGGCCGGCAACTCGGCGGAGCCGATCTCCGTGGGCGGCAGCAGCGTGACGTGCGTGGGGATGCCGTGGGCCGCGGCGTCGCCGAAGCCCGCGCGCCGCTGCTGGAGCAGGCTGCCGTGAGGCTCCGGGACCGCGATCGACACGCCGATCGTTACGGTCCCCACGTCATCTCCCGTCGGTCGTGGTGGGCGGACGCATGTCGGGTTCGTACCCGGCCGTCCGGCTATCGACTGTACGGCCACGGCCGCCTCCCGGGCAGCCGTGGCCGAAGTGATGTGCAGCGCTTCGCTTCGCCTGGTATGCGACTCAGTGCTTGGCGGGCAGGAAACCGACCCTGTCGTAGGCCTGGGCCAGGGTCTCGGCGGCGACGGCACGCGCCTTCTCGGCCCCCTTGGCGAGGATCGAGTCGAGGGTCTCCGAGTCGTCCAGGTACTGCTGGGTGCGCTCCCGGAACGGAGTGACGAAGTCGACCATGATCTCGGCGAGGTCCGTCTTGAGCGCGCCGTACATCTTGCCCTCGTACTCCTGCTCCAGCTCGGCGATCGACTTGCCGGTGAGGGTGGAGTGGATGGTGAGCAGGTTGGAGACTCCCGGCTTGTGCTCGGCGTCGTAGCGGATCACGGTGTCGGTGTCGGTGACCGCGCTCTTGACCTTCTTCGCGGTCGCCTTCGGGTCGTCGAGGAGGTTGATGAGGCCCTTCGGCGTGGACGCCGACTTGCTCATCTTGATCGCCGGGTCCTGGAGGTCGTAGATCTTCGCCGTCTCCTTGAGGATGTACGGCTTCGGGATGGTGAAGGTCTCGCCGAACCGGCCGTTGAAGCGCTCGGCGAGGTCACGGGTGAGCTCGACGTGCTGGCGCTGGTCCTCGCCGACGGGGACCTCGTTGGCCTGGTAGAGCAGGATGTCGGCGACCTGGAGGATGGGGTACGTGAACAGGCCGACGCTCGCGCGGTCCGTGCCCTGCTTGGCCGCCTTGTCCTTGAACTGGGTCATCCGGCTGGCCTCGCCGAAGCCGGTCAGGCAGTTCATGACCCAGGCGAGCTGGGCGTGCTCCGGGACGTGGCTCTGCACGAAGAGGGTGCAGCGGTCCGGGTCCAGGCCGGCCGCGAGCAGCTGGGCGGCGGCGAGCCGGGTGTTGGCGCGCAGGTCGGCGGGGTCCTGCGGGACCGTGATCGCGTGCAGGTCGACGACCATGTAGAAGGCGTCGTGGGTCTCCTGGAGGGCCACCCACTGGCGGACGGCGCCGAGGTAGTTGCCCAGGTGGAACGAGCCGGCGGTGGGCTGGATGCCGGAGAGCACGCGGGGTCGGTCAGAAGCCATGCTCACCATTCTCTCAGAGGGTGAGGGGGTGGTCGGCCCTTGAGGGGTGGGGTGGTTTCGGGGCGCGGGGGACTGCGGGTCGCATGTGGTTGCTCGCGCAGTTCCTCCCCCGGCCTTCGGCCGGGGGTACCCCCAGCGCCCCTTACGGGGCGCTGCCCCTGACCGGTGTCGATCAGCCGAGGTCGATCTCCGGGTACAGCGGGAAGCCCGCCACCAGGTCGGTCGCGCGCTGGGCGATCTCCGTCGAGACCTTCTCGTCCAGGACGTGGGAGGCCTTCGACGGGGCGCCCGACTTCGTCGTGCCCGGCTCCGTGGCGGTGAGGACACGGTCGATCAGACCCGCCACCTCGTCCATCTCCGCCGTTCCCAGTCCTCGCGTCGTCAGCGCGGGCGTGCCGATGCGGATGCCGGAGGTGTACCAGGCGCCGTTCGGGTCGGCGGGGATCGCGTTGCGGTTGGTGACGATGCCGGAGTCGAGGAGGGCCGACTCGGCCTGGCGGCCGGTGAGGCCGTACGACGTCTCGACGTCGATCAGGTTGAGGTGGTTGTCGGTGCCGCCGGTGACCAGGGTGGCGCCCCGGCGCATCAGGCCCTCGGCCAGCGCGCGCGAGTTGTCGACGATGCGCTGGGCGTAGTCCTGGAAGGCGGGCTGCCGGGCCTCGGCCAGCGCGACGGCCTTGGCGGCCATGACGTGCGGGAGCGGGCCGCCGAGGACCATCGGGCAGCCGCGGTCGACCTGGTCCTTGAGGGAGTCGTCGCACAGGACCATGCCGCCGCGCGGGCCGCGCAGCGACTTGTGGGTGGTCGTGGTCACGATCTGGGCGTGCGGGACCGGGTCGAAGTCACCGGTCAGGACCTTGCCGGCGACCAGACCGGCGAAGTGCGCCATGTCGACCATGAGGGTCGCGCCGACCTCGTCCGCGATCTCGCGCATGATCCGGAAGTTCACCAGACGGGGGTACGCCGAGTAGCCCGCGACGATGATCAGCGGCTTGAAGTCACGGGCCTGGGCGCGCAGCGCGTCGTAGTCGATCAGGCCGGTGGCCGGGTCGGTGCCGTAGGAGCGTTGGTCGAACATCTTGCCGGAGATGTTCGGGCGGAAGCCGTGGGTGAGGTGGCCGCCGGCGTCCAGGGACATGCCGAGCATCCGCTGGTTGCCGAAGGCCTGGCGCAGCTCGGCCCAGTCGGCCTCGGAGAGGTCGTTGACCTGGCGGGCGCCGGCCTTCTGGAGGAAGGGGACCTCGACGCGGTCGGCGAGGACGGCCCAGAAGGCGACCAGGTTGGCGTCGATGCCGGAGTGCGGCTGAACGTAGGCGTGCCGCGCGCCGAACAGCTCCCGGGCGTGCTCGGCGGCGAGCGCCTCGACGGTGTCGACGTTGCGGCAGCCGGCGTAGAAGCGGCGGCCGATCGTGCCCTCGGCGTACTTGTCGCTGAACCAGTTGCCCATGGCGAGCAGGGTCGCCGGGGAGGCGTAGTTCTCGGAGGCGATCAGCTTGAGCATCTCGCGCTGGTCGGCGACCTCCTGGCCGATGGCGTCGGCGACCCGCGGCTCGACGGCGCGGATCACGTCGAGGGCGGCACGGTAGGCCGTGGACTCGGTGGACAGGGGCGCGGACTTGTCTGACATTCGGGACCTCCGGACATGGCGTTCGGCATTCACGGTTCGGCCCAGGCGCACGGCACTCGGTCACAGCACGAGCCGCTCCCCGATGGTCGGTCCCATCCCAGCGCGCCAGTCACGGCCCGTGGATCACATTACCGGGCACGCCGGGCCCGAGGGCCGTGGCGTCCACCAGTCGGGCAGGGGCGGAAGGTAGGAAAGGGGGCAGTCCTGCCGCGTCCCCTGGAGTCGCCGTGACCACTACGGAAGCCCTCATCGCCGCCGCCGACGCGCACAGCGCGCACAACTACGACCCGCTGCCGGTGGTGATCGCGACGGCCGACGGCGCCTGGATGACGGACGTCGAGGGACGCCGGTACCTGGACTTCCTGGCCGGCTACTCGGCGCTGAACTTCGGGCACGGCCACCCGCGCCTGGTCGCGGCGGCGAAGGCCCAGCTGGAGCGGGTGACGCTGACGTCGAGGGCGTTCCACCACGACCGGTTCGCCGCGTTCTGCACCGAGCTGGCCGAGCTGTGCGGGATGGAGACGGTGCTGCCGATGAACACCGGCGTGGAGGCGGTGGAGACGGCGGTGAAGACCGCCCGGAAGTGGGGCTACCGGGTCAAGGGCGTGCCGGCCGAGATGGCGAAGGTCGTGGTGGCGGGCGGGAACTTCCACGGCCGTACGACGACCGTGATCAGCTTCTCCACGGATCCGGAGGCACGGGCGGACTACGGGCCGTACACGCCGGGGTTCGAGATCGTGCCGTACGGCGACCTGACGGCCATGCGGGCCGCGGTGACCGAGAACACGGTCGCGGTGCTGCTGGAGCCGATCCAGGGCGAGGCGGGGGTCGTCGTGCCGCCGGAGGGCTACCTGGCCGGGGTGCGGGAGCTGACCCGCGAGCGGGATGTGCTGTTCGTCGCGGACGAGATCCAGTCGGGGCTGGGGCGGACCGGGCGGACGTTCGCGTGCGAGCACGAGGGGGTCGTACCCGATGTGTACGTCCTCGGGAAGGCGCTGGGGGGTGGAGTGCTGCCGGTGTCGGCGGTGGTGGCGAACGCGGAGGTGCTCGGGGTGTTCCGGCCCGGGGAGCACGGGTCCACCTTCGGCGGCAATCCGCTGGCCTGCGCGGTGGCCCTGGAGGTGATCGCGATGCTGCGGACCGGGGAGTTCCAGGAGCGGGCGGCCGAACTGGGGGAACTGCTCCACCGGCGCCTGGCGGAGATGACCGGGAGCGGGCGGGTGACGGCCGTACGAGGGCGGGGGCTGTGGGCGGGGGTGGACGTGGATCCCGCGGTGGGGTCGGGGCGGGCGGTGGCGGAGCGGCTGATGGAGCGAGGCGTGCTGGTGAAGGAGACGCACGGGGTGACGGTGCGGGTGGCGCCGCCGTTGGTGGTCGAGGAGGAGGATCTGGAGTGGGGGGTCGAGCAGTTGTGGGAGGTGCTGAGCGCCTGAAGGCCTCCCTCGCGCGGCTCCGCGATCCCTTCGCCGCGCCCGGACACCCGCGGTCAGCCGCCCGGCCGCGTCCCGTACCGGCCGAGGCCGGCCGTGGACAGATCGCCACCGAGTCCGGTGGGCAACGGCACGTCCTCTCCGTACTTGCCGTGGACGACGCTCCGGTACTCGCCTTCTCCAGGACGGCCGAACAGCGACCACGTGCCTGTCCGCGGGTCGATTTGCAAGAGACGAGCGACGCCCGCTGCCGCGTACCACGCGGTCTTCTCGTTGATTCCTTTGAGTCGCTCGGACGGGGAGATGACCTCCACGGCCAGTTCGACCGCGTCGGCGTCCAGGAGCCAGCCGTCGTCGTCCTTGAAGGTACGTGGGCCGATGGTCAGATCCGGGGTCGCGTAGTCGTCCGGATCATCAGGCATCGGGACGGACACGTTCTCGAACGCCTCGTACGGGGCCGAAAGCCCGGGGCGGATGGCATCGCGCAGGTCGATGATGATGCCCGCGTGCCTGCCGCTGGGGCTGGGGGACATCACGAGTGTTCCTCCGATGATCTCAACACTCATGCCCGTGGCCTGCTCGATGCTCTCCGCGGCCTCGCGCAGGTGCCCGCGGCGGACGGGAATGGGGTGATGAGCCGGGGTGCCCAAAGCGCCACCTCTCTCGTTGCCTGCCTGAAGGTCCAGCGGGAAGCGTCTCAACACTCACGCGACATGGTTTTCACTGTACGGCAGGGATTTGGCTGTACCCGGTGATCGCAGCGGCCCACCATCCCGTACGAGCAGTGGCTCGGCCGCGGGCACCCGTAGCGCCGGCCCCTCGTCCAGTCCGAGCACAACGGCGAGACCACGCCGTGGGCCTTGTCCTCTCGGCCTCGGTGGCTTTCACCGCTGTTCCCCGCTCGATCTGGTGCGCTAGTGGTGCACGACGTTGTCAGTGGCTGGCCGTACGCTGCGGAGCGTTGGGGCGGTCTGCTGTCTCGGCAAAGAGGAGCGCGCGACCAAGGGGGGTGGCTCAGAAGAGATCCCCGAGCCACGTCGGTCCGGGAACTCGTGAAGCTTCGACACCACCCCCCTCCAACAGACGCAGAGAGGCCACGAACCGCGCACGGATCACTTCTTACGGCGCCTGCTCGCACGCTTCTTCAGCTCGGCCTGGCCGCGCTTCGTCCAGTTCCCCTGATGGAGGTGGCAGCGCGCAGTGCCCTTCAGCGTCTTGTTCTGACAACGACCGCCGGTCGCCGTCGGCCACCCGCACTTCCCCTGCTTCCACTCACCCACGGTCTGTCCCCCTCCGTCGGTTCGCTGCGCCTTCGGGCATCCAGCGTGTGGCACGTAGCCGGCACGGGGCAGGGCGGACGATCGGCGGCGTCAGATGATGCAGGCGCACGCCGGTCAGTACGTCGGGAGTGCTCTTCTGGGTGCACGCTTTCCAACTGTGGTGGTGAGACGTCGGAGTGCGTGTGGGGGCGTTCGCCTGGGTTCATGGGCGGTCAGCCGGTGAGGCAAGCCCGGGGCGCGCATCCCGCTGAACGGCCGTGAACGTGGCTGAATGAGACGGAAACTGAGACGGACGTAGCCGCCGGACCTTGGGTGGAACACAGTCAGCGACGAAGCGGGCTGTAGCGCCGGCGGCATGGAAGGAACCAGCCCCTTGCGCGCTGGCGACGGAGCGGGAGTACGGAACGTAGCGATCTCTATGCGAGCACCTCATGCCGCGCCATAAGGTCATCCACGTGGATCCCCGGCTATCTCCCTACACCCCCGGCGCCGGCGTCCAGCCGACACATCTGGCTGGGCGCCGTGATGTCATCGAGGAGTTCGATGTCGCCCGTCACCGCATGCAAGACGGAAAGGCAGCAACGTTCCCGTTCATCACTGGAGCGCGAGGCTCGGGTAAGACTGCCCTGTTCAACCACCTACTCGATGCGGCGCGAAGCCAAGGGTGGTGTGTGGGAGCGGAAGAGGCAATCCCTGGGACTCATTTGTCGGCGCTAATCGCAGTACTCGCGAGTGAGGCGCTCCACTCAATGACTCGGCGCCATCGCATGAGTGCTGCCATTAAACGGGCACTGGGTGTACTCAAAGCGTTCACCTCCGTTTCCGTTGCTGGCGTGACGCTGAATCTGGACGTGGAGGCCGTGAGAGGCACTGCAGACACGGGGATCTTCGAGCTCGACCTGCGTCGTCTCATCATTGAAATCGGCGAAGCCGCACAAGACAGCTCGATCGGTGTCCTACTCGCGCTCGACGAAGCACAGGTGATTCCCCAGGAACAGTTTCGCCCCCTTGACGCTGCACTCCACGCCGTTGCACAGCGCCGCTTGCCAGTGGGATTCCTAGCGTGCGGGTTGTTTCCTTCTTGGCAGGGCGCAGGGCCAGAGACGGACGAGCCGAGCTTTTACAGCACAGCCGCAGCCCGTCTGGGAGCAAACAAATACATGCGTCTGCTGCCCTTATCCCGCATCGATGCGCGCAGCGCACTCGCCCTGCCAGCTCACGAAGCAAATGCGGACTTCACCCCGGATGCGCTAGAGGAAGCGGTTCACTTCTCTCAAGGGAATCCATGGCTTATCCAGTTGATCGGGGACCGTACCTGGCGTGAGGCTTCGGGTCCTCGAGTCGATGTGCTCGCCGCCAAGACCGCTTGTAAACGCGCCCGGCGAGATTTGGACGCGTGGTACTTCCCCCGGATTCTACGGGAATGCACGCCTGCGGAGCGACGGGTCCTCCGAATCGTCGCGGATCTCCAGCGCCGCTCTACGGATTCGAGCGGCAACGCTGATGTGGACTTTTCCCTGCTAGAAAGCAGCTTCTGGACACGCGGGGCTGCTGCGCCTGGCGACGTCCCAGGGGGTTTGATCATCGGCGCGGCGAGGAATGCACTGGCCGACTCAGGGGAAGTCTCCTTCGAAGAGGATCCACATGCCGATTACGACTACACGAAGCGGGCCTTGCTCGCACTGGGTAGACGCGCACTGGTGCACATCGACCAATATGCCGACGAGTTCTGGGCCCGCATCACCGTCCCCCACCTGCACTCCTACGTGCTAGGCAATCCGTTGTAGCGCTGCGAGTGTCGAACCATGCAGCGACCGCAGCTTGGGAAGCTGCGAGCTTTTGGGGCTGATACAGGCGCTGACCTCGGTGAATTGTCGACAGGGGGCCTTGGCAGGCGGTGCCCCATTCCCCGTGATTCCCCGCTGTTCCCCGCTTGATCTGGTGCGGCTGTGGTGCGCGTATTCGTCATCCACGCTTCGGGTCACCTACCGCTTCTCCGCCCTGTAGCGCTTCATCAGCGCCGTTATCCGCGCGTGGTCCGCCTGGCCGTTGAGCTCGGCCACGGGATCGTCGGGGCACAACTCGTAGAGATCGCCCCACCATCGACGTCCTCTGTTGTCCCAGATCCGGTATCCACCGGGCACGCCTCGGGCGACGTATCGTCTCCTGCTCACGGTCTCCCTGTTCCGGGCACGGTTTGTGCTGCCTCCGTCAGCGAGTCGCGCCCTGCACGACCTGGCGGCCCTCGGGTACGGCCTCCCCGTCCAGGACTGCGGTGACGCCCTTGCCGCGCTGGGTTCTCCCAGGGGTCGTAGCGCTTCAGCGCCGTCCGTTCCGGCAGCCCGAGCCGCTTGGCCGCCCGGCCTCGCTCACGGACCTCCGCAGTCGACCGCGGCCGGTAGCCGGGACCAGCCGCAACCGCATGAGTGAAAGGTGAGGCCGGCACGCAGTGTGACCCCACGTGCTTCCCAAGCGCTCTCGTCCCTACGGCGAGGGATGGCAAGGTCGAACCCGGCATTGATCATCGGGGTGCGGCAGCGCGGGCGCGGATGCTCTCGCGGCGGTAGCGGGCTCTGCTTGAACCACGACCGGCAGGCCAGACATACGAGGTGCGGCTTGTAAGGGGTCGCGTATCGGCACGCGCCGACAGAGTAGTGAGGACGCTCCAACACGACCACGGCTTCAGGAGTTCGGTCCGGCGGCCCTCCTCGGCCTGCATAGTGGCTTCGTATCGCCGTTCGTGGGTACGCCCTCAGCTGCTCTGATACGCCGACGTTCACGCCCGTTGATGTCAGGACTAGATGTCAGCTGCCTCGCTGACGTCCCTGACCCGCGGATCGTGAGGCAAAGGTGTTTGCGGGGTCACAGGGCGTATCGCCCTCTTGTAGGGGGCGATACACCCTGCCGCGCCGCCGGCTAACCCATGGTCTTGGCGCCCTCCAGGGACTCGGGGATGATGTCGGCGTGGCCGGCGTGCTCGGCGGTCAGCGTCTCGGCGGGCAGCATCGCCGATGCTTGGCCAGGGCCTCCAGCAGATCGGCGCGCTCGCCGGTGGCGGTGGGCTCATGGGCCGAGTCGTGCGTGGCCGGTTGGTTGACAGTGGTCTCGCTCATGGTCGCTCCGCCTTCCGTGGTTCCTGTTCAGCCGGGCCAGGTGGTCTTCAGCACATGGCTTCGGAGGTGGTTGGCAGCAGGGGCTGTTTCCCGCTGCAGGGCTGCGGAGGGCTGTTTCGATGGGAACGGTCAGCTGCTGTTACGTTTCTCGGATGAGGAAGGGACCTGCTACGTGGAGAGTCGGGGCGGACGAGCCGCTCGGCTTCTTGATCGCTTCGGTGGGCAACGCGGCGGCTCTCGCATTTGAGTCGACCCTGGCCGAGGAGGACTTGCATCCGCGGCATTTCGCCGTGCTGCGCGGGTTGCGTGACGGCGGGGAACATTCGCAGCAGCAGCTTGCCTCCTCACTCGGTATCCCGGCCAGCCGCTTGGTCGGGCTGCTGTCGCTGCTCATCGAGAGGGGCCTGGTGGAGCGGCGCGAGTCGCCGAGTGACGCCCGGGTGAAGCTGGTGCGCCTGCGGGAGGAGGGCCGGGTGGAGCTGGAGAAGCTGATCGGGCTCGCGGGTGCCTCGGAGCGGCGGCTGACTGCCGGTCTGGCGGCAGAGGACCAGGCTGAGCTGCGTCGGCTGCTCGGGATCGTCTATGCCAACGTCGCTGTTGAATCCGGGGCGCGGCCCGCTCGGGTGTGGTGATCGGCCTCTCTGGCCTGGTTGTTCGATCCAGTGACGGGGTGCGCCTTGCAATACCGTTTCGGTTGTAATAATTTCAGTGGGAACGGATTGGGCGCCTGCAGGGCGCCCCGCCAAGGGAGACGATGATGACGGTCAAGAGCGGGGACACGGTCGAGGAGTTCCTTGAGCGGGTCCGGCAGGCATGGAACGCGGGTGACGCGACGCGCTATGCCGCGCAGTTCGCCGAGGACGCCTCATACGTGATCTTCATGGGAGATGCCATGTTCGGGCGCGCCGCCATCGCGCAGACACACCACGAGGTGTTCACCCGGTGGCAGAAGGGCACGCGCATGACAGTCAAGCCGATCGATGTGCGAATGCCGGACGAGTCCACGGCGGTGGTGACCACGGTCGGCGGCATCGGCAAAGGCGGCCGGGTCGACGTGGACAAGTTCCAGACCTTCACACTGCGTCGCCGCGACGGACGTTGGGAATGCGTGGCGTTCCAGAACACTGAAATGAGTCGCCGGTCCAAGCGCGCCTACCGCTCCCGGTGACCGCCCGCACCCGTTCTTGATCTCGACACGGCAACACGGCCGGCCGGCCAAGCGCATCGACCAGGGCGTGTGCCGACGTCGCCGGGCCCACACGGGCGGGCCACTGGCGGCGACCAGCGCCGGGCGGCGCGTCATGCCACCTCACGTTCGACCAGGACTCCGTTCTCGAACCCTGCGCCTGCACGGACCAGTGCGACGAGGTGAGCGCCGGTGATCGCGCGCCAGCGGGCCTGGGCGGACTCCACCAGCTTGAACACCATCGCCAGGGCGGCGGCCGGGCTCCCGGCGCCGCGGGTGACCTTGGTCCGCAGCCTGACCGTGGAGAACGTCGACTCGATCGGGTTCGTGGTCCGCAGGCGGATCCAGTGCTCGGCCGGGAAGTCGTAGAACGCCAGCAACTCGTCCCGGTCGTCGGTTAGCTTGGTGACGGCCTTGGGCCACTCGGCGCCGTAGGTCCTGGCGAACACCTCGATCGCCTTCTCGGCGTGGGCCCGATCCTCGGCGTTGTAGATCTCCTGCATCGCCTTCGCTGCGCCCGGCTGCGCGGACTTCGACAGGGCGTTCGTGACATTTCGGGCCTTGTGTGCCCAGCACCTTTGATGCCGGGCGGCGGGGAACACCTCGGCCAACGTCTTCCACAGGCCCATCGAGCCGTCTCCGATGACGAGTCCGGGGTAGCGCATGCCGCGGCGGCGGCAGTCGCGCAGCAGGTCGGCCCATGACTCGGCGCTCTCGCGCAGGCCCTCAGCCGGCGCGATCAGTTCCTTGGTTCCGTCCAGGCGGACTCCGAGCAGAACGAGCACGCACGAGTGCGCCTGCCCGAGCCTCACCTGGGGGTGCGCCCCGTCGGCCCACACGTAGACGAAGTCGGTCTGCGACAGGTCGCACTGGAAGGCGGCGTGGTCGTCCTGCCACTGCCGGGGCAGCCGGGGCACAGCCGCCGACGAGAGTCCGGCCGCACCACCCGGGAACTGCTCCAGCGCCGGCACGAAGTCACCGGAGGACAGGCCGTGCAAGTACAGCAACGGCAGCACCTCGGAGATCTTCGGTGACTTGCGGCACCACGGCGTCAGGATCTTCGAGGAGAACCGCTTACGGCCGCCGGTTGCCTCATCGACCCGGCGGTCGTTGACCCGCGGTGCCCGCACCTCAATCGGGCCGGCCGCGGTTATCACGGTCCGCGACTGGTGGTGGCCATTACGGACCACCAAGCGCCGCCCACAACCGGACGCCTGCTCCGACAGGGCGAAGGTTCGCTGATGCGGCACTAGAGAATCACGTGCGGCAGGAAGCGGGCGTAGTCGTCCGTCACCAGGCCCCGCGACTCGCGGATCCCCAGCCCCGCCGCCTCCTCCCCCACCACCCACGCGCCCAGCACCACACGGTTGCCGTCGAAGTCAGGCAGTGGGGCCAGCTCCTGGTAGCAGCAGGGCTCTTCGCGTACCACCGGGGCATGACCGGGCTCGTGCACGACCACGCCCGCGCCCTCGCGGCCCAGCAGCGGCTTGCTGACGTAGCCCCGCCCGGTCGCGAGCTCTCTCGGTCCGTCGACGTAGGCGGGGAGCAGGTTCGGGTGGCCGGGGTAGAGCTCCCAGAGGATCGCCAGCAGCGCCTTGTTGCTGAGCAGCATCTTCCAGGCGGGCTCGATCCACATAGTCGCGCCGGTGCCGCCGCCGTTGTCCAGGGTGTCGAGGACATGGCCGGCGAAGTCGTCGGTGGTGAGCCACTCCCACGGGTAGAGCTTGAAGCAGGCCCGGATGAAGCGGAGCCGGTTGTCGACGAAGCGGCCGGAGAGGGAGTCCCAGCCGATCTCCTCCATGGAGATCCAGTCGGTGGCGAGGCCCGCCTGTTCCGCCGTCTCCTTGAGGTACGCGACCGTCATGAGGTCCTCGCCGAGTTCGTCGGCGCAGGAGTGGGCGAAGTGCAGGGGGGCGCCGGGCGGGAGGAGGGGGGCCTGTTTCCGCCAGGCGGCGACCAGGCGTTCGTGGAGGCTGTTCCACTGGTCGGCGCCCGGGAAGCGGTCCTCCATCCAGAACCACTGCGCCGACGCGGCCTCCACCAGCGAGGTGGGGGTGTCGGCATTGTACTCCAGGAGCTTCGCCGGGCCGGTGCCGTCGTAGCGGAGGTCGAAGCGGCCGTAGAGGGAGGGGAGTTCGGCGCGGCGGTGCCAGGACTCGGTGACGGCCGCCGCGACGCGCGGGTCGGTGACCCCCAGGTCGGCGAAACGGTTCTTCGTGACCATGTGGTCCGCCGCCGCCAGGCACATCGTGTGCAGTTTCTCGACGGTCTCCTCCAGCGTCTCCACCTCGTCGAGGGTGAAGGCGTAGTAGGCGCTCTCGTCCCAGTACGGGCGCAGCTCGCCGTCGGGGTGGCGGGTGAGGGGGTAGATCAGGCCCTGCTCCTCGACGGTCCGCTGCCAGTCGGGGCGGGGTTCGCTCGTACGGCGTTCCACGGCGTGGTCAGCCGCCGGAGCTGCCGTGACCGCTGCCGAAGCCGCCCCGCTTGACGCTGTGGCCGCCACCGGAGGAGCCGCCCGAACCGCTGCGCGGCCTGGTGAAGGAGCCGCCGGTGACCCAGCCGCCCTTCTTCTTGCCGCCGTAGTAGTAGCCCGCGTCGACGGCGGACTTGGCCGAGGTGCAGTTCTTGTCGGAGACGACCTGGTACCCCTTGGCCGCGGTGTAGCTGTCGCGGTCGACACAGCGCTTGTCGGGATCGGAGGAGCAGGCGGTCAGGGCGGCGGCCAGCAGGCCCATACCGCCGAGGACGACCGTGCCCGAGCGCAGTTGCCGGCGTGCGTCCGCCATGTTCGTGCTCCCCCGTGCGATGCGATGTCCGGCGAAAGCTTAGACGAGCGGTTTTGAGTCACCGCTGAAAGATGCCGGACTGATTTGTCATGTCCAGGTAAGAAAACCATGTGAAGCCGCCGCGACCCCCTCGGCGCACCGCATCGCACCGGTACCGTCCAGCTGTCCGTGAGTGAACGATCAACTTCGGACTCTACGCGCGCAGAACCACTCGCACCACCGCCATCCCTCTCGCACCGTTCCTAGAGACTGAGTGGGAGTGAGTCCTGTTGCCAGGTCTCGTGCTCAGCCGAACGCCCCGGACGGTGTTGGGCGTTCTGGTCGACCGCGTTCACGCCGCGTCCGGCGCCGACGGATCGTGTCCGTGGTCCGGGGATGCGGGGGCGGTTTCCCTCACGCCCCGGGATACCTGGTCTGGCCTGGACGGTCCGATGCCCCGCACGATCGCTCTGGTCGTGTGGGGGCGGTGCCGTCCGTCGCCTGATCGGGTGTCCCAGGGCGCGCCTTCCGATCGCCACCGCTGCCGCATCGTGGCGTGTCGTCTTCCTGGTCTTGCTGGTAAGAGGTTTTTGCCAGTGCTGGGCGCCCCACTTGCTGGTGTAGGCGGGGTCGACGGCGATGACGGGGATGCCGAGTTCGGCCGCCATGGACACGAGCCTGGCCCGCAGCCGGGAGGTGGGCATGCCGGAGATGAGGTTGCGGAACCGCTTTTTGCGGCCGTGTTTCTCCCGGGTTTTCTCCGCGGTGAAGTCGAGGTCCTCGACCGCGATCGCCAGGTCGTGGCGTCGGGCGAAGTGCAGCAGCCGGATCAGCGCATGCCTGACCTGGGCGTCACGATGCGAAGCGGCGCCGGTGAGGTCGTAGCCGAAACGGAGCGGTTCGCCGAGGGGGTTGCCGTGTTCGTCCAGACGCCAGGCGGCCAGATGATCGGCATTGGTGTCCACGCCGACCACACCCCTCGCGCGGGCCGCCACCAGCGGCATCGTCTGGGCGGGCGGCAGAGTCCAGGATGCGGTCAGGTACCAGCGTCCCCGCTGCACGTCTTCGTGGATGCGGTAGGCGACGGCCCGGTTGGCGGTGACGCGGTCGCCCCACTGCTCGCCCCGGTGCGCGAACGACACCCGGCCGGCGAGCACGTACCGGCCGTGCGGCGCGTTCGCCAAATGCGCCAGCGGCGCGGGGAGTTTGAGAAAGACCTCGCCGTCGGGAGTGACACGGACGGTCTCGTTGCCATGCCGCTTGCCGGACTCGCCGTCCGCCTGGAGGAAGCGGCGTTCGGCCTGCCACCGCGACCGCCACTGTTCTTCGGTGAGCTGGGCGGCCTGAAGGTGGTGGCGGGTGCTGAGCAGCCGCCTGCCGCCGCGCACCACGTGCGCGGTGCCCGCCTGCCAGTCGGCCTGTGCTGCCTGAAGCCGGTCTTCGAGGACACGCAGACGCCGGGACTTGGCGAACCACTCCCGCCCGCTGCGATATCCCCCGGGCGCGTGCCTGGTGCCTTTCTCGCCCACGGGCAGCGACAGCCGGTGGGCGATGGCGCGCACACCGGCCTGCAGGCCGTGGATGTACGCGAGCAGCCCCCGCCGGGCCAGCGCCCACTGGTCATGGCTGGCCTTCGTGATGCTGCCCGCCCACCGGGAGGAGGACTGTACGGTCAGGGCCCGCTTGCGCTCCGCCCACCCCTCACTATCATGCTCCAGCCCGGCCGAACAGCGCGCTTTGAGGTCACGGGAAGCCAGCGCGCCGAGATGGTCGCCGACCAGGCCCAGCACCTCCTCGTCCTGACCGGTCAGGCCCTTGAGCCGCGTACGGATCGCAACCCCCGAGGGACCGGATGCCACGAACGGCGCCGCCACCTGCCGCAGCCCGCCCACCCCTCATCACCCCCGGTCCCGTGCCGCAGAAAACCCTCACCCCACCCAACGACCACCACCGGAAAAGGTCACACATTCGACCCCAGAACCCTCGTTCCCCACAGGACAGCAAGAGTGCCCCCGCCACCCCAGACGCTCACTCATTCACGCCAGAACACACTCACATGCCCTCGACAGCCAACTGCTCACAACCCCCCACCGATGGAGGAATGACAGATGCCCGGCTTCGCCGTCCCGCGCCGGAAACTCACCACGGCCCTGGCCGTGCTCGGCCTGCTCACCGCCGGTGCCGCCGCCCAGGCCACCAGCGCCGCGACCCCCGCCCACGCCGCCACCACCTACCGCGTCCTGTTCGACGACGGCCACGCCGAGGAGGCAGGCAACGCGGACTGGATCATCTCCACCAGCAAGCCCGACCCGCTCGCCCAGGACTCCTCCCCGTCCTCCGACAAGGACTGGACCGGCGCGCTGTCGTCCTGGGGCGTCGCCCTCCAGAACACCGGTGACTACAGCCTCAAGACCGCGACGAGCGCCCTCACGTACGGCGGCTCGTCGACGACCGACCTGTCGAAGTTCGACGCGCTGGTGCTGCCCGAGCCCAACACCAAGTTCACCACCGCGGAGAAGACGGCGATCATGAACTTCGTGAAGGCCGGCGGCGGTCTCTTCATGATCTCCGACCACACCGGGGCCGACCGCAACAACGACGGCTACGACGCGGTCGAGATCCTCAACGACCTGATGACGAACAACAGCGTCGACTCGACCGACCCGTTCGGCTTCTCCATCGACTCGCTGGACATCGGCTCCGGCTACCCGAAGGCCGTCAGCGACAGCGGCAACGCGGTGCTGCACGGCGGTTTCGGCACCGTCACCAAGAGCCTGATCGCCGACGGCACCACCGCCACGCTCAAGCCCTCCGACAACTCCGCCGTCAAGGGCCTGGTGTACCGCAGCGGTTACTCCGGCAACACCGGCGCCTTCTTCGCCACCAGCACCTTCGGCAGCGGCCGGGTCGCGTTCTGGGGCGACAGCTCGCCCATCGACGACGGCACCGGCCAGTCCGGCAACACGCTGTACGACGGCTGGAACGACAGCGGCGCCACCAACGCCGCCCTCGCCCTCAACGCCACCGCCTGGCTGGCCGGCGCGAGCTGACGTCCAGCAGGCCGGAGAAGCGGGTCCGGGGCCGCCCCGGGCCCGCTTCTTGCTCTCCTCTCGATCACCGCACACCCCCCTCCCCTACAGTCCCTCTGTGCTCTTCGGAATGGTGTGTGCCCTCGCGGCCGCGATCTGCTTCGGTACGGCGACGGTTCTCCAGGCGATGGCCGCGCGGGCGGCCGGTGACGGCGCCGGCGGCGAGGCCGCGCTGCTGCTGCGCGCGGTGCGGCAGTGGCGGTACGTCGTCGGCCTCGGGCTGGACGGCCTCGGGTTCGTGTTCCAGATCCTCGCGCTGCGCTCGCTTCCCATCTACGCGGTGAGCGCGGCCCTGGCGTCGTCGCTCGCGGTGACCGCGGTGGTCGCGGCGCGGCTGCTGCGGGTGCGGCTGAGCGGGGTGGAGTGGACCGCGGTGGGTGTGGTGTGCGCGGGGCTGGCGATGCTCGGACTGGCGTCGGGTCCCGAGGGGGACAAGGCCGGGTCGGCGACGCTGAAGTGGGTGATGCTCGGGACGGCCGTGGGGGTGCTGCTGCTCGGCCTGGCCGGCGGGCGGCTGACCGGGCGGGGGCGGGCCCTGACGCTCGGCCTCGGGGCCGGGTTCGGGTTCGGCGTGGTGGAGGTGTCGGTGCGGCTGATCGACACCCTGCGGCCGGCCCCGCTGCTCACCAACCCCGCGACCTACGCGCTGCTGATCGGGGGCGGTGGCGCCTTCATGCTGCTGACCTCGGCGCTGCAACGCGGCTCGGTGACCACGGCGACGGCCGGCATGGTCATCGGGGAGACGATCGGCCCGGCGGCGGTGGGGGTCGTATGGCTCGGGGACCGCACCCGGGAGGGCCTGGCCTGGCTCGCGGTGCTCGGGTTCGCGGTAGCCGTGGCGGGGGCGCTGGCCCTGGGCCGGTTCGGGGAGGCGCCGGGCACCGAGGACGCCGGCCCCGGAACGGCGGAGCCGGTCACCCCATCGCGGCCGTGATCCCGTCCCACAGCCGGGACCTGGCCTCCAGGGCGACGAGAACGGTCTCGGTGGCCTCCTGCCAGCGGGCGTCGTCGGTGCCGCAGAGGTCGGCGACCATCTGGAGGGCCATGGGGGTGTGCTCCTCGCCGTCGACCTCGATGTGCCGGGCGAGGTAGTCCCGGAAGAGCGGGAAGCGGTCGGTGCCCTCCTCGCCGATGACCTGGTCGAACATGTCCGGGATCAGGTCCTCGCGGGAGAAGGCGAAGGCGGCGGCCCGGCAGTGCAGCGGGCGGTCGGCGATGATGCCGAAGGTGGTGCGCACGAACTCGGCGGCCGGCGCGGGGACCTGGGCCACGCGCAGGGCCGCCGGCACGTCGTGGCCCTCGGCGAGGAGCGCGACGAAGGTGTCGACGGGGGCGGTGTCCGCACCCGCCTCGGCCATGGCGGCGCGGTACAGCTCGAAGTGGCTGGTGAAGCCGTCGTTCAGGGCGTCGCTCTCCTCGACCAGCACGATGTCGTTGACGAGCCTGCGGGCCACCGCGGAGCCGCGGGGCACCCAGGGGACGTCGACGCAGGTCAGCTCCCGCTGGAGCGACTTGAGCAGGGACATGAAGTCCCAGACGGCGAACACGTGGTGGGCCATGAACGTGGCCAGGTGTTCCCGGCCGGATATTCGCCGGTAAAGCGGGTGGGCGGTCACTTCTTTTCGCGCCGGTTCGATCACGGAACGCGCCTGATCGATTGCCTGTCGACCCTCTTCGGTCAAATTCCAGACGTACCTCGACATGGCGGCCTCCTTCGTTCTTGGACCGCGATCGTGCAACTTCCGCGGCCGACTCGGCAAGCACTTTCCAGAATTACGGGCGGGTTACCGGAAGTACCGGGTAGCAGAACACAGCAAGCGCATAGAAAGCGCTATAAAGAGTTACGATCCGGACACGAAAAAACTCATTGAAACTTTGAACGCGGGTTGTGTCCATTCCGTAAAGAACGCTGTGACCAGTAATCCCGTCACCGTCACCGTGGCCTATCACGTGATGCCGGGTCGCGAGGCCGACTTCCACTCCTGGGGGTGGGCCATGCTGGGCGCGAGCGCCCGCCGGCCGGGGTTCCTCGGCGGTGGTGTCCTAGTCGACCAGGAGACGGAATGGCATGTCGTGTATCGCTTCGCCACCGAGGACTCGGCGCTGGCCTGGGAGAACTCCCCGGACCGCGGCGAGTGGGAGACCCGCGCGGACGGCATCGCCCGGCCCACCGGGCGCCGTAGCGTACGGGGGTCGAAGGAGTGGTTCGACTCGCTGGCCGGGCCGCCGCCCGTGCCACCGCCGCCCGTTCCTCCGGCGAAATGGAAACTGTGGTTCATCAACATGAGCGCGGTGTTTCCGCCGGTCCTGCTCTTCAACATCATCGTGATCCCCCATCTCGGCGGGCTCAATCCGCTCATTCGCACTCTGGTGCTCTGCCTCTGCGTGACAGCGCTTGTCACGTGGATTCTCATGCCGCGACTTCAGCGTTTCTTCAAGAAATGGCTTTACCCCCCGCTCCAGGCGCTGCGCGGGCGGCACAAACGACGGGCCGCATAGGCCCGGGAACGACCCGAGGGAGGTGGGCGGGTGAAGACCCTGCTCATCGACAATTACGACTCGTACACCTACAACCTGTTCCAGTTGATCGCCGAGGTCAACGGCGAGGAACCGGTGGTGATCCGCAATGACGAGCCGGCGCCGCCCGCTCTCGCGGAGTTCGACAACGTGGTGGTGTCTCCGGGGCCCGGCCATCCGGGCGACGGCCGTGACTTCGGCATCAGCGCCCGGGTGATCGCCGAGGCCACCGTCCCCGTGCTCGGGGTGTGCCTGGGGCACCAGGGCATCGCGCTCGGGGAGCGGGCCCGGGTGGCACCCGCCCCGCAGCCGCGGCACGGGCACCTGACCCGGGTGCGGCACGACGGGCGGGACCTCTTCGAGGGGCTGCCCCAGGGCTTCACCGCCGTCCGCTACCACTCCCTCGCGGTACACGAGCCACTGCCCGCCACGCTGGAGGCCACCGCCTGGGCCGAGGACGGCGTCCTGATGGGGCTGCGCCACCGCGAACGGCCGCTGTGGGGCGTGCAGTTCCACCCCGAGTCGGTGCTCACCGAGTACGGCCACCGCATGCTGGTGAACTTCCGCAACCTCACCGCCCGCCGGGCCCGCAGAGCGCGGACCAAGAACACCGCCGTCCCGCCGGCCGAGGCGGCGCTCCCCCGGCCGAGGATCCCGAGCGCGGCCGTCCCCCGCCCCCGCCACCACGCCGAAGCGCCCGCGTACCGCCTGCACACCCGGCAGATCGCCGGCGCCGTCGACACGGAGGCCGCCTTCACCCGCCTCTTCGCCGCCTCGCCCCGCGCGTTCTGGCTGGACAGCTCGCTCGTCGAGGAGGGCCGCTCGCGCTTCTCCTTCCTGGGCGACGACAGCGGTCCGCTCGCCGAGTTCGTGCGGTACGACGTCACGGCCGGCCGGTGTGCGGTCGAGCGGGCCGGACGGCCGCCGCGCAAGGTGTCCGCGAGCGTCTTCGACTATCTGAAGCGGCAGTTGAGCAGCCGCCGGGTGGACGCCGACGGGCTGCCCTTCGACTTCACCGGCGGCTATGTCGGCTACTTCGGCTACGAGACGAAGGCCGACTGCGGCTCCCCCAACCGGCACCGGGCCGACACCCCGGACGCCTGCTGGCTGTTCGCGGACCGGCTGATCGCCGTGGACCACGAGGAGGACATCACCTACGCGGTCTGCCTGGCGGAGAACTCCCCGCAGGCCGCGCGGGCCGCCGAGGAGTGGCTGACGGACACGCTGGCCCAGCTCAGCTTCCTGGCCCCGGCCGCACCCCCGTCCGCCCCGCCCGCCGCCGCGGAGCCGGACCTGGCGGCCGCCGAGCCCTGGCTGGTGCGCGACCGGGCCGCCTACCTCGCCGACATCGAGGCCTGCCGGCGGGAGTTGCGGGCCGGCACCAGCTACGAGGTCTGCCTGACCGACGCGGCCCGGCTGCCCGCCCCGCCCGACCCGTACGCCTTCTACCGGGAGCTGCGCCGCGTCAACCCGGCGCCGTACGCGGCCTTCCTGCGCTTCGGCGACCTGGACGTGGCGGGCTCCTCGCCGGAGCGGTTCCTGCGGATCACCCGGGACGGGGTGGCCGAGGCGAGGCCCATCAAGGGGACCGCGCCGCGCGGGGCGACCCCGTTCGAGGACGCGCGGCTGCGGGACGCGCTGGCGGCGGACGCCAAGACCCGCGCCGAGAACCTGATGATCGTCGACCTGCTCCGCAACGACCTGGGCCGGGTCTGCCGTACCGGAACCGTGCGGGTCCCCCGCCTCATGGCCACCGAGTCGTACGCGACCGTGCACCAGCTGGTCTCCACCGTGACCGGACGGCTGCGGGCCGGGACGGATGCCGTGGACTGCGTACGTGCCTGCTTCCCGGGCGGGTCGATGACCGGCGCCCCGAAGCTGCGCACGATGGAGATCATCGACGGTCTGGAGACCGAGGCGCGGGGCGTGTACTCGGGGGCGCTCGGCTACCTCGGGTGCAGCGGCGGCGCGGACCTGAACATCGTCATCCGTACGGCCGTGATGGCGGGCGGCCGGATGCAGCTGGGCGCGGGCGGGGCGATCGTCCTGGACTCCGACCCGGCCGCCGAGTACGACGAGATGCTGCTGAAGACGGCCGCGCAGATGCGGGCGCTGCGGGAGCACACGCCGTCGGCCGCGGCGGACGCCGTCGAGGAGGCCGCCCGATGACCCAGGCCCCCGCCCCCGCCCGCACCGGCACCGGCACCGGCACCGGCACCGGCAACCTCGCCGCCCGTCTCGCCGAACTCGCCGAACGGCACGGCTGGCGCGACCGTCCCGCCTTCCACCAGGGCCATCGCGCCTGGACCCACGGCGAGGTGCACGACCTCGGGGCGCGGGCCGCGACCGTGCTCGCCGCCCAGGGTGTGTCCCCCGGCGACCGGGTGGTGCTCGCGCTGCCGGACTCGATCGCCTGGGTGGTGGCCTTTCTCGCGGTCGCCCGGCTCGGCGCCGTGGCCGTCCTGGTCAACCCCGAACTGCCCGCCGCCGACCACGCGTTCATGGCCGCCGACACGGAGGCGGTGCTGTGCCTGACGGGACCGGGCCTGGAGGACCGCTTCCCCGGGCGGGCCCGCCTCGGCGCCGACCAGCTCCTCGCCCTCGCCCCGGCCGCCGAACCCGCCGCCGCCCGGCCGGCCGACGCGGACGGCCCGCTGTACGTGCAGTACACGTCCGGGACGACGGGCAGGCCCAAGGGTGTCGTCCACACCCACGCCCACCCGGCCGCGTACCACGACCTCATCGGACGGCGGCTGCTCGGCATCACCGCGGACGACGTCACCCTGTCCGTCTCCAAGCTGTACTTCGCCTACGGCTTCGGGAACGCCTTCGTCTTCCCGCTCTTCTCGGGGGCGAGTGCGGTCCTGGTGGACCGGCGTCCGAACCCGGCCGCCGTCGACGAGCTGGTCGCCCGGCACCGGGTGACCCTGCTCTACTCGGTCCCGTCCGCCTACGCGGCGCTGGTCGCCGACCGGGGCACCGGGCACGAGGCGTGCTTCGCCTCGGTACGGGCCGCCGTGTCGGCCGGCGAGGGGCTGCCGGACGGGCTGGGCGACCGGGTCACGGAGCTGCTGGGCGCCCCGGTCCTGGAGCAGATCGGCTCCACCGAGGCCGGGCACGCCTTCTGCGCCAACAGCCTCGGCCACCACCACCCCGGCACCGTCGGCCGTCCCGTCCCCGGCTTCGAGGTGGAGCTGCGCGACCGCGACGGGCGCCCGGTGCCGGACGGCCACGAGGGCGAGCTGTGGGTACGCGGCCCCACGCTGACGCCCGGCTACCTCAACCGGCCCGAGGAGACCGCGCGGACCCTGGTCGGCGGCTGGCTGGCCACCCACGACCGGGCGGTCCGCGAACCGGACGGCGCCTACCGGCATCTGGGCCGCACCGACGACATGGAGATGGTCGGCGGGATCACCGTCTCCCCGCTGGAGGTGGAGGCCGTGCTGCGCGCCCATCCGGCGGTCCGGGAGGTCGCGGTGGCCGCGGTCCCGGACGGGACGGGTGCCGGACGCCTGCGTGCCTTCGTCGTCCCCGCCACCACCCCCGCGCCGGAGGGGCTCCAGGAGGAGCTGCTGCGGCTGGCCCGGGAGCGGCTCGCGGCCTTCAAGGTCCCGCGCAGCGTCAGCCTGCTGCCCTCCCTGCCCCGCACCCCCACCGGGAAACTCCGCCGCCATCTGGTCCGCCGGGGCGCCTGGTGACCCCGGCCCCGACCGACCCGACCGAAAGGAACGTCCCCATGCAGGAGTCGCAGGTGTCCCTCGTCGGCGACCGCGGGTTCTACCTCGGCCCGCTGTTCCGGCGGGCGGCCGACCGGCACGGCGGGGTGTTCGTCACCCTGGACCGTCCCCTGGACACCCACCCGGACCTCGGGGTCCGTCTGAGCTACCCGGAACTCGCCGACGCGGTCGAGGAGTTGTCGGCGCGCCTGTGGGCGGCCGGCGTACGGCCGGCCGAACAGGTCGTCGTACACAAGACCGACAACGTCGACATCGTGCTGCTGACCTGCGCGGTCTCCCGGATCGGCGCGGTGCCCGTGCTGCTCTCCCCGGCGCTGGCCGGCGAGGTGGTCGGCAAGCTGCTCGCCCGGCTCCGGCAGCCGTGGCTGGTCACGGACGCGGCCAAACTGGCCGGCCTGGAGGTCAAGGGCCTGGTCCGGCAGACCCTCACCGTGGACAGCGTGCCCGGCGTGGTGTCCCTGGCCGGGCACACCGGAGCCGAGGTCCCGCCGGCGGTCCGGCTGCACCCGCGCGAACCCGCCCTGATCACCCACAGCTCCGGCACCACCGGCGTCCCCAAACTCGCGGTGCACTGCCCGCAGACCATGTGGAACCGGCTGGTCCCGCAGCAGGCGATGGGCTGGCCCACCCGCGGCGAGGTCGCGGCCCTGCACATGTCCTTCGTGCACTCCCGCTTCTACCACCTGCTCGGCGTCCTGCTGCACTACGGCAGCCCGTTGCTGCTGATCACCGACCCGGACCCGGCGAAGGTCGGTCCGATGCTGGCCCGGCACCGCCCCGGCATCGTCGAGACCCACCCCAACACCTTCGTGCTCTGGGAGGAGCTGGCGGACGCGCCCGGCGCCCCGCTGTCGCGCGTGAAGTCGTACGGTTCGACGTTCGACGCCATCCACCCGCGCACGGTACGACGGCTGCTGGACGCCTCGAAGCGGCGCAGCCCGTGGCTGCTCCAGCTGTACGGGCAGAGCGAGACCGGGCCGGTGGCCTTCCAGTGGTTCACGCGCCGGAGCGTGTCCCGCGCGGACGGGCGGCGGGTCGGGATCGGGATCCCGGGCTTCACGAGCGTCCGCGTCACGGGCCCCGACGGGCAGCCCGCCGCGCCCGGCACCCCCGGCCGGATCGAGGCCCGCACCCGGGGCCGCATCCTCACCTACCTCGGCGCCCGCGACCAGTACGAGCGCCAGCTGGACGGCGAGTGGTGGCAGATGGGCGACATGGGCTACCGGAGCCGGCTGGGCGCGCTGTACCTGATCGACCGGGAGATCGACCGGATCGACTCCGTGCACAGCAACCTGGAGGTCGAGGACACCCTCATGGACCGGCTGGAGGAACTCCGTGAGGTGGTCATCGTGCCGGGCGCGGACCGCGAGCCGGTCCCGGTGGTGTGCGTCCGCGGGGAACGGCCGCTGGACCCGGAGCGCTGGCGGGCGGCGACCGCCGACCTGCCGGCGATGGCGGAGCCGAGGCAGTGGCGGTTCGAGGAGCTGCCGATGACGGCGACCTGGAAGGTGAAGCGGGTGGAGATCACCCGGATGCTGTCGGCGGGTGTCCGCGCGTGACCCCGGTCGTGGTGGTCGGCGCCGGGCCGGTGGGCCTGTCGGCGGCGCTGGCGCTGCGCGCGCACGGGCTGCCGGTGATGCTCCTGGAGGCCGACCCGGAGGACCGCGAACGGCCGGGAAGCCGGGCCCTGTTCGTGCACCGCGAGACCCTCGCGCTGCTCGACGGGATGCGGCCGGGGCTGGCCGGGGAGATCACCTCGTACGGCCGGACCTGGCACACCAGACGGACCCTGTACCGGGGCCGGGAGGTGTACTCCCGCACCTTCCCGGCCCCGTCCGGCCGGCCGCCCTTCACCAGCCTGCGCCAGGTCGACACCGAGCGCTTCCTGCGCGAGGCCTGCGCGGCGGCGGGCGTGGAGTCCGTGTGGAACGCACGCGTGATCGGTGTCCGCACCACCGCCACGGGCGCCGCGCTGAGCTGCGCGGACGGCAGGGAGCTGACGTGCGGGTACGTGATCGCGGCGGACGGCGCCCGGTCCGCCGTCAGGGCCGGGCTCGGCATCCCCATGGAGGGCACGCACGGCGAGGGCTTCCACGTGGTCGTCGACGTGGCGGACCGGCCGGACGCCGAACTGCCCCTGGAACGGGTCTTCCACTACGAGCACCCCGGCGTCGGCGGCCGCAGTGTGATGCGGGTGCCGTTCACCGGGGGCTTCCAGGTGGACCTCCAGTGCCACGCCCACGACCGGGCGGAGGAGTACGGCACCGAGGAGGCCGTCCGCCGCTGGCTGCCCGGGGTGGTGGGCGAGGGATACGACGACCGGATCCTGTGGGTGTCGACGTACCGCTTCCTGCGCAAGGTCGCGGCCTCCTTCACCGACCCGCACCGGCGGGTGCTGCTCGCCGGGGAGGCCGCACACCTCTTCCCGCCCTTCGGGGCGCGGGGCATGAACAGCGGCATCGCGGACGCGGCGGCCGCGGCGGAGGCGATCGCGAACGGCACGGTGGCGGACTTCGCGGCGGTACGGCGGGCCGCGGCGCTCTTCAACAGCGAGGCTGCCGGGGCCGCCCTGGACCATCTGCGGCCCCGGCGCCGGATCATCCGGCTGCAGCAGCGCGCGGCGGCGGCGCTGGCACCGGTCCTGCCGTCCTGCGGATCCTGGCTGGAGCACGCCCCGTACGGGCCGCGGGGCGGGGCACCGGCGCTGTCGGGCCGTAAATACTGAGCACGGCGAAGGAGGAGTCATGACACGACCGGCCGTGGCGGAAGGCGTGTTCGCGTGGTCATCGGCCGCCGGCCTGCGGCCCGTCGAGGACCCGGGAACCGGTGAGCGGCTGCTGGTCGCGGACTCCTGGCTGGTGCGGGACGGCAGGGTGCGCGGCCTGGACCGCCACCGGGACCGCTTCGTGCGGTCCTGCGCCGAGTGCGACGGGCCGCCGGAGCACCGGTTGTCGGAGTTCTGGCGGGCCATGACGGCGGCGCTGCCCCGCACCGGCGAGTGGTTCCCGCGCGTCGAACTCACGTCCCACCACGTGCGGTTGCGGCTGCGGCACGCCCCACCGCTCGGCTCCGCGGTCGAGGTCTGGGCGGTCGGCCAGCCGGACCCGCGCACCGTGCCCCGCCGCAAGGGACCCGACCTGGACACCCTGGCCCGGCTGCGCGCCCGGGCGGCCGAGGCGGGAGCCCAGGAGGCTGTGCTGGTGAACCCGTCCGGGGTGGTCCTGGAGGCGGCCACCACCAGCGTGCTCTGGTGGGAGGACGACACCCTGTGCCTGCCCCCACCTCGGCTGCCGGTGCTGCCCGGGGTGACGGTCGCCCTGATCCAGGACCGCGCCGAGCGGCTCGGCATCGGCGTGGCCCACCGGGAACGCACCCTGACCGAACTGACGGACCGCGAGGTGTGGCTGGTGAACGCCCTGCACGGGATCAGACCGGTGACGCGGTGGGCGGGTGGCCCGGCAACCGCCGGTACGGCGGTACGGGCACCGGAGTGGCGAAAGTGGCTCGACAAGGAGGTACCTGAGCCGCTTGGAAGCGGCTGAATAGCGCCCCTTTAGGGGCGCTGGGGGTAACCCCCGGCCGAAGGCTGGGGGAGGAACTGCGCGACCAGCCCCCACCCACCCGCAGCCGAAGTACACAACAAAACCGGCCCGGCAATAATTCACCGGGCCGGATATCGGGCTGCTTTTTTATTCGGCCCGCTTGGGCTGATAAACCCCCGGCACCATTCGCGTCGCAATGGCGATCCGGTTGTAGGCGTTGATGACGGTGACCGCCCAGACGAGGGCGGCGACCTGGGCCTCGTCGAAGACCCCGGCGGCCTCGGCGTACACCGCGTCCGGCACGTGGCCGTCGGCCACGAACGTCACGGCCTCGGCCAACGCCAGTGCCGCCCGCTCCCGTTCACTGAAGAAGGGCGTCTCCCGCCACGCGTTCAGCGCGTAGATCCGCTGCTCGGTCTCGCCCTGCGCGCGAGCGTCCTTGGTGTGCATGTCGAGGCAGAACGCGCAGCCGTTCAGCTGGGAGGCGCGGATTCTGACCAGTTCGAGGATTTCCGGTTCGACCTTTGCGTCCTGGGCCGCGGTGACGGCGGCGGCATGCAGGGAACCCATCGCTGAGGAGACGTCCGGGGTGATTTTCTTGAGGGCTACGCGAGTAATCTGATCACCATTGCTCATGAGAGAGACTCTAGCCTCCGTAATTGAATTACGGGGACGGTTGACGGGGAATTCAGGCGACGCTGATCACAGCCGGGTCGGACAGCACCGTGCACAGGATCTCCAGCGCGCCCGACCAGGCGTGGTCGGGCGGGGTGCCGTAGCCGAGGACGAGGGCGTCCGGGGGTGCGGTGGCCGCGTCGGGGTGGAGGTGACGCGGGGTGAGGCCCTCGACGGCGAGGCCGCGGTCCGCGGCGGCCCGGACCACCCGGTGCTGGGTGCCGGGCGGCAGCCGCAGCACGATGTGCAGGCCCGCCGCGATGCCGGTGACCCGGATTGCCGGGGCGCGCTCTGCGAGGGCCCGGACCAGGGCGTCCCGGCGCCGCCGGTAGCGGGAGCGGGCGGCGCGGACGTGTCGGTCGTAGGCGCCCGAGGTGATGAACTCGGCCAGTGTCAGCTGGTCTGGCGCCCCGCAGGTGTCCGCGCCGCCCTTGGCCGCCGTCGCCTCCCCGGCCACCGCCGGCGGCAGCACCATCCAGGCCAGCCGCAGCCCGGGCGCAAGGGACTTGCTGGCGGTGCCCAGGTAGATCACCTCGTCGGGGGCGAGGCCCTGGAGGGCGCCGACGGGCCGGCGGTCGTAGCGGAACTCGCCGTCGTAGTCGTCCTCCAGGACCAGGCCGCCGGTGCGCCGCGCCCAGTCCACGACGGCCGTCCGCCGGTCGTGGTGGAGCGGCACGCCCATCGGGAACTGGTGGGAGGGGGTCAGCAGTACGGCGGCCGGCCCCTGGGACAGCTCCCCGGTGTCCGTGCCGAGTTCGTCGAAGGGCAGCGGGACCTGGCGCAGACCGGCCGAGGTCAGCAGCTGCCAGTGCTCGTCGAGGCCGTACGACTCCACGGCGACCGTGTCCGCCCCGCGGGCCCGCAGCACCTCACCGAGCAGGCTCAGGCCGTGGCTGAACCCGGCGCAGATCACGATCCGTTCGGGGTCGGCGCGGACGCCCCGGGCGCGGGCGAGGTAGGCGGCGAGCGCGGTGCGCAGTTCGGCGCGGCCGCGCGGATCGCCGTAGCCGAAGGCCTCGTTGGGGGCGGCGGTGAGGGCGCGGCGGGCGGCCTTCAGCCACTCGGTGCGCGGGAAGGCGGAGACGTCGGGGAAGCCGGCGCGCAGGTCGTAGGCGGGCCGGTGGGCTGCCGTACCCGCGGGGGTCTCCGCCCGCCGCACCGGCGGTACGCCCGTCGCGACCCGGGTGCCGGAACCCTGCCGGGCGGTCAGCCAGCCTTCGGCGACCAGGTCGGCGTAGGCGTCGGCGACGGTGTTGCGGGCGATGGCGAGGTCGGCGGCGAGGGAGCGGGAGGAGGGCAGCCGGGTGCCGGGGAGCAGCCGGCCGCTGCGCACGGCCTCGCGCAGGGCGTCGGTCAGGCCCCGGCGCAGGCCCGGACCGGCCGCCGGTTCCAGGTGGAGGTCGATGCCCAGAGCGGCCCGGGTGGGCCGGGTGGGCGAAGCGGGCGGCGCGGACGGAGTGGCCCATGCTTTCTCCATGGAAATGGACCATACCTCTGGGCTGCCTGGCCCCTAGCGTCGGCACCATGAGCAATCAGGAAAACGCCGAGTACGCCCCCGAGCACACCCCCCGCCTCTCCTGGGCACAGCACGCGCCCGAGGTCTACAAGGCGATGGTCCGCCTGGACGGAGCCGCCCGTAAGGGCCTGGACGCCAAGCTGTTCGAGCTGGTGAAGATCCGCGCCTCGCAGCTCAACCACTGTGCGTACTGCCTCGACATGCACACCAAGGACGCGCTCGCGGCGGGCGAGAGCATCGCGCGCATCGTCCAGCTCAGCGCGTGGGAGGAGTCGAAGCACTTCTACACCGAGCAGGAGCTCGCCGCGATCGAGCTGACCGAGGCCGTCACCGTGCTGACTGGGGGCACCTCCCGGACGAAGTCTGGGGGAGGCTTCGTGCCCGACGAGGTCTACGAGCGGGCCGCGAAGCACTTCGACGAGGTGCAGCTGACGCAGCTGATCGCCTCGATCATCGTGATCAACTCCTGGAACCGGTTCGCCGTGACGACCCGTATGGTCCCCGGGCACTACACGCCGGGACAGCACGGGTGAGCAAGGCCGGGGTCTTCCGGGCGCTGCACCACGGGCGCCCGCCCGGCGACCCCCTGGTCCTGCCCGGCCCGTGGGACGCGGCGAGCGCCCGGGCCCTGGTGGGGGCCGGGTTCCCGGCGCTGGCGACGCCGAGTGCCGGGGTGGCGGCGAGTCTGGGGTACGCGGACGGCGGGACCCCGGCGGCGGAGATGTTCGCGGCGGTCGCGCGGATCGCGCGGGCCGTGGAGGTGCCGGTGTCGGCGGACGTGGAGGACGGCTACGGGCTGGCGCCAGGGGAACTGGTCGAGCGCCTGCTGGAGGCGGGCGTGGTCGGCTGCAACCTCGAGGACTCCAGCGGGGGCGTCCTCAAGGACCCGCACGAGCACGCCGAGTGGCTGGCCGAGGTCCGCTCGGCCGCCGGTGACCGGCTTTTCCTCAACGCCCGCGTCGACACCTTCGCATGCGGCGCCGGTGACCCGGAAAGGGCCGTCGAGCGGGCCGCGCTGTACGTGGCGGCGGGTGCGGACTGCGTCTACCCGATCCACGCCCCGACCGCCGTGCTGCCCGTCCTGCGCTCCGGCATCGAGGGCCCACTGAACACGTACGCCGGCGTGGACGGCGACGGCCCCTCGCCCGCCGGACTCGGCGAACTCGGGGCCACCCGCATCACGTTCGGACCGGGCCTGCTGCGGCTGGCCCTGCGGTCACTGCACGCGATCCCACACGGAGCGGGGCCGGCGCGCCCCCGAAGGGGCGCTGGGGGTCCCCCGGCCGAAGGCTGGGGGAGGAACTGCGCGACCAGCCACGACGGCGCCGCAGTCGACTGACGGCAGACGGCAGACGGCAGACGGCAGACGGCAGACGGCACATCGCGGCACTTCCGGCGGAGCGCTCAGGCGTACGATCCGCTGTTCGTCCCGGGCCGGAAGCGGCGGTACAGCACCGCGCCGGCCGCCAGCGAGGCGAGGCTCACGGCGGCCGGTGCCCAGGGGCTGGCCGCGCCGGTGTGGGCGAGCGTGTCGGTCGTCCGCTGCCGTACGACGGTGGTCCGCCTCGGCTGCGCCTTGGCCGGGTGCTGCGGCTCGTGGTGGACCCGCGGCGTGGACGGCGTGGACGGTCCGGGCGTGTCGGGCTGGTCGTCCGAGCCGTTGCTCGACTGGTTGCCGAAGACGGGGTTGAGGGCACCCACCAGGTTCGCGCTGTTGCCGCTGATGTTCACGGGCACGTGGACCGGGATCTCGACGAGGTCGCCGGAGAGGATTCCCGGCGAGTCGTGGGTGCTTCCGCCGGCCGTGGCCCGGCCCGACGTCTTGGAGCCCGCCTTCCCCGGCGCCTTGTGCCCCTCGTTGGCGCACTTGTTGCCCATCGCGGGGTTGAGCAGCCCGACCACGTCCACGGTGTTCCCGCAGACGTTCACCGGGATGTCCACCGGCAACTGGATGCTGTTCCCGGACGCCAGCCCGGGCGAGCCGCTCGCGGAGCTTTCGGCGGCGGAGTCGGCATGTGCCGTCCCCGCGACGGCCATCGCGCCAGAGGCGACGGCCATGGCGATCACACTGTTCCGGGTAACCCGTTTCATGGGGTACCTGCCCTTCCAGACGCGTCGCGGGCAGTCACCCGGACTCGGTGAAACGTTGGGGAAATGGCTGAGTGGAGAAGCGAAGTGGCCGCTCAGGTCAGAGAGCCTGGTTGTTGCAGCCCATGTCGGAGCCGAGATGACTCTGCTGCGCACCCGGGTTCCCTTCGCCGTTGAGCAGGTTGCCCGCCAGACCGGTGAGGGCGCCGATGTTGCCGAGCACCTCGATGTTCATGTCGTGCGAGCGGCACTCGGTGCCCTGGGTGACGTCGATGTCGTGGCCCGGCTCACCGTGTGCGAAGGCGGTGTTGCCGCCGATCGAGCAGACGCTGCCGAGGACGGCGGCGCCCACGAGGACCGCCTTGTGGAACTTGCGCATGGGTTCTCCGTTGGTCGAGCGGACGGGGATCCGCTGCGGATCGGGGGGAAGGTGCGGACGGTGGCGGGACGGCGTCAGCCGAGGCGGGGAAGCCCCAGTTGGCCGACGGGCGGCGCCGCGACCTGGCCGAGGCCGACCGGCGCGAGCCCCGGCACGCCCGGCGCTCCGAGTACGGGGTTGATGAGCGGGTTCACCTGCGGGTTCACCTGGGGGTTCACCTGCGGGGTGACACGCGTCGGGCCTTCCGGTGCGTAGCCCTGCGGAACGGCCAGCTGCGGGGCGACCTGCGGCATGACCTGGGGCATGACCTGCGGTACGACCTGCGGCGGGGCGGCCTGCTGCTGGGGCTGGGAGTACTGCGGCGCCGGGGCGTACTGCTGCTGCGGGTACGCGGGAGCGGCCTGCGGCTGGGCGTACTGCTGGGGCGGCGGTGCCTGCTGGTACTGCGGAGAGGGCGCGGCCTGCTGCTGCGGGTACGCGGGGCCGGTGGTCGCCTGGGCCGAGCCCTGCGACGAGGCCGAGGCGACGGCGTAACCGGTCTGCTGCGGGTACTGCTGGGGCGGCGGCGCCTGCTGGTACTGCGGAGGCGGCGGGGCCTGCTGTTGGTACTGCGGCGGCGCGGCCTGCTGCTGCGGGTACGCGGGGACGCTGGCCTGCGCCGAGCCCTGGGTCTGGCCGGCGGCGTAGGGGGCCTGCTGCGGAGCAGGTGCCGGGGGCGAGGCCTGGGGATACGGCTGGTCCGGAGCCGGCACCGGGGCCGCACCGCCGTATCCGACGGGAGCGTCGGCATAGCTGACGCCCGCGCCGATGGCGGACAGACCACCGGCCGCCGCCAGAACGAGCGCGGCCTTGTGAAGCTTGCGCATGAAACCCTCGGCCCTTCGATACCTGGAGATGAGAAAGCCCATTGCGTTCAGTGCGGTCGCGCGTGCAGATGGTGCGGTGATGACACTGCACTTTCAGCAGCGGTACTTCTGAGCAGCACGCGGACTTCGCATCGGAGCCGGCAGCGATTCGCCTCGTTCTCGTCGGGTCCTCGGCCACCGCCCTCTCCCCACCGGAACGAGGATCGCCCGGCCGTGGTCACGGGAATTCGGAGTCGTGTCACCCAATTGCCGTCACCGACACAGGTATTGCCGCTCATATGCCTTTCGGCAAACGGGTGACGCGGCACCACGCCCGTATCCGGTTCCGCACACCTCTCGTTCCCCACGGAGTGAGGGCGAGGGGGCATCCCAGCCGCCCGGGGCAGTGACAAAGCGATAACCGCGCTGTCTCATCAGTCATTTCATCAGGTTCCGCACACAGATCACATGAAGGGCCGAGGATTCCATGCGCAAGTTTCGCCAGGTCGCGCTCATCGTCGCAGCAGCCGGCGGTCTGACCGCTGTCGGTGCCGGCCCCAGCTCCGCCGCCCCCGTCTCCTACGGGACCGGGCCGACCCCGGTCTCGCAGCCGGACGCCCAGGCCGCCGCGGCCACCTCCGCCCAGGCGACCGCGCAGACGTACGGCGCGCCGGCCCCGCAACAGGCCCCGCAGCGCGGCACCGAGGTCGCCCCGCAGCTCAACCCCCAGCTGAACCCGCAGATCAACCCCCAGATCTCGCCCCAGGCCCCGCAGTCGGTGCAGGGCGGCCCGGTGGAGCAGAACAACCTGTTCCGTCCGTACCAGGAGTGCAGCCCACAGTCCCTGCTCGACGCGAACGTCCCGGTCGCCCTGCTCGCGGCCTCCCAGACCCGGGGCGTCGACTGCACGCAGGCCAACAGCCAGTCGAATGCGCTGGCCAGCGCACAGCGCCTGGGCTGACGACCGGAAGTCGCGGCCCCGCACGGGCATTTCGGGAGCCGCGGCGACAGCCCGTTCACGGGCCATACGACTTTTCGGGTGTTTCTGCCACGCGCTCAAGACAACAGCGCGTCGCTGCCGGATTTGGCGTATTACGTACTAATCTCCCGTAACTGTAAAAAGTCGATCTCGCACAGATCGCACCCCCCACTCCACGGAGATGACATGCGCAAGCTTCGCAACGCCGCCGTCCTGGTCGCCGCCCTCAGCAGCATCGGCCTCGTCAGCGGCACGGCCTACGCCGGCGGCGAGGGCCACGGGCACGGCGACAAGTTCAACATCACCCAGAGCTCGCACTGCAAGTCGCACGACCTGAACCTCGACGTCCTCGGCGAGGTCGGCCTGCTCAACGGCCTGCTGGGCAGCGCCCTGAACGGTGAGGGCAACCCGGGCGCCCAGGCCACCAACCTCGGTTCGACGATGGGCTGCAACAACAGCGCCTTCTGAGGCCGGCAGCAACAGCAGCGAATGGTCCCGGCGCCCGGCGCCGGGACCATTCGTGTATGTCGACAGGGCGCCAAGGCGGCGAAATACAACGGTAATCGGCGCGTCGCACAGCTATCTCGGTTATTTCGTATCAGCCTTTATGACACAGATCGCGATTTCTCGCAGATCGCATCCACCTCATTCATCGGAGATGACATGCACAAGCTCCGCACCGCCGCCGTTCTCGTCACCGCATTCGGAAGCCTCGGGCTCCTCGGCGCCGGCGCCGCCCATGCCGACCAGGGCTGGGGCAAGAAGGGCGACGAATTCAACATCCAGCAGAGCAGCAGCTGTAAGTCGCACGACCTGAACCTCGACATCCTCGGCGAGGTCGGCATCCTCAACGGCCTGGGCGGCAACCTGCTGAACGGCGAGGGCAACTCGGGTGCGCAGCAGTCGTCCATGGGGTCGAGCATGGGCTGCAACAACAGCGCGCTCGGCAGGTAAGGCAGAACGACCAGTCCCCGGTTTCCCGGCCAACGGCCGGGAAACCGGGGACTGTCGTTTGTGCGGCCCTCAGAACTCGATGTGCGGCCTCTTGAAGCCCTTGGGCAGCTCAGCCTTGTTGGAGCAGTCCACGACCTCCCCGGCCCTGGTGGATCCGTCCCCCGCCGCCTGGTCGTCCGGGAACAGCGCGCGCGGACGGTCGGAGGTCGAGCAGTCCTGCGCCTGCCTGAGGACATGCGTACCGTTCTTGTCGATACGCGACTCGCTCTTGTGGACGCAGACGGTGCCGCCCTGGGCGGTGGTCCTGCAGTCGCCCGGGGACGGGTCCGCATACGCGTGCCCGGCGCCGACACAGAGCGCGGCGAGGCTTCCGACGAGCCCCGAGACGGTGGCGATCTTCCGTGCAGTGAACATGAGTTGTCTTCCTCTGCGTAGGGCGAAGCAAAGCAGCCCGGACGCATACCTCGACAGAGTCGGGGTGCGTCCGGGCTGCCTTCGCCATGGTGGTCACTCAGTACACCGGCGAGCGGGCCGAAGCGGTGCCGGTGCGGGGTACCGAGTTCGTGCGGGGTGCGTTTTTACTCGCCACCCTGGTTCTGGTCACCCTGCTCGGGCTGCGCCTGCGGCTGGGCCTCGGGCTGCGCCTGCGGCTGGGCCTCGGGCTGGGCCTCGGGGGCAGCCTGCGGCTGGGCCTCGGGCGCAGCCTGCGGCTGGGCCTCGGGTCCAGCCTCCGGAGTGGTGGTGTAGTAACCCCCGCCGACGGCCAGGGCGTTGGCCGACGAGTTGGCCACGGCGGTGATCTGCGGAGGCGCGTCCTCGCCACCGGCGGCGGAGCTGACCCCGGCACCGAGGAAGGAGAGCCCCGCAACCGTCGCCGCTACGAGTGCGACGCGCTGAAACTTACGCATGATTGACCCTTTCTGGTCCAGGCGGAACCGCCCGGCTCGACTACTTAATGTGAGCATATACACACACTCCGTAGCTAACCGAGGATCTACAGCCGCCGAGTTGCGCGTCAGCCCCGTCTGCCGTACTGGGGCTACCGGCCGCCCACCGGAAGGATCCGGCTCATGACACCGAACGGACCGCCGGGCGACTCCGCCTCCTCACCCTTCTCCGGGGGCGCCACCCCGACGGTCGCGGGGGAACAGGTCACCTCGGGCCCGAGCCGCTCCGTCCCCTGCCCGAGGACGGCGGGCAGTTGCACGGGCTGCACCGGCTTGCAGGTCTCCTGGTGCGGAACGGCCCCGCCCTCGGGAACCTCGCCCCTGATCCGCTGGGTGCAGGTGAGGTTGCCCATGAGATCGTCGGTGCACCCTCGACCCGCCGCGGCGTACGCCGGGGCGAGGCCGGCACAGGCCACGGCGAGGCCGCCGACGAGCCCCGAGACGGCCGCGATCCTCTTCCCGCTGATCTTCCCGATGAACATCTGCTGCGCTTTCCTTCGCGAGGACACCGCCGACCTCAGCCGGTGAAGGCCTGGTTGTACTGGCCGCAGGTGGTGTCGAAGGTGTCGGCGAGGCCGAGCACGCCGATCGGGACGTCGTTCTCGGCGACCGTCTGCGGGCTGCACTCCTGGTAGGGGCGGTAGTGGTTGGACACCTGCGGCCCACTGTCGTAGGCGTCGGCCACGGCGGGGGAGGCGCCGACGGCGGACAGGCCGCCGGCGGCCGCCACTGCTGCGATCACGACCTGCTGAAGCTTGCGCATGGAACCCTCGGTCCTTTGCTCATACGGCGAATTGGTTGCCTAGCGTGATTGCATGAACACTAGCAGTAGCCAGACAAGGGGTTCCACAACGGACATCCATCCCGAGAGTGATATAGCAACACATAATCACCTTATGGACGGGGAGAGTTGGGTCAGGAGAGCGCCAGTTCCGCGGGCCGCGGGCGGTCGGGTGCGGGCACGGAGAGGATCAGGTCCCGCAGTCGCTCGACATACCGCCGCACGTTCTTGTAGGCGATGTCGGTGTCCGGGTAGCGGCAGGCGAACCACAGCCCCTCGTGCAGCCGGTTGACCCAGGCGCACACCTGGTCGCCGTACGACACCCGGAGCAGCCCGTACGCCTTCTGCTCGGTCCAGTCCGCCGCGCCGGGGATGAGACGGGCGTCCACGTACGAGATGATCGAGTACATGTCCGGCGAGGTCGGACGGAAGTCCGAGCCGAGCAGCCGCAGTACGCGGGCGAGCGGGATGCGCGCCAGCGACCGGTTGGCCCGCAACTCGGCGCGGACCGTGTCGAGCGCGCCCTCCAGGTCGCGCGCCGCGGGCACCTCGATGGGGGCGCCGCCGACGTACCAGCCCACGGAGTCCGACCACGCCGACTTCAGCCGGGTGTGGAACGGCACGACGGTGCGGTAGACCGGCTGGCCGCCGAGTTCGTGGACGATCAGACTGGTCGCGGCCAGGATGCCCACCAGACTGCCGCCGTAGGGGCGGCAGTACGCCTCGAACGCGGCGGCGGCGTCCGCGTCGACGAGCGGCTCGCACACCAGCTTCTGGGTGGGCAGCGCTCCGCCGGGCTCCAGCCCCAGGTCGACGGGGAACTCCGGGAGCCGGCCGCCGCACCGGGCGATGAACTCCCGCCAGCGCGCGACGGTCGCGTGGGCGTCGTCGATGCCGTCCGCGTTCGCCCGCTCCTGCTCGCAGAAGTCGACGTAACTCCCCACGGACGGACCGGTGACGGGGCTTCCCTCGACGGCCGCCGCGTACAGTCCGTGGATCTCCTCCGGGAGCCGGTGGATCGAGTAGGCGTCGACGTTGGTGTGGTCGAAGGCCATGTACACGCTGGTGGAGTCCTCGCGTACGACCGCCGTGTAGATGAGGTTCGGCCAGCCGAGCGCGTCCGCCGCGGCGTCGAACCGATCCTGCAGGTAACGGGTGAGCGCCCCCGCGTCGGTGAACTCGCCGACCACCTCACGGTGCAGCGACACGTCGTTCTCGGCGAGCGTGAACCGCTGCATCTCGTCCCCGGCCCACCGGAAGCCGCTGCGCAGCGTCTCGTGCCGCAGTGTCCAGCCGCGCAACGCCCTTTCCAGCGCGTCGAGATCGACCGGGCCCGGCAGGTCGAACGCCGCGCCGAGCCAGGTCGGTACGAACAGTCCGTCCTCCCGCACCGACCGGGCCGTTCTGATGTGCGACTCCTGGATGTACGCCGGCGGTCGCGGATCCGGCGGCAGCGCCGCCGCGGCCGCGATGGTCACCGGGCTGAACCTCCACTCGACGAGCCGTCCGGGCCGGATCTCACAGCGCTGGATGTCAGAAATACGCACGGTGGCTCTCCTTCGCAGAAGACACCAGCTTCATCAACAACGGCAAGCCGTACGCGCGCGATGATCGCTGTGTCGCCGTGATTTCAACGGGATGTGTGACATGTCGAACGGACAAGCGCCCCGCCTCACTCGTACCTGTAGATCCCGCTCACGTCCTCCAGTTCGGCCGGCGTGACGTTCCACGGCGGCAGTTGCTCGTGCCGGGCCACGATCCGGCCGCGCTGGGGGTCGCCCGCGCCGGGGGGCTGAGCGGGAAGGTACGTGTGGCCGGGGTGCCGTTGCTGCCAGCGGGTCCACAGCAGGTCGACGAAGGAGTGATGCAGCCAGAAGACCGGGTCGTTGACGGACGCGGCGCTGACCATCACCCCGCCGACCCAGTGGTGGACCCGGTTGTGGTTCTGCCAGGAGACGCTGCCCCGGCCGCTCCCCCAGCCCTCCAGTTTGTTGCGGTAGCCGTGGGTGACGGCCGAGTTCCAGGGCCAGCTGTCGTAGACCGGGTCGGCCAGCGCGGACTCGACGTCGCCTCCGGTGGGCAGCTGGATCGGGGCGCGGGCGTGGCCGAGATCCCGGGTGAGGTACTGCACGTCGGTCACGTTCTCGGTGATCTTCCAGTGGCCCGCCCGGTAGGCGAACGGGCCCGTCATCACCTGCCGGTCCGAGGGGCGGCCGTTGCCGCCGAGCAGATCATCGGTCCACGGCAGGGAGTTCGGTGCCCGGTCACGGGTCCAGTCCCAGTACGGCACCGTCACCGACGCGTCCACCCTGCGCAGCGCCCGCTCCAGTTCGAGCACCAGCCTGCGGTGCCAGGGCAGGAACGAGGGCGCCATGTGGGCGGTGCGCAACCGGTGTTCCCGGTCGGCGGAGTTGTGCGCGATGTGGATCCGTACGAACTCGTCGTACTCACCGCGGCGTTTGACCTCCAGCAGAGCTTCGACGAACCGGCGCCGCTCGGCTCGGGTCAGCTGGTTGACGTTCTTGCGCGTGTAGACCACGTGCGCCTCCCTCGGGCATCGGCCGGAGGGGTAACCGCCGGACATACCTTCGGGTCACCGGTCTACGGCCGGACCGGTGACGCGGCGGCACGCCCGGCGGTCGGCTCAGGACAGCCACCGCTTCCACACGTCGGGGTGGCCGTCCACCCACTTCTTCGCGGCCTCCTCGGGGCTCAGCTTCTGGTCGGCGATCATCAGGGAGACCTGGTCCTGGTCCTCGGTCGTCCACTTGAACTTCTTCAGGAAGGCGGCCGCCCTGCCGCCGCTGTGCGCGAAGTCCGTGTTGAGGTACTTCTGCAGCGGGGTGTGCGGATAGGCGCAGGCGACCTTGGCCGCGTCGGCGTCGCAGCCCTCCTTGTACGCGGGCAGCCGCACCTCGGTCATCGGCACCTTCTTGAACAGCCACTGCGGCGCGTACCAGTAGGTGAGGAAGGGCTTCTTCTCCTTGGCGAACTGCTTGATCTGGGTGATCTGGGCGGCCTCGGAACCGGCGAAGACGACCTGGTAGTCCAGCTTCAGATTGCTCACCAGCGCCTTGTCGTTGGTGACGTACGACGGTGAGCCGTCCAGGAGTTGCCCCTTGCCGCCGCTCTCCGCGGTACGGAAGAGCGAGGCGTACCTGTTCAGGTTCTTCCAGTCGGTGATGTCCGGGTGCTGCTTGACCAGATAGGTCGGCACGAACCACCCGATGTGCCCGGTGACCCCGAGCTCTCCGCCCCGGCTGATGGTCTTCTTGTCGTCGACGTAGCGCTTCTCCTGGTCCGGGTGACCCCAGTCCTCCAGGATCGCGTCCACGCGCCCCTGGCTGAGCGCGTCCCAGGCCGGGACCTCGTCGACCTGCACGGTGTCGACGCGGTAGCCGAGCTTGTGCTCCAGCAGGTACTGGGCGACGGCGACGTTGGACTGCGCGCCGACCCAGGACTGCACGGACAGGGTCACGGTCCTCGACCCCTGCGCGTTGGCGAACGGCGAGGCCTGCCTGGTCATGTCGGCGGCACCGCAGCCGGTGGCCAGGACGAGGACGGAGGCGGCGGCGGCGAGTGTCGTACGGCGCATGGTCACGCTCCCTTCCGCGTACGGCGTTCCGTGGGCTGGGTGACCCGGTCGAGCATCAGCCCCAGGCAGACGATGGCGGCACCGGCGACCAGCCCGGTCGCCAGGTCGCCCTGGGCGAGGCCGAAGGCGACGTCGTACCCGAGGGCGCCACCGCCCACCAGCCCGCCGATGATGACGACGGCGAGGACGAGTACCACGCCCTGGTTGACGGCGAGCAGCAACGCGGGCCGTGCGAGCGGGAGTTGCACCTGCAGCAGCTGCTGACGTCCGGTCGCGCCGAGCGACCGCGCGGACTCCAGGGCGGCCGGGTCCACCTGGCGCAGCCCCTGCGCGGTGATCCGTACGACGGCCGGCAGCGCGTAGACGACGGCGGCGGCGACGGCGGGCGCGCGGCCGACACCGAACAGCGCGACGACCGGGATCAGGTACACGAACTGCGGCATGGTCTGGAACACGTCCAGGACCGGACGCAGCGCGCGCTCCACACGGTCGCTGCGGGCGGCGGCGACACCGGTCGCGAAGCCGAGGACGAGCGTCACGGCGACGGCGGCGAGGACCTGGGAGAGCGTGTCCAGCGACGGCTCCCACACCCCCAGCACGCCGATCGCGGCCATCGCGAGGACGGCGGTGAGCGCGGTGCGCCAGGTGCCGATCAGCCAGGCCAGTGCGGCGACCACGAACAGCACCGCCCACCAGGGCAGCCACTGCAGCCCGGAGCGGACCGGGTCGAGGACCCACGTGGTGAAGTGCCCCGCCCAGTCCGCGGTTCCGCCCACGACCGGCACACCCGAGTACAGATGCGCGGTCATCCAGTCCACGGCACGGTTGACGGGTCCGGCGAAGTCCAGGGTCCAGGCGGTGGGCCAGTCGAGGCGGCCGAGGAGGCGGGCGGCGAGCGCGACGGCGACGGTGGCGCCGAGGCCGTACAGGAGGCCGACGGCGGGCTTGCGGGTGTCGCCGCGTTCGCCGGCCGCCGCGGTGATGCGGTCCAGGACGACCGCGAGGAGCACGATCGGAATGCCGGCGGCGAGGGCCGCGCCGACATCCACCGAGGCGAGCGCCTGGTAGACGCGGTCGCCGAGGCCGCCGGCACCGATCACGGAGGCGATGACCGCCATCGACAGCGCCATCATGATCGTCTGGTTGAGGCCGAGGAGGAGTTCCCTGCGGGCGAGGGGGAGGCGGGCCGTCAGCAGCCGCTGCGCGCGGGTGGCGCCGAGCGACTCCACCGCCTCCAGGACCTCGGGGTCGGCGCCACGCAGGCCGAGGGCGGTGAGCCGGGCCACGGGCGGGGCGGCGTAGACGACGGTGGCGAGGACGGCCGCGGGGACGCCGATGCCGAAGACCAGGACGACGGGGAGGAGGTACGCGAAGGCGGGGAGCACCTGCATGGTGTCCAGGACCGGGCGCAGGGCCCGGTTCAGGCGGTCGGAGAGCCCGGCGCCGAGCCCGAGCACGAAACCCACGGCCACGGACGCGAGCACGGCCACGACCATCAGGGCGAGGGTCTGCATCGTCGGCACCCACATGCCGAGCACGCCGCAGGCGAGGAAGGCGGCACCCGTACCGACGGCGAGCCTGACACCGGCGACCCGGTGGGCGACGGCGGCGGCGACCACCGTCACACCGGGCCAGCCGGCGGCGAGGAGGGTGAGGTAGACGGCGCGGACGGTGAGGACGACGGCGTTGCTGACGTAGCCGAAGAAGTAGAGGAAGAGGGGGTGGGTGTCCCGGTTGTCGATGACCCAGTTGCTGGCGGAGGAGAGGGGGGAGGAGAGGTCGACGGTGAGGTGGTGGGGCCAGGACGACCCGTGGGCGCCGGCGAGGGGAACGAGGATCGCGGCGGCGACGGCCAGGGCGAGGAGCTTGCGTACGGCGGGATGGACCGTGCGCATCGCTCGCGGAGTGGGCACACTGATCGTCGCCATCAGACGCCCTCCGGGTTGGTGCTGGGGGCGGGGGGTGTCACTTGCCCGCGCTGACGGGGTGCCGCCGCGCCCACGCTCCCCCACTCCCGGCTTCGCTCGAGCGGGGGGACCCCCATCGCCCCAGCGGCACGACTGCCCGCGGCTGGGTCAGTGTCGGCAGCACCCGCGGCTGGGGGCCTCTCCAACGGGGGCCGCCCATCCCCACCCAGGGGCGCGGGGAACTGCGCGACCGGCCCGCCACCGCCCGCAGGCGAAGTACCGGCCGCGGCCCCCTTCGCCACGACGCCGAGCAGCGTGTCCGCGTCGACCACGCCGACGCACCGGTCCCCGTCCACGACGCGCGCCGGAACGCCGGCCCCCGCCACCGCCTCGATCGCCTCGGCAACCGTTGCGACCGGGCTGACCGCAGGTCCCGTCAAGGCCTCCCCGTCCTCCGTCGGCCTCATCGCGGAGCGAACCGTCATCACCTGCTCGCGCGGCACGTCCCGGACGAACTCCCGGACGTAGTCGTCGGCCGGGTTGCCGACGATCTCCTCCGGGGTACCCAGCTGGACCACCCTGCCGTCCCGCATCAGGGCGATGCGGTCGCCGAGCTTGAGCGCCTCCGACAGGTCGTGGGTGATGAAGACCATCGTGCGGCCCTCCTCACGGTGCAGGCGGACCACCTCCTCCTGCATGTCCCGCCGGATCAGCGGATCGAGCGCGCTGAACGGCTCGTCGAAGAGGAGCACCTCGGGATCGACCGCCAACGCCCTCGCGAGGCCGACCCGTTGGCGCTGGCCGCCGGACAGCTGGCCGGGGCGGCGCTGCTCCATGCCCTCCAGGCCGACCTTGGCCACGACCTCGGCCGCCCGCGCACGCCGCTCGGACCTGCCGACGCCCTGGATCTCCAGGCCGTACGCCACGTTGTCGAGGACGGACCGGTGCGGGAGGAGCCCGAAGTGCTGGAAGACCATCGCGGCCCGGTGCCGGCGCAGTTCCCGCAGCCGGCCCCTGTCCATCGCGCGGACGTCCTCGCCGTCGATGGCGATCCGGCCGGCCGTCGGCTCGATGAGCCGGGTCAGGCAGCGGACCAGGGTGGACTTCCCGGAGCCGGACAGGCCCATCACCACGAAGACCTCGCCCTTGCGCACGTCGAAGGAGACATCGCGGACCGCGGCCGTGCACCCGGTGCGGGCGCGCAGGTCGGCGGGTGCGAGGCCGGTCAGCCCGGGGTCCGCCGGGACGCGGTCGGCCTTGGGGCCGAAGACCTTCCACAGGCCCTCGACGGAGAAGACAGGGGTCGTACCACTCATCACGCACCGCCCTTCAGGAGGTCCACGGCCTTCTCGCCGACCATCAGCACTCCGATCATCGGGTTCACGGCCGGCATGGCCGGGAAGACGGAGGCGTCGGCGATGCGGATGCCGTCCAGGCCACGGATCCGCAACTCGGGGTCGACGACCGCCAGTTGATCGTCGGTCGCGCCCATCTTGCAGGTGCCCGCCGGGTGGTAGACCGTGTGCGCGACCTTGCGGGCGTACTCGCTGAGCTCGGCGTCGCCGAGGATCTCCGGGCCGGGGCACACCTCGCGCTTCAGCCAGCCCGCCAGCGGCTCGGTCTTCGCGATCTCGCGGGCGAGGCGGATGCCGTCGACGAGGGTGCGGCCGTCGTAGTCGTCCTCGTCGGTGAAGTAGCGGAAGTCGAGGGCGGGCTTCACGGACGGGTCGGCGCTGGTCAGGTAGAGACGGCCGCGGCTGCGGGGCTTGGGGATGTTCGGGGTCATCGAGACGCCGTGCGCGGGGCGTTCGTAGCCCAGGCGCTCGGGGTTGTCCGTGAACGGGACCTGGTAGAAGTGGAACATCAGGTCCGGACCCGCCTGTTCGGGGTCGCGGCGGACGAACAGGCCCGCGTCGGAGTCCATCGCGGAGTTCTCCGGGATCGGGCCGTTCGTCTCCCAGACGATCACCGACTCGGGATGGTCGAGGAGGTTCTCGCCGACGCCCGGGAGGTCGTGCGCGACCGGGATGCCGAGGGCTTCGAGGTCCGCCGCCGGGCCTATGCCCGAATGGAGCAGCAGGCGCGGGGAGTCGACGGCACCCGCGCACAGGACGACCTCGTTGCGGGCCCGTATCAGCAGGTCCTCGCCGTCCTTGGTGCGGACGTGCACACCCTCGGCACGGGTGCCGTCCAGCTCCAGCCGGTACGCCCAGGTCTCGAGGAGGACGTGCAGGTTGGGGCGCTCGTCCAGCACCGGGTGGAGGTAGGCCACCGACGCGCTCGACCGCTTGTTGGTCTCTGGGTGGTAGGCGAGGTCGAAGAAGCCGACGCCCTCGGTGAACGGCCGCCGGTTGAACCCCTCCACGCGCGGGACGCCCAGCGCCTCCTGGGCCGCGTCGACGAAGTCGCGGGCGATGGCGTTCCGGTCCTTCTCGTCGACCGGGACGATGTTGTTGAGGAGGCGGGCGTAGTAGGCCTCCATCGGCACCGCGCCCCACCCCTTGGCTCCCGCCGCCTCCCACTCGTCCCAGTCGGAGGGCAGCGGCTTGAAGGAGATGAGGGTGTTGTGGCTGGAACAGCCGCCCAGCACCCGGGCTCGGCTGTGCCGGATGTGGGAGTTGCCGCGCGGCTGCTCGGTGGTCGGGTAGTCGTAGTCCAGCTCGCCGCCGAGCAGGCCCATCCAGCGGCGCAGGGTGAGGACGTCGTCGCGGCCGACGTCGCTGGGGCCGCCCTCGATGACGGCGACGGTGACGTCCGGGTTCTCGGTGAGGCGGGAGGCTATGACGGAACCGGCGGTTCCGCCGCCGATGACGACGTAGTCGTAGGTGTGGTGGGACATGGGGGGTGCTCCAAAGGGCTTACAGGCTCACTGGCTCACTGGCTCACTGGCTCACTGGCTCACTGGCTCACTGGCTCACTGGCTCACTGCGAGGCTTCTGGCGTACGGCGGTCGGGAGGGCTCAGCCGGCGAACCAGCGCACCGGCCTCGGCGCGAGGTTCTGGTAGACGTGCTTGGTCTCGCGGTACTCGGCGAGCCCGGCGGGTCCCAGCTCGCGGCCGGTCCCGCTCCTTCCGAAGCCGCCCCACTCCGCCTGCGGGAGATAGGGGTGGTAGTCGTTGATCCACACCGTGCCGTGCCGCAGCCGCCCCGCGACCCGGCGGGCCTTCCCGGCGTCCGTGCTCCAGACGGCGCCCGCGAGTCCGTACTCGGTGTCGTTGGCGAGGGCGACCGCCTCGTCCTCGGTGCGGAAGGTCTCGACGGTGAGGACCGGGCCGAAGACCTCCTCGCGCACGACCCGCATCTCGCGGTGGCACTGGTCGAGGACGGTCGGCTCGTAGAAGTAACCGGTGGCCGGGCGGTCGGCGGACGGTTCGGGGCGCTTGCCGCCCGCGCGCAGCACCGCGCCCTCCGCCAGCGCCGACGCCACGTACGCCTCGACCTTGGCGCGCTGCTGCTCGGAGACGAGCGGGCCGCACTCGACGCCGTCCGCGGTGCCCCGGCCGAGCCGGATCCTGGCGGCCCGGCGGGCGAGTTCGGCGACGAACCGCTCCCGGACCGGCTCCTCGACGATCAGCCGGGCGCCGGCCGAGCAGACCTGGCCGCTGTGGATGAACGCGGCGTTGAGGGCCTGGTCGACGGCGGTGTCGAAACCTTCCTGCGTGGCGCAGGCGTCGGCGAAGACGACGTTGGGGTTCTTGCCGCCCAGTTCGAGGGCGACCTTCTTGACGGTGGGCGCGGCGGCCCGGGCGACCTTGGTGCCGCTGACCAGACCGCCGGTGAAGGAGACCAGGTCGACGTCGGGGTGCTCGGCGAGGCGGGCGCCGACGGTGTGACCGGGGCCGGTGACCAGGTTGGCGACTCCGGCGGGAAGCCCGGCCTCGGCGAGCAGTCCGATCAGCGCGACCGTCGTCAGCGGGGTGAGCTCGCTCGGCTTGACCACGAACGTGTTGCCGGCCGCGAGCGCCGGGGCGATCTTCCAACTCGCCTGGAGGAGCGGGTAGTTCCAGGGCGTGATCAACGCGCAGACGCCGACCGGTTCGGATACGACGACGCTGTGGACGTCGGCCGAGCCCGCGTCCACCACCCGGCCCGCGCCCTCCGCGGCGACCAGGTCGGCGAAGTAGCGGAAGGCGTCGGCGACGCAGTCGATGTCGACGCGGCCCTCCGCCACGGTCTTGCCCGCGTCCCGGCTCTCCAGGAGACCGAGCTGTTCGCGGTCGCGTACGAGGAGGTCGGCGACCCGGCGGAGCAGGGCGGCGCGCTCGGCGACGGGGGTCCGGGGCCAGTCGCCGGTGTCGAAGGCGCGCCGGGCGGCGGCCACCGCCGCCTCGGCGTCCTTCTCGTCGCCCTCGGCGACCACGGTGAAGGGCAGGCCGTCCGCGGGGTCGATGATCTCGCGTGTCGCGCCGGAGACCGCTGCCAGCCAGTCGCCTCCGGCATGGATGGTCGCTCGTGCCGTACTGTCCGCCATGATCGGTATTGCCTTCCGTTCCTGTTCGGTGCCCCTGCGTGACGTTCGGGTCACACTCGGGGACCGCCGGCACCTGCCCTCGACCTCGCATTGCATGCGCAATCAGCGGTCGAAAGTGTGCGGCGTCACTGAACAGTCGGACAAGACGGCACAAACCATCCAGAGAGGGCGATGACCCTCGTGTTCGTGTTCGAGCTCAGGGCGTCGTGCTCGCCGACGCGGCGGGCGTGGCGTGCCGGGGCCCGTTCTTGGTCGAGATCTGGCCGACGAGCTCCCAGAAGCAGACCAGGGCGGTGACGGGCGGAATCCCGAAGATGACTAAGGACAACAGCGCATGGGAGGAGTGGCTGATACACAGGGCCACGGCCACGACGGAGGCGGCCAGCACGACGCACCAGGACCGCCGCGCGCTCCGGCGCTGCGCGGTGGCCCGCAGGACGGACAGCGCCGCCACGAACCACGGGCCGTAGACCGTCAGCGGCCAGTACTGTGCCAGCCCTCCGGGGAGCACCGACGAGGCGATGCCGCGCAGCTGCGCGTAGGAGTAGCAGAGCGACCAGGCGAGCATGGACACCGCGCACAGCGAGACCGTCGCGATCAAGAGCGTGATGTGCGTGACGCTCCGGCCGCCGTCGAGCAGGTGGGAGTCGTGGCGGACCCGATGGCGGACCCGCCGACGGCTGCCCCGGCGCTGGGCCGGCACGTCCAGCAGGGTGGGGGCCGCGGTCACACCGGTCGGTGCGGACAGTATCTGCGCCAGCTCCTCGACCGGGTCCCAGTCGCTCGGCGCGACGTCCGGCTCCGGGGCACCCCAGGCGTGGTCGTAGAGACCGGGATGGTCGTAGAAACCGGTGTGATCATAGAGACCCGGCCCCGAGTCGTGCTGAATCCCGTCCATCGAATACCTCCGCACCCTGCCTCAGAACGCTCCGTACAGATCTGCCATGGTCCGCCGATATTCAATTTCCATCGCATTGATTCTCTTCAGGAAATCATCGAGCAGGTCCGAGCATGAGGTGATATCCATACCACCGGGCCAACGGAGCACAGTTGTCGGATGATCTTCGGCTGCGCACCAGTCCAATCGCGTCACGGTCACCTAACGACCGTCGGACGGGGCGGGATTTGGAGCGTTCGGGGGAATTCAGTCACCCGGAAGAGAAGTTATAGAATGCCCGTCGGCTCACAATTGAAGAATCTGTGAATATGCGCGGGATTGCGCTCCGGGAATACTGAATTTAAATGAACGGCGACGTGACCGGTGCGGGGAGGCGGTGCGGCGGCCCGTGACTCAGTCCGCCGCCGGGTCCGCGTCGCAGGTCGTGTCCGGCGGGCAGAACCAGTCCACCGCCGTCGTCAGGTAGGCCAGCTCGTCGTCTCCGCCGTCGGAGTCGGGGCCGTAGGAGGCGATGGCGTAGACCCTGCCGTCCTGTGCGACGAACCGCTCGTCGTACACGTGCCAGGTGCCGACGTCCGGCTCGCCGCTGATCGTGCCGGCCACGTACTCCAGTCGGGCGCCGGTGAACGGACCACCGTCGAGGCTGGTCAGGCCGAGCTCCTGGAAGCCGTCCGGCTTGGGGGTCTCGTCGGAGAGGTAGAGCTCGAAGGAGGCGTCCGGGGAGGCCTCCGCGACCTGGTAGACCTGCAGCCGGTGGGTGCGGTCGGGGCTGCGGTAGTTGACCACGTCGAACCCGTACGAGGAGGCGACGGCGGACCGCGTCCACCCCTCGGGGGTGGCGACCCGGAAGCCTTCGGTGTCCTGGCGCAGCTGGTACCCGGCCGACGGTGCGGGGGAGCCGGTGTCCGTGGACGGCTCCCCGCCCCCGGTACCGGGGGCGGAGGGGGTGGGGGTGAGGGGGGCGGAGGGGGTCGGGGTGACGGAGACGGCGGCCGTGGCGGGCTTGCGGCCGTCCCCCTTGCCGACCACCAGCGTCAGCACCAGGCTCGCGGCCACACCGACGACGGCGGCCCCGACGACGACGGACCACACGGTCCTACGGCCGGGCAGCCGTCCCCCCACCGCCGTCACCCGAGGCGGCTCGGCGGGCGCCCACTGACCGGCGGACGGCCGGGAGACCCCGCCCCCACCGCTCCCGGCACCCCCCGAGGCGACCACGGTCTCCGCGGCAGCCTCCCCGGACGCCCAGCCGCTCCCCCCGTCCGACCACCACTCGGCCGCTGGAGCGGGGGCGGGGACCGAGGGCGGAGCCGGTACCGGCGGTGTGGTGGCGGGGGGCGGGGGTGTGGGCATGGGCGGGGGTGTGGGTATGGCCACGGGCGCGGGCGTGGGTGCCGGGGCGGGGGCGGTGGATCCCTCCCCCCAGCGCTGGGCGTCCTCGTTCCAGTGGCGTGCTCCCCCGTTCGTCATCGTCGGCCTCTCAGATTCCGAGCAGGCCGGCCAGGGCGCCCGCCGAGGCCAGGACGTTCAGGAGGGCCTGGGAGTCGGTGAGGAGTTCGCGCAGGCGTTGCCGACGGGTGGGACCCGCCTGGCCCGTGCTGGTGATCTCCTCCTCGGTCTCGGCGAGCGCCGCGCCCAGCGCCGCGGTCTGCTCGGTGCCCCGCACCCGCTCCAGGTCGGCGCGCAGCTCCCGTACCGCGGCGAGGAGTTCCTCGTCGGCCCGGTCGGCACCGGCACCGTGGTGGTGGCTCTCGGCATGCGCGTGGCTGCCGATGGCGAACGTGCTTCCCGACACGTTGCCGAAACTGACCTGCGGCTCGTCACCGGCCATGGGTGTCGGCCCCCTTCTCCTGTACGACGCTGCCGGCGGTGGCGTGGCTGCCGACCGCGAACGTGGAGCCCTCGACCCGGCCGATGCTCACGTCGTTGCTGACATTGACGATCTTCTGGACGAACTCGCCGGTCTCGTACCCGGCGTCGGCGAGCGCGGCCCGTACGCCGTTCGCCACCCGGTCCTGGATGCTGCGCAGATAGCGGACCACGTCCATCTCCTGGAAGTGGGAGCCGACGTCCACCGCGGCCAGCTCGCGCACGGACAGCGCGGGCCCCTCGGGCAGCGCGCCCGCGTGCCCGCCGGTCAGCAGCCGCCAGACGTACACCGCGCCCCGGCCGAGCTGGACCAGCGAGCGGCCCACGGAGCCGGGGAGCAGGACGAGCGCGGCGGCGGTCTTGCCGAGCCGGTTGTTGTTCCGGAACCGGTGGGCGACCCGGTCGGCCTGCTTGAAGTCCGCGCGGACCGGCGTGAGGACGTGCGGGGCGATCTCCAGGACGAGCATCCGGCCCTGGGTGTGGACGCGCACGAACACCGTGACGACGAGCTCCTCCTCCCAGCCGTCGACCCGGATGCGCAGGAAGTGCCGGCGCTTCTCGGCGCCCTCCTCGACGGCCCGCGCCCGGTGCTCCTCGAAGGCCTGCGGGGTGTAGGGCGCCTGCTCCCGGCTGAGCAGCCCCTCGGCCGGCAGGAACACGCACTCGTCGATCTCCAGCTGGCGCAGCCGGTCGCGGGCGCCGGGGCCCGCGTACTCGGCGGGGATGCGGAGCCGTTCCAGCAGCGGGCGGATCCGCTCCAGGACGGCGCGGTTGCTGAGCGGCAGGTGCTCCTTCTTCAGCTCGTCGGGCCGCAGCTCGACGGCGAGCACCCAGGTGCTGTAGGCGGTGCCGGCCCCGCAGAACGGATCGGCCTCGTTGTACATGATCAGCGGGGCGTGCTGTTCGGTCCGGATGCGCTGCCTGAGCCGCTGGAAGCGGGCGCTCTCGGTCTGCTCCGCGGGGTCGTTCGCCGCGTCCGGGAAGCGCTGCGGGGAGAGTTCGCCGGCCAGAGCCCGGCTGAACCGGGTGCGCTGGGCGTGCCCGCACAGGGCGACGCCGGCCAGCACGGCGAGCGCGAGCCAGGCGTGCCAGGGCTTCGCGAGGCCGCCGAGGTCGCCGCTGCCCGGGACCAGCAGGCCGGCGAGGCCGGTGGAGTGCGAGTAGCCGGAGCCGTAGGAGCCGTCGTCCGGGTACGACTGGTACGAGGTGCCGCTGTCCGAGCCGCCGCCGAAGGCGATGACCAGGGTGAGGACCAGTGCGGTCGCGAAGAAGACCCGGCCCCACCAGCGGACCAGGAAGGCGCCGATCGCCCGGTAGAGCGGCGGCACCACGGTGAGCCCCTGGATCCAGGGGGCGACGGCGAGCGCGATGCCGGGCAGCAGGAAGAAGGCGAGCAGCCAGCCGCTGAGCGGCAGTCCTACCGCCCACAGGCCCAGGATCGCGGCCGCCCACAGCAGTTCCTGGCGGCGGGCGCGCAGCGCGTGGGCGAGGACGCGGGCGGCGTCGAAGCCGAGCGAGGGGGCCACGAACCGCTGTTCGTTGAGGTCGAGTTCCTCGATGACCCGGTCCCGGTAGCCGGGGTCCAGGTAGGCGCCCGCGCACAGCAGCCGGGTCGCCTCGCTGGCATACGGCGGCACGGCCGGCTGTGCGGGCGGTGCCGGCTCGGGCGTCGCCCGCTGCGGTTGTTGCGGCACGTAAGCAGTGCTCACGCCATCCCCCGATGCGTGTGAAATGCGGTGCTGGACGTCAAGTTGACGAGCCATCAGCATAGGGGGGCGACGGTGACCGGCGGAACGGAATTGCCGGAAGACACCGCTGGTAGGGAGTCGGCCGGCGGTCATGCCCCGAAGGCTGCGGGCCGCCGCCGGCAACCGCTCCGGAGCCGCCGGACGTCAGGTTCCGGCGTCGGTCGTCAACTCCCTTACACAGCGCCGCAGCCAGGCGTGGGCCGGGTCGGCGTCGTGGCGAGGGTGCCAGGCCAGGCCGATGGGGATCGGGGGCAGGGGCAGCGGGACCTCGAAGGTGGCGAGGCGCAGGGCGGTGGCCAACGGGACGCCCCAGGAGGTGATCAGGCCGACCAGGTCGGAGTCGCGCAGCACGAAGAGGGAGGCCGGGAAGGTTCCGACTGTTCCCACCACCCGGCGTTCCAGGCCGAGTTCGGCGAGTGCGGCGTCGACCGGGCCGTGCAGCCTGCCGCGCCGCGAGACGTTCAGGTGACCGGCCTCGGTCGCGTACCGCTCGGGGGTCAGTTCACCGGCCAGCAGCGGGTGTCCGGACCGTACGACGCCGAGCATGCGGTCCTCGTGGAGCTGCTCCACCCGCACCTCGGGCGCGGTGGTGTCGATCGACCCGACCTCCAGGTCGGCCATGCCCTGCCGCAGGTACGGCAGGTCCACATGGGCCTCGGCGAGGAAGCGGATGCGGATGCCGGGCGCCTCCGCGGCGGCCCTGGCGAAGAGGACGGCGGCGTGGGTGCCGGCGATCGTGTCGGAGCCGACGATCGTGAACGTCCGGGAGACGGTCCGCAGATCGGTGTCCCGGCCCGGCGCGAACAGCGCCCGCGCCCGCTCCACCACCGCACTCACCTCGGCGCGCACGGCGAGGGCGTGCGGGGTCGGCACCACGGCGCGCGGGACCGGCGCCGCCCTCGGGGTCGCGGTCACCGGCACGATCCTGTCCGCGCACGGCGACCTCGGCTCCGGGATGGGCCCGGCCCTGCGTACCGTCGCCCTGCTGGTGCTCGCGGCGACGGCGCTCGTGGTGGCCGGTCACGGCGACCGCGCCCCGACACGTACTATCGCGTCCGACCCGGAACGCGTACTATCGCGTTCTACGGCGCCTGAGCAACTCCCCCCGTACCCCGGCCCGTTGAGGAGCCCCCGATGCCCGCCCTCCTGAACCCCGTCCTCGACCTGCTGACCCTGCGCGGCACCGTCACCGATGCCGAGCAGATCACCGCCCGGATGCGCCGGCTGCGCATCGACGGCGACCAGCTCGCCGGCCTCGACGTCCGGCCCGGCCAGCAGGTCCGGGTCCTGGTCACCGGGCTGACCCTGCGGACGTACTCGGTCTGGCAGTACGACCCGTCCGGCGTCGTCGAGCTGTGCGTCCTCGACCACTCCGAGGGCGGACCGGGCGCCCGGTGGGGCCGGACCGTCGGGAAGGGGGAGCAGGTGCGGCTGCGCAGGCCGGAGGGCACCTTCACGCTGCGCCCGGACGCCGCCCACCACGTCTTCGTCGGCGACGAGACGGCCGCGGTCGCCTTCGGCGCGATGCTCGCGGCACTGCCCGGGGAGGCCCGCGTCTCCGGCTGCGTCGAGACGGAGACGGCCGCCGACCGGCTGCCGCTCACCCACGCGGAGCGCCTCGACTGGGTGCTCCGGACCGAGACCTCGCTGCCGGAGGCGGTACGGCGGCTCGCTCCCGAGCCCGGCGGGGTGGCGTATGTCGCCGGGGAGGCGCGGGCCGTGCAGGCGGTGCGGAAGGTGCTGGTCCAGGAGGCGGGGTGGGACCGGCGCGCGGTCCTCACCAAGCCGTTCTGGACGCCGGGGAAGCGGGGGATGGAGTGACGCCCGGCAGCCGGGCGGACGGGAACGGGCCCCGTTCCGGAGGAGTCCGAACGGGGCCCGTGAGGTGCGGGGAGGCTCAGATGAGGCCGAGGGCGCGGACCGCCTCGCGCTCCTCCGCCAGCTCCTGCACCGAGGCGTCGATGCGGGCGCGGGAGAAGTCGCTGATCTCCAGACCCTGGACGATCTCGTACTTGCCGTCCTTGGTGGTGACCGGGAAGGAGGAGATCAGGCCCTCCGGGACGCCGTAGGAGCCGTCCGACGGGATGCCCATGGAGGTCCAGTCGCCGTCGGCGGTGCCGTTGACCCAGGTGTGGACGTGGTCGATCGCGGCGTTGGCGGCGGAGGCCGCGGAGGACGCGCCACGGGCCTCGATGATGGCCGCGCCGCGCTTGGCGACGGTCGGGATGAACTCCTCGGCCAGCCACTTCTCGTCGTTCACGACCTCGGCGGCGTTCTTGCCGGCGACGGTGGCGTGGAAGATGTCGGGGTACTGGGTGGCGGAGTGGTTGCCCCAGATGGTCAGGCGCTTGATGTCGGCGACCGTGGAGCCCGTCTTCTTCGCGAGCTGGGTCAGCGCGCGGTTGTGGTCGAGGCGGGTCATCGCGGTGAAGCGCTCGGCCGGTACGTCCGGGGCGGCGGCCTGCGCGATCAGCGCGTTGGTGTTGGCCGGGTTGCCGACGACCAGGACCTTGATGTCGTCCGCGGCGTGGTCGTTGATGGCCTTGCCCTGCGGCTTGAAGATGCCGCCGTTGGCCTCCAGGAGGTCACCGCGCTCCATGCCCTTGGTGCGGGGGCGGGCGCCGACCAGGAGGGCGACGTTGGCGCCGTCGAAGGCGACGTTCGGGTCGTCGGAGATGTCGATGCCCTGCAGGAGCGGGAAGGCGCAGTCGTCGAGCTCCATGGCGGTGCCCTCGGCGGCCTTGAGCGCGGGGGTGATCTCCAGGAGGCGGAGCCGGACCGGCACGTCCGCGCCGAGCAGCTGGCCGGAGGCGATGCGGAAGAGCAGGGCGTAACCGATCTGGCCGGCCGCGCCGGTGACGGTGACGTTCACGGGAGTGCGGGTCATGGCGTTCTCCGTATGACAGCTGGCGGTGGGCGTCCTTGCCCTGGGTGCCCTGGGGTGCGGACGTACAAATGATCGATCTCTTGGTATCAAGAGATCCACCGGTCAGGCTATCGCGCATCAAGGATGCCGGAGGGCGAGGGGTCCGTGTGGCTCACCCCACAAAAGAGGCGGCCGCCTGTCCGGGAGAGGTGGGACAGGACGGCCGCCACTCGGGGGTACCGGTTTCCGGACTCCCGTGGGGGATACGTGTCGCGTGCCCAGACAGGAGGCGGGCATTCCTGTGTGCCGCCGATTTCTTCGCGGGCCGGCATGGTGCGAGGTCCGGGGGCTGCCGCCCCCGGGTCCCCGCTGTCGGCCTCCGGGCTCGTCCGCGAACGCCGGACGGCCTGACATTCGGGCCTACGCCGTGCACCCCGTCCGCCCCGAGGCCAGCGTGGCGCAGGCCTTCGCTGCCGCCGCGTCCCGCACCGCCAGCATCGGCGTGTACGCGATCGTGTCGCCGGCGGCCGTGATGTCGCCGCGTTCCGTGGTGGTGCCGGCCGTGACCCGGACCGAGTCGCCCCGGGCGGCCCCGGTGATACGGCCCCACGCGGCGCCGCAGGTCCGGCTGTAGCGGACCTCCAGGGTGGTCGCGCCGACCGTGACGGTCTTCGCGGTGGTCACGAGGTCGCCGCTGCACCCCATGGCCTCCGCGTCCTTGCCGGTGCAGCCGGCGCCCGCGCACTTCACCCCGGCCGGGAGGTCGCTGCCGGTGGCGGTGGACGGGGTGGCCGAGGCGGCGTTGCCCTGGTTCTTCCTGCCGCCGCCGTCGCTTCCGGTGAAGAAGAGGACCGCGGCGACGACCACGACCACCCCGACGACCCCGGCGAGGAACATCGTCAGCCGCCGCCTGCCGCCGCCGGGCGGGGCCGGGGGCGGGGACGCGGTCGGGCCGCGGGAGCCCGGGCCCTCCCGGCGGTTGGCGTCGGGTGCCGTCGGCTGGGGCGGGATGGTGGGCGAGACGCCCGCCGGTCCGGCGATCCCCGGCATCGCCACCGCGCTGCCCGTCCGGCGCAGCGCCTTGCCGCCGCCGGAGGAGGAGGACGTGGCGGGCGGTGCCCCGAACTCCCCCAGCGCGGCCCGCGCCTGGGAGATCCGGATCGCCTCCATGGTCATGTCGTGGCGCATCTCCGAACGGCTCCAGGCCCGTTCGGCCAGCTCCCACATGGTCGTGAGGTGGACGGGATCGGTCTCGGTGACCTCGGCGAGCGCGACGACCGCGCCCTTCGGCGCCAGCAGGCGGCCGCCGAGATAGCGCTCCCAGGACGTCCTGGCGTAGCCGGTGCGGTCGGACAGCGCCGCGACGCTCAGGCCGCTGCGGTCCACGAGCCGCCGCAGCTGGGTCGCGAACTCCTTGACCTGCGGATCGAGTTCGTCCGGCAGGGCTTTCCAACGAGGCATTGCTTCCCCCCTCTTCCCCCGGTCCTCTTCCCCCGGTTCGGTGCCGTGTCTTCCCCCGCGCTTCCCCTCGCGCGGTGCCCCCCGCGCCGGTCCCCGTCTGGCTACCCAGCGGGACGCGGCGGCCCCGGGGAACAGTCCCCGGGAAGGGGGCGCACAGGAGCACTGACCCGTCCGGCATGCACCGTTGCACGCCGACCGCCGTACGGTCCAACGGGCCCTCGGCTCGTCCCGAATGGACACGTTAGCCCGGTTGTGAGTCGACTCCGTGACATATCCGCGAACTTGTCAACACATCGACACACCGGTCATCCGGCCGTGACCTCGCAGGTCACAGCAGGTCACAGGGGGCGCACCTCACCCGAGAGCCACCGCACCGACGACGGCCACGAGGAGCAGGGCGAGCAGCAGCAGGACCGCGTACAGCAGCAGGCGGCCGTGCGGGCGGGGCGCCGGGTCCTGTTCCGGCCGTTCCCACCACGGGAGGGTCGGATCGTCCTCGTACCCCTCCGCCTCCCCCGCGCCCGGCGGCCGGTCCGGGTCCGGCGCGGTCGCCGGGCGCGACCAGGCCTCGACGGCGAGCTCCCAGCGCACGGCGTGCCGTTCGGCGTCCGTGTCGGCCAGGCCCGCGACCCGGCACAGCGCGACGACGGCCTGGCGGGGCGGTGGCTGCACGGCGTTGAGATAGCGCTGCCAGGAGGACTTGCTGTACGCGGTACGGGCACCCAGCGCGACCAGGCTGAGGCCGGTGTCGTCCTTGAGGAGCCGCAGCTGCTCCACGAAGTGCCGCACCTCCGGCGGGAGCCCCTCCGGCAGCGGCTGCCAGCCGCCCATCACGCACCTCCACGGCCTGCCTCGTTGCCAGTTCGTTGCCAGTTCAGAGCGGGTGACGACGGCGGGCGGCCCGCCGGTTCCCGCAGGCAGTGGCAGTGCGGGCGGCCCGTACCGGAACTGTCACCTCTCTGCCACAGCCGGTGGACAGCCGTTGAACAGCGGCCGCGCGGTGGAAGGCTGATTCCCGACAGCGGTCCGTCCTGCTCGGGGGAGGGGACGGGCCGCCTTTCGGCCAGGGGGAGTCTTTTCAGCGCCGGCCGCGGGAGCGCCCCGAAGGGGCGCCGCAGGTACCCCCGGCCGAAGGCTGGGGGAGGAACTGCGCGACCAGCCCCCACGCACCCACACCCGAAAGCGAGAGCGAACCCGAACCCCTCAGCTCTTCATCGTGAAATGCAGCGTGTCCTTCAGATACGGGATCACCAGCCACGGCTTCGGCTGCGCCATCAACGCCAGCAGCACGATCGCCAGCCCCAGCACCCCGTACGTCGCGATGTCCGTGAACCGCGACCGCACCGCGAGCATCCCCACGCTCGGCAGAATCCACCGCATCACCGCCCCGGCCAGCAGCGCCGCCCCGATCAGCAGCGCGCCGACCCGGAACTGGTCCAGCGAGGTCAGCAGCAGCCCGACCGCGACGGTCGACAGCACCACCAGCATCGGCCACTGCCGGGCCGGTGCCGGCAGATCCCCCGACGCGGCCCTGCCGCCCCCTTCGGGGCGCGCCGTGTCCCGGGTGAACAGCGGGAAGCGCCGGGTCGCCCGGCGCCCCGCACTCTGCTCGTGACCGCGGTCAGCCGACACTGCGCTCCGCCGCCTCGACCACGTTGACGAGCAGCTGCGCCCTGGTCATCGGCCCGACACCGCCGGGGTTCGGCGAGAGCCACCCGGCGACCTCGGCGACCCCGGGGTGCACGTCCCCGACGATCTTGCCGTCGGCGTTGCGGGAGACACCGACGTCGAGGACGGCGGCGCCCGGCTTGACGTCCTCGGGGCGGATCAGGTGCGGGGAGCCGGCGGCGGCGATGATGATGTCGGCGCGCTTCAGGTGCGACGCGAGGTCCCGGGTGCCGGTGTGGCACTGGGTCACCGTGGCGTTCTCGCTGCGCCGGGTGAGCAGCAGCGGCATCGGGCGGCCGATGGTCACGCCGCGGCCGACGACCACGACCTCGGCGCCCTTGATCTCGACGCCGTACCGGCGCAGCAGGGTGAGCACGCCGTTGGGGGTGCAGGGCAGCGGCGCGGGCTCGCCGAGCACCAGCCGGCCGAGGTTCATCGGGTGCAGGCCGTCCGCGTCCTTGTGCGGGTCCATCAGTTCCAGGATGCGGTTCTCGTCGATGCCCTTGGGCAGCGGCAGCTGGACGATGTAGCCGGTGCAGGCGGGGTCGTCGTTGAGCTCGCGGACGACCGCCTCGATCTCCTCCTGGGTCGCGGTGGCCGGGAGTTCGCGCTGGATGGAGGCGATGCCGACCTGCGCGCAGTCGCGGTGCTTGCCGGCGACGTACTTCTGGCTGCCGGGGTCGTCCCCGACGAGGATCGTGCCGAGGCCGGGCGTGACGCCCTTCTCCCTCAGCGCCGCCACGCGGGCGGTCAGATCGGACTTGATCGCGGCTGCGGTGGCCTTGCCATCGAGAATCTGGGCGGTCATGGGTCCATCCTCGCGGATGCCGGTCCCCCGGTTCCAGTCGGGTGTGCGGTCATGATCAATGATGTTGCACTTGCACAACACATCGCGAATCGGACTGGACAACAACTCGCCCGTACTTAACGATGAACGGCGCAGTATCGCGGTCCGGTGGGGGGCAAAACCGCTCAGTTCATGACGTACCTCCGTCCTTGTCCGCGTCGTCCCCGCAGGTCAAACGGAGGAAACCCGTCATGAGTTTCGGCGCGCCCAACAACCCCTACGGTCAGCCGCAGGACCCGCAGCAGGGCCAGCCCGGCTACGGCTACCCGCAGCAGCCCGGCTACCAGCAGGCCCCGCAGGGCGTCCCCCCGCAGCAGGGCTACGGCTACCCCCAGCAGCCGGGCTACCCGCAGCAGGGCGGTTACGGCTACCCGCAGCAGGGTTACGGCGCGACGCCGCCGTACGCGAACTGGGGCCAGCGCTTCGGCGGCACGATCGTCGACGGCCTGGTCTTCCTGGTGCCGTACATCCTGGTGCTCTTCAGCAGCAAGGCCGCGGTGCTGGGGATCATCGGCGGCCTGGCGATCCTCGGCCTCGCGATCTGGCAGCTGATCATGGAGGGCCGCACCGGCCAGACCATCGGCAAGAAGGCGCTGGGCATCCGCCTGGTCAAGGAGGCCACCGGCCAGCCGATCGGCGTCGGCATGGCCTTCGTGCGCCGTATCGCGCACATCCTGGACAGCCTCGCCTGCTACCTGGGCTGGCTGTGGCCGGCGTGGGACGCCAAGCGCCAGACGTTCGCCGACAAGGTCTGCGGCACGATCGTGATCCGCAGCAACTGAGCGTTCGCCGGTACCCCAAGGGCCGTGTCCCCCGCCGAGGGGGACACGGCCCTTGTGTTTGCGCTCCTGGTGCGGCGGCTCAGTGGAAGAAGTGCCGCGTCCCGGTGAAGTACATCGTCACGCCCGCCTTCTCGGCGGCCTCCACGACGAGTTCGTCACGGACCGAACCGCCCGGCTGCACCACGGCCTTGACGCCGGCCGCGGTGAGGATCTCCAGGCCGTCGGGGAACGGGAAGAACGCGTCGGAGGCGGCGTAGGAGCCGCGCGCCCGCTCCTCCCCCGCCCGCTCGACGGCGAGCTTCGCGGAGTCGACGCGGTTGACCTGGCCCATGCCGACGCCGACCGAGGCGCCGTCCTTGGCGAGCAGGATGGCGTTGGACTTCACGGCCCGGCAGGCCTTCCAGGCGAACGCGAGCTCCGCCAGCTCCGCCGCGCCCAGCGCCTCGCCGGTCGCGAGGGTCCAGTTGGCCGGATCGTCGCCGTCGGCCTGGAGGCGGTCGGTGACCTGGAGCAGCACACCGCCGTCGACGGGCTTGACCTCGACCGGGTTGGCGGGGGCGCCCGGCGCCCTCAGCACCCGGATGTTCTTCTTCCTGGCGAGGGCCTCCAGGGCGCCGTCCTCGTAGTCGGGGGCGACGATGACCTCGGTGAAGATCTCCGCGACCTGCTCGGCCATCTCCTTGCTCACCGGCCGGTTGACGGCGATGACCCCGCCGAACGCCGACAGCGGGTCACAGGCGTGCGCCTTGCGGTGCGCCTCGGCGACGTCCGAACCGACCGCGATGCCACAGGGGTTGGCGTGCTTGATGATCGCGACGCACGGCTCGTCGTGGTCGTACGCGGCACGACGCGCGGCGTCCGTGTCCGTGTAGTTGTTGTACGACATCTCCTTGCCGTGCAGCTGCTCGGCCTTGGCGAGGCCGCCGCCGCTGGCGTCGACGTAGAGGGCGGCGGGCTGGTGCGGGTTCTCGCCGTAGCGCAGGGTGTTCTCGCGCTCCCAGGTGGCACCGAGGAAGTCGGGGAACTGCGACTCGTCCACGGGCGCGTACTCGGAGGCGAACCAGCTCGCGACCGCCACGTCGTACGACGCCGTGTGCTGGAAGGCCTCGGCGGCGAGCCGCTTGCGGGTGGCGAGGTCGAAGCCGCCGTCGGCGACCGCGGCGAGGACGTCGGCGTACCGGGCGGGGCTGGTGACGACGGCGACCGAGGGGTGGTTCTTGGCGGCGGCGCGCACCATCGAGGGGCCGCCGATGTCGATCTGCTCGACGCACTCGTCGGGCGAGGCACCGGAGGCGACGGTCTCGCGGAACGGGTAGAGGTTGACGACGACGAGGTCGAACGGCTCGACGCCGAGCTCCGCCAGCTGCCGCTGGTGGTCCTCCAGGCGCAGGTCGGCGAGGATGCCGGCGTGCACCCTGGGGTGCAGGGTCTTGACCCGGCCGTCCAGGCACTCCGGGAAGCCGGTGAGCTCCTCGACCTTGGTGACGGGGACGCCGGCGGCGGCGATGCGGGCGGCGGTCGAGCCGGTGGAGACGAGTGCGACACCGGCCTCGTGCAGCCCGCGGGCGAGCTCTTCGAGCCCGGTCTTGTCGTAGACGCTGACGAGCGCGCGACGGATGGCCCGCTTGCCGCTCTCGGCCGTGACAGTGCTCTCGGCGGTCACTGGATAACTACCTTTCGTCCCTCAATGCGATAGCCGTTGCGGGCGATCCGCCCCACGACCTCGACGAGCAGCCTTCGCTCGACGTCCTTGATGCGCTCGTGCAGAGCGCTCTCGTCGTCCTCGTCCCGGACCTCCACCACGCCCTGAGCGATGATCGGCCCGGTGTCGACGCCGTCGTCGACGAAGTGGACGGTGCAGCCGGTGACCCTGGCGCCGTACGCGAGCGCGTCGCGTACGGCGTGGGCCCCCGGAAAACTGGGCAGCAGCGCGGGGTGCGTGTTGACGGTCCGCCCCCCGAACCGCGCCAGGAACTCCTTCCCGACGATCTTCATGAACCCCGCGGAGACGACGAGGTCGGGTTCGTGGGCGGCCACGGCGTCGGCCAGTGCCCGGTCCCACTCGTCCCGGGTCCCGAAGTCCTTCACCCTGGTCACGAAGGTCGGGATCCCGGCCCGCTCGGCGCGCGCGAGCCCCTCGATGCCGGCTCGGTCGGCACCGACGGCGACGACCTCGGCGCCGTAGGCCTCGGCGCCGTTCTCGGCGATCGCGTCGAGGAGCGCCTGGAGGTTGGTGCCGGATCCGGAGACCAGCACGACGAGGCGCTTGGCCACGGGCTTGGCGGCCACGGTGGGGCCCTTTCTCGGGGAAGCGTCGGTACGGCGGCCGGACTCGCACCCGCTTTGTACATTCGTACGAGTGCTTCGCGCCCCGGGATACGGGGAAGTCTACGAAGCGGCCGACCGTCAGCAACGATACCGGCACACCGGGCGGCCCCCACGGGACGGGGGCGTGGCCGGAAGGTAGCGTCTGGGAGGTACCGAGGCGGGAACGCGTCCGGGATACGACGCGTTCACCGGGTAGGCGGTCGTTTCGGCTGCCGTGCCGGTCGCCCGCAGCCATCCGCCGTATCCAGCCATCAGCTCTGTTCTGTTCATCTTGATCTAGGGGAAGACGCTCACTTGATGCCGGACCGCAGCCTGGGACTTCGCATGCTCCCCCCGCAGTCGGTACAGGGAGGGACGCGTTTCGCCGTGCTGCTGCGGGAGCGGCCGGCCTCGCCGCCGGACGCGCCCTCGGACCGGCCGAAGGGCGACCCGCAGGACGACAACCCCTTCGCCCCGCCGCCGGAGGGCACGCCGGACAGCCCGTGGCGGCCGCGCCGCCCGGCCGGTGACGACGACGGGGAAGCGCCCTGGGGCAGTCAGTGGAGCGACCGCCAGCCCGGCCGGCAGTCCGGCGGCTTCGGCCAGCGTCCCGACGGCGGCCCGGGCGGCGGCGGCCAGAACGGCCCCGGCGGCCCCGGCGGACCCGGCATGCGCTGGGACCCGACCGACCCGGCCCAGCGGCGGGCGCGGTACGCGCTGCTGTGCGGCATGTGGGCCTTCCTCTTCGCGCTCTTCAGCTGGCCGTACGTGGCACTGCTGCTCGGTGCCCTGGCTCTCTACTGGGGCATCAGCGCGCTCCGCGCCAAGCCCCGCAACCCGGACGAGGCCGCCACCGGCCGCCCCCAGACGACGGCGGCGATCAGCGGCCTGGTCACGGCGTCCCTGGCACTGGCCCTGGTGGCGGCCAACTTCACGGCCCAGATGGTCTACCGCGACTACTACACCTGCGTCTCGGACGCCCTCACCAACGAGGCCAAGCAGTCCTGCGACCACCTGCTGCCGCAGGAGCTGCGGGGGGTACTGGGGAGCGGGAACAGCTGACGGGACGGGGGTGACGCGCAGCCGGGAGAGTCAGGGGCCGTCGGTGTCCTCGGCCGGCCTGCCCGGCTCGGCCGGCTCGGACGTCCCGGTCGGCTCGGACAGCTTCCGCAGCGCCGTCCAGCGGGCCTTGCGCGCCGCCTCGTCCTCCCAGGGGCCGGGCGGCGGGTCGACCGGCAGCACCTCGTGCGGCTCGGCCGGCAGCGCCTCGTACCGCTCGGAGGTGTCGCCGTCGCCGTCGGCCTGATCGGGCAGCAGTCCGACCACGATGACCGAGGCCGGGGTGGCGGCCGAGGCCGGAGTCGAGGCGGGGGGCGAGGTCGGGGCGGGGGCCGAGGCCGACGGCGTACGGCTCCCGTGCGTCTGCTCCTCCTCCGCGTCCTGGCCGTCCCGCGGCTTCCGCCCGGCGAACCCCAGCCATGCGGCGAGTGAGACGGCGCCCTCCCGCCGCCACGCCCGCAGCGTCAGGGCTCCCGGCAGGCCCACCGCGAGGAGCCAGCCGCCGGCCGCCGCACCCGTCTGCCACCAGACCGGACCGAAGGCGGTGAGTGCGGCGACGCCCAGCGGGCCGCCCGCCAGCTCGGCCAGCGCCGCGAGCAGGAGCGCGCACAGCAGTGCCGCCAGTGCCACCACCCCCGCCGTGCGCTCGGCCGACCAGCGCCGCCCGGCCGCCCGTGCCGCCACGAACCACGCCATCGTCGCCCCGGCCGCCACCGGCACCGCCCCGGCCGCCCAGTTCAGCGGAGCTCCGGGACCGTGCTCCGGCACGGCCGCCAGCAGCGGGAAGGGCGGGAGCAGCGGTGCCGGATGCGAGGCCAGCGGGTTCACGAGATGCCCGGCGCCGAGCGCGAAGCCGGGGCCCACGGCGTACGACGCGGACCACACCGCCGCGTTCGGGATCAGCGCGACGCAGAGGAACAGCACCGCGCACCGGCCCGTCCAGCCCTCCGTCAGCTGCAGGAACGAGGCCCGCGCGGTGCCTCCGTGCACCACCAGCGACACCGCGAGCAGCAGCGTCCCGCCCCCGAAGAACACGGCCGTCCCGGCGAGGGACGCGCGGAGGGCCGTACCCCACCGCACCCGGGTGTCGCGCCCGAGCAGCCGCCGCCGTACCGCACCCGGCAGTACCGGCACCAGGCGCAGCAGCGGTTCACGCGGACGGCCGTACGCCGTCCACACCCCGGCGCCCGCCGCGCACGCCGCGAGCAGCGGCGGGGACACCGCCACCCACGCCCACTGGGGCCGCAGTTCCCCACCGGACGCGTACAGGGCGGCGCAGCCGCCGACGCCGAGGTAGCCGGCGACGACCCCGGCCCAGGCCGTACGGGCGCGGACCGGCGGCGGCGCGTCGGGGTCGTCGACGTCCGGCGCGTCCACCGCGTACCGCGCCGCCCGGTGCAGTAGCAGCGCCGGCACCAGGATCAGCAGCAACGGCGTCACCCCGACCGGGGCCGGTACTCCGGACAGCGTGTCGGTACGGACCAGTTCGACGCCGTGGGCGAGCAGCCACAGCGCGGCCGCGACGTGCAGCGCGCCGCCCGGGCCGCTGTCGGGGTACGGCGAGCTGACCCACAGCGCGATCGTCAGCACGGCGAAGGCGCCGAGCCCGAGTCCGGCCGCGAGCGCACCGGCCGCCAGGCTCGCGCCCAGTCCCGGGGAACGGTCGCGCACCCGGCTGAGCAGCGGCGGCGACGACGGTCGGCGGGACGGCAACGACGGTCGGCGGGCGGTCATCCGAATCACGACCGCCATGCTCCCAACGACACGCGCTTTTCCGTCGTAACCGATGAACAGCCGAAGTGTCGCTCAATATATGTTTATGTGCTTTTTCGAAGGGAGGTGCGCCCGATGACGCAGAGCCCTGCCCGTACCGACGAGGCCGGACCGTCCCCCACTCTGACGCCCGCTCAGGCCTTCGACGCGCTCTACGCGTTCTGCGCCCCGGCCCTGGTGCGGCAGGCCTACCTGCTCACCGGCCGCCGGGAGCTGGCACAGGAAGCCGTCGAGCGGGCCTTCCAACTCGCCTGGCAGAACTGGCCGCAGGTGGCCTGCGACCGGGACCCGGCCGGCTGGGTGCGGGCGGTGGCGCACGAGTGTGCGCTCTCCCCCTGGCACCGGTTCCGGCTGCGCTACCGCCACCCCGAACCACCGCCGGCCGACGCGGCCGACCACGCGCTCCTGGAGGCGCTGCTGAAGCTGCCGCCGACGTACCGGCGCACGCTGTTGCTGTACGACGGCGTCGGCCTCGACCTGCCGGAGACCGCGGCGGAGACGGAGGCGAGCACGCCGGCGGCGGCCGGCCGGCTCACCCGCGCGCGGCGGCTGGTCGCCGACCGGGTGCCGGAACTCGCCGACCCCGCCGCGCTGCACCGCCGGCTGGCCGAACTGGCCTCGACGGAGCGGTTGCAGGCGGCCCAGCCGCCCACCGTGCGGACCTACGCCGAACAGCGGACCCGTTTCTGGACCCGGTCCGCGCTCGCCTTCACGGCGACGATCATCGCGGCGACCACCCTCACGCTGCGGACGGCGCCGACGCACTACGAGGCACCGATCGGCCCGGCCCAGGCGATCAGCGGGGTGCCGGCGGAGGTGGGGCTGGGGCCGTTGTCGGCGGGGGAGCGGGCGTTGCGGCTGAAACTGCAGGGGCTTGTTCACAACGGCCCGGAGAGACTGGTGCCGGTAGCGAGGTGAGTACGTCGGCCGCGGGCCGGTGGGGGCTGGTCGCGCAGTTCCCCGCGCCCCTGACGGGGCGCTGCAGTCGCGTCGGCTTCCTGGCTGCGGGCAGTCGTGCCGCTGGGGCGGCACGGGTGGGCGCGGGCGGCACCCGGCAAGCGCCGGTGAGCGAAACGTCGGCAGGCCCGCCCCCACCCCGGGGACGGGCCTGCCGACGTTCAGTCAACCGGCGTCGAGAGCGACGCTCAGCCGGCCAGGATCTCGCGCGCCAGCTTCGCCGTCTCGGTCGGGGTCTTGCCGACCTTGACGCCCGCGGCCTCCAGGGCCTCCTTCTTCGCCTGGGCGGTGCCCGACGAACCGGAGACGATGGCGCCGGCGTGGCCCATGGTCTTGCCCTCGGGGGCGGTGAAGCCCGCGACGTAGCCGACGACCGGCTTGGTCACGTTCTTCGCGATGAAGTCCGCGGCCCGCTCCTCGGCGTCGCCACCGATCTCACCGATCATGACGATCAGGTCGGTGTCGGGGTCGGCCTCGAACGCGGCGAGCGCGTCGATGTGCGTGGTGCCGATGATCGGGTCGCCACCGATGCCGACGGCGGTCGAGAAGCCGATGTCACGGAGCTCGTACATCATCTGGTACGTCAGCGTGCCGGACTTCGAGACCAGGCCGATGCGGCCCGGCTTGGTGATGTCGCCCGGGATGATGCCGACGTTGGACTGGCCGACGGTGATGATGCCGGGGCAGTTCGGGCCGATGATCCGGGTCTTGTTGCCCTTCTTGCCGGCGTACGCCCAGAACGACGCCGAGTCGTGCACGGCGATGCCCTCGGTGATCACGACGGCCAGCGGGATCTCGGCGTCGATGGCCTCGACGACCGCGTCCTTGGTGAACTTCTCCGGCACGAAGATGACGGAGACGTTGGCGCCGGTCTTCTCGACGGCCTCGGCGACCGTACCGAATACGGGTACCTCGGTGCCGTCGAAGTCCACGGTCTGCCCCGCCTTGCGCGGGTTGACGCCGCCCACGACGTTGGTGCCGTCGCCCAGCATGAGCTTGGTGTGCTTCATGCCCGTGGCGCCGGTCATGCCCTGGACGATGACCTTGCTGTCCTTGTTGAGCCAGATAGCCATGGTGTGTTGTGTCCTCGTCCTGAGTGCTTACTTGGCGGCGTTTGCCAGCTCGGCGGCCTTGTCGGCCGCGCCGTCCATGGTGTCGACGCGCTGCACCAGCGGGTGGTTGGCGTCCGTGAGGATCTTGCGGCCCAGCTCGGCGTTGTTGCCGTCGAGACGGACGACGAGCGGCTTGGAGACGTCCTCGCCGCGGTCCTCCAGGAGCTTCAGGGCCTGGACGATGCCGTTGGCGACCTCGTCGCAGGCGGTGATGCCACCGAAGACGTTGACGAAGACCGACTTGACGTCGGGGTCGCCGAGGATGATCTCCAGGCCGTTCGCCATGACCTGGGCGGAGGCGCCGCCGCCGATGTCGAGGAAGTTGGCGGGCTTCACGCCACCGTGGTTCTCACCGGCGTACGCGACGACGTCCAGGGTGCTCATGACGAGACCCGCGCCGTTGCCGATGATGCCGACCTCGCCGTCGAGCTTGACGTAGTTGAGGTTCTTCTCCTTGGCGGCGGCCTCGAGCGGGTTGGCCGCGGCCTTGTCGTGCAGCTCGTCCCAGTCGTGACGGAACTCGGCGTTGTCGTCGAGCGACACCTTGCCGTCCAGGGCGATGACGTCACCGGAGGCGACCTTCGCGAGCGGGTTGACCTCGACGAGGAGGGCGTCCGACTTGACGAAGGTGTCCCACAGCCTGACCAGCACGTCGGCGACCTTGTCGGCGACCTCGGCCGGGAACTTCGCCGCGGCGACGATCTCCTTGGCCTTGGCCAGGTCCACACCGTCGATCGCGTTGATCGGGGTCTGGGCGACGGCCTCGGGGCGGGTGGCCGCCACCTCCTCGATCTCCATGCCGCCCTCGACGGAGGCGATGGAGAGGAAGGTGCGGTTGGCACGGTCGAGGAGGAAGGAGACGTAGTACTCCTCGAGGATCTCCGGGGCGGTCTCGGCGATCATCACCTTGTGGACCGTGTGGCCCTTGATGTCCATGCCGAGGATGTCCGTCGCACGGGCGACGGCCTCGTCCGCGGAGGCGGCCAGCTTGACGCCACCGGCCTTGCCGCGACCACCGACCTTCACCTGCGCCTTGACGACGGACTTGCCGCCCAGCCGCTCGGTGATCTCGCGCGCCGCCTCAGGCGTGTCGATGACTTCACCGGCCAGCACCGGTACATCGTGCTTGGCGAAGAGGTCCCTCGCCTGGTACTCGAACAGGTCCACGCGCTTCCGTCCCTATCAGTGATCTCGCGGTTCGTTGGATGCGTGGGCGTGCCGCGAAGGGCAACGTGACGTCCGCAATGTGTCACAAGGGGTGCGCACACGGTGTCCGAGCGCGCGGCATGTCCGTCTCGCAGATTATCGCCGCTCGCTGAGGGTCTCTAAATCGGGAGTCACACCTGAGCGGTGATACCTGTCACATGATGCCTGGTATCCGGGGTTCTCGTGGCACGGCGTGCCGCCTTGCGGGCGAAGTGCGAGGCCTCACCGGGTTGGGGTTGGCCCGGTGAGGCCTCAGGCCCCGAGGACTTCCGGTCCTCGGGCCGGGCGGCCGCACCCCGCCCCAGGGGAGAGGGCCGGCCCGAACCGTGGGATTCCGGTCGGACGGACCGACGGCATTCGGCCGTCCGCACCGATCGGCCCACGGAGTCGCAGAGAACCGGTCACGCGGGCCTACGCCCCGTGGCCGGCCTCCGGGGTGAGGGGGGTGACGGCCGAGGGGAAGGCGGAGGGGTAGGCCGAGGGGAAGGGGTGATGGCCGGGGGCGGTGTCCGTGAGCATGGTCATCGCGCGGTTCTGGAGGGCCTGGGCGTGAGCCCGGGCGGTGGCCTGCGCCGTGGCCGTGGCCGTCGCGGCACGGGCCGCACGGGCGCCCTGGATGGCCTGGGCACCGCGGATCCGGGCCGCCCGGCTCGACACGGCGGGCGGCTCCTCGGCGCCGGCCGCTGCGGGCCGGCCGAACGCCCACGACCAGGTGCCGCCGGCGGCTGTGACCATGGAACGGCCGATGTACTCGTTCATGCGTGCGTCAGTCCTTCGGGGCTCCGGCGCGTCTTCCACGCGCACACGGAGCCGGGAGAGCTTCCGGTGGGGCCGGAAGCGCGGCTGGGGACATCGCCGCCCGGAGCGCTCGGCAGGGGGAACCGAGGCGTGCTCACGGAGTCCGGAGGGGGATCCGCGAGGGTCCGGGCGGGCGGGCGGACCTGTTCCGCCCCCGCGCGGCAGGTCAGTGGCGGGGAGGGTGGTCGCCGGTCCTAGCCGGGGAAGAGGGGGATGTCCCGGTACCTGTCCCGGGTCCCCGCCGCATCGAGCCGCGCGGCGGCACCGGGCGCGTGCCTGAGCGGCGCCCGGCCGGCGGAGGTCACGGCGTGTACGTCGCCGTGCCGGGAGGCGGCGCCGTCCACGGCCGACTTGCCCAGCGCGCCGTCCGGGTCACCGGCGGGCGCGGGGTGGGCGGGAGCGTCGGCGGCGCGGCCGGCACGGCGGGTGCCGGTGTGCGGCGCCTTGCCGGACGCGAAGGTCACGGTGGCGGCGGTGATCCGCGGCCCGTACGACGCAGCGGTGGTCGCCGCCGCTGCCGTCGCGGCTTGCGTACGGGGCTTCTCGTGCCCCGCGTCGTGCGCGACCGGTGTCCGCGGCTGCGCCTGCGTGCGTCCGGGCACCGGCGTCACCGGGTTCGGGTCCGACTCGGCCGGCGGGTCGGAGACGACGGGAAGCTCCGGCACCTGCACCACCGGCACGGCGGGCAGCTCCGTCACCTGCCGCACCGTCTCGGTCAAGGCCGAGACGACAGGAGAGGTCACGGTCCCGGTCACCGTGTCGCTCACCGTGCCGGTCACGGACCGGACGACGTCGCCGACGCCGTCCACCACCGGCACGGCCTTGACGACGGACTTCGGCGCCGCCCCGGGCTCCCGATGCGGCGTCACCACGTCCCGCAGCGGGAGCCGCCTGGTCACCGCGGACGTCAACGACGGTGCCGTCGACGTCGACGACGGCGGCGTCGACGGCACTCCCTCGGCCGCCTGTGCCTGCTGCCCGCAGAGGAAGCCGAGCGCGAGCAGTCCGCCGACCAGCAGCGCCAGTTGCAGCGCACGCCGACCGGGCGCCGTGCGCAGCACGCGCACGGCGGCACCGGACAGAACTGCTGGCGAGGTCAAGGCGGGGAGGATCCTCCGTGCGGCGGAACAGAGCAGAAGGGGTCCAACGGCGTGAAGGCCGGTGAAAGACCAGTGGAGACTTCGATCCTTGCACGGGACTCCCGAGGGTGCGCAAGCCCCCCGTTACCGATGGATACTCATGTCCCTTTTGGCGGCCGTGGCGGACCTCGCCGAGTCGACAAGTCACCCTCCCGTGCGGTCGTCACACGGTGTCCGGCACCGGGATCGGCCGCTTCTCGATCGCCGCCGCCATCACCTCGGGGAAGAGGTCCGGTGTACACGCGAACGCCGGTGCCCCCAGTGCCGCGAGCGCGGCCGCGTGCTCCCGGTCGTACGCCGGCGCGCCCTCGTCCGACAGCGCGAGCAGCGCCACGAACTGGACGCCCGACGCCTTCATCGCCGCGACCCGCTTCAGCATCTCGTTGCGTATCCCGCCCTCGTAGAGGTCGCTGATGAGGACGACGACGGTCTCCGCAGGCCGGGTGATCTGCGACTGGCAGTACGCCAGCGCCCGGTTGATGTCCGTCCCGCCGCCGAGTTGGGTGCCGAACAGGACGTCCACCGGGTCGTCCAGCTGGTCCGTGAGGTCGACCACCGCGGTGTCGAAGACGACGAGCCGGGTGTCGATCGACCGCATGGACGCCAGCACCGCCCCGAACACCGAGGCGTACACCACCGAGGCCGCCATCGACCCGGACTGGTCGATGCAGAGCACCACCTCCTTCTTCACCGACTGCGACGCCCGGCCGTACCCGATCAGTCGCTCCGGCACCACCGTCCGGTACTCGGGCAGGTAGTGCTTGAGGTTGGCCGCGATGGTGCGGTTCCAGTCGATGTCGTGGTGGCGCGGACGGCTGATGCGGGCGCTGCGGTCGAGGGCGCCGGTGAGGGTCGCCCGGGTACGGGTGGCCAGCCGCTTCTCCAGGTCCTCGACGACCTTGCGCACGACCGCCCGGGCCGTCTCCTTCGTCGTCTCCGGCATCGCCTTGTTGAGCGAGAGCAGGGTGCCGACCAGGTGCACGTCCGCCTCCACCGCCTCCAGCATCTCCGGTTCGAGCAGCAGCGAGGCCAGCCCGAGCCGGTCGATGGCGTCACGCTGCATGACCTGCACGACGGAGGAGGGAAAGTACGTCCGGATGTCCCCGAGCCAGCGCGCCACCGACGGCGCCGACGCGCCCAGCCCCGCCGAACGCTCCCGCCCCGACTGCGCCCTGTCCCCCTTCCCGTAGAGCGCGGCCAGCGTCCCGTCCATCGCCGCGTCCCGCCCCGACAGCGCGCACCCGGTCCCGTCGGCGGCCTCACCCCCGAGCACCAATCGCCACCGCCGCAGCCGCTCCTGCGCGGGTTCAGCGGTGCCGGTGCCGACGGCTGCGTCCGTAGTATCCGGAGTATCCGGTGTCATCTCCCCGCCTCCACAAGGTCGTTGTCCGGATTCGCCGCGTCTTCCACCGCGTCTTCCGATGCGTCTTCCGCCGCATCGAGTTCATCGAGGCCGAGCAGCAGCCGCAGCACCGGCAGTACGGCGTCGGCGCGCCCGGCGTCCGGCTCGGCGCCGAAACCCGGTGTCCCGCCGGCCTGCCCCGCCCCCTGGAGCCGCTCCCCCGGGCCACGGCGCACCAGTTCGCCGATCGTCCGGCGCACCCCCGGCTCGTACACCGAGAACGTCCGGCGCAGTAGCGGCAGCACGTCCGTGAACGCCTCCGCCGGCACCCCGGTCAGCCATGCGTCGACCAGGCCGAGCAGCCGCTCGTCGTGCACCAGCAGCATCCCGCCCCCGCCGCTCCCGCCGACGAACCCCTCGATCCAGGCGGCCGCGTCCGCCGGCGGGGTTCCCGGCGAGAGCACCAGCCCCATCAGCCGCGCCGCCTCCTGTGGCCCCAGCTCCCCCTCGTCCAGCAGGATCCGCACGGCCCGCCCGCGCAGCACCCCGGGCACGGTGTCCCGCCCGGAGAGCGTGCGCAGCACGGCCCGCCAGCGGGGGCGGAGGTCCGAGTGGCCGGATCCGGCCGGTGCCGCCGCCTCCCCGAGCAGTCCCACCGCCGTGTGCACCGCGTCCACATGGCCGCGCATCTCGTCGGCCGCGTCCGCGTCGAGGGCGGTGCAGGCCGGCGGGAGCCCGACGAAGACGCGTTCGGCGAGACCCGCGGCGACCTCCGCGAGCGCCCGGGTGTCGGTGCCCCGGACGTCGCCGTAGCGCAGGGAGCGGACCAGGGCGGGCAGCGCCTGGGCGAGCCGGCCGACGTCCGTGTCCAGCGCGGCCCGGTCGGCGAGCGCCCGCATCACCACCGGCAGCGCGTCCGGCAGCCCGGCGAGCAGGCAGTGCTCGGCGAGCCCGGTGACGTCGGCGAGGGCGCTCGCCTGCACCGCGTCGGCCTCGGCCCTCGCCGTCGCCGCGCCCTCGACGGTCGTCCCCCACACCCCGGCCTCGGCCACCCGCACCGACAGCTCCGGCTCCCAGCGCAGCCGCCACGTCTCCCGGAACGTGCCCGTGCTCCCCCGCGACTGCGCGGGCTCCCCCCACCCGACACCGAGCAGCCGCAGCCGGTGCAGCAGCCGGCTGCGGCCGGCGTCGCCCTCCTTGCGCAGGTCGAGCTCCAGCTCCCGCTCCAGCGCCTCCGGCTTCAGCCTGAGCCGGCGCTGCTCCCGGGCCAGGTCCCGCTGCAACGGCACCGCGGGCGCCGCCTCCGGCACCTCCCCCAGCACGTCCCCGACCACGAGCCGGTCGTGCACCAGCGCCAGCGGGACGTCCGAGCCCTCGCAGAGCACCGCCCGCACCGCGTCGGTCGTCTCACCGAGGCCGGGCAGCGGGCGGCCGCGCATCACCGCGAGCGTCTCGGCCAGCCGGACCGCCTCGATGACATGGGCCGAGGAGACGATCCGGTCCTCCTCGCGGAGCAGTCCGGCCACCTTGGTGAGCCACCGCTCCACGGGCCGGTCCGGGGCGCGGAACAGATGTCCGTACCAGCCCGGCGAGTCGATGCCGGCGCCGTAACCGCTCGCCCGGGCCAGCCGGCGGTTCGTCCACGGCACCCAGGTCATGTCCGCCTTGACCCTGGGGAGCCCCTTCAGCAGTTCCCGGTCGGCGGCGACGGTGCTCTTCGCGCGCAGCGCCGGCACGTGCCACGCCCCGCACACCACCGCGATCTGCTCCCCGAACTCCCGCTGTGCGGCGCGCAGCCGGAGCCGCATGTGGGCCTCCCGCACGGGATCGCGGTCGCGGCCACCGCCCCCGTACGTCTCCCGCAGCGCCCCCATCGCCTCCGCCACCGCGGTGAACGGCGCGAACACGTCCCGCTCCCCGGCCCCGCCGCGGTGCTCGACGACGTCCTCCCACCAGCGCTCGGGATCGTCGTAGCCGGCGGCCTCGGCGAGCGCGGCGAGGGGGTCGACGCGGACCTGCTGCTGCCCGGCGCCGGAGCGGTCCTCCGGTTCGCGCGGGTCCTCCTGCCGCTCCCACGCCAGCGTGTGCGTGGCCGGCAGGTCGATGAAGCGGGCCGGAACCTCGTGCTCCAGGGCCCAGCGGAGCGCCACCCACTCGGGGCTGAAGTCGGCCAGCGGCCAGAACGCCGAGCGGCCGGGCTCGTCCACGGCGTGCGCGAGGAGCGCGACCGGTGGCCGCATCTCCGGGTCGGCGGCCAGCGGGACCAGCGCGTCGGCCTCGGGCGGGCCCTCGATCAGCACCGCCCGCGGCCGGGCGGCGTCCAGCGCGGCCCGTACCGCCCGCGCGGAGCCGGGTCCGTGGTGGCGTACCCCCAGCAGCAGCGGTCCGGGGCCGGGCGACCGCCGCCACGCCGTGTCGTCGCTCACGCGCTCACCTCGCGGCAGGCGCGGTAGAAGTCCTTCCAGCCGTCCCGCTCGCGGACGACCGTCTCCAGGTACTCCTGCCAGACGACCCGGTCGGCGGCCGGATCGCGGACGACGGCGCCGAGGATGCCGGCCGCCACGTCGCCGGCCCGCAGCACGCCGTCCCCGAAGTGGGCCGCCAGAGCGAGGCCGTTGGTGACGACGGAGATCGCCTCGGCCGTGGAGAGCGTGCCGCTCGGTGACTTGATCTTGGTGCGGCCGTCGGCGGTGACGCCGTCGCGCAACTCGCGGAAGACGGTGACGACACGGCGGATCTCCTCGATGCCGTCGGGCATGGCCGGCAGGTCCAGGGAGCGGCCGAGCTGGTCGACGCGGCGCGCGACGATGTCGACCTCGGCGTCCGGGCTCTCCGGCAGTGGCAGCACCACGGTGTTGAAGCGGCGGCGCAGGGCGCTGGAGAGCTCGTTGACGCCCCGGTCGCGGTCGTTGGCGGTGGCGATCAGGTTGAAGCCGCGTACCGCCTGCACCTCCTGGCCCAGCTCGGGGATCGGCAGGGTCTTCTCGGACAGGATCGTGATCAGCGTGTCCTGGACGTCGGCGGGGATCCGGGTGAGCTCCTCGACCCGGGCCGTCATGCCCTCCGCCATGGCCCGCATGACGGGGCTGGGCACGAGGGCGTCCCGGCTCGGGCCGTGGGCGAGCAGCTGCGCGTAGTTCCAGCCGTAGCGGATCGCCTCCTCCGGGGTGCCGGCCGTGCCCTGCACCAGCAGGGTCGAGTCGCCGCTGACGGCGGCGGCCAGGTGCTCGGAGACCCAGGTCTTTGCGGTGCCGGGCACGCCGAGCAGGAGCAGGGCGCGGTCGGTGGCGAGGGTGGTGACGGCGACCTCGACGATGCGGCGCGGGCCGACGTACTTCGGCGTGATCACCGTGCCGTCCGGCAGGGTGCCGCCGAGCAGATAGGTGGCCACCGCCCACGGCGACAGCCTCCAGCGGGCCGGGCGCGGCCGGTCGTCCTGTGCGGCCAGTGCCGCGAGTTCGGCGGCGAAGGCGTGCTCGGCGTGCGGTCGCAGTGCGCTCTCGACGGTCGTCGGGTCGGTCGGTTCCACGGACACAGTCATGGCTGAGGCCCCCTCCAGCTCGGCCGGTTCGGATCTGGTGTCCACCGTGCACCACGCCACTGACAATCGCTCTGACCTGCACAGACGTGCTCGCCAAGGCGATTGTCAGTGGCGGGATCTACCTTCGATGACATGACTCAGCAGGGGGTGCGCTGGAGCGCGGACCAGGTGCTGGCCCTGGCGCCTGACGCCGCGTCACGCAAAGCGGGAAGCAGGCTCGGGGCGGCGGGGCCGTGGTCCGGGGCCGGGAGTTGCGAGGAGGGGACGGTATGGGGACTGTGCAAGGGCAGCGGCAGCAAGCCGTACCAGACGATCGTGGACATCGCCGACCCGGCGGGGCCGGCCTACAAGTGCAGTTGCCCGAGCCGGAAGTTCCCTTGCAAACACGCCCTCGGGCTGCTCCTGCTCTGGGCCGGCGCGGACGACTCGGTGCCGGCTGCGCAGCAGCCGCCGGACTGGGCCGAGCAGTGGATCGCGGGCAGACGCGAGCGCGCTGAGGGGAAACGGGCGGCGGGCACCGGGAGTTCCCCGGCCGCGGCTGATCCGGAGGCGGCCCGGCGCCGGGCGGAGCAGCGGGCCGAGCGGGTCACGGCGGGCGCCACGGAGCTGGAGCAGCGGCTGTCCGACCTGCTGCGCGGCGGGCTGGCCGCGGCCGAGCAGGCGGGGTACGGGCTGTGGGAGGAGACGGCGGCCCGCATGGTCGACGCCCAGGCCCCCGGACTGGCCGCGCGGGTGCGGGAGTTGGGGGCGATACCAGGCTCCGGACCGGGCTGGCCGGTGCGGCTGCTCGAGGAGTGCGCGCTGCTGCACCTGCTCGACCAGGGCTGGCTGCACCGCGACCGGCTCCCGGCGGGTCTCGCGGCCACGGTCCGCTCCCGGGTCGGCCTGCCCGCCTCGGCGGACGGCCCGCCGGTGCGCGACCGCTGGCTGGTCCTCGCCCAGTACGACACGGCGGACGCGAAGCTGACGACCCGCCGGATCTGGCTGCACGGCGCCGACTCGGGCCGTACGGCGCTGCTCCTCTCCTACGGCGCGGCCGGCCGCGCCCCCGAGCTGGCGCTGCCGGTCGGCCTCGCCCTGGACGCGGAGCTGTCCGCCTATCCGGGCGCGGGTCAGCACCGGGCGGCGCTGGGCGAGCGGTTCGCCGCACCCGCGCCCCTGTCGGCACGGCCGCCGGGCGTACCGACGGCTCAGGCGGCGGCCCGGTACGGGGAGGCGCTGCGCGACGACCCGTGGCTGGACTCGGTGCCGGTGACGCTCGACCGGGTCGTGCCGGTCCCGGACGGCGACTCGTGGCAACTGGCGGACGCCGAGGCCGAGTCGGCGCTGCCCCTGGCTCCCGGCGCCCGTTCCGGGCCGGGTCTGTGGCGGCTCGTCGCGCTCTCGGGCGGCGCCCCGGTCACGGTCTTCGGCGAGTGCGGCCACCGCGGCTTCACCCCGCTGACGGCCTGGCCGGGGGGAGCGGGCGAGGCGGTACCGCTGTGCTGACCCGGCCGGCACCCGAACCGGCTCGCAGAACTCGTAGAACCCGAAGAACCCGCAGAACTCCTGGATCTCGTGGAAGGGGAACCCCGTGACCGCTTGGGAGGATCTCGTCACCACGGCTCTGCTGGGCACGGACCGGCGGCCGCCCGCGACCGGCGGGCCGGCCCGCGAGGCCCCGGTGGCCCTGCTGGACGAGGCGGCCGTGGCGACCGTACGGCGGCGGGCCGGGCTGCGTCCGGCACCGGCCGCGCGCCGCTCCGATCCGGCCCCCGGGGACCCGCGCCCCGCGCTGCCGGCCGCCGCGGCACGCAGACTGGCGATGCTGCTGTCCGACCGCCCCGGCACCGCGACCGGTGGCCGCCGGGGCACCTCGCCCGACCTGATGGAGCTGCTGCCGCAGTGGCTCGCTGCGGCCAACGCACGCGGGTTCGCCGCGCCCCCGCAGGTGCTGCCCGCGCTGCTGGACGCGGCCCGGGGCCGAACCGACCTGCGGCCCGCCGCGCTGGCCTTCGCCGGACCGCGCGCCCTGTGGCTGGCCCGGCTCAACCAGGACTGGCGGTTCGCCCTGCGCGCGGCCCCGGGCGGCGGTGCGGCGCTGCCCGGCCCCGAGGACACCGACGCGATACGGCAGCTGTGGCAGGAGGGGCTGTTCGCCGAGCGGGTCGCCCTGCTGGCCGCGCTGCGGGCCCGTTCGCCGGAGGCGGCGCGCGAGCTGCTGGCCGGGACCTGGTCGACCGAGCGGGCCGAGGACCGGCTGATGTTCCTCGACTCGCTGCGCACCGGACTGGCCGCGGGAGACGAGCCGTTCCTGGAGCAGGCGCTGTCGGACCGCAGCCGTAACGTGCGGACGACGGCGGCCGAGCTGCTGTCCGCGCTGCCCGGCTCGGCGCTCGCCGGGCGGATGGCGGTGCGGGCCGGGGCGTGCGTGGCGGTCGATCACACCGGGGACGGACCGGTGATCGCGGTGGAGGCACCGCCGGAGTGCGACCCGGGGATGGAGCGCGACGGCGTGGTGGCCAAACCGCCGACCGGACGCGGCGAACGGTCATGGTGGCTGGGGCAGTTGGTGGAGGCGGCCCCGCTCTCCGCGTGGCCGGCCCGGCTCGGCGGCCGGACGCCCCGGGAGATCGTGGCGCTGGCGGTGGCGGACGGCTGGCAGGGCGAGCTGCACGCGGCCTGGTGCCGGGCCGCCGTACGGCAGGGGGACGCCCAGTGGGCGAGAGCCCTGCTGGGGGCGCCGGCGGCACCGGAGGCGGGCGGTCCGGGCGCGGTGTCCCTGGCCGAGCGGGCCAAGCTGCTGGGCACGCTGGAGGACGGGGAGCGCGCCGACTGGGTGGCCGGCTTCATCGCGGCACACGGTCTGTCGGAGGCGTTCCAGCTGCTCGGCGTGTGCGTCGTACCGTGGTCCGCCCCACTCGGCCGGTCCGTGGTGGACGCCCTCGAGATCGCGCGGGACGCGGGGAGTTACCCGTGGAGTTTCAGCGGGGTGATGGGCCTGGCCGAGCGCTGCCTCGACCCCGCGGAAGTCGGCCGCCTGGACGCGCTCCTCGCCATACCGGACGAACGCGAGGACGCCTCACCGGGAGCCGGCGGCTACTGGGCAGAAGCCTTCCAGCGCCTGGTCACAACCTTGAGACTGCGGGCGGCAATGCTCTCAGAACTCGACGGCCGCGCCCCATAAGAAACGCAAGCAACGGCGCCCCGAAAGGGGCGCTGGGGGTACCCCCGTCCGAAGGCTGGAGAAGGAACTGCGCGACCAGCCCCCGCCAGCCCGCAGCCGACGCACGACCCGCACCCCCGAAGTCGGCCCCCCGCGAACGCGGCCTACGCCTGGGTCGGCTGCCGCACGTTCTCCCGGACCCACTCCACGATCGACGCCGTCGTCGCCCCCGGCGTGAAGATCGCGGCGACCCCCTTCTCCTTGAGCGGGGCGATGTCGTCCTCGGGGATGATGCCGCCGCCGAAGACGAGGATGTCCTCGGCGTCACGCTCCTTGAGGAGGTCGATGACCGCGGCGAAGAGGGTGTTGTGGGCGCCGGAGAGGATGGAGAGGCCGATGGCGTCGGCGTCCTCCTGGATGGCCGTGTCGACGATCTGCTCCGGCGTCTGGTGGAGCCCGGTGTAGATGACCTCCATGCCCCCGTCGCGCAGCGCCCGCGCGATGACCTTGGCCCCGCGGTCGTGGCCGTCGAGCCCCGGTTTGGCCACCACCACACGGATCGGACCGGCTGCCACACCCATCACTGCCTCCATGACCACGAAACGAACACGCCAACATCCATGCGTACCGAGAAGTACCGCACATTCAGCGCGTTCCGCCACCCACCCCAAGTGAACGAACGTTATCTCCAGCATCCCGCAACCGGCAGTTTCGCGGAGGTTACAGAGGGGGAAATCACACACAGCGGGACACGTCGGGGAGCCGCAGCGTGGTCCGCGGGGACGGTACGGACACGCGACGCGGCAGTCGTCGCAGCCGGCCGCCCCCGCCGCCTCCGCCCGGCCTCCCCATGAGGGCACACGGGGGACGGAGCTGTCCTCGGCGTGCCGACAGGAGGTCGGCCGATGAAGGTCACCGAGGTACTGCTGGAGCCCTTTCTCCCGTTCTGCCGCCGCTTCCTGCCCAGCAGACTCGCCGGCCTGTCGCTCGCCCTCCTGAAGTCGACCGCCCTGGAGGCCGCGATCCTGGCCGGGCACCTGCTGCTCTACCCGACCGGCCTCACCCCCGAGCGCCGGTCAGCCGTACCGCCCGCACCGTCCGCGACGCTCGACGGCACGGCCCGGCTGCCGGTCCGGGCGGCCCCGCCGGTCGTACTGCTGCACGGCTTCATCGACAACCGCTCGGTCTTCGTCCTGCTGCGCCGCGCCCTCGCCCAGCACGGCGGCCAGCGCGTCGAGTCACTCAACTACTCGCCGCTGACCTGCGACATCCGCACCGCCGCCGAGCTTCTCGGCCGGCACATCGAGGAGATCTGCGAGCGCACCGGCAGCGGCCGGGTCGACATCGTCGGGCACAGCCTCGGCGGGCTGATCGCCCGCTACTACGTCCAGCGCCTCGGCGGTGACCTGCGCGTCCGCACGTTGGTGACGCTCGGCACCCCGCACTCCGGCACCCGGGTGGCGCCGCTGGCGGACGCGCACCCGATCGTGCGGCAGATGCGCCCCGGCTCGGACGTCATCGAGGACCTGACCCGGCCCGCGCCCGGCTGCCGTACCCGGTTCGTGAGCTTCTGGAGCGACCTCGACTCACTGATGGAGCCGGTGGAGACGGCCCGCATCGACCATCCCGACCTCATGGCGACGAACGTGCGGGTGACCGGGATCGGCCACCTCGCCCTGCCCGTCCACCCGGCGGTCGCGACCGGTATACGGCAGGCCCTCGACGAAACACATCCGGAAGAGCGGATCGCGGGCGGCCTGACGGTGGCCTGAGGACGTACCGGAGCGCCCGGTTCGGGGTCGCCGGGGCCGTCGGGGACCGCCGAGGACCACCACTCACCTCGAACACTCCTCGAACACAAGGCCAAACCCGCGCCCGTCGTCCCCCGAAACACGGCCGAATGCCCGTTTCCCGAAACAGCGAAACCTGTTGAAGATTGTCGCGCCCGCATACCGCCGGGTACAGTCGCCGCACTGCTCTGGCAGCCCCTGTTGTCGAGGCGAAAGAGAAGTTGGTGAACGACCGTCACCCGTCGGGGACCATGACCACCCCGGCCCCGGCTTCCGACGCCGATGAGGCGCACTACGCGCCGTACGGCACGCAGGAAGCCCAGTACGGCGACTTCACCACGTACGGCGACCACACCGCCACCGGTACCGCGTTCCACAGCGACCCGCTCTTCGGCAGCCTCCCCGGCGAGGGCCAGGCCACCGGGGCGTACGACACCACGCAGTGGCAGACTTCCGGCGGCCAGACGCTGAACTACGACCCGTACGCGGCCCAGCACCACGCCGCCTACGACTCCGGCGCCTACGACAGCACCGCATGGACCGTCCCGGCGCAGGGCACGGCCGCCGACACCAGCGGCCACTGGGACGCGAACGCCTGGCTCCAGCCCGACCAGTCGGGCATGGCCGGTGCGACCCAGCAGTGGGAGTGGGGCACCCAGGCCTTCGACACCGGCGTGTACGACGCCACGCAGTGGAACTCCGACGGCACCCCGGCGCAGGCCCCCGAACCCGAACACGGGCAACAGCACGAGCCCTACGCGGACTTCGAGCAGCACGCGGACCAGGCGGAGCACGGGCCGTACGGGGAGCAGGCGGAGTACGGGGAGTACGGCGGACACGACGCGTTCGAGGAGTCCACGGTGGACTCCCCGGACGATACGGAGCCGGCCGCGACCGGTGAACTGCCTGCAGTAACGCCACTGCTGGAGGACCAGGAAGAGGTCACCCCGGCCACGCCCGCGACTCGCGCAGGCTCCCGCGCGGGGGCGCGTTCCCGCCGCCGTACGCCTCCCAAGCGGTCGGCCCTGCTGACCGTCGCCGTGCCCTCCGTGTGCGTGATGGGGGTCGCCGGAATCGCGGCCGCCTCGGTCGGCAGCCTGACCGACGACGGCAAGGACACCACCGCCTCCGCCTCCGACGCGCAGTCGGTGAAACCGTCCGCCGCCAACAGCAAGCTGGACGCCCAGCTGCGGACGCTCTCGGCGGGCGCCGACGACTTCGCCGACCGGGCCAGCCGGACGCAGGAGCGCATCGACCTCAAGGCCCAGCAGGAGACCGAGAAGAAGAAGGCGGCGGCGGAGGCGGCCCGCAAGGAGCGGCTGCGCCCGAAGTACGTGCTGCCGGTCACGCAGAAAGGCCTCAGCGCCTATTTCGGCCAGGCCGGCGTCAACTGGATGTCCGTCCACACGGGCATCGACTTCCCCGTCTCCTACGGCACGACGGTGATGGCCGCGACCGACGGCGTCGTCTCCACCAAGTGGAACAGTGCCTACGGCAACATGATGATCGTGACGGCGAAGGACGGCACGGAGACGTGGTACTGCCACCTCTCGTCGTACCGCGTCGCCGCGGGTACGACGGTGAGGGCCGGCGACCCGATCGCGTACTCCGGGAACTCCGGCAACTCGACTGGCCCGCACCTGCACTTCGAGGTCAGGCCGGCCGGCGGCGCCGCCATAGACCCGCTGCCGTGGCTGCGCAGCCACGGGCTCGACCCGACCTGAGCCGGCCGATACCGGCGGGCCCCGCCGCAGCGGGGCCCGGTACCGCGCCTTCGCCGCTACGCCTTCTCCACTACAGCTTCTCCACCGGCGCATACCGAAGGAGCAGCCGCTTCGGCTTGGCGTCGCCGAAGTCGATCGTCGCCTCCGCGTTGCCGCCCGTGCCCTTCACCGCGACGACCGTGCCGAGGCCGAACTGGTCGTGGGTCACGCGGTCGCCGACCGCCAGCGAGACCACCGGCTTCTCCGAGGTCCGCCGGGTGGCGAAGCCGGACGCGCCCGACGCCGAGGAGCGCGAGCGGGTCGAGGAGAGCGAGGCCGCCACGCCCGCGGCGGGCCCGGAGGAGACCGGCGCCGTCGCCCCGGTCCGCTTCCACTCCAGATACGCGCCCGGGATCTCCTCCAGGAAGCGCGAGGGCGGGTTGTACGACGGCTGGCCCCAGGCGCTGCGCATCGCCGACCGCGTGAGGTAGAGCCGCTCCCGCGCGCGCGTGATGCCGACGTAGGCGAGGCGCCGTTCCTCCTCGAGCTCCTTGGTCTGGCCGAGGGAGCGCATGTGCGGGAAGACGCCGTCCTCCATACCGGTCAGGAACACCACCGGGAACTCGAGGCCCTTGGCGGTGTGCAGGGTCATCAGGGTGATGACGCCGTCGCCGTTCTCGTCCTCGTCGGGGATCTGGTCGGAGTCGGCGACCAGGGCCACCCGCTCCAGGAAGTCGGCGAGCCCGCCCGGCTGCTCTCCCTCGCCGGACTCCTGCTCGAACTCCAGTGCCACGGAGGCGAGTTCCTGGAGGTTCTCGATGCGGGTCTCGTCCTGCGGGTCCGTCGAGCTCTGCAACTCGGCCAGGTAACCGGTGCGTTCGTAGATCGCCTCCAGGACCGTGGCGGGTCCGGCGCCGGATTCCACGACCGTACGGAGGTCCTCCATCAGCGTGTTGAACCGCTTCACCGCGTTCGTCGACCGCGCGGCCATGCCGTACGCCTCGTCGACGCGCCTGAGCGCCTGCGGGAAGCTGATCTTCTCACGCTGGGCAAGGGCGTCGATCATCGCCTCCGCGCGGTCCCCGATACCGCGCTTGGGGACGTTGAGGATGCGCCGGAGCGGGACCGAGTCCTCCGGGTTGGCCAGCACCCGCAGGTACGCGAGGACGTCCCGGACCTCCTTGCGCTCGTAGAAGCGGACGCCGCCGACGACCTTGTAGGGCAGGCCGACGCGGATGAAGATCTCCTCGAAGACACGGGACTGCGCGTTGGTGCGGTAGAAGACGGCGACATCGCCCGCCTTCGCCTCGCCCGCGTCCGTCAGACGGTCTATCTCCTCGGCGACGAACTGCGCCTCGTCGTGCTCGGTGTCGGCGACGTAACCGGTGATCTGCGCGCCCGCGCCCGCGTTGGTCCACAGGTTCTTCGGGCGGCGGGACTCGTTGCGCTCGATGACCGCGTTGGCGGCGGAGAGGATCGTCTGGGTGGAGCGGTAGTTCTGCTCCAGGAGGATCGTCGTCGCGTTCGGGTAGTCCTCCTCGAACTGCAGGATGTTGCGGATCGTGGCGCCCCGGAAGGCGTAGATCGACTGGTCGGCGTCACCGACGACGCAGAGCTCGGCGGGAGGCAGGTCGTGCTCGGCGGGCGGGGTGCTCTCGTCGTGCGCGCCGGTGCCGACCAGCTCGCGCACGAGCGCGTACTGGGCGTGGTTGGTGTCCTGGTACTCGTCCACCAGGACGTGCCGGAAGCGGCGGCGGTAGTGCTCGGCGACGTCCGGGAAGGCGCGCAGCAGGTTGACCGTCGTCATGATCAGGTCGTCGAAGTCGAGGGCGTTCGCCTCGCGCAGCCGCGACTGGTAGAGGGCGTAGGCCTGGGCGAGGGTCTTCTCGAAGCCGTCGCTCGCCCGGGCGGCGAAGTCCTCCTCGTCGACCAGCTCGTTCTTCAGGTTGCTGACCTGGGCGCTGAACGACTTCGGCGGGAACCTCTTGGGGTCGAGGTCCAGGTCGCGGCAGACCAGGGCCATCAGGCGCTTGGAGTCGGCCGCGTCGTAGATCGAGAAGGAGGAGGTGAAGCCGAGCTTCTTGCTCTCCCTCCGGAGGATCCGCACGCAGGCGCTGTGGAAGGTCATCACCCACATCGCGTTCGCGCGCGGGCCGACGAGGTGCTCGACCCGCTCCTTCATCTCGCCCGCGGCCTTGTTGGTGAAGGTGATCGCGAGGATCTGGCCCGGGTGCACATGGCGCGCGCCGAGCAGGTGGGCGATGCGGTGGGTGAGCACGCGCGTCTTGCCGGAACCGGCGCCGGCCACGATGAGCAGCGGGGAGCCGGCGTGCACGACGGCGGCCCGCTGGTTGTCGTTCAGCCCCTCCAGGAGTGCGGCCGGGTCCAGGGCCGGGCGGGCGGCGCCGTCGCGGTAGTAGGCGTCCCGGTCCGGGGGCACGTCGAACTTCCCGCCGAACAGATCGTCCGGAATCGACTCCGGAGCGTGCTCGTCCTCGGGCGGCGGCGGGGGTTCCTCGTCATGGCCGCGGGGGGCCTGGAGGCTCGCCAGGAAGCTGTCGTCAAAGAGGCTGCTCATCGCTCTCCGAGTCTAGGGCGCCCCACCGACAACCGGCCGCCGCCCCGAAAACTCGCCCCGGTGACCGAACAGATCCGTTCGGTCACAGCAGGTCGACGCGCGTCACACGGCCGCGAAGGCCCACCACGAACCTCTCAACAATCCACGGCAAGTCACCCATAACGTCCCGGATCACCCCGCCTGAACAAATCCCGACGCCAAGGTCACGAAAATGTATCGGGCATATCGCACATCAAACTTCACAGAGACCACACGAGTTGGCTAGCGTGCCGGGCAGGCCGTACGACCCCCACCGGCGAACGTCGCCGGGCCGCACGGCCTCCGCCGAGTCCGGGGCGCCACCGCGCATCCGGAGCCGGGGACCCACACCGATCCCGGGGTGAATCGGTCCCGACTCCCCTCCGGGGAACGGACCGTAGGGCAACCCTTCCGAACCACCCGCCCGAACCCGACAGCTAACTCGGTAGGCGGACCGCTGGAAGGAGTCGCCCCCGTTGGCGTCGCACCGCAAGTCCCGGCCGTCAGGAACACGCGCGGCAGGCATACGCACCCCCGCACTGGCCACCGCCGCCCTCACCTCCATGGCCCTGTTCTCCCAGACGGCCGAGGCCGCGCCCTCCTCGGACGGCAAGCCGAGCCTGGAGGAGGTCGAGAAGAAGGTCGACGCCCTCTACCGGCAGGCGGAGTCGGCGACCGAGAAGTACAACGCCGCCAAGGAGCGGACCGGCAGTCAGCGCAAGCAGGTCGACACCCTGCTCGACGACGTCGCCAGACGCACCGACCGGCTCAACAAGGCGCGTGAGGAACTGGGTTCGTTCGCCGCGGCCCAGTACCGGACCGGGGCGAGCGTTCCCGACACGGCGACCTTCCTGCTCGCGGACAGCCCCCAGGGCTACTTCGACCAGGACCAGCTGATGAGCCGCCTGACCGCGCGCCAGAAGGGCGCGGTCGACGACTACGTCACCCAGCAGTCCGCGACCATGAAGAAGCGGCAGGAGGCCACCCGGAGCCTCGAGTCGCTCACCGAGACGCAGGACGACCTCAAGACCGCGAAGACCACCGTGCAGACGAAGCTGGCCTCCGCGCGGGAGCTGCTGTCCCAGCTGACGGCCGCGGAGAAGGCCCGGCTCGCGGCGATCGAGAAGCAGCAGCAGGAAGCGGCGGACCGCAAGGCGGCGGAGCTGGCGAAGCAGCAGGCCGCGGCGGCCGACCGGGCGACGTCGTCGTCCACCGCGTCGGGCAGCTCCTCTTCCGGCACGTCGAGCAGCTCGTCCTCCGCCTACGCCACGAAGGCCGCCAAGGCGATCGCCTTCGCCCGCGCGCAGATCGGCAAGCCCTACGTCTGGGGCGCCACCGGCCCCGGCTCCTACGACTGCTCCGGGCTCTCCCAGGCCGCCTGGAAGGCCGCGGGCGTCTCCCTGCCGCGCACCACCTACGACCAGGTGAACGCCGGCACCACCGTCCCCCTCGCCGACGCCCAGCCCGGCGACCTGGTCTTCTTCTACGACGACGTCAGCCACGTCGGCATCTACATCGGCAACGGCATGATGATCCACGCCCCGAAGCCCGGCGCCTACGTCCGGGAGGAGTCGATCTACTACGGCGGCGAGTCGATCATCCACAGCGTGGTGCGCCCGGCCTGACCCGACGGGGCGCCCACCACCCCGGGGGCGCCCCCTCCCGCTTCTCTTCGCCGGCCCCGCACGCACAGCGGCGCCCGCCGCCCGCCACGCACCCGCAGCCGCTCCCCCACATCCCCCCACATCCCCCCGCGCTCCCGTCCGCCGCGACCGTACGGCTCGCGCGGTCGGCGCCGTTTTCGGGCCGCACGCGCGCGTGCCCCGCTCGTCCAGCGGGCGGCGCTCCCTAGCATCAGGGGCATGTCCGGCATTTCACCCCTCCGCGGCTGGTGGGCGCAGCGTCTGCCGGCGGCCGGGGCCGCCGTGATGGCCACCGGCATCATGTCGGTGGGGTTGCACCTGGCGGGCGCCGAGACCGTGTCCCGGGTGGCGCTGGTACTGGCCTGCGTGATGTGGGCGGCGCTGGCGGCGGACTTCGTCGTACGGCTGGCGCGCGACCGCCTGCGGTGGGCGCGGGAGGCGCGGACGCCTGGCGCGCTCACCGCCGTGGCGGCGACGACGGTGCTGGGGACGCGGTTCTCGGCGCTCGGGTGGCAGACCCTGGCCGAGGCCCTGCTGGCGCTGTCGGTGGCGCTGTGGCTGCCGTTGCTGGTCCTCGTCGTGCGGCACTGGAAGCCGCGGATGCCCGGCGCGGTGTTCCTGGCCTGTGTGGCCACGCAGGGGCCGGCCGTGCTGGGTGCGACGCTGGCGGCGGCCGTGACCACGGCATGGCTCGCACACCTCTCGCTGGTCCTGTTCTGGGTGGGGCTGGCGATGTACGGGCTCGCCGTGCCCCGGTTCGAGTGGCGGCAGATCGCCCAGGGGCCCGGTGACCAGTGGGTGGCGGGCGGCGCGCTCGCGATCTCGGCGCTGGCCGGTGCACGGCTGCTGGCCGCCGACAGTGCGCGGCTGTACCTGTGGAACGACGACGACCAGGGCGTCCTGCGCGTGGTGACGGTGGCGCTGCTGGTCCTGGACCTGGCCTGGTACGTCGTCCTGCTGGCCGCGGAGGTGGCGTGGCCCCGCCCGCGTTACGACGTGCGCCGCTGGTCGACGGTGTTCCCGATGGGGATGACGGCGACGGCGACGCTGTCGGTCGCGGCCGCGGTCGGCGGCGCGTGGCCGAGGTGGCCGGGGCGGGTGCTGGTGTGGGTCACGGTGGCGGCCTGGCTGACGGTGGCGGCCGGTGCGGCGGCGGACGCCCGTGCCGCTCTCAGGAAGACCCGCTGAGGATGCCGGGGATCAGGTCCACAGGACGGCGATGAAGATGTTCACCACCGTGAGCAGGCCCACCAGGCCGAAAGCGCCCTTCTCGACCTTCTCGTCGTCCCGCTTCACGTAGACGAGCCCGAGGATCACGATCAGCAGGGCGAGCTTCACGCCGATCTTGACGGTGTTGACGTGGTGGTCGTCGGCCTCGTTGAGACCGACCAGGATCACGCCGGTCGCGAGCATGGTGAACGCGCCGTGCAGCATCCCGGGGACGAACCGGGCCGTGCCCTGGCCCATCGCCTTCATCTGGGTGAGGAAGCCGCCGAGGAGCGCGGCGATGCCGATGATGTGCAGGCCGACGAAGAGATGGATGAGTACGTCCATGGCCCCGGAGCCTAATCAGGACCCCCGGGGGCACCGACCACCGGCCCCTCCCCCGGCACCCGGCACCCGGCACCCGGCACCCGGCACCCGCATATATGCACCCCATAGCACCCCGCGTCCCCCATCAGCCCCGGAACCGCCGCTTCGGTCATCCCGCCCCGAGAAGCCGACGACTCCGGACCGGAATCCCGTTCACATACCGTCCGGTAACGATCCGGTCACGCCAATTCCGTGCATCGCGTTACCAAGCCGACACACCCGGGCCTAGCGTCCTCCCCCAGGTGACCGACTCCCCACCGCCGCCCGGGCCAGGGGCGGCAGTCGGACACCACCGCCGAGAAGGTCCGGCGGCGGCCCGCTCCCCCTGTGCGGGCCGCCGCCGGACGCGCAATCCGCACTCCCCGCGGCCGTACGGACGCTCCCCCGGCGTGCCCACGGACGAGACGGCGGTCGTACGAAAGGACGGGACAGCCCAGGTGGCAGCGCACCGCAAGCCCCGACAGCGCTCGCTCGGCGGCAACACGGCCCGCACGGCCGTAACCCTCGCCCTCGCGGGCGCGGCCACCGCGACGGCCTTCGAAGGGACCGGAAACGCCGAGCCGCAACTGACACCGGCGCAGGTGAAGGCCAAGGTGGACCAGCTGTACCAGGAGGCCGAGGAGGCCACCCAGAAGTACGACGGAGCGAAGGACAGGGCCGACACGGCCCAGCATCGGCTGAAGTCGCTGCAGGACGAGACCGCCCGCGCGCAGGAGAAGCTCAACTCCGCCCGGGACGCGCTCGGTTCCTTCGCGGCCGCGCAGTACCGCGACGGCGGCATCGACCCGGCCTGGCAGCTGGCGCTGTCCAGCGATCCCGACCGGTACCTGGACGACGCGGCGTTCGCCGAGCGGGCCGGTGACCGGCAGGCCGGTGCGGTGGCACGGGTACGGCAACAGCTGCGGGAGATCGAGCAGTTGCAGGGTGCCGCACATGTCGAGCTGACGTCGCTGCGGTCCCGGCAGGCCGAGCTGAAGCGGGAGAAGGCCGCCGTCAACGGCAAACTGGGCGAGGCGCGACAGCTCCTGGACCGGCTGTCACCCCAACAGCGGTCGGCGGTCGCGGCGGACGACGGCACCGGACGCGCCTCACGCTCCGCGTCGGACGCGCGCGCCCCGCTGACCGCCGGCAGCGTCGCCGCCACCGACTCCCGCGCCGCGACCGCCATCGCCTACGCCTACTCGAAGCTCGGCAGCCCCTACGTCTGGGGCGCGACCGGCCCCGACGCCTTCGACTGCTCGGGCCTCGCCCAGGCCGCCTACCGCTCCGCCGGCGTCTCCCTCCCCCGCACCACCTACGCCCAGATCAACGCCGGCCGCCGCGTCTCGCGCTCCGAACTCCAGCCGGGCGACCTGGTGTTCTTCTACTCGGGCATCAGCCACGTCGGCATCTACATCGGCAACGGCCAGATGATCCACGCGCCCAACCCGTCGGCGCCGGTACGGATCGCCCCGATCGACGAGATGCCGTTCGCGGGGGCGACGCGGGTCGTCTGAGCGGCCTCACGCGGCCGTCCGGGCGGCCACGGACCGGCAGACCGGGCGGACCGGGCGGGCGCGGGCCTCAGACCAGGCGGCGTGCCGTCGCCCAGCGGGTCAGCTCGTGCCGGTTCGACAGCTGCAGCTTGCGCAGCACCGCCGACACATGGGACTCGACCGTCTTGACGGAGATGAACAGCTGCTTGGCGATCTCCTTGTAGGCGTAGCCGCGGGCGATGAGGCGCAGGACCTCGCGCTCGCGCTGGGTGAGGCGGTCGAGGTCCTCGTCGACCGGCGGAGCGTCGGTGGAGGCGAAGGCGTCCAGGACGAACCCGGCGAGCCGCGGCGAGAAGACGGCGTCGCCCTCCTGGACCCGGAAGATCGAGTCGACCAGGTCCGTGCCGGTGATCGTCTTGGTGACGTAGCCCCGGGCGCCGCCCCGGATCACGCCGATCACGTCCTCGGCCGCGTCCGACACGGACAGCGCGAGGAAACGCACCGGCTGCTCGGCGTCCGCCGTCAACGGGGCACACCGGCGCAGCACCTCGACCCCGCCGCCGCCCGGCAGGTGCACGTCCAGGAGGACCACCTCGGGCCGGGTCGCGGTGATCACCGAGACCGCCTGGTCGACGTCGGCGGCCTCGCCGACCACCTCGACGCCGGTCTGCTCGGTCTGGCCGATCTCGGCCTGGACGCCCGTCCGGAACATCCGGTGGTCGTCGACGAGGACCACCCGCACCCGACGCCCGGCCTTCTCCGCGCCTTCCGCCGGGCCGTTCGCCTCGGTCGCGTCGCTCATGACGTCTTCTCCGCCCTCTCCATCTCCAGCTCGACCTCCGTGCCGCCGCCCGGCACGGACCGCAGCCGTGCGGTGCCCCCGTGACGTTCCATGCGGCCGATGACCGATTCTCTGACACCCATCCGGTCGGCGGGTATCGAATCGAGGTCGAAGCCGGGACCGCGGTCGCGGACGGACACGAAGACCGTCCTGCCCTCGACTTCGGCGTAGACCTGGACGGCGCCGCCCTCGCCACCGTACTTGGCCGCGTTGACCATCGCCTCGCGCGCGGCCTGCATCTGCGCGCCCGTCCGCTCGTCGAGCGGGCAGTCCCCGACCACGACGACTTCGATGGGGACGCCGTGCTTGTCCTCCACCTCGGCCGCGTTGCGCCGGACGGCCTCGGCGAGGGTGGCGGGTTCGTCGGCCTCGTCCTTGCCGGTGCCCTCGGGTTTGTAGAGCCAGGTGCGCAGGTCGCGCTCCTGGGCGCGGGCGAGGCGGCGCACCTCCCCCGCGTTCTCCGCGTTGCGCTGGATCAGGGTGAGGGTGTGCAGCACGGAGTCGTGGACATGGGCGGCGACCTCGGCGCGCTCCTGGGCCCGGATGCGCATCAGCCGCTCCTCGGAGAGGTCCTGGGTCATCCGGACCAGATACGGACCGGCGAGCAGCGTGATGCCGACGAGCACGGCGAGGGCCGCCTGGAGCACCGCGCCGAGGTGCGCGGCGGAGCCCTGCATGACGAAGACGCCCGAGACGCCCGCGGTGACGAGCAGGACGCCGACGCCTGCGCGCAGCAGGCTGAGCGTACGGCGCCGGCTGCCGACCTCGACCCAGCGGGCCCGGCGGGCGTTGTCCGCCTGGCGCCAGACCAGGGCGACACCGGCGGCGACCAGGACCGCGGGAAGGAGATAGGCCTTGGCGCCCCTGGTCAGGTTGACACTGCCCACGAACACCACGGACACGACGACCATGAGGAGCAGGGCGACGATCTGGCCCTTGTCGGGCTTGCGCGCGACGAGTCGGCGACGGCCGTCCGCCGAGGTCTCGGTGGCGACCAGGGACGGCGGCTTCTGTCCGCCGACCCCGCCGACGCCGAGCGGCACGAAGAACCAGAACGCGGCGTACAGCAGCGCGCCGAGGCCGTTGGCCATGAACAGGCCGACGAAGACCAGCCGCACCCAGACGACAGGCAGGCCGAGATGCCCGGCGAGGCCCCGCGCCACTCCGCCGAGCCAGCGGCCGTCGCTGCTGCGGTAGAGCTTGCGCGGCGGCCGCGGGTCGTCGAGGGGCGCTGCTGCGGCTTCCGGCATGCCATCGATGTTCACACGCCCGCAGGTGCGGAGCATCAGGGTCGACCCCCGAGACTCCCCTGATCTTCGGTTTTCCTCCGGTTCCGGGGCGCCGCGGCGCCGTTCGAACGCTTCCCGGCCCGGACTCGGGGCCGATTTCAGGGTTCGGCCAGGGTCATCCCGACTGCCGCTGCGGCCGCACGGCCGTCACCATTGACTCATGACTGATCACGAGCACGCCGCGACGGGTCCGGGACCCGGCCCCGGCCCGCGGCCCGCTGCGGGCACCGGGCCGTCGGATGCCGCGCCCGCCGCGGCGCAGACGGCCGCGACGGGGGCCGACGCCACCGGCACCGGCGCGGAAGCCGTCGGCGCGGCCTCCCCCCGGTTCCGGCGCGACCGCCGGCACAAGATGATCGCGGGCGTGTGCGCGGGGCTCGGGCGCCACACCGACCTGGACCCGGTGATCTTCCGCATCACCTTGGCCGTGCTGGCCGCGACCGGCGGCATCGGTCTTCTCTTCTACGGCTTCGCCTGGCTCTTCGTGCCGTACGAGGACGACGAGGAGAACGAGGTCCGCAAGCTGCTGACCGGCCGGGTCGACGGGCAGGCCCTGGCGGCCGTGCTGTTCGCGCTGGTCGGCTGCGGAGTGCTGCTGACGATGGTCAGGAACGGCCAGGTGCTGGCGTTCGCCGTCGTCCTCTCCCTGCTGCTGGCCGGCGCCGGGTACTGGTCGCGGCAGCGCGGCGCCCCCGACCCCGACCCGCTGTCCGCCCAGGCCGTCGCCGACGCCCCGCCGGAGGCCCAGGCACCGCCGATCCCGATCTCCTACCCCTCGTGGTGGCGGGACCCGATCGTCAAGGACGGCACGCATGTCGGGGGCACCGGCTACCTGTGGGGCCCGGCCGACGTCCGCGGCCGGGAGGCCCCGGGGCTGGACTTCCGGCTGAGCACCCCGTGGGTCCACGGCCAGGACGTCCGGGCCCGGCAGAGCCCACCTCCGAAGCCGCGCGGACCGCGCTGGATCGGCGGCTGGATCTTCCTGTTCGCTCTGGTGGCGGGCAGCCTGGGCACGGGTCTGACATGGGACACGCACCCGCTGGGCACCAGCCTCCAGACCGGCCTGGCCTGCGCGCTGATCGTGTTCGGGCTGGGGACGGCGCTCAGCTCGTTCCTCGGGCGCACGGGAGCCGGCTCGCTCTTCCTGGCCCTGCTCACGGCGGCCCTGCTGGCGGTCGCGACGGCCCTTCCGTCCGACATCAGCACCCACTGGACGCGGGCGTCCTGGACGCCCGCCACCGCGGCGGAGGTGTCGTCGGCGTACGACCTCGGGACGGGCGTGGCCACCCTGGACCTGTCCCTCATACGCGTCGCCCACGGGCGGACGGTGTCGACGTCGGCCGAGGTGGGCGCGGGCCAGCTGAAGATCGTCGTACCGGCGGACGTGACCGTGCGGATGAGCATCGACGTGGGGGTGGGCGACATCCAGTTGCCCGGTGACGACAAGAAGGACGTGGACGTGGAACCGGGCAGGCACAAGGACGTGACGCTGCCGCCGGCGAGCGGCGCGAAGAACGCGGGGACGCTCGACCTGGACCTCCAGGTCGGCGCGGGACAGGTGGAGGTGACCCGTGCTGCGGCATGAGTTCCAGCCCGGACGGCTGGTCGTCGGTGTCTTCCTGACGGCAGCGGGGATCGCCTACGCCGGTGACGCGGGCGGCTGGTGGGACACCGAGTGGTTCGCGGTCATCCCCGTGACGGTGGTCGGCCTCTTCCTGGCAGGGGTGACCGCGGCGCTGACCCGGGCGATACGCAGGCGCCGCGGCACACCGGAGGGCTAGGAGCCGATCAGGAGCCTGCTAGAGGCCCAGCGAAGCCCGTGCGGAGCGGTGTCGGCGTCGGGCGCGGAGCACCGCGTCCAGAGAGAGGTAGGGGGCGCCGGCGAGCACCAGGGGCAGCCAGGCCATCAGGTAGGCGAGGTCGTTGCCGTAGTAGTACGGGGAGTTGGCCCAGCTCACGGTCAGCCAGAGGCTGAGCGAGATCAGGGCGCCGCCGAGCGCGGCCAGCCGGGCCAGCAGGCCGAAGAGGGTGCCGAGGCCGACGGCCAGCTCACCGAAGGCGATCGCGGTGCCGAAGCCGACGGGGTTCTTCAGGGCCAGGTCGACCAGGGCCGGGATCGCGGCGGAGTCACGGACGGCGCGCATGGTGTCGCCGATGGACCCGGAGCCGCCGGATTTGAGGAAGGCACTGTCGGTCAGTTTGTCCAGGCCGGCGTAGATGAAGGTGACGCCCAGGAAGATCCGCAAGGGAAGGAGGGCGTACCGGGTGGCGGTCTCCCGCAGTCCGCGGTCGCCGTCGAGATACGGAGTTTGCGTGTCCGAACGAATGCCGTGAGTCATCGCCAGTAGCCGCCTCTCGCCGCTGTACCCGGGCCCCTCAACAGACGATACGTACGACAACCCCGGCCGTCTCAACCCTCTCCCGGACGTTTTTCCGAATTTCGGCCGGACCGTGACACCCGGGAGGGTGGAGAAAGGTGGGCAGGAAGGGTCGGGTGCCGGGCTCGGCCGTTTCTGCTCCGCCCCTCACCGGCCGGCGCCCTCACTCCGTCACCTCGACCACGCACCGGTTGGTCGCCACTCCGGCCGCCGTCACCACCTGGACCTCGACGGAGCCGGGCTCCACCTCGGCCGGGACGGGGACGGTGAGGACGTGGTCCGTGGGGTTGCTGAAGCCGCCGGTGACCGGGACCAGGGGGACGTGGACGTTGACGGCGCCGATGCGGACCACCATGCGGGAGAGGCGGTCGGCGGTCTGGGCGCCGGGCGGGACGAAGCCGGTGCCGCGGATCTCGATGTCGTCGCCGGTGCGGATCGGGGCGTCCAGGTCACCGGCCTCGCGGGCGCGGACGACGGAGAGGATCACCGGACGGCCGCCCTCGGCGTACTTGCCGGCCAGGTAGGTCGCGGCGGAGATCAGGACCACCGTCGCGAGGCCCCAGGGCAGGTCGGGGAGCTGGTCGGGGCGGCGGGCGAGCCGTACGGCGGCGAAGAGCAGGGCGACGGCGCTGATGACGACGTACTGGATGTCGGCGAAGGTGCCGCGGCCGGCGTCGTCGGTGAGCAGGTCGGCGGCGCGGGGGCGGTGGGCGCGCACCTTCTGCAGGCGCTGGCCGGCGATGCGCAGGCCGACCACCCGGCGCACCAGCACGGCGATGGCGCAGACCACGGCGAGGACGGTGACCGCGCCGGCGCCGCGGGCGAGGTCGAGGCCGGAGATGAGGGCGTCGCGGTCGGCGGGAGAGGAGGCGGCGGCCAGGCGCCCGGCCAGGACGAGGACGGCGTAGGCGACGAAGAGCACCCAGGAGGCGGCGACGGTGCGGGAGGTGGACATGCGGTTGTCCTCGCCGATGACGGGGGCGAGCACCCCGCCGCGCGAGCGGTGGAACCAGGAGGCGGCGGTGAGGGCGAGGGCCACGAGCAGGGCGGCGAGCAGCCCGGCGGTGCGGGCGCTGGTCCAGCCCGCGCCGACGGCGGTGAGGGCCTGGGTGAGAAGCATGATCACGACGGCGGCCCAGACGGTGCACGCGGTGCGCAGCCACAGGCGGGCGAGCCAGGCCTCGCCCTCGGCGCGGGCGCGTTCGGCGACCACCTCGGCGGACTGGGTGAGTTCCTCGGAGACCCACTGGCGGGAGGCGGAGGCCGAGTGGGCCACCGCCGCGGGCAGCCCCTGCCCGGCCGCGAACTCCTCCCGCTTGAGGAGGAATTCGGCGACCGCCCGCCGGTGTCCCTCGCGTGCCCCGTGCGGACAGTCCCCGCACGCGCAGCCGCCCCCGTGGACACCCGTACCGGCGCCCTGCCTCGCCTCCTGCACCGCCACGCCCGACGCCCGCCTTCCCCACGCCCGGGGCGCGACGCGCAGGGCCCTCCCCGGGGCCGGACGCCGTCGCGCAACTCCCTTGTGTCGAGAGCGAATTGTGCCCTACGCCACGCCGTTCGCGTTCAGTGGGCCGGTCACGACGGGTGAAGATACGGCAGACGTGTTGACCCGGCTGCGAGAATTTCCCCATGGCCGAGATCATCCAGCGGGACGGGACCTGGGCCTTCGACGGCAGCACGGTCCGGATCACGCCGGGACGCCATCGGTCCGTGCCGCTGTTCCGGCAGACCTACGGGGAGATCGCCGTACCCCTGGAGGCGGTGGCGGGGGTGGTGTACGAGCCGGAGCGCAAGCGGGGGCGGTTGAGGATGCGGCTGCGCGAGGGGGCGGACCCGTTGCTGCAGGCGACGGGCGGGCGGTTGCCGGAGGCGGCGGATCCGTATCGGCTGGCGGTGGACGGGGACCGGTCGGGGGTGGCCGAGTACGTCGTGGCGGAGATCCGGCAGTCGCTGCTGCTGGACCAGGTCCCGAAGGAGCCGGCGAGGACCTACCTGCTGCCGGGGCCGCCGGTGCCGGTGTCGGTGCGGTCCTCGGACGGCACCGTGTCGTTCGACGGTACGCAGGTGCGCATCGACTGGGCCGACACCTCCGACCGGGTCAAGCGGGCCACCGGGCCCCGGATCATCGGCGTCGGCGATCTGGTGCAGGTGGAATGGCTGCCCAACTCCGGCTACGAGGACGGCTTCCTGCGGTTCGTGACCCGGGAGACGGTGTTCTCGAAGCTGCCGGCCGAGCGCGACCCGTACGCCCTCGACCTGTGGGGCAGTGTCCGCCGCGACCTGCTGACGGCGCTGGTGGCGGCGGCGGTCACGGCCCGGCTGCCGCATCCGTCGACCCGGCCGGGCGCGGAGTGCGCCGACCGGCCCCCGGCGCCCGTGCCGCGCCAGCCGGCCGACCACCACGACGTCCTGCTGCGCAGGCTGCGGGAGCTGGGCGAACTGCATCGCGACGGGGTGCTCACGGACGAGGAGTTCGCGCTGACGAAGGCAGCCGTACTGCGGAGCTTCTGAGCCGACGGCTGGGCAGCGCCCTGGAGGGCCGCTGGGGGTACCCCCGGCCGAAGGCTGGGGGAGGAACTGCGCGACCAGCCACGACGGCGCCGCAGACGCCAGACGACAGACCGCGGCGCTTCCAGCGAAGCGCCTTGCGGAGCACCTTGCGGAGCGCCTAGCTGAGCAGGTCCGGTTCGCTGCGGCTGATGTCCTGCCACAGGGGCTGGTAGTTGATCCAGGCCACCAGGTCGCCGCCGAGCTGTTCCCGGGTGGCGACGGCGAGCTTGTGGTCGATCAGCAGCGGCCGGCCGGCCGCCTTCGCGGTCAGCTGGACCTGCGCGGACTTCTCCATGGACAGGAACCACCAGGCCGCCGCGTCCACCGAGTCGCCGACGGTCAGCAGCCCGTGGTTGCGCAGCACCAGCGCCTTGCGGGAGCCGAGGGCGGCGGCGATCCGGCGGCCCTCCTCGGCGTCCACGGCGACGCCGGTGTAGGCGTCGTAGAGGGCGTGGTCCTCGTAGAAGGCGCAGCTCTCCTGGCTGATCGGGTCGAGCAGGTCGCCCAGGGCGGACAGGGCGCGGCCGTGCACGGAGTGGCAGTGGGCGACGGCGACGACGTCCGGGCGCGCCGCGTGCACCTGGGCGTGGACGGTGAAGGCGGCCTGGTTGACGTGGTAGCGGCCCTCGATCACCTGGCCGTCCTGGTTGGCCAGGACGAGGTCGCCGACGGTGACGTGCTTGAACGGCATGCCGAACGGGTTGACCCAGAAGCAGTTCGAGTACTCGGGGTCGCGGGCGGTGATGTGCCCCGACACCCCGTCCTCCAGTCCGGCCCGGCCGAAGATCCGCAGCGCTCCGGCGAGCCGCTCCTTGCGGTGCCGGCGCTCGTCGTCGAGCGAGTCGTACATCGGCGGCATCGCGAACTGCAGCTGATCGGTGGGCAGCGGCAGGGGCGGGGTCGGCCCGTGCATAGGTCCTCCAGCACTGGGTTTGTGTTACGGCCGGAAGTTACCGCCGGTCAGCGCAGGAAAACAGAGCTGTTCTGTAAAGATGACGCGCGCGAGCAGATCGCGACAGAAGATGTCGGGAATCGACAGCCGGGTGGCTCGTCCGAGACACGTCGAAGAGGTGGCACCGCCGGAGCGGTACCACCTCTTCTCGGGGCCTCTTACCAGGCCTACTCCCACTCGATGGTGCCCGGCGGCTTGGAGGTGACGTCGAGGACGACCCGGTTGACGTCACGGACCTCGTTGGTGATCCGGGTGGAGATCTTCGCGAGGACGTCGTACGGCAGGCGGGACCAGTCGGCCGTCATGGCGTCCTCGGAGGAGACCGGGCGCAGCACGATCGGGTGGCCGTAGGTGCGGCCGTCGCCCTGGACGCCGACGCTGCGGACGTCCGCGAGCAGGACCACCGGGCACTGCCAGATGTCGCGGTCGAGGCCGGCCGCGGTCAGCTCCTCGCGAGCGATCGCGTCGGCCTCGCGGAGCAGGTCCAGCCGCTCCTTGGTGACCTCGCCGACGATCCGGATGCCGAGGCCCGGACCCGGGAACGGCTGGCGCTGGACGATCTCCTCCGGCAGGCCGAGCTCCTGGCCGACCATCCGGACCTCGTCCTTGAAGAGCTTGCGGAGCGGCTCGATCAGCTTGAACTCGAGGTCTTCCGGCAGACCGCCGACGTTGTGGTGCGACTTGATGTTCGCGGTGCCGGTACCGCCGCCGGACTCCACTACGTCCGGGTAGAGGGTGCCCTGGACCAGGAATTCCACGGCCGGGCCGGCGTCGGCGATGATCTCGGCCTGGGCCTGCTCGAAGACCCGGATGAACTCGCGGCCGATGATCTTCCGCTTCTGCTCCGGGTCGGAGACGCCGGCGAGGGCGTCCAGGAAGCGGGCCTCCGCGTCGACGACCTTCAGCTGGACGCCGGTCGCGGCGACGAAGTCCTTCTCGACCTGCTCGGTCTCGCCCTTGCGCATCAGGCCGTGGTCGACGTACACGCAGGTCAGCTGGGAGCCGATGGCCTTCTGGACGAGGGCGGCGGCCACGGCGGAGTCGACGCCGCCGGACAGACCGCAGATGGCACGCCTGTCGCCGACCAGCTCACGGATCGCGGCGACCTGCTCGTCGATGACGTTCCCGGTGGTCCAGGTCGGCTTGAGGCCCGCGCCCCGGTACAGGAAGTGCTCCAGGACCTGCTGGCCGTGCGTGGAGTGCATGACCTCGGGGTGGTACTGGACGCCGTAGAGCTTCCGCTCGTCGTTCTCGAAGGCCGCGACCGGGACGACGTCCGTGGACGCGGTGACGGTGAAGCCCTCCGGGGCGGCGGAGCAGGCGTCGCCGTGCGACATCCACACGTGCTGCTCGGCGGGGGTGCCCTCGAACAGGGTGGAGGCCGTCTTGGAGACGTGCAGGTCGGTACGGCCGTACTCGCGGGCGCCGGTGTTGTCGACGGTGCCGCCGAGGACCTGCGCCATCAGCTGGAAGCCGTAGCACATGCCGAAGACGGGGACGCCGGCCTCGAAGAGCTCGCGGTCCAGGCGGGGGGCGCCCTCCTCGTACACGGACGAGGGGCCGCCGGAGAGGATGATCGCCGCCGGGTTCTTGGCGAGCATCTCGGCGACCGGCATGGTGCTGGGCACGATCTCGCTGTAGACCCGGGCCTCGCGGACGCGGCGGGCGATGAGCTGGGCGTACTGCGCGCCGAAGTCGACGACCAGGACGGTGTCGGGAGCGGCGGCAGCGGGAGTCGCTGATGACACGGGGTGCCTTCCGGCGGTCGGGCGGGGGTCTGTGGTTACCGATTCTAACGGGGTGGGCGCGGGACACCTCGCCGTACTCCTGTGGCATACTCCCCCCATGCTCACCCAGACGACTTTCCTCTTTACCTATGGCAACCGGCCCACCGGCTGCCATGGTCGTGCTGCTTGAGCAACTGACAAGCGAGTTCCCCAGGCGCCCCGGGCCGACAAGGTCCGGGGCGCCTGGTGTTTCTCCGGATCCGGTCGCTCCGGGGCACCGCACCCCTTCCGGCAAGGACAGACGAGGAGCCCCCATGAACGCGATCGACGTGACCGGTGCCCGTACCCACGAGGCCGCCGAGGTGATCACCGGTGCGCGGGAGCGCATCGACGCGCTCGACGACCGGATCATCGGTCTGATCCAGGAACGGATGGCCGTCTCCGCCGTCGTCCAGGAGGCCCGGATCGCCTCCGGCGGCCGCCGGGTGAACCTCTCCCGGGAGATGGAGATCCTCGGCCACTACAGCGCGGCACTCGGCAGGCCCGGCACGGCGCTGGCCATGACCCTCCTGGAACTGTGCCGGGGTCGCATCTGAGTCGGGCGGATCTGAGTTCGGGGCTCTTCTCACCCGTACGGCGCGTGACCGGCCCGCGGGCCGCTTCGTTGGTGGGGTGTCCGTGTCAGCCAGGGGCGGGCCCGAAAGAACCACGCGTGGCTTCGCTGGGGCGATGAGGTGCACGGGACGTACCGTGCGCCGTGGGACCTCGCTCCAGTCAAGTGACCGGACGGCAGGGGACAGCAGCCCGGTCACCCAAGAGACGGCCGGCTCCGGGGACGCCCGGGGCCGACCGGCGGAAAATCGCAAAAATGCACAAGGGCTGGGTCAAACGGTTGCGGAGGCCGCGTACATCCAGCACGATGCGTAGAAGGCCCGCAAGGCCTTCGGAGTTCCCAAGTCCCAGTTCAGGCAACGGAATTGCCGTGTACCGACCGTCCGCCAAAGGTCGAGACCTGCCGTACGCCCCGAGCGCGCCGGGGCGCCGACCCGGGGCACGGACGGCGGTACAGGGCACAGAGACCAGCGGCGCAACCCCCCGGCGCCGCTCCCAGGCACCGACGCTGCCCTGACGTCGGTGCTGACGAAAGAAGGGCCCCGCGGCTCCGTCCCGCGGGGCCCTTCGCCTGCGCGCAGCAGACGCGCAGCAGACGCGCAGCAGACGCGGAGAACTACGTCCGGCTGACCGTGCCGCAGGCCTCCTCCTTGCCGATGTCGCGGCTGCGGTCGTAGGGGTCGACGGACGGGCCGGTCGGGGCGGCGCCGCCGGTCGGCGCCTGAGACGGGAACTGCGGGTGCAGGTAGCCGTCGTTGATGCCGCAGGCCGAGTTGCCGGCGTCCTCGTCGTAGCGCAGGAGGGTCAGGCGGCCGGGGGTGACCTGGTACCGCGTGGGGTCGGGGAGTTCGGTGTCGATGACGCGGCGCACGATCGTGCGGGTGACCTCGGTGGAGCCGTCGGCGGAGGCGTCGGCGCGGACGACCGGATAGACGAAGGTGTAGTCGGCGTGCACGGCCACGCCCTGGTACTTGCCCTTCGCGAAGGTGATCCGGCCACGCACCTTGACGGTCTTCCCGGCCGGCTTCACGTCCTTCGGGTCGAAGCGGCTGAAGAGGAACAGCGGGTCGTGGGTCTTGCTGGGGCTGCGCAGCGAGGTGTTGAGGTTGTCGAGCACGTCGGGCTGCTTGGGGTCGAGCACCGAGAGGGCGGCCGCGGGACGGCCGCCGGCCAGCACGTCGGGGTTCAGGTTGGCGTCCACCAGCAGCTTCCTGGTCTGCTGGAGGGCCAGTTCGACGCGGTCCTTCGGGACGGCACCGACCGCGGTGGCCTTCGGCAGCACGATGCCGGCCGCGCCGTCGGCCCAGCGGAGCGCCGGGGAACCGGCGAACGGGTGGGCGAGCGTGGGGGTGTCGGGGGCGACCGCGGAGGGCGGGGCGGTCGGGGTGGTGCTCTCGTCGGGCAGCGGCGTGGTCGCGGTGTCCGTGCCGGCGGACGAGCCGAAGGGATCGCCCGGAATCAGGGACGGTCGCATCGCCACGACGGCGACGGCGATGGCCAGCGGAACGCCGATGACCGCCCAGGCCCTGCGGCGCCGGGCGGCCCGCCCGTTCTGCTCCTGCCAGGCGGGCCCGGTCCGCCATCCCTCGGGCTGCCCCTGCTGCCCCTTGAGCCGCTCGGTCACCTCACGGGCCCGGGCGGAGGGCTCCTTGGGGGCGGACTTGCGGATGTCCCGTTCGCTGTCGCGGAGGAACTGCTCCCACACCTCGTCGGATATGGAGGACGACGGCTCGTCCCCCGACGATTCTTCGGACCGTCTGTCAGACATGACACTCTCTCGCTCGGCCGTTCGACGGGGGCGAGAATAACCTTGGAATCGGCTGTGTCCATGCCATCCAGCGATCCAGCGATCCGACAGCCAGAGTGACTCACATCACATGCAGGTTCTGTGAATGCGGAGGCAACCATTCACAGGACTCACCGGTCACATCTGCGGAACCAGCAGTGACATCCGATGAGGCTTTGCCGGGTCACGGCCGCGATCTAAGAGGGACCTGGGCTCGGAGGGGGGCACAGGTCCCTCTTCGTTGTCCGGCCGCCCCTCCGCTCTACTTCTTCGGCGGTACGGCCGGGATCGAGAGGAACGGCAGCCGCAGCGCGCCGAAGGCCTCGGCCGGGACCGCCGGGCGGTGCGGCTCGACCGCCGGCAGGCGCCGGTACGGCTCGCCCTGCCGCGGCCGCGGGTCCGCCTCGCCCTTGTTGGGCCAGTACGACATCGCGCGCTCGGCCTGTGCCGTGATGGTGAGGGACGGGTTCACCCCCAGGTTCGCAGAGACGGCGGCGCCGTCCACGACCGAGATGCCCGGGTGGCCGTAGAGGCGGTGGTACGGGTCGATGACCCCGGTCTCGCGGGAGTCGCCGATCGGGCAGCCGCCGAGGAAGTGGGCGGTGAGCGGGGTGCCCATCAGCTCGCCGACGTTGCTGCCGGCGAACCCGTTGATCTCGGCAGCGAGCGTACTGGCCGCCTCCGAAGCGGCCCTGATCTGCTTGGGGTTGGGGGCGCCGTGGCCCTGCCGGGCGGTGAGCAGGCCCTTGCCGACGCCGTCCGGTTTCAGGTACGTCGTCAGGGAGTTGTCCAGCGACTGCATGACCAGGCCGATGATGGTCCGCTCCGACCAGCGCCGGTTGGAGAGCGAACGCATCACCAGGAGGGGGTGGCGGGCCGCGTTCGCGAGCCAGCCGCGTACGCGGGAGGAGCCTTCCGCGTACGGCACCTGGAGGATCGACAGGCCGCCCATCGCGTTGGAGCCCTTGCCGTAGCGGACCGGCTCGATGTGGGTGTTCTCGTCCGGGTGGATGGACGAGGTGATCGCGACGCCCTTGGTGAAGTCGGCCTTCGGGGTGCCGTGTGCCTTGCGGTAGCGCCGGTCGTCGGTCTGGGCGCCGACCAGGGCCTCGGAGTTGGTACGGGTGAGGTCTCCGAGGCGGTCGGAGAGGTACGGCAGCTGGCCGCCGGCCTTCATGCGGTGCAGGAGGGTCTGGGTGCCGTAGGTGCCGGCGGCGATGACGACCCGGCGGGCCTTGAAGATCCGGCCCTCCGCCTTCCTGTCGTCGGTGGGGAGGGTGGCGATCGCGTAGCCGCCCCGGGAGTCGTCGGTGACGGAGACGACCGTCGTCATCGGGTGCACCTGAGCGCCCGCCTTCTCGGCGAGGTGGAGGTAGTTCTCGTTGAGGGTGTTCTTCGCGCCGTGCCGGCAGCCGGTCATGCACTCGCCGCACTCGGTGCAGGCGTTGCGGGCGGGGCCGGCGCCGCCGAAGTAGGGGTCGGCGACCTGGTCGCCGGGCGCCGTCTTCGCCTCGCCGTCGGCGTCCTTGCCGTCGCCGAAGAAGACGCCGACGGGGGCGAGGTGGAAGGTGTCGCCGACGCCCATCTTCTCCGCCGCCGCCTTCAGGTGGACGTCGGACGGGGTCATCGTCGGGTTGAGCCGTACGCCGAGCATGCGCTGGGCCTGGTCGTAGTACGGCTTCAGTTCCTCCTGCCAGTCCGTGATGTCGCGCCACTGGGGGTCGTCGAAGAAGGGCTTCGGCGGGACGTAGAGGGTGTTGGCGTAGTTGAGCGAGCCGCCGCCGACGCCTGCGCCGGCCAGGACCATGACGTTGCCGAGGAGGTGGATGCGCTGGATGCCGTAGCAGCCGAGCTGCGGGGCCCAGAGGTAGTTCTTTATGTCCCAGGAGTTCTTGGGGAGCGTTTCGCGGGTGAAGCGGCGGCCCGCCTCAAGAACGCCGACTCGGTAACCCTTCTCGGTGAGGCGCAGGGCGGATACGGAGCCGCCGAATCCTGAACCGACGACTATGACGTCGTAGTCGTAGGCATCCTGGGGCACGATTTCTCCTCTTTGAGCGTACGTGCGGGTAGTACGTGGTTGCTCGCGCAGTTCCTCCCCCGGCCTTCGGCCGGGGGTACCCCCAGCGCCCCTGAAGGCGCGCCTCAGCGCAGCCTCAGTGCCTTCATCACCTTCAGGCTGGTGCTCATGAACTGGGCGTACTTCTCGTCGTCCATGCCCAGTGCGGGGGCCATCGGCAGGAGGCGCTGCTGGGCGACGGTCTGGGCCTCCGTGTACTTGAGGATGCCCTCCGAGCCGTGGCGGCGGCCCAGGCCCGAGTCCTTCATGCCGCCCATCGGGGACTGGACGCTGCCGTAGGCGGGGGCGTAGCCCTCGTTGACGTTCACGGTGCCGGTGCGCAGGCGGGCGGCGACGGCACGGCCGCGGCTGCCGTTTTTCGACCAGACGGAGGAGTTGAGGCCGTACGGCGTGCCGTTGGCGTGTTCGACGGCCTCGTCCTCCGTCCTGAAGCGGTAGATGGAGACGACCGGCCCGAAGGTCTCCTCCGTGCAGACGGCCATCGCGTCCTCGACGCCGTCGAGGATGGTGGGCTCGTAGAAGTAGGGGCCGATGTCCGGGCGGGCGGTGCCGCCGGCGACGACGGTCGCGCCCTTCTCGACGGCCTCCTCGACGTGCCGCTTGACGGTCTCCAGCTGCCGTTCCCCGACCAGGGACCCCATGTCGGCGCCGTAGGCGAGGGAGCGGCCGAGGCGCATGGCCCTGGTGCGGGCGGCGAACCGCTCGACGAAGGCGTCCGCGATCGACTCGTGGACGTACAGCCGCTCGATGGAGATGCAGAGCTGGCCGGCCGAGGAGAAGCAGGCGCGGACCGCGCCGGCGGCGGCCTTCTCGATGTCGGCGTCGTCGAGGACCAGCATGGCGTTCTTGCCGCCGAGTTCGAGGGAGACGCCGACCAGGCGGGCCGCCGCACCTTGCGCGACCTCGCGCCCGGTGCGGGTGGAGCCGGTGAAGGAGACGTAGTCGGCGTGCCGGACGACCTCGGGGCCGACGACCGGCCCCTCGCCGAGGACGACCTGGAAGACGTCCGCGGGCAGTCCCGCCTCTATGAGGAGGTCGCGGGCCCACAGGGCGGTCAGGCAGGTCTCGGTGTCCGGCTTCATGACGACCGCGTTGCCCGCGACGAAGGCCGGGAGCGCGTCGCCGACGGAGAGTTCGAGCGGGTAGTTCCAGGGGGCGATCTGGCCGACCACGCCCCGCGGGTGGCGGAGTTCGGTCACCCGGGTGAGGGTGGGCATGGCGCCCGCGTGCCGCTTGGGGCGGAGGTAGGCGGGGGCCTTGCGGCCGTAGTGGCGGCTGGCGACGGCGACGGCCTGGACCTCCTCGTGGGCGTGCAGGCGGGCCTTGCCGGTCTCCAGCTGGATGAGGTCGAGGACCTCGGCCTGGCGGGCCAGGATCAGGTCGTGGAAGCGGAGCAGGACGGCGGCACGCTGCCGGACCGGCACCTTCGCCCACACGGCCTGCGCGGCACGGGCGGCGTCGAAGGCCTTGGCCACGTCCTCGGGGGTGGACTCGGGCAGGTCGGCCAGCTTCTCGCCGGTGAAGGGCGTGTGGTTGGCCGTACGGCCGGAGCCGACGACACCCTTGGTGAGCTGGGCGACCAGCTCGGGCGTGACCACGTCGGCGGCGGTTCGGGCCCCTGCGGGGGCGGGGGCGAGCGGGTTCGTGCCGGTGGGGGCCGGTGCGTGGGCCGGGGCCTGCGAGTCCGTCATGAGCCGCAGGGTATTCGGGAGCGGAGCCTTTGGGTACCCGTGGGTAACCCGGTTTCACCGACCGCACACACACCGCCAGTGATCACTGGCAGAGAATGCGCTGATCAGCGCCCTCGGGTGCCCTCGGGTGAGGACGATCAGCCGCGTTCCGGTTTTTTGGCGAGGAGGAGGCCGAGGGCGGTGAGGGGGGTGAGGCGGCGGGGTTCGGGAGGCGGGGGCGGCACGGGCGCCAGGGCCGGGGGCGGCGCGGCGGCGGGTTCGGTCACCCACGCCGGGAGGGTCGCTCCGGCGGCTTCGGCGAGCGCCTCGGCGGCCTCCTGGGCCGTCGGCCGGGCCTCGGGTTCCGGGGCGAGAAGCTGGTCGAGAAGCGGTCCGAGGGGACCCTGTCCGCCGTCCGTGGCCGCGCGGAGCAACGCGCCCAGGGACCACAGGTCGGAGGCGGGACCCGCCCCGCGCCCCGCACCGCACTCCGGGGCGTCGAAGGGGCCGCACCCCTGTCCCCCGCCGATACCGAAGTCGGTGACGACGACACGAGCGCCGTCCGCCGCGAGCAGGACGTTGGACGGCTTGAGGTCACGGTGCACGATGCCGACACAGTGGGCGGAGTGCAGCGCCCCGAGGACGGCGAGCCCGATCCGGGCGGCCTCGGCGGACGGCAGCGGGCCCCGGGCGGCGAGGACCGAGTGCAGCGCCTCCCCCTCCACCAACTCCATGACGACCCAGGGAAGTTCGTCATCGAGGAGTACGTCGTGAATGGCGACGGCAGCCGGGTGGCCGACGCGGGCGGCGGCCCGGGCCTCGTGCAGCAGCCGGTGGGCGGCGCGCTGCCGTTCCTCACCGTCCGGCTCTCCGACCAGGCGCGGCTCCTTGACCGCGACGTCCCGCCCGTCCTGCTCGTCCCGGGCCCGCCACACGGTCCCTGCCGGCCCGGAGCCGATGCGCCCGACGAGCCGGTAACGCCCACCGATCAGCCGTCCCTCGACCGGCTGTTCGCCGTCTTCGCTCATGGCACATGAGTACCTTGCACACCATGCCGTTGTCGAAGCGGCACGGTCAGCGGGTTACAGGGTACGGCCCCCTTCCTGTGGACCCCCTCCGGGCGCTCCGATCCGCCCGGTATGCGGGACGGGCCCGCAGCCGAGGCCGCGGGCCCATCTCCTCTGCCGCCGAAGAGATCAGACCTTCATCGAAACCAGGCGGTGCAGCTTCGCCGAGGTGTGCGAAGCAAGTGGTACTTCAGCGCTGTCCACACGAAACTCGCCGGCTTCGAGGTCGAACACGAACACGCCCTCCTCTGTTGCTTCGTCGCCCGGCATCGCTGCATCCATGAGCGCGAGCCTCCCGTCGGATTCCAGCACAGGACCCTCACGCCATGCGATGGCATCGAGGTCGACCTCGGAGGCGTACCTCCGCATGTCCTCCTCGGAGTTCCCGGAGATCCACTGGACGATCAGTGACCGTGACTCGATGATCGTGGTCGGCAGCGGCTCGTCCCCGAGAATCACCACGTTCCTCTCCGGAAGGGCGTAGCACTCGGAGTGACCGGCGTCCGTCATCTCGATGACGAGGTCGTAGTCACCGTTGTATCCCGTCCACGAGGAGAGCAGCGAAACCGGACACAGAAGAACGGGGCCGCCGTCCGTCTCCAGCCATCGGCGCCCGTCAATTCTTGGCTGCTGCGTCATAGAGCCCTCTCATCACTGTCTTCAACCGGCCTGCCCAGCCGCCTTGCCGGCTGCTGCACGGGCGACACTGCGGATAGAGCCGCTGAGGCGTACCGTCCGGAACCCATGAGCTGATCGGCTGATGGTCGGGAACGAATCTCCCGTTGCCGCCGGGATCGAGTGTCCCGCACGTGTGGCACCCGTGCCGGAAGCCCAGCTCGTCGATCTGGTCGTGTTCCTCATCCGTGAACCGCTGCGACTTGCTGCGCGCCGGAATGGAATCCACGGCGTAGTTGCCGATGGGACAGACCTGCTCCGGATCGCTGCGCCTACTGGCATTGTGGACGAGAACCGGGTCCGCGCCGGCAAGAACGTAGTAGGTGTGCAGCTCGCTGACGGTGAGGTTGTGGACCGTGGCTGTCAAAGCCGTCCAGCGCTTCACGGCGGTGATCTGGACCCGGGCTCCCGAGTCGGTGGTCAGCCACTCGCCCGACTGCAGGTCGGTGGCGTCGATCCACTCGCCCAGTTCCGGCACCCAGAAGGGGTGACCGTCGGTCGCGGTGACCGAGGCGGTCTTGGCGCCCTTCTTCCCGTCGACGTCGACGGTGACCTTCACGAGATGCTTGAGGCCCACGCCCTTGATCTCGGCCGTGACCTTTTCCGGTTTGGTCTTCCCTGTCTCCGGATCGGTGGCCAGGACCACATCGCCGATCTTCACGTCCTTGATGGCCTTGGCGGTGCCGTCCGCCATCAACACCTTGGTGTCCGGGGTGAAGCTGTTCTTTATGGAGCACGACGCGGCGACGGTCTCCAGCCGGTCCGCTTCCTTCCTGCTCTTTCGCCAGTCCTTGAAGGACTTCAGGAGGTCCTTGCCCAGGCCGTAGATGCGTTTGCCGAGGGCTGCGGCCTTGTCCCAGCGGAAGAGGTATTTCTTGGCCAGCTTGGCCAGGGGGCCGCCGCCGAGGAACGAACCCACCACGTTCAGGGCCGTGTTGCCGCAGGCGCCGAGGTTGCCTGTGGTGAAGCAGTCCAGGGCGTCGGTGATGCCCAGTTCGTCCATCGCGATCTTGCCGAGTTCCTTGGCGATCGCGATCGCGCGCTGTTTGGCAGAGTCCTCCTTCGCCCTGGCGTCGTCCGCCTTCGCCTGGGCCGGCGTGTACGTGGTCGTGGCGGCGCTGTTCGAGCCGCTGCTGTCGCGGGTGTCGACCGCGCCGCGGTGGGTGGACGGGCCGGGGCCGCACTCGTTCCAGCCGCCGACGCAGTCCGCCAGGCGCAGGCCCGACGCGTCGCTGTTGGAGACGGGGCTGTTGTCGGCGTACGCGTACCCGTTGATCTGCTGCGGGTCGGTGTAGTCGACCACCGGGTCCGCCGAGATGAAACGGCCGGTGTCGGAGTCGTACTCACGGGCGCCGAGCGTGGTCAGGCCCGTGGACTCCTGGACGGTGCCGCCGACGAAGCCCTTGTCGTTCACCCAGCCCGTGGACGAGGACGTGGAGTCGTCGCGGACGTTGCCGAACGCGTCCATGCGCCGGCGGGTCGTCGAACCCGTCTTCGCGTCGACCGACAGCTGCGCCGTGCCCTGGTTGTCCGAGGCGAGGAAGTGGACGCCGTCCGCCTCGCGCATCGCGACCGTGGTGCCGGCGAAGGAGTAGTAGCGGGTCGCCGTCACCTTCGACGTCGACTTGTCGTAGTGGAGTTCGGTGCCGGGCAGGTAGAGCGTCTTCTCCGTCGGCGTGTCCCGGAGGACGCGGGAACCCGACGCGTCGTACTTGTACGTCGTCACCGAGTTGTCGGCGTTCGTGACCGTCGTCAGCTCACCCTGCTTGTCCCAGGCCAGCGACTGGGTGTCGCCGTCCAGCACGCGGGTCTTCGTGTTGCCCGACGCGTCGTAGGTGTAGGAGTTCTGGGAGGTGACGGCGGGCGTGGTGCTGGTCGCGTCCGTCTTCTCGGTCACCGACGACACCGTGTGGGCGCCGGAGGCCGAGCCGTTCGGGCCGGAGCCCGTCTCGCCGTACTTGTACGTGCGGGACGACGTCGCCGCGCCGTTCAGGCCGTGGCGCACCTCGCTCGTGCGGTTGCCGATGGTGTCGTAGCCGTAGTCGGTCCAGTAGGGGGAGACCCCGCCCACCGTCGACGTCGACGCTCCCGACGCGCAGGACGCGTCCGTCGAGCCCGTGCCCTTGGCGTCGTTCGACGCCACCGACGACGTCCACGCGGACGAGACGCGGCCCAGCCCGTCGTACGAGAAGCACTGGACGTCGCTCGTGCCGCCGGTCGGGGTGTCGGCGACGGAGAGGATGTCGCCGGCCGCGTCGTAGGTGTAGTTCGCGTCGTAGGCGACGCTCGACGCGCCCTGGACGTCCACCCGCGAGTTGGTCAGGCGGTCGGTGCCCGCCTCGTAGTCGTTGGTGATCCACGTCTTCTTCGCCGTCGACTCACCCGTGTACAGCTCCAGCTGTTCCAGGTTCGATGTCGGCGAGTACGACGCGTCCGTGACGTAACTCAGGCCGCCGAGGGAGGTGTTGAGTCCGGTCGGCCGCTGGAGGTCGTCGTAGACGTACCCGACCGCCTCGGCGGACAGGTCGCCCGTCGCCGGCAGGCCCTGGCTCTGCAGCGTGCCGTCGTCGTTGTACTGGGCCGTGAACTCGTACGTCCCGCCCAGCTGCGGCTCTGCCGTCTTGGAGAGGTAGTACTTGGTCGAGACCGGTGCGTAGTCGTTGTCGGCGTCGAGGGTCGGGTACGTCACCGACGAGTAGACCGCGCCGTCCTTGTAGGTGTAGACGCCGTACAGCTCGCCCTTGTAGACCGTGTCGTACTTGGTGACGGAGAGCTTGGTGCCCGTCGTCGCCTCGCCCTGCCAGGTGGAGACCGCCCGGCCCAGTTCGTCGTAGACCGTCGACGTCTTGTCGCCGTTCACCGTCACCGACGTCTGGCGGTCCAGGGTGTCGTAGGTGTACGAGGACGAGCCGGTGTCGGGGTCGACCGCCGTCTTCTTGCGGCCCAACTGGTCATATGTGTACGTCCAGTTGTCACCCTTGTCGTCCGTGACCCGCGTCAGCCGGCCCGCGTCGTCGTAGCCGTACGACGTGGTGACCGCGGCGCCGTCGGCGGGGTACTGGATCTGGGTCGTGGTGTTGTCCCGGCCGTCCTTCACCACCGTCGTCCTGACGCCGCCCTGCGGCGGGGTGGTCGTGACGCGGTCGCCGCCGTAGGCGTACGTGGTGCGGTACTTCTCCGTGCCCTGGACCTTGAGGACCGACGCCGTGGCGCGGCCCGCGCCGTCGTACTCGGTGACCGTCTGGGCGTCGAGGTCCGAGTTGAGCGGGTCGAAGAGCGTCGAGGACGGGACACCGGTGGTGTAGTAGGTGTCGTTGACCTTCACCACGCGGCCGGAGCCGTCGTAGAGCGTGTCGGCGACCATGCGGCCGCCCTCGCCCTCCGTCTGGTCCTGGCGGGGCCTGAGCCAGCCGTCGTACAGCGACCACTCGCTGCCGTACGACGTCCCGTCGTTCTCGATCTTCTGGGTGTGGACGGCGGCCGGGCCGTCGGCGCCGCGGATCAGGTACTCGTACTTGATGGACGGGGTGAAGCCGTTCGCCTTGGGGCGGTCCTGCAGCCAGACCGAGACCAGGCGCCCGAGGCCGTCGTAGGCGAGGTCGGTGCGCAGGCCGTTCGTGTCGGTCTTGGCGGTCGGCTGGCCCCAGGCGGGGGCGTACTCCGTGGTCGTCGTCCAGCCGTCGATGTTCGTGACCGTCGACTTGGTCGCCAGGCCGTAGGTGTCCGTGTAGGCGGTGGAGGACGTGTACTGCGTCGACGACGACGCCGTCTCCGCGTCCTTCACCACCAGCGGGCGGCCGTAGGCGTCGTACGTCGTCACGGCGGTCGTCTGGTAGGTGGCCGTCGTGCCGTCGTGGGCCGACAGGCGCTTGGTCGTGGTGGGATCGCCCTTGGTGGGGGCGGCGCCCAGCGTCGTCGAACCGTCGTAGTAGGTGAGGTCGTCGGAGATGACGTCCTTGGAACGGTCGGGAGTGGACGCGCAGTCCACGCCGACCTTCTCGACCCGCGAGACCATCGTGTAGATGTGCGCGCTCGCGCTGTCCGCGTACTCGGTGCGGGTGCACTGGTTGTCGGCGACGCCGACCTCGCCGTCGTCGTCGACCGTCTTCTCGCGGCCGGTCGCGTCGTCGTAGGTCGTGGTCGACTTGGTGTGCCGCCAGCCGCCCACCGCGAGCGCGGTGTAGGTGTCGGTCGAACCCGTCGCCACGTAACGGGCCTTGTAAGTCGCCCAGTCCCGCGTCTCCGTCGCGGTCACCGCGGTCCACGGCACCGTCACCGACTTCTCGGTGATGTCGTCGCCGTTGTAGGTGAGGGTCTCCAGCTCCTGGCCGGCCTTCCAGTCGGAGTCGTCGTAGGAGACGCCGTTGGAGTCGGTGACGGTCGCGGAGCGGGTGGTGCCGTTCTTGTCGACGTCACCGTCGAGACCGCGGAAGAAGACGTGCTCGGTGCGGGTGTTGGCGGCGGAGTTGGTGCCGTCGGAGGTGACGACCCGGACTCTGCCGTAGCCGCGCCAGTCGCTCCAGGTGCGGTCCTCGGACTTGGTGATGCCGTCGGCCGGCGTCTTCCGCCAGCCCGCGTCACCCAGGTAGGTGTACGAGGTGACCTGGTCGGCGTTGCCGCCGGTCAGGTCGGTCTGGACGACGGAGGCGACGACGTACTTGTGGAACCAGTCGGTGATCGGGTCGGTGGCGCCGGGCGGGTTCCACTTCACCGGGAAGCAGCGCTTGACGGAGGAGTCCTCCGCCGGGACGTTGCTCGTCGTGCACTGGTTGTCGGCGTAGTTGACGCTGAGCACGCCGCCCGACTCGTTCTGCACCCCGGAGAGGCGGAACCGGTAGAAGGGCTGGATGTTGTCACCGGTCTCGTCGACGCGGTTGGGCAGCTGGGTGCCGTACAGCTGGACGGACGGGACCGAGGCGTCGGTGCCGACCTTGCCGGTGTGGTCGATCTTGCTCAGCCACAGAGACCTGGAGCCGTCGCCGTTGTCGGTGAAGTCGTGGGTGAGGCTCCAGACGTCGACCGGGGTGTACGTCGAGTCACCGGTACGGATCTGGGTGGTGATCTTCGTGAGCTTCTTGCGGGTCCAGAAGGTCGGCGAGTTCTGGCCGGGGCACTTGCTGCCCGACGCGCAGTTCTGGTCCCAGGGGACGTCCGGCCAGTCGGCGGCGGTGGTGTCCTTGAGGGCGTCGGCGGAGCAGTCGGTCAGCGAGCCGACGCAGCGCTCCGCGGTGGTGAAGACGACCTGGGCGGCGGGCTTGGTGGAGTACACCGAGCCGTCGCGCTGGCCGTAGTCGATGCGCTTGAGGTAGCCGCCGCGGACGTAGGCCTTGCCGTTCTCGGTGGTCTTCAGGCCCTGCGTGTAGTAGTTCGTCTCCGTGCCGTAGAAGTACGACATGGCGTTGCCGTGCGGGTCGACGACGTAGTCGAGGTTCCAGCGCCAGGCCTGGGTGCAGTAGGCGTCGGCGAACGTGGAGTTGTAGCAGGGCTCGTCGGCGTCGTCGCCGTAGACCGGGACGGTCCAGGTGGAGTTGGTCTCCTCGTTGCCGCTCGCGTAGCCGGTGAGGTGGTTGAGGCCGAAGTAGTACTGGGTGCCGTCGCCGGTCGTGATCTTCCAGTACTCGCCGTTGTTGTCGCCGTTGGTGGCGCCGGTCAGGTGCTCGACCTTGGAGTTGTCGTCGGAGCCGATCCGCCACTCGCCGGTCTTGTCGTCCTTGACCAGCCGACCCGAACTGCCGCCCGTCAGCGACAGCGTGGCGTTGTCGAACGCCCAGCACTCGTCGCCGTTGGTGTCGTCGTGGCCGTCGTCGGCGCAGGCCTTGTAGCTGCGCTCGATGTAACCGGGGTCGTAGGAGAAGCCCTGGCCGATCCACGAGCCCTGGTTGTTGGTGGTGGCCGTCTGGCCGTCGATGGACTGGGAGTTGTAGCTCAGCCCGACGGTCGGCTGCATGCCGCCGGGGACCGGCGGGACGTTCATCGGGTACGACCAGGTGAACGCGCCCGAGCTGGTGTCGACGCCCCACTGCGAGGACTGCGCGAGGCTGGTCGCCTTGTAGTCGCCGCCGTCGCCGCCGCTGCTCGCGGTGGCCGCGACGACGGTGGCAGAGGACGTGGCCGAGTCCGCCTCGAGGAGCTGGGCGGAGGGTCCCGAGGTGTCGGCAGCGGCCTGCACGGTCGCGGTCAGGGTCTGCTCGGCCGGGTCGTTCGCCGTCTTCAGATAGGTCGGCGTCGAGCAGGCCTTCTTCTGCGGGGTCGTCAGCACGCACGCGGGGTACGTGGCCAGCCGCAGCCGCGAGCTGTAGGAACCGCCGAAGGCGTCGGCGAAGTCCGAGTAGTCCAGGGTGACCCGGGCCGGGCCCGCGGTGGTGGCGCCGTCGGAGCGGGCGACGGTGAACAGCACGCCGTTCACGCCGGCCGCCTCGGTGGCCTTGCGGCCGAGCACGGCGAGCCGGACGGAGCCGGCGCCCTTGGTGCCGTCGGCCGCCTTGGCGGTCAGCGGCAGGCCCTTGGCCTTGACCGCCCTGCCGGACAGCTCGACCTCGGCGCCGGCCGCCTTGGGCCAGTGCGCTCTGGACGTCTTCTTCACCGCGGCCTTTTCGGCCTGGTCGGTCTTCTTGAAGGCCTTCGCGGTGGCGTTCTTTCCACGCACCGGCTTGTCGAGGTCGGTCTGCGTCTTGGGCCGCGTGACACCGCTGTCGGAGGCGGTGGCCGTGGGGGCGTACTGCGGGAGCAGCCCTATGGACAGCGCCAGTCCGAGGACCACCGCGGCCCTTCTGCGACCGCTTCGCCAGGCCGGTCGTGCCGACCGGAACCAGGGAGGCGAGGACATCAACTCTCCTAATCGGTAGGGATGGACATGCCGAGAAGGGCGGGCGGCTCGCAGTCGAGCCGCCCGCCCACGCAGGGGACCGGTTACGCCGAGGTCTCGTCGATGCTGGAGCCGCCCGGCAGGCCGGCGACCAGCGCCACCAGCGAGGCGTCCAGCGGACCTTGGTACATCCGCACCTCGTCCACGGCACCGGAGAAGTACTCGCCCGCCGAGGACCCGGTCAGCGCACGGCCGATCTGGAGGCTCGTCGTGCTGAAGTCCCAGGTGTTGTCCCAGGAGGCGTCGACGACGGCGACCCCGTTGACGTAGAGGAGCACGTCACCGAAGACCGCGTTGTAGACGAGGGCGAGGTGGTCGCCGTCCCCCGCGGAACTCGGGGCGTCGCCCTTGTCCAGTTCGGTGACGGTCACCGGGGACGCCGAGTCCGCGTCGGTCACCACCAGCTGCCAGCGGGCGTCGGCCGCCGAGTACCTGACCTTGATCGCGGTGTCGTTGGCGCCGGACAGCGACAGCACCGTCTCGTCGGTCGCCGGGCTCTCCGAGGCGAGCCGGGCGCGGGCGGTGAGGGTGAAGCTGTCCTGGGCGGTGAGCGGTCCGGCGGCGGCGCGGGTGGCGTAGCCGCTGACGCCGTCCAGCGCCAGGTGCCCGTCGCCCCACAGCGGCGCGGCCGGCGGGGTGCAGTCCGGGTCGGCCTCGGGGTCGCAGGACTCGTCGGGTGTGTAGACGGACGCGCCGCCGCCGAGGGTCAGCCCGGTGCCGCCGCCGATCTCCGGGGAGACGCCGTTCGTCGCCTCGTCCAGCTGCCAGTAGGCCAGCTGGTGCGGCTGGATGCCGCCGAGCTCCTGGCCCTCGGTGGGCGGGATGACGCGGTCGTGCAGCTTGACGTCCGCGACACTGCCCTTGAGGTTGTTGATGTAGCCGTCCAGGTCGAGCCGGCGGCCGATCTGCACGGCGCCGGTGGCGCTCCACACGGTGTGCCGGGCCTGCACGTCGTCGGCCACCAGGACGCCGTTGACGTACAGCATCAACTTGCCGAGCTCGGCGTCGTACACACCGATCAGGTGCGTCCAGCTGCCCGCGACGGCCGCCGCGCCGGAGACCTTCCAGGTGCCCAGCGACTCCATGTCGCTGACCGGGATGCGGAAGGTCCAGGAGGCGGTGTCCTTGTCGTAGCCGAGCTCGAAGCCGGGCTGGGCGGTGCCGTCCTGGCTGACGACGGTCATGCTCTGGGTGGGCAGCGTCGGCAGCATCACCCAGGCGCTCACCGAGAAGGTCCTGCCGGTGTCGACGGAGGCGGTGCCCGAGTCGAGGTAGGCGTTCTCGGTGCCGTCGAAGGAGGCGGCGGTGTCGGTGGAGCCGAGCGGGCCCGCGGCGCCGAACGTCACTCCGGATCCGGCGGTCGCGTCGGGCGTGCCACTGGCGCCGGCCGCCTTCGTCGCGCCCTTGGCGTCGCCGAGGGTCCAGGCGACGGCCGGGGCGCGGCCGTCGCTGACGAGGAAGATGTGCACGGTCGGCGTCTTCTGCGGGTTGCCGGCGCCGTCGACCGCGGTCACGTGCAGGGTGTACGTGCCCTCGCTCGGCGGCATCCAGCGGACCGTCGCCGGTCCGCCGGTGGAGTCGGCGGCCACCGTCTTCTTCGCGCTGTCGGCCTGCGGGCCGGTGAAGTAGTAGGTGTACTTGGTGACGTCGGCGGACGGCGAGTCCATGGTGAAGTCGCCGTAGTCGCCGACGCCCGTGTGCCAGGCCTCGTCGTCGGGGTACTGGGCCGAGGTGACCGCCGCCGACTTGGGCTTGCTGGTGTCGTAGATGAACTCGCAGCGGGTCTGGTCCCCGTCGGTGGACCAGGCGCCGTACGCCTGCTGGTCGTAGCCGCGCACCGACCAGGCGACGGTGGTGTTCGCCGGGATGCTGAAGCCGGCTTCCCCGTCACCCGAGACATCGCTGCCGATGGTGTAGAAGAACGTGGCCACGCCGGTCTGGTCGCTCCAGCTGGAGTCCACCGTGGACTTCTTCGCGGTCGTCGCGTAGTGCGTGACCGTGTTGCCGCCGGAGTCGGTCCACCAGACCTTGAACTGGGCCTGCAGCGTCTCGGACTTGGAGGGGACGTCGTTGTGGTCGTAGTCCCGGATCACGGCGGAGACGCGCGGGGCCTCGGTCACGTAGTGCTCGGTGGCGGCGCCGTACTCGCAGGTGCCGCCCGGCTTCATCTGCAGGTCGTCCTGGTCGGGCTCCAGCGGCGGCCGGTTGTAGGTCACCTCCAGGTGCGCGTTGCCGCAGAAGCGCTTCCAGTTCGAGGTGTCGGACTCGCTGGCCGCCTTGAGGCGGAACGTGGTAGTGTCCCACGCCTTGTCGGCCGCGGTCTGGATGGTGCTCTTCACGTCGAAGCGGACGTTCTGGTTGGCCGGGCTGCACGAACCGGCGGTGTCCGTGGACGAGTCGGTGCCGAGGGTGGCCTTGGAGGCCGGCTGGTTGTCCCAGTCGGTCTTCGAGCTGATCGCACTCGCGCCCGTGCTGTTGACCCGGGCGAGCTGCACCTCGCGCGCGGCGGAGCTGTAGGTGAAGACCTGCGTCACCGCGAACTCGGCGCTGACGATGTCCTTGCCCGCGAAGGTCCCCGTCGGGATCGCGAAGAACTGCCGCTTCACGTCCGTCGAACTGCTGCACCGGACCGACACGTCGGAGGGGCACAGGCCGACGCCTTCGTCGTCGTCGAACTTCCAGAACGAGGTGCCCGAGTAGTGCGAGGAGACCATCGTCCAGCCGGAGCGCGTGGCGGTCTTGACGACCGGGTCGATGTAGACCGGGTAGACCGTGTCGGCGTCGGTGAGCAGGTCCGTGTCGGGGGTGAGCGTCATCGTGTCCGCGGAGACGTCCACGCCGACGTCGGCGACCCGGGCGCCCTCGGGGGGCGTCTGGGTGTTCTCGTCGGCGGAGTCCGCGGCGGGTGCGTCGTCCTGCGCCGCGTGGCTGGAGTCCCACATCACGGGCTGCGGCGCCTCGAAGACCGCGCCGCCCGAGCCGGTGTCGGTGGCGGTCAGCCCGCCCGCCCCGGTCTCCGTCAGCTTCACCGAGGAGGTGTCGAGCGGCAGGCTCAGCTTCGCCAGCTCCGGGTCGGCCGCGGCCTTCGCGTTCTTGACGACCAGCACGTGCGAGAAGCCCTCGGCGCTCGCCGTGACCTTGAGGTCGACACCGTCCAGCACGTTCGGGTACGTGGCGGTCGAGCCGTCGACCTTCGGCCGGGGCAGCCTGTCCGGCCAGTCGAGGGAGACGGAGCGGCCGTCCTTCTCGATCTCGGCGAAGGTGGTGTCGCCGCCGCCGGAGAAGGACATGGCGGCCAGCGCCGCCTTCGGGGCGAGGGTGCCGTTCTTCCGCCTGACCAGCGTGGTGTCGATGTCCGTCCACTTCCCGTCGACGCGGGTGCGGACGGGCTGGACGTACTCGCTGACGGTGAACGTGCCGTCCGGGTTGGCGACGGTGGTGCTGCGTTCGTCGCGCAGGCTCTGGATCTCGACGGGCCTGCCGGACTTCTTCGCCTTGGTCCGGGCCGCGTTCGGGGAGAGCGACGAGCCGCTGCCGGCGGAGGTGCTCTTGTTCTTGCCGGCCTGCGTCTGCTCGGCGGCCGGTGCGGGGGCGACGCTCAGAGCGGTCGTCAGCAGGGCCGCGACGGCGGCGGCCGCGACCAGGGGACGGCGTCCGGATCTCCTGCGGATCTTCATGCTGCGGTGCTCTCTGTCCCTCTGCCGGCCGTTCACCCGATCACTCCGAACGTCGAGCCCGCGTCGGGCAGACCGCCCGATCCGGGCACGTGGACGGTGGTCCCGGTGCTGGTGGTGCCGTCGATGTCGGACCACGGCATGACGTACGCGACGCCCTTGGAGGTGGCCGGTTCCTTGCTGTAGGGCACGCCGACGTAGAGGTTGACGCTGCCGCCCACCAGCCCGACGCCCGTGTAGTCCCGGGCCGTCGCGGTGCCGGGCAGTCCCGAACCGCGGAAGAGTTCCTTGTCGTTGGTGCCGAGTGCGGCGTCGAGCGGCCGGAAGATGTGCACGGCGCCCGCGTCCTTGACCGTCGAGGTGTCCTTGCCGGGCTCGCCGACGGCGAGACGGACGACGGACGTGGTGGTCACGACGCTGGTGTCGGTGTTGGCGATCACCACGCGCTGGCCCATGAAGTCGCCGGCGACCGCGTCGCCCTCGACGTCCGCGACGCTGTTGTCGAACGCCGCGACCTGCGTGTAGGCGCCGGACGGCTGGATGCGGACGACCGCCACCCCGCCCGCGTCCTGCGTGGTCCCGATGTCCTCACCGGGGACGCCGACGGCCAGCAGCACGTCGGAGTTGTACGTCTGGTCGCTGGGCCGGTAGCCGGTCATGGAGACCGAGAAGCCGAAGCGGTCGCCCGCCTCCGACGCGCCGCCGATCCCGTCGCTGTCCTGCGACAGCCCCACGAGAGGCGTGGGCATGCCACTCGCGAGCGTGTGGCTGAAGACGGTGACCCCGCCGGCGAACTCCGCGTCCCCGATGGCCTCGCCCGGGGTGCTGACCGCGAAGTAGCGGTTGGTCCCGGCGAGCGAGTAGCCGAAGCGGTCGTTCACCTCGGGATCGCCCGGCACGCCGGTGGAGTTCTGGTTCACGGCAACCTTGGTGCTGCCCTGCACGTACTCGATGCAGCCGGCGTCGGCGTACGTCGTGCCGCCGAAGGTGACGCCCTCACCGGGGACGCCGATCACCAGGTACGGCGATCCGCTCGCGGTCGTGCCCGCCTTGAGGGCGTAGCCGAACCAGTCGTACGCCTCGGTCGTGGTGGCGGTGTCGAACCCGTTCTGGCTGTACCCCTCGATCGCCGAGCCCGTCCCGATGCCGGTGGGCGTGCCGTGGACGATGTAGATCGCCCCGGCGTCGACGAGGTTCTTGCCGTCCCTGACGACGTCCTCGTAGGGCGCGCCGACCACCAGGTCGCTGCAGCCGTCGCCGTCGGCGTCGTAGGCGGCGTAGGACGTACCGAAGCCGTCGCCGGCCTCGGGTGTCGCGTCCATGCCGCTGGTCGCCTGCGAGATCTCCGAGACGCCCTTGCCGCCGCCCAGCACCACCCGCACGAGACCGGCCCGCCTGACCCCGTTCACCGTGGCGCCCGGGTCTGCGATCACCGTGTCCTGCACACCGTCGCCGTTGAAGTCGCTCGCCGTCCCCGCCGTGCATGTCGCGGCGGCCGCCTGCGGCGAGGTCAGCGTCACGCCCCCCGTCGCGGCCAGGAGAAGGCCGGCCAGAGCGACCAGTTTCCCCGCCAGATGTGTACGCGTACGCACACTCCACCCCTCGTTTTCCCGTCGGGCGAGCCCAGGTAAGACCACCCTGTGAATGACGTAAGAGGAGACTAAATACGAGCCAAATAAAGATCGTCAAGCCCCGACGAAAAACCGGCTGCACACAGCAATCACACAGAGCGTGACCATCTTTGCTTTATGCACTGCAACGATCGGGAAGGGGTCTCCGGGTGTCGAACACGGACAAAAGGAGCGCCTCCCACACCTCAAGACGAGGCGACCGACCGGTACTTCACCGAATATTCACATGACGGGTTCGCGATGGTCGTGATACGTTCATGACCAGAAGAAGGTTCAAGTCCGCAAATCATCGCGCGACTTTCTTTTCATCGAAATCCCCCGCCGCGGCCCACCGAGCCAATTACGCGCACCGGCCCCCGGCAGGTCGGCGGGAATATCCGCCCTCGGCGGGGCCTGCGGAATTCACGGAATTCAGGGAATCAAGGCCGGCGTCGTCGTTCCCCCACGGCTCGGCCCCTTCGTCAGCCCGCCGCGAACGTGTCGACCGCGACGTCGAAGTACTCCCGCGCCTCCCGCACCTTCCCGACCGGCGCCGACACCCACACGTCGTACAGCCGGCCGCCCTCCTCCCAACAGAGGTCGTAGGTGTGCCGCGGTCCCTCCGTCGCGCTGAAGCCCTTCCAGGTGAACTCCCAGAACGCGGCGGGGTGCCCGGAGTGGGTGGTGTCGGTGACCCGGCCGTCGTGGTAGCCCGGGTTCGTGCTCGGCCCCTCGGCCGCCGCGCGCCGCATCACCCCTCCCGGTCCGCCGGTCTGCGTCTCGGAGAGCTTGATGCCGAGCCGGAAGGTCTGCCCCGGCGACATGTAGAAGACGCGCTCGCCCTGCGGGTCGCGGGTGAAGCCCTCCGGTACGGCGAGGGAGAAGCCGGCCGGGTCGTGCGCGAGGCGGTAGCCGGAGGGCGCGGTGCTGGAGTGGGTGGTGGGAGGCGGCGGCGCGGTCGAGGAAGAAGAGGAAGAAGTCGAGGACGAGGGCGACGGGGTGGCGGCCGTGGCCGAGGGGGACGCCTGGTGCGACGCGGAGACGGCCGTCGTTCCCCCGGGGCCCGGGGTGGTGGTGCCGCCGTCCCCGTGGAACAGCAGCGTGGCCGCCGACACACCCGCCCCGGCCATCGCGGCGACCAGCAGCGCGGCGACCAGCACCCCGCGGGTGGAGGTCCGGGGCGGCACGGCGGGTTCCGGAGACGGCGGCGACGGAACGTCCCGCTGGGTCGGCGTGTACGACGCGACGCCCGCGCTCTGTGCCGCATCACCGGCGCCCGTCACGGCCCCCGTCTCCAGGAACCCGCGCAGCATCAGCTCGGCCTCCGCCGCGCCCAGCCGGAGTTCGGGATCGCGCTCCAGCAGCCCCCGTACGACCGGCAGCAGCGGCTCTGCCTGGTCCGGTGGCCGGATCTCGTCGGAGACCACGGCGTGCAGGATCCCGCCGAGCGAGTCGCGCCGGAACGGCGACTCGCCGCTGAGCGCCGCGCACAGCAGCGCCCCCAGCGACCACAGGTCGGACGCCGGACCGGACCGGCCGCCGGACATCCGCTCGGGCGCGGTGTACTCGGGCGAGCCGACGAAGGAACCGGTCTCGGTGAGCGTGGTGGCGCCCGCGACCTGGGCGATGCCGAAGTCGGTGAGCACGACACGCCCGGTGGCGGCCTCGACGAGCACGTTCGCCGGCTTGATGTCCCGGTGCAGCACCCCGGCCCCGTGCGCCGCCCGCAACGCGCTCAGCAGCGCGATCCCGATCCGCGCGGCCTCGCCGACGTCCACCGGCCCGCTCCGCGAGATCCGGTCGGCGAGCGAACCGCCCTCGATGAGCTCCATGACGATGTACGGCCGTCCGCCGTCCTCGACCACGTCGTGCACGACGATGATGTGCGGGTGGTGCAACTGGGCGACGGCCTGCGCCTCCCGCAGCGTGCGTTCACGGCGCAGCCGGGCGTCGTCCTCCGGGAGGGAGTCGTCGACGGTGAGCTCCTTGACGGCGACCTGGCGTCCCAGCAACTGGTCGGCCGCGCGCCATACGACACCCATACCGCCCCGCCCGAGCCGCGCTTGCAGGCGATAACGCCCCGCGATCAGACGGACGGCGTCCCCGTCGGTCCCCATGGCCCCATGATGCCGCACCGGACGGCCCCCTTCCGGCACGGTGACCGGCCAAGTGCGCCGCCGCGACAACGTCAGGGGCGATCGTTTTCAGCCACATCAGGTTTTGAAATGGATACAGGGCATGGCAAATCATCCGGACATAAGCCCTGCGCAAGGTAAAACGGGTGGCCAGAAACGTGCTGTCATGTGAATCATGGAAACCTTATTGTTTCTTTATGGGAAACACATGGAAGCGCCTTTCCGTCACCAGTGTCGCGGCGGCGGCGATATTCGCTACGACCACAGTGACCGATGCCAGCGCGGCGAGTGGCGGCGCATCATGCTCTACGACCGGCGCCAAGGGGAGCCTCACGTTCACCAACTGGTCGGACAATTACGTGGACATCAGCGGTTGGGTCAAGGACACCGCCGCCGATGGTCACCATGTGGGCATTCAGCTCATCTCCTCCAACGGTGGCGAGAACCTCAAGGACTGGCCCTGGCACTACGAATACAACGGAAACGGATCGACTCTCACCTTCAGCACTCACGCGTCGGACACCGATAATTGGCTCCGCTATGTCGGTGTGCACGTGGCGGTCTGGGAAGGGGACAAGATCGTCAGCGGGCTCACCTGCGCGGATTGGGCCTGAGCGCCGCCCGACGCTCTCACGGCTTGACTTCGCCCTCTCGCCAGCCCTGGAGCACGGAGGTGAACTGCTTGCCGGTGGTGGCCCAGTCGTCGGTCGGTGAGGCCGTGTAGATCGCGTACTCGACGCCGTCGCTGGTGAAGTAGCCGACGTCGACGGCCCGGTACGGCCCCGGCACCTTCGCGTCCTTCGGCAGCGCGGTCCACGTGTACTCCCAGCGGGAGCTCGGCAGATCGCGGTACGTGTCCTTCTTCAGGCTCACCGTCTTGTAGTCCACCAGCCTCTTTCTGAGCAGCCCCTCGAGGTTGCGCATGTGGTCGTACGCGTTGCTGTAGTCGGGTGAGGTGTCGACAGCGACGCGTACCAGGTGCGTGCCCCCGTCGGGCGAGTAGTCGATCTGCTCCAGGCCGTCCGTCTTCTTGATGGACACCGAGCGCTTCCAGCCCGCGGGCAGGTACAGCGTGAAGCCCACGGGGTCGTCGTACTGCTTCCAGCCCGCGGGAATCGTGCCGTCCGGTGCCGTGGTCGCGCCGCCCGAAGAGGTGGAACCGGACGTGGCCGGCGTGATCACACTGCCGGTGTCGTTTTGCTGCTGTCCCGAGTCCCACTTCTTCATGGCGACGGCCGTGCCACCGCCGAGCAGCGCGGCCACGGCGACGACGAGCGCGAGCGTGCGCAGCCGGCGCCGCTTGGGCTGGACGGCGACGGGGGCGGACGGCGCGCCGACGGCCGTCGGCGAGGTCGTGGAACCCCCCGGGGAGCGCTGCCCGCCGTACGAACTCCCGTACGCCTCACCCTGCGAACCGCCGTACGGGCGCTCCTGCGAGCCCCCGGAGTCCAGCCAGGACCCACCGGCGTGCGACTGCGTCGGCACGTACTTCTGCGCCCCGCTCGGCCGCCGTCCCTCCGCCGCCTCGGCGAGCATCTGCTCGGTCTCCTCGGGGCTCGGCCGCTGCGCGGGTTCCTTGCAGAGCAGGGCCGTGATGACCGGCCCCAGCGGGCCCGCGCTGCGCGGCTCGCCGGCCTCGTCCTCGACGACCGCCTGCATGGTGGTCAGCGGTGAGGTGCGGCGGAACGGCGAGCGCCCCTCCACCGCCGTGTACAGCGTCGCGCCCAGCGCCCACAGGTCGGAGGACGGCCCCGGGTCGTGCCCGCGCACGCGCTCCGGCGCGAGGTAGTCGACGGAGCCGACCACTTCCCCGGTACGGGTGATCGTCGTGTCGCCCTCGATCTGGGCGATGCCGAAGTCGGTGAGGAGGACCCGGCCGTCCCGGCCGATCAGTACGTTGCCCGGCTTGACGTCCCGGTGCAGCACCCCGGCGCTGTGCGCGGCGCGCAGCGCGCGCAGCACCCACAGCCCGATCCGCGCGGCCTCCCGCGGCTCGATGCGCCCCTGCTCCTTGACCGCGTCGGCCAGGGAGTGGCCCTCGACCAGCTCCATGACGATCCACGGACGGCCGTCGTGTTCGAGGACGTCGTGGACGGTGACGACGGCGGAGTGGTTGATGCGCGCCGCGGCCCGGGCCTCCGCCCGGGTGCGGGCCAGCAGGATGGCCTGGTCGCCCTCGGCGACGTAGAGCGCGGCCGTCAACTCCTTGATGGCGACCGCCCGGTGCAGCACTTCGTCATGGGCGCGCCACACCCGGCCCATGCCGCCGCTGCCGATGATGTCGGCCAGCCGGTAGCGGCCCGCGATGAGCAGGCCCTGCATCTGATTCACGTTGCCCCGCAATGCTCTTGTCAGGGTCAGACTAAGGACCGCCCACCGGTCAGGGAACAAGGGGGGTCCCACGGAGACAGCACTGTGACGGTTCTCGCTCTCGCCACCGGATGTGAACGAAATCCCCGCACCGGAACGGGAACCAACCGCCCGGGGGACGCGTTGACTTCCGCCCGGGCCGCCCCCTTGCGCGGGTGCGGCTACGGCCGCGTCTCAGCCCGTGTACTTGTACGTCGCCGACGCCTGCTCGTACAGCGTGGTGACCTCGTCACGGTCGGACTCGGGGCCGCGCACCTGCACGATGTGGTACCTCCCGTTGATCAGGAAGACCATGTTGCGCACGAACAGGTCGCCCTCCTGGCTGTCCGTCCAAGTGAACTGGCCCTCGGCCGAAACCTGCTGACCCACCGTGATGGTCCGCAGCCCGCCGGCGGTGGCCCAGCTGGAGTCCCGGTAGGGCTGCAGCTCCGGTTCCTTGTCCCGCTGGTACGCCATCGGGTCGCTGCCGTAGGTCGCCGCGCCGTCCCGCCCGGCCACGACGATCAGCTCGAACTTCCCGTGCGAGTAGATCACCTGGCCGCTGCTGTTCTTCGGGGAGCGGCTCCAGCCGTCGGCGACGGCGATCCGGAAGCCGTTCGGGTCGTCGCGCAGGGTGAACCCGTCGGCGACCGTGGAGCCGCCGGTCGAACCGGCGGTGGTCTGCGTCTCCGTGGACGGGGTCGACGTGGGGGACGACGTGGGAGTCGGCGTCGGCGTCCGGTCGTGACTCGGCGCGGGGCTCGCCTGGCCGGCCGTACCCGTCCGGCCGGTCGCCGCGCCGCCCTCGTCCCCGGTGTCCTTCTTCGGCAGGAACAGCATGGCGTACGCGACCGCCGCGGCCAGCAGGAGCAGGACCAGCAGGAGCAGCGTACGGCCCAGCCGGCGCGGGGACCTGGCCTCCTCCCGGGCCCGCTTGTGCCGGCCGTGCGTCGCCGGGAGCCCGGCCTTGCGCCTGCGCACCAGCTCACCGCGGCGCCGGACGATCGGCAGCCGTCTGGGGTCGGCGGGCGGCGCGGCGACGACATGCGTACCGGCGTCCGGCTCGGGCGCGGACCGCACCAGCGAGCGCAGCCAGCCGCGCAGCTCCTCGAAGTCCAGCCGCTCGGTGGGGTCCTGACGCAGCAACGACTCCACGACCGGCCGGAGCGACCCGCACTCCTCCGCGAAGGCGGGCGGCTCCGAGCACACCAGCTGCACCAGCTCGGCCGTCGACTCCTCCGGATACGGCGCGTGTCCCTGCACCGACCGGAACAGCAGCGCACCGAGTGCCCACAGGTCGGTGGCCGGGCCGATGGGCGCCGCCAACTGCCAGTTCTCGTGCACGGGAACGGCCTGCTCCGGCGCCCAGCGCTCGGTCACCGGCCCCACGACGGTCATCCGCACCTGCCGCGCCCGCTCGGCGGCCAGCGCGGTGGCGGGCCCCCGCCTTCCGGGGACGGCGGCACCGGGCTCACCCCAGCGGGCCGCGGCGGGGCCGGCGCCCTGCGCTGGCACGACGGCGTGCGGCTGCCCCTGGACTCCGGGGAGTTCGGCGCCGGTCCGGGGCAGGCCGGTGCCGGTGCCGGTCAGGGGAGTGCCCGCGCCGGGTCCGGCGGTCGGGAGCGCGGTGCGTTCCTGGCCGGGGACCACCGCCGGGGGCGTGCCGGGACGGGGGCGGGGTGCGGCGCCGTGCCAGGGCGACGGCGCGCCGCGCACCCCGTACGGGTCCGCTATCTGGCCGGGCGGCATGCCACCGGCGGCCCGCTGCTCCCCGCCCGGCGCCTGCGCCTGCCCGTGCTGCGGGTACGGCGCCTGCGCCACGCCGTTGGCCTGCCCCGAGGCGTACGGCGGTTGCGCCACACCGTTGGCATACGGCTGCTGGGCCGCCCCGTTGGCGTGTCCCGGGCCGTACGGCGGCTGCGGCGCGGGCGCCGCGGTGTCGCCCTCGGCCGACGGCCGGGCGCCGGGCAGCGCGGCCCGCCCGTTCTGCTGGGCCTCCTGGACCCGGGCGGCGGCCCTGGCTCCCGCCCGGTACGCGGCGATCGCCCCGGCCCGGGCGGCCCGGATGTCCGAGCCGGTCTCCAGCGCCCGCCGCTCAACGGAACCCGTACCGGCACTGCCCGGACCGGTGCCACCCGATCCCTCGTCCGGACCGGCCCCCGGCAGCCCGCCGGCAGCCCGCGCCTGGATCGCGGCACGCCGTGCGGCCTCGGGATCGGTCTCCGGCGCGCCGGGCGCCTGCTGCGCGCCGGTCGTACCACCGGACGCACCACCGACGCTCCCGATGCCCCCGACCGCGACGACACCCGAGCCGACGGAACCGCCCGAAACGCCTGAACCGGGCGAAACGTTCGGGCCCGGCAGACCGCCGGGCGTGGCGGAACCTTCCGCCTCCCCGACCCGCCGACCGCCGTCGGTCCCCGCGCCGCCATCGCCGCCCTCGCCCTCCAGCGCCGGCACCGGGTCGTACCCGCACAGCGCCTCCTCCGCCGCCCCGACCGCGAGGCCGGTGAGCATCACGCGGCCGTCGTCGCAGACGAGGACCGTGCGGGCGGTGATGTTGCGGTGCACCCAGCCGTGGGCGTGCAGCACCCGCAGCGCCATCAGCACGTCGGAGGCGACCTCGGCCGCCCGGTACGGGCTCAGCGGCTGCTCGGCGAGGACGGCGGCCAGCGACCGCGCGGCGACCGACTCGCTGACGATCCACAGCGAACCGCCCTCGGCGAACACGTCGAAGACCTGGTCGAGCCGGGGATGGTCGGGGATCCGGGCGGCGGCCTGCGCGGCCTCGACGGCGCGCCGCACCACCGGGTCGCTGGGCCGGCGTGTCGCGGTGCGCGCCGTCGCCGGCCGCCGGGCGCCACGGTCACGCGCAGTGAAACCCTCCGGCAACCCCTCGGCGTCCAGCACCTCGGCCTCGACGACCTCCGGCAAGGGCACCTGGCGGACGAACACTTCCTGCCCGCTGTAGGTGTCGAAGGCCCGGGTCTCGGTGTGTTCGTACTCGTCGGAGGGGGGCAGCGGCAGGCGGTAGCGGTCGGCGAGCACCCGACCCGCGTAGTCGTCCACGTTGCCTCCCCCGGCCGCCCGGTTGGTCAAATCCGTTCGTTTCGCGGCCCGTTCTGTATGCATACCTGGATGCGTACGGTCCGCAACCACTCACGATACGTGCCGGAGGCAAGTCTCATTGTGGGGATGCGAATTTGTCACTTGGGCTCGAAGGACGCCGCCAGCGTCTTCCAGGTGTCCTGGCGCAGCTCACTGCTCCAGTCGTCGGCCTTCGCGGTGTACATCAGCGCGTACCCCTGCTTGGAGCTGACGACGAACCCCCGGTCGATCGTGTGGTACTTGGTGCCGCCGTCGACGTAGGTGAACTCCCAGTCGGCCGTGTTCCAGCCGCGGTAGCTCACCTCGGCTATGCGGATCTTCTGGTACTGGGAGCGCACCATGTAACGCTCCTGGTTCTCCCAGTCCGCCACCGGGTCGTCCTTGGGCGTGCTCGTCCAGGCGATCAGCAGCTTCTGCCCGTCGGGCCCGGTGAACCGGTCTCCGGCGGAACTGCTGGTCTGGAACTTCCAGCCCTTGGGCAGCCCGATCGAGTACCCCTGGTCGCCCTTGTACTTGCTCACCACCGGCGCGCTGCCACCGCCGCCGGTGTCGCTGCCACTGGAGTTCGACGCCAAGGACGAGTCGTCGCCGGAGTCGGCCGAGTTCCCGCTCCCGGAGGCGTCGGCCGCCGAGTCGTCCCCGTCCGTCCGCGTACCACCGCTCGTGTCCTGCTTGGTGGAGTCCCCGGAACCGGACTTCGAACCGGAACCGGAACCGCTGCTCGCGCTCGCTCCTGCCGACGTCACCGCCTTGGAACCGCCGCTCCTGCCGCTCCCCTTGCTGTCCCCGTCGTCGCCGTTCAGCACGATGGCGAGCACGGTACCGAGCACCGCGAGCACCACCACCACGGCGATGATCACCAGGGTGCGCTTCGGCACCACGTCGGTGAGCGGTGCCTTGGGCACGGGCCTGGGCGCCACATCCAGATCCGGCGGCGTCATCACGGGCCACCCCGAACTCGCCTTGCCCGCTGCCGGCTTGCTCCCCGCCGCAGCGGTGGCGGCGCCGGACCCGCCGGCGGCGGCCGGACGCGCACCCCCGACCGGCCCCGAGGGCGAACCGGTCACGACCGGGGCGGCGGGTGCCGCGGACGCGCCCGCGCCCGCCTCGGCGCCCGCGCCGGTGCTCTTCGTCCGGGTCGCGGCCGCGGCACCCGCCGCACCCGCGGCCTTCCGCATCGACCGCAGCGCCCCGCGCAGCTTCTCCCCGGCCTCCTCGCCCCGCTTGGCCCCGGTGCCCTTCTCCTCCTGCGGCACCTCGGGCTGCGGAGGCAGCGGTACGACCCGGGTGGCGTCCGCGGGCACTTCCGCCGGCGCGTTGATGACCGCGTCGAGCATCGCCCGCGCGCCCGCGTCGTCCAGCCGCTTGGCCGGATCCTTGGTGAGCAGCCCGTAGATGACGTCCTTCAGCGGTCCCGCGTTCTTCGGCTCCTCAAGCTGCTCGGTCATCACCGCCGTCAGGGTGGCGATCGCCGACCCCTTGTCGTACGGCGGCGCGCCCTCGACCGCCGCGTACAGCAGGCCGCCGAGCGACCACAGGTCGGCCGCCGGGCCGGGCTTGTGACCACGGGCCCGCTCCGGGGAGATGTAGGAGGGAGCGCCGACGAGCATGCCGGTGGAGGTGATGGACGGATCGCCCTCGACCTGGGCGATACCGAAGTCGGTGAGCACGACCCGGCCGTCGCTCTCGGAGATCAGCACGTTGGACGGCTTCACGTCCCGGTGCAGGATGCCCTCGCGGTGTGCCGACCGCAGCACGTCCAGGATCGCCAGCCCGACCTCGGCCGCCCGCTTCGGCTCCAGCAGGCCGTCCTCCCGGATGACCTCGGCCAGCGACTTGCCCTCGACCAGCTCCATCACGATCCAGGGCCGGTCGTCCTCGTCGACCACGTCGAAGACCGTCACCGCGCTGTTGTTGCGGATCCGGGCGATCGCCTTGGCCTCGCGCAGGGTGCGCGTGATCAGGCGCCGCTTCTCCTCCTCGTCGATGTTCGACGGGAACCGCAGCTCCTTGACGGCCACCGTCCGGCCGAGGGTCTCGTCCTCGGCCCGCCACACCGTGCCCATGCCGCCGCGGCCGAGCACTCCTCCCAGCCGGTACCGCCCGGCGAGAAGACGCTCCTTGTTGTCCTGACGAGTCTCCTGACGAGAAGTCCCCGCCCGCTCCGCCTCCGACATGCGTCCCCTCATGCAACCCGCCCTGACAGAGCCTCCATTGTCCCTCACCCGACAAGTGCCCAACGCCCAGGGGCCCCCTGACCGCGCATCGGGGCCGGCCTGTCGGAACCCCCGGTGACGAGGGCGTCACGCGGGCGGGATGATGGGTCCCGAGAAGGGAGGAACCCGGATGCCGTCGCTTCGGACACTGGTGACCATACCGGTCTCTCTTGCCCTGATGTTCGCCCCTCTGATGGGCGGTTCCGCGTCCTCGGCGGAGGCCAGGGACCCCCTCCTGTCACAGTTCGTCACCAAAGGCAGGGCACCCGCCGCGGCTCTCCTGGTCCACGACGGCGACGACGTCCGCTATGCGTCCGCCGGTCCGGGTGTCGCCCGTGCCGACCGCTTCCGCGCCGGCAGCATCACGAAGACCTTCATCGCCACCGTCGTCCTGCAACTGGCCGCGGAACACCGGCTCTCCCTGTCCGACACCGTGGAGCGGTATCTGCCGGGACTGCTGCGCGGACGTGGCGTCGACGGGCGGAGGATCACCCTGCGAGCCCTGCTCAGCCACACCAGCGGACTCCCCGACTTCACGACGGTCACCCGGGGGGCCGTCCCCCTGACCCCGCTTCAGGCCGTACGCGTCTCACTCGCCCTCCCTTCGACCCGGCCGGGTCACTACGCCTACTCCAGCACCGACTACGTCGTGCTCGGCATGGTCATCCGTCAGGTCACCGGCCACTCCTACGCCACCGAGGTCCGGCGCCGCATCATCACCCCCCTCCGTCTCACGGGCACGTCCTTCCCCGGCGCCCGCACCACCCTGCCCTCCCCGCACGGCCGCGCCTACGCGACCGACGGCTCCGACGTCACCGAGCTCGACCCGCGCGTGGCCGGCGCGGCGGGTGAGCTGGTGACCACGCTCGACGACCTGGACCGCTTCTACGCGGCGCTGCTGGACGGCGAGCTGCTGCCCCCGCGCCGGCTGCGCGAGATGCTGGACACCCGTGCCGCACATGGCGCGTACGGCCTGGGGATCTTTCCTGTGAAGCTGCCGTGCGGGACCACGGTGTGGGGGCACAACGGCCGGATCGCGGGCAGCTATGTGCGGAGCGCTGCCTCGATCGGCGGCCGACATGTCCTCACGTTCCGTGTGAACACGACGGCGATCGCAGACCCGGCCCTCGAACCCGCACTGCTCACTGCCGAGTTCTGCCCTCGCAATGGGTAGAACGGTTGGGGTTCGGAGGGAGATCCCGACGCGGGGTCGCTCGATCAGGTGATGTCGGACGGTCGGCTGGCGCGGCCGCTCCGGTACCACCGGAAACCCCCGTCGTGACTCGACGCCATCGCGACGGGGAAGAACTTTCCGGCGGTCGACCGACAAACACCGAACCCCGCCGACTCACGCCAGCCCCACCCGGCCCCACGCGCCCCACCCCCGGCAGGGAATCACCGCGGCACGATCTCCGGGGCTCCCAGCCTTGCCGCGTCCGCTGTCTGGTCGTCCGGCTGGAGTTGGGATTCGCGTTCCGCCTCCACGCGCTTCTCGTAGTGCTCGACCTCGCGCTCGATCTGGTCCTTGTCCCAGCCGAGGACGGGGGCCATCAGTTCGGCAGCCTCGCGAGCGCTGCGGGTGCCGCGGTCGAAGGTCTCGATGGAGATGCGGGTGCGGCGGGTCAGGACGTCGTCGAGGTGGCGGGCGCCCTCGTGGGAAGCGGCGTAGACGACCTCGGCGCGCAGGTAGTCGTCGGCGGCCGACAGCGGCTCGGCCAGGCCGGGGTCGGCGGCGATGAGGTCCAGGACCTCCTCCGCCGCCGAGCCGTAGCGGTTGAGGAGATGCTCGACCCGGACCACGTGCAGGCCGGTGCGGGCGGCGATCCTGGCCCGGGCGTTCCACATCGCCCGGTACCCCTCCGCACCGAGCAGCGGGATGTCCTCGGTGACGCACTCCGCGACCCGCATGTCGAGCCCGTGCACCGCCTCGTCGACGGCGTCCTTGGCCATCACCCGGTACGTCGTGTACTTGCCGCCCGCGACGACCACGAGCCCCGGCACCGGATGCGCGACCGTGTGCTCGCGCGACAGCTTGCTGGTGGCGTCGGACTCGCCGGCCAGCAGCGGACGCAGACCGGCGTAGACGCCCTGGACGTCGTCGCGCGACAACGGCACCGCGAGCACCGAGTTGACGTGGTTGAGGAGGTAGTCGATGTCGGCGCTGGAGGCGGCCGGGTGGGCCTTGTCCAGGTCCCAGTCGGTGTCGGTGGTGCCGATGATCCAGTGCCGGCCCCAGGGGATGACGAACAGGACCGACTTCTCGGTGCGCAGGATCAGGCCGGTCGTGGAGTGGATGCGGTCCCTGGGGACGACCAGGTGGATGCCCTTGGAGGCACGCACGTGGAACTGGCCGCGCTCGCCGACCAGCGCCTGCGTGTCGTCGGTCCACACCCCGGTCGCGTTGACGACCTGCTGGGCGCGGATCTCGTACTCCCCGCCGCCCTCCACGTCCTGCACCCGGGCCCCGACGACCCGTTCGCCCTCGCGCAGGAAACCGGTCACGCGCGCGCGGTTGGCCGCCTTCGCGCCGTACGACACCGCCGTGCGCACCAGGGTCGCCACATAGCGGGCGTCGTCCATCTGGGCGTCGTAGTACTGGAGGGCGCCGACCAGGGCGTCCTTGCGCAGCGCGGGCGCGACGCGCAGGGCGTGACGGCGGCTCAGGTGGCGGTGGGCCGGCAGGCCCCGGCCGTGGCCGCGGGCCATCGACATCGCGTCGTAGAGCGCGACGCCCGAGCCGGCGTACAGGCGCTCCCAGCCCTGGTGCTGGAGCGGGTAGAGGAAGGGCACCGGCTTGACCAGGTGCGGGGCGAGGCGCTCCAGGAGCAGGCCGCGCTCCTTGAGGGCCTCCCGGACCAGGGCGAAGTCGAGCATCTCCAGGTAGCGCAGGCCGCCGTGGATCAGCTTGCTGGACCTGCTGGAGGTGCCGGAGGCCCAGTCGCGGGCTTCGACGATGCCGGTGTTCAGGCCTCGGGTGACCGCGTCCAGCGCGGTGCCCGCGCCGACCACTCCACCGCCCACCACCAGCACGTCCAGCTCGCGCTCTGCCATGGCCGCCAGGGACGCCGCTCGCTGCTCCGGCCCCAGTGTCGCTGTCCTCACCGCTGCCTCCCGCTCTGCCGCCATGCGGCCGTCGCTCGCCGTGGGCCACCGCTCGCCGTCGGCCGTCGACCGCCGTGGGTCGTCGGGCGCCCCCGGCGATCAACCGCCATCGGTTACTGGTACCCGTCGGTCTTGGGTCGATGTCGGTCACTGGTCGTCGTCGGCCGTCGATCGCGTCGTCGGCTGCGCCGCAGATCGCGTCGTCGATCGAGTCGTCCGGCGGTCGAACGCCTCGTAGGTCATCGGTCGCGTCGTCGGTCATCGGTCGCGTCGGCCGCGCCCCCGGCGGGCGTGGCCCCTGCCCAAATTCTGACCGGCTTGCCCGGCTTCAGCCACCACTCACCCCCAGCCTGTGGACAACGGTCACCGAACCCACGGAAGACACATGAACACAATCCCGCATAACGGTCATATTTACTCCTAGTCTGACCGTGCGCCTCGCTCATCCTGTCCACCGGGCTTGCGCACCTGTCCCGCTTCGGTTACTGGGAAGGACGGCCCACCACCATGCCCGCAGACCTCGCCGTCATCGGACTCGGCCCTTACGGCCTGCCCCTCGCCCAGGCCGCCGTGGCCGCCGGCGTCTCCACGATCGGCTACGCCACCGGCCCCGAGGCGGGCTCGCTGAGCCCCGCCGAGCTGCGCCGGATGCTCGCGAAGGGCTTCCGGGTGGCCGAGGACCCGGCACAGCTGGGGCGGGTGCGCACCGCCGTGATCTGCGCGCCGACCCCGCGCGGCGCCGACGGCGGGCTCGACCTGAGCCAGGTGGAGGCCGCCGCGCGCACCCTGGCCGAGCGACTGCGTCCGCACACGACGGTGATCCTGGAGTCCCCGGTCCGTCCGGGAACGACCGAGGACTTCCTGCGGCCCCTGCTGGAGAAGGCTTCGGGCCTGCGCGCGGGCCGCGACTTCCACCTCGCCTATTCGCCCAGCCGGGTGAATCCCGGCAACCGCGACTTCACGCCGGCCACCACCCCGAAGGTCATCGGCGGCCTCACGCCCGCGTGCACGGAGTCGGCCGCCACGTTCTACGGCCGGCTCACCGACAAGGTGGTACGCGCGCGTGGCCCGCGCGAGGCCGAGACCGTGCAGCTCCTGGAGACCAACTTCCGGCACGTCAACATCGCCCTCGTCAACGAGATGGCCGTCCTCTGCCACGACCTGGGCGTCGACCTGTGGGACGTCATCCGCTGCGCGGAGACCAAGCCGTTCGGCTTCCAGGCCTTCCGCCCCGGCCCCGGTGTCGGCGGCCACGGCGTCGCCCAGGACCTGTCCGGCCGCGCGGGCCGCGGCCTGCGCATGGTGGAACTGGCCCAGCAGGTCAACAGCCGGATGCCGGGGTACGTCGTGCAGCGCGCCGCCGCCCTCCTCAACGAGCACGGCAAGTCCGCGCGCGGCGCGCGCGTGCTGCTGCTCGGCGTCACCTACAAGGCCGACCTCGCCGACCAGCAGAGCAGCCCCGCCCAGGAGATCGCGATCCGCTTCATGGAGCTGGGCGCCTCGGTCAGCTACCACGACCCGCACGTCGCCTCCTGGAGCGTCCTGGACCGCCCGGTGCCGCGCGCGGACTCCCTCTACGAGGCCGCCGCCGACGCCGATCTGACGATCCTGGTCCAGCAGCACCGCACGTACGACCTGCAGGGCCTGTCGGTGAAGGCCCAGTTGCTGCTGGACACGCGCGGGGCGACCCCGACCGGGGCGGCGCACCGGCTCTGAGCGGGCCCGGCGCTCGCAGAAGTCGGCGCAACCGCACGCCCCTCCCCCGCACAACGCGCCCCCACCAGCGCACTCGGGCATGCGAAAGGGCCGGTCACCCGCCCGGGGTGACCGGCCCTCCGTCCGTCGTGCGGCGGCTACCGCTTGTGCTGCGAGTCCGCGACCGTCACCTCGACGCGCTGGAACTCCTTCAGCTCGCTGTAGCCGGTGGTGGCCATGGCGCGGCGCAGGGCGCCGAAGAGGTTCATCGAGCCGTCGGGGGTGTGGGACGGGCCGGTGAGGATCTCCTCGAGGGTGCCGACCGTGCCGAGGTCGACCTTCTTGCCGCGCGGGAGCTCCTCGTTGACGGCCTCCATGCCCCAGTGGTGGCCCTTGCCGGGACCGTCGGTCGCGCGGGCCAGCGGGGAGCCCATCATCACCGAGTCGGCGCCGCAGGCGATCGCCTTGGGGAGGTCGCCGGACCAGCCGACACCGCCGTCGGCGATGACGTGGACGTAGCGGCCGCCGGACTCGTCCATGTAGTCGCGGCGGGCGGCGGCCACGTCCGCGACCGCGGTGGCCATGGGGACCTGGATGCCGAGCACGTTGCGCGTGGTGTGGGCCGCGCCGCCGCCGAAGCCGACGAGCACGCCCGCCGCGCCCGTGCGCATCAGGTGCAGGGCCGCCGTGTACGTGGCGCAGCCGCCGACGATCACCGGGACGTCCAGCTCGTAGATGAACTGCTTCAGGTTCAGCGGCTCGTGCGAGGACGAGACGTGCTCCGCGGAGACCGTCGTACCGCGGATGACGAAGATGTCGACGCCCGCGTCCACGACCGCCTTGGAGAACTGGGCGGTGCGCTGCGGGGAGAGCGCGGCCGCCGTGACCACGCCGGAGTCGCGCACCTCCTTGATGCGCGCGCCGATCAGCTCCTCCTTGATGGGGGCGGAGTAGATCTCCTGGAGGCGGCGGGTGGCGGTGTCGGCGTCCAGCCCGATGATCTCGTCGAGCAGCGGCTGCGGGTCCTCGTGCCGCGTCCAGAGGCCTTCGAGGTTCAGGACGCCGAGGCCGCCGAGCTCTCCGATGCGGATCGCGGTGGCCGGGGAGACGACCGAGTCCATGGGGGCGGCCAGGAACGGCAGCTCGAAGCGGTAGGCGTCGATCTGCCAGGCGATCGAGACCTCCTTCGGGTCCCGCGTACGGCGGCTGGGGACGACGGCGATGTCGTCGAAGGCGTACGCCCGGCGGCCGCGCTTGCCGCGCCCGATCTCGATCTCAGTCACGTCTGTGGCCTTTCCCTCTGCGTTTCAGCGTCTTCCAGTATCGCCGACGGGTACGGCAAGGGCGGCCCCGGTGCGCCCGGGACCGCCCTGGAAAGGCTCTGGCGACTACTTGCGGCTGTAGTTCGGCGCCTCGACCGTCATCTGGATGTCGTGCGGGTGGCTCTCCTTGAGGCCCGCGGCGGTGATCCGCACGAAGCGGCCCTTGGACTCCATCTCGTCGACGGTGGCCGCGCCCACGTAGCCCATGGTCTGGCGCAGACCGCCGACCAGCTGGTGCAGCACGTTGGCCAGCGGGCCGCGGTAGGGCACCTGGCCCTCGACGCCCTCGGGGACGAGCTTGTCGTCGGAGGAGACCTCGGCCTGGAAGTAGCGGTCCTTCGAGTACGACCGGCCCTGGCCGCGCGACTGCATGGCGCCCAGCGAGCCCATGCCGCGGTACGACTTGAACTGCTTGCCGTTGATGAAGAGCAGCTCGCCCGGGGACTCCTCACAGCCCGCGAGGAGGGAGCCCAGCATCACCGTGTCGGCGCCGGCCGCCAGCGCCTTGCCGATGTCGCCGGAGTACTGCAGGCCGCCGTCGCCGATCAGCGGGACGCCGGCCGGGCGGGCGGCGAGGGAGGCCTCGTAGATGGCGGTGACCTGCGGGACGCCGATGCCGGCGACCACCCGGGTGGTGCAGATCGAGCCGGGGCCCACGCCGACCTTGATGCCGTCGACACCGGCGTCGATCAGCGCCTGCGCGCCGTCGCGGGTGGCGACGTTGCCGCCGATCACGTCGACGTCCACGCTCGACTTGATCTTCGCCATCCAGCTGAGGGCGTTGCTGTTGTGGCCGTGCGAGGTGTCGACGACCAGGAAGTCCACGCCGGCCTCGGCGAGCGCCTGGGCCCGCTCCAGGGCCTCGGGGCTGGCGCCGACGGCGGCGCCGACGAGCAGGCGGCCCTCGGAGTCCTTGGCGGCGTTCGGGTACTTCTCGGCCTTGACGAAGTCCTTGACCGTGATCAGACCCTTGAGGACGCCCTGGTCGTCGACGAGCGGCAGCTTCTCGATCTTGTGCTTGCGCAGCAACTGCATGGCCTCGGTGCCGGAGATGCCGACCTTGCCGGTGACCAGGGGCATCGGCGTCATGACCTCGTGGACACGGCGGGAGCGGTCGCTCTCGAAGGCCATGTCGCGGTTGGTGACGATGCCGAGCAGCTTCCGGTCGGGGTCGGTGACCGGGACACCGCTGATCCGGAACTTCGCGCACAGTGCGTCGGCCTCGGCGAGGGTCGCGTCCGGGTGCACCGTGATCGGGTCGGTGACCATGCCGGACTCGGACCGCTTGACCAGGTCGACCTGGTTGACCTGGTCCTCGACGGAGAGGTTGCGGTGCAGCACGCCGACACCGCCGAGGCGGGCCATCGCGATCGCCATGCGGGACTCGGTCACCTTGTCCATCGCCGCGGACAGCAGCGGGATGTTGACCCGGACGTTGCGAGAGATGCGGGACGAGGTGTCGACCGCGTTCGGGAGGACCTCGGAGGCTCCCGGCAGCAGCAGCACGTCGTCGTAGGTCAGCCCGAGGGTGGCGAATTTGTCGGGCACTCCGTCGACGTTGGTGGTCATGACACCTTCCCCAAATGGCCTTGATCGGTGCGGATGTCCATGCTAACGGGAAGCACGGCTCCCAAATTCCACGGTACGACTCAGCTTCGGGCTTCGTATGTTCGTACGGGAACGAGGGCGCGCCTGTTCATCGGGGAGGAGGTGGACCCGTCGGCTCCAGGGAGCGGGGCCCGTAGGCCGCAGGGCGGGACCCGGTCGCCTACTGCTCCGCCAGCGCCCGCAACCGGCTCAGGGCCCGGTGCTGGGCGACGCGCACCGCGCCCGGTGACATTCCCAACATCTGGCCGGTCTCCTCGGCCGTGAGCCCCACGGCGATGCGGAGCAGCAGCAGCTCGCGCTGGTTCTCCGGGAGGTTGGCCAGGAGTTTCTTGGCCCACTCGGCGTCGCTGCTGAGCAGCGCGCGCTCCTCGGGACCGAGGGAGTCGTCGGGCCGTTCCGGCATCTCGTCCGAGGGGACGGCCGTGGAGCCCGGGTGGCGCATGGCGGCGCGCTGCAGGTCGGCGACCTTGTGGGAGGCGATCGCGAAGACGAAGGCCTCGAACGGGCGGCCGGTGTCGCGGTAGCGGGGCAGGGCCAGCAGGACCGCCACGCAGACTTCCTGGGCGAGGTCCTCGACGAAGTGGCGGGCGTCGCCCGGGAGGCGGGACAGGCGGGTGCGGCAGTAGCGCAGCGCGAGGGGGTGGACATGGGCGAGCAGGTCGTGCGTGGCCTGCTCGTCCCCGTCTACGGCGCGATGGACGAGAGCGCCGATCGTCCCTACGGCGGTGACCGCCTCGTCGTCGCGCATCGGTCCATGGTGCCCTGCTGCCGTCGGCGGCGTGGCATCGCGTCCTTCGTTGTGCACCGAAGCGTTATGAGCAGGTGCGCCGGAACTCATCTCCTGCGCCCTCCCCTTCCGCTCGAACGACTCGTCCCCGAGAGACTCCACACCTCAAGGATGCGGCATCCGCGCCGAAACGAGCAGCGCGCCTCCGGCGCTCCGTCTTGTGGACCCCGCCCGCCCTGGGGTAGGCGGGGGCGTCCGGTCGGTCCGCTTCTCCGCTGCGGTGCAGCTCACCGCCGTGTCAGCGAACCAGTCCCCAGCGGAAGCCGAGGGCCACCGCGTGGGCGCGGTCGGACGCTCCGAGCTTCTTGAACAGCCGGCGGGCGTGGGTCTTCACCGTGTCCTCGGAGAGGAACAGCTCGCGGCCGATCTCGGCGTTGGAACGGCCGTGGCTCATACCCTCCAGGACCTGGATCTCGCGCGCGGTGAGGGTGGGCGCGGCGCCCATCTCGGCCGAGCGGAGGCGGCGCGGGGCCAGCCGCCAGGTCGGGTCGGCGAGGGCCTGGGTCACGGTTGCCCGCAGTTCGGCGCGCGAGGCGTCCTTGTGCAGGTACCCGCGGGCGCCGGCGGCGACGGCCAGGGCCACGCCGTCCAGGTCCTCGGCGACCGTGAGCATGATGATGCGCGCGCCGGGGTCGGCGGACAGCAGCCGGCGCACGGTCTCGACGCCGCCCAGTCCGGGCATGCGCACGTCCATCAGGATCAGGTCGGATCGGTCGGCGCCCCAGCGGCGGAGGACTTCCTCGCCGTTGGCCGCCGTCGTCACACGCTCGACGCCGGGCACGGTCGCCACCGCGCGGCGCAGCGCCTCTCGGGCAAGCGGGGAGTCGTCGCAGACGAGGACGGATGTCATGACCGCCCTCCGCAGCTGATGCGCGTCACCTTGAGCCTCCAGGCTGGTACGGAATCGTCACCTGTGCGGTCGAACGTCTCGGACGCCTGCCCGAGCGCTTGTTGCTTCAACCGCCACCGCACTCTCAACGACGGTCACTCGAAAGAGTTACGGGGCTGCATGCCGTCTTCGGCACTCTACGTGAGGGTGCGGACACGGTGCAGACATGGACGTCAGACCCTCAACTTTTCATCACAACCAATGCCCCATTTAGACCTTTTTCTTCCCGTTTCACGGTGTCTGGGGCTAGATTGCCAATGAGTCATATTTTCATCTCTCTAGACCGGAGATATACGGTTATTGGCACCGTATCCGCCCAGAACGGCTACAAGGGGTCACGTAATGGCAGATTTCTCCCGCCTTCCCGGACCGAACGCGGACCTGTGGGACTGGCAGCTCCTGGCTGCCTGCCGTGGGGTCGACAGCTCGCTCTTCTTCCATCCCGAGGGCGAGCGCGGGGCGGCTCGGAGTGCCCGTGAGAACTCGGCCAAGGAGGTGTGCATGAGGTGCCCGGTCCGCGCAGAGTGCGCGGCGCACGCGCTGGCGGTCCGCGAGCCGTACGGCGTGTGGGGCGGCCTGACCGAGGACGAGCGTGAAGAGCTCATGGGGCGGGCGCGCAACAGGCTGGTGTCGGCGTCGACGACCAGCGGCGGCGCCGCCTCCGACACCTGAGAAGCTCCGCCTCCGACACATGAAAGAACGTTTCTGCAATCTGTTGACAATTCGTTGAGCACCTGCCGACGACCGGGCACGCGCACGTGGGTGCCCTCGCCGGGCCGCGCCTGCGCCCCCGACGGCCTGTGAGCCGCTACGCCCGCCGGGCCGCCCGGCCCAGCTCTTCCAACGTCGCCGCCACCGCCGGCACCTGCGCCAGGTCGGCCAGGGTGAGGGCGACGATCTCCCGCCGCACCGCGGGCTCGAGGACCACCGTGCGGACGCCTCTCGGCCGTACCGACTCGACCGCCAGCCGCGGCAGTACGGCGACGCCCAGCCCCGCCCCGACCAGGCCGACCACGGCCGGGTAGTCGTCGGTGGCGAAGTCGATGCGGGGCGTGAAGCCCGCACTCTCGCACGCCTGGACGAGCTGCCCCCGGCAGCGCGGGCAGCCCGCGATCCAGGGCTCGTCTGCGAGTTCCCCGAGGGCGACCGACTCCGCCCGGGCCAGCCGGTGCCGCTCCGGCACCAGGCCGACGAGCCGGTCCGTGAGCAGCGGCCGTACCACCAGGTCGTCCCACTCCTCGGCGTCCGCGGCACCTTCGTAGCGGAAGGCCAGCGCGATGTCGCAGTCACCCGCGCGCAGCAGCTCCACGGACTTCGGCGGCTCGGCCTCCTCCAGGGAGACGCGGGTGCCGGGGTGGGCGGCGCGCAGGGCGGCGAGTGCCGTCGGGACCAGCGTGGAGCTGCCGCTCGGGAAGGAGACCAGGCGCACCCGGCCCGCGCGCAGCCCGGCGATCGCGGCGACCTCCTCCTCGGCGGCGGTGAGCCCGGCGAGGATCCCGGAGGCGTGCCGGACCAGGGCCTCGCCGGCCTGGGTCAGGCGCATCTCGCGGCCGTTGCGGACCAGCAGCGGGGTGCCCACGGAGGTCTCCAGGGCCTTCATCTGCTGGCTGACGGCGGGCTGGGTGCAGCCCAGTTCGCGCCCCGCCGCCGAGAAGGACCCGGTGGTGGCGACGGCGCGCAGGACGCGGAGATGACGTGCCTCGATCATCTCTTGAGCATAAGACGGGCTTGGACAGGGCGCCCGAAAACGCGTCGACGCTTTGAGGATGCTCCCGTACCGTCGGAGCATGGAGCTTCTCTCGGTGAACCTCGGCCGTCCGACGCCGTCGCCGCACACGGACCAGGTCGACGGCGTGACCGGTATCGACAAGCGGCCGGTGGACGGGCCGGTGCGGGTGGCGGCGCCCGGGCCCAAGGGGACCGCGGGCAGCGGGCTGGCCGGGGACGCGGTGTGCGAGCTGCGCCACCACGGCGGCGACGACCAGGCGGTCTACGCGTACGCGCGCGAGGACCTCGACCACTGGGAGAAGGAGCTCGGCCGGCCGCTGCCGAACGGCTGTTTCGGTGAGAACCTCACGACAAACGGGCTGAACGTGTCGGAGGCGCTGATCGGCGAGCGCTGGCGGATCGGCTCCGGGGTTGTACTGGAGGTCACCTCGGGGCGCATCCCGTGCCGTACTTTTCAGGGCCATCTGGGCGAGCGGGGATGGGTGAAGAGATTCACGCGGAAGGGTGCCACCGGTGCCTACCTCCGGGTGATCGAACCGGGTGAGATCCGGTCCGGCGACCCCATCGAGATCATCCACCTGCCGGAGCACGGGGTGACGGCGGCGATGGAGTTCCGCGCGACCACCACCGAGCGGGAGCTGCTGCCCCGGCTGCTCGCGGCGGGCGCGGCGCTGCACCCGGAGGCGCTGGCGCAGGCCCGGAAGTACGTGGCGGCGCAGAGCGGCTGAACGGCTGTCACGCGCAGGCCGTTCACCGGCACTTCACCGTTAGGGAGAGCCGGTGCGCACAGCGGACGCCGTCAGTCCGGGTAACTACCCTTGGTCCATGACAACGGCTCTGATTACGGGATCGACCGCGGGGATCGGTGCCGCGTTCGCGCGGCGGCTGGCGGCTGACGGGCACAACCTCGTCCTGGTGGCGCGGGACACCAAGCGGCTGCGCGAGCAGGCGACCGAGCTGCACGACCGGCACGGCATCGAGGCGGAGGTGCTCACCGCCGACCTCGCCGAGGACGCCGGCATCGAGTCGGTGGCCGCCCGGCTCGGGGACCGCAAGAACCCGGTCGACCTGCTGGTCAACAACGCCGGCTTCGGCAACAAGGGCCGTTATCTGGACGTCTCGATGGCCGACGAGCTGCGCATGCTCAAGGTGCACTGCGAGGCGGTGCTGCGGCTGACCTCGGCGGCGGCCGAGGCGATGCGCGAGCGCGGCCGCGGCGGTGTCGTCAACGTGGCCTCGGTGGCGGCCTTCGTGCCGCGCGGGACGTACGGCGCCTCCAAGGCGTGGGTCGTGCAGTTCACCCAGGGCGCCGCGCGCGACCTCGCGGGCACCGGGGTGCGGCTGATGGCGCTGGCGCCGGGGTTCGTCCGTACGGAGTTCCACCAGCGGGCCGGGATGGGCACGGACAACATCCCGGGCTGGATGTGGCTGGACGCCGACAAGCTGGTCGCGGCGGCGCTGGCCGACCTCGCGCGCGGGAAGACGCTGTCGGTCCCGGATCCCCGCTACAAGGTGCTGACGGGCCTGGCGAAGATGGCGCCGCGCGGGCTGGTGGGCGGCATCAGCTCGAAGACGGGCCGCAAGTACGGGCCGCAGTAGGGAGCCGGCCGGGCTGCACCAGGGCGCACCGGGACCCACCGGAACGGGGCCGGTGAGACGATGGTGTAGTTCGGTCGCGCCCGCAGGGGGGCCGGAGGCGGTTTCATGACGTTCGTGCAGCTCATCGAGTGCAGGACCAGGCGGTTCGACGAGATGGACCGGCTGATGGACAGGTGGGTCGAGCAGACCAAGGGGAAGCGGACGGCGACGCACACGCTGGTCGGCAAGGACCGCAGCGACGCGGAGCACGTCGTGGAGATCGTGGAGTTCCCGTCGTACGAGGAGGCGATGCGGAACTCACGGCTGCCGGAGACCGACAAGGTCTTCCACGAGCTGCTGGCGCTGTGCGAGGGGACGCCGACGTTCACCGATCTGGACGTGGTGCGCGACGAGGGGCTGTACGCCGGCACCGCGCGGCGGTTCTTCGAGACGATCGCGGCGGCCGGCCCGCTGGCTCCGCTGGACGGCCTGCTCGCCGAGGACTACCACGACCACGATCCGGTCGAGGGACAGGACACCATCGGCATGGACGCGATGCGGCGCAAGCTGGAGATGTGGCGGGGGGCCTTCGACTTCACGTTCCGCGTCGAGGACCAGATCGCCCAGGGCGACCGGGTGTGCACCAGGTGGCTCTGGACGGGCGTGCACCAGGGGCCGTTCATGGGGATCCCGAACACCGGCCGGCAGGTCACCATGGCCGGGACCACGATCCACCGCTTCGACGCGAACGGGAAGATGGCCGAGGGCTGGCTGCAGTACGACCGGATGGGGCTGCTGGCACAGCTGGGTGCGCTGGACGCACTGGCGAAGTAGGCCGACCATCGAAGTACCCGCGAGGGGCGAAGCCCCCGTTCCCGGCGGACGACCGGGAGCGGGGGCTTCCTCAGCTCAGAGACTGTCGCCTCAGTGCGAGTGGCCGTGCGAGTGGCCTGCGGCGGCGGCCTCTTCCTCTTCCTTCTTCTCGACGACGAGGGTCTCGGTCGTCAGGAGCAGGGAGGCGATGGAGGCGGCGTTCTCCAGGGCGGAGCGGGTGACCTTGACCGGGTCGATGACGCCGGCCTTGACCAGGTCGCCGTACTCGCCGGTGGCGGCGTTGTAGCCGTTGCCCTTCTCCAGCTCGGCGACCTTGGAGACGATGACGTAGCCCTCCAGGCCGGCGTTCTCGGCGATCCAGCGCAGCGGCTCGACGGCGGCCTTGCGGACCACGGAGACACCGGTGGCCTCGTCGCCGGTCTTGCCGAGGTTGTCCTCGAGGACCTTCACGGCGTGGACGAGCGCGGAGCCACCACCGGAGACGATGCCCTCCTCGACCGCGGCGCGGGTCGCGGAGATGGCGTCCTCCAGACGGTGCTTCTTCTCCTTCAGCTCCACCTCGGTGGCGGCGCCGACCTTGATCACGCACACGCCGCCGGCCAGCTTCGCGAGGCGCTCCTGGAGCTTCTCGCGGTCCCAGTCGGAGTCGGTGTTCTCGATCTCGGCCTTGATCTGGGCGACGCGGCCGGTCACGGCACCGGAGTCACCGGCGCCGTCGACGACCGTGGTGTCGTCCTTGGTGACGGTGACACGGCGGGCGGAGCCGAGCACGTCCAGGCCGACCTGGTCGAGCTTGAGGCCGACCTCCTCGGAGACGACCGTGGCGCCGGTGAGGATCGCCAGGTCCTCCAGCATCGCCTTGCGGCGGTCGCCGAAGCCGGGGGCCTTGACCGCGACCGCGTTGAAGGTGCCGCGGATCTTGTTGACGACCAGGGTCGACAGGGCCTCGCCGTCGACGTCCTCGGCGATGATCAGCAGCGGCTTCGAGGCGTTGGACTGGATGATCTTCTCGAGCAGCGGCAGCAGGTCCGCGATGGAGGAGACCTTGCCCTGGTTGATGAGGATGTAGGGGTCCTCCAGGACGGCCTCCATGCGCTCCTGGTCCGTCACGAAGTACGGCGACAGGTAGCCCTTGTCGAAGGCCATGCCCTCGGTGAAGTCCAGCTCCAGACCGAAGGTGTTGGACTCCTCGACGGTGATGACACCGTCCTTGCCGACCTTGTCCATCGCCTCGGCGATGAGCTCGCCGACCTGCTGGTCCTGGGCGGACAGCGCGGCGACGGCGGCGATGTCGGACTTCTCGTCGATCGGGCGGGCCGACGCGAGCAGGTCCTCGGAGACGGCGGCGACCGCGGCGTCGATGCCCTTCTTCAGGGCGGCCGGGGAGGCACCGGCGGCGACGTTCTTCAGGCCCTCGCGGACGAGCGCCTGGGCCAGCACGGTGGCGGTGGTCGTACCGTCACCCGCGATGTCGTTGGTCTTGGTCGCCACCTCCTTCACCAGCTGCGCGCCGAGGTTCTCGTACGGGTCCTCGATCTCGACCTCGCGGGCGATCGTGACACCGTCGTTGGTGATGGTGGGGGCGCCGAACTTCTTGTCGATGACGACGTTGCGGCCCTTGGGGCCGATCGTCACCTTCACCGTGTCGGCAAGCTTGTTGACGCCGCGCTCAAGGGCGCGACGGGCGTCCTCGTCGAACTTCAGGATCTTCGCCATGGCAGCGGATGCCCTCTCGGAAATCTGGGGTGAACAAGACTGCGCCCCTGGCGCCCGGCTTCTTGGAGGATCGCGGGGGCCAGGGGCGCAGCTTCAAGCGGAGTGCTTGAGGTGTAAGTCGCAGGCTTACTTCTCGATGATCGCGAGCACGTCGCGAGCCGAGAGGACGAGGTACTCGTCGCCGTTGTACTTCACCTCGGTGCCGCCGTACTTGCTGTAGAGCACGACGTCGCCGACCTTGACGTCGAGCGGCAGGCGCTCGCCGTTCTCGAAACGGCCCGGGCCCACGGCGAGGACGGCGCCCTCCTGGGGCTTCTCCTTCGCGGTGTCCGGGATGACCAGGCCGGAGGCCGTGGTCTGCTCGGCGTCGAGCGGCTGGACCACGATGCGGTCCTCAAGCGGCTTGATGGCAACCTTGGAGCTGGCGGTCGTCACGATCCGACCTCCCCCTTCGGAGATCTCACGGGGTTAACTGTCTGAGGTGGCGACCAGGTGGATCCGTCGTCGCGGGTGCCGGACCTGCCCGTCGCGTTGTTGGCACTCTCATCTGCCGAGTGCCAGAGCCGAGACTATGACCGCGATTAGCACTCGGTCAAGCGGAGTGCCAATTGCCTGCGGCGCGGCGCCGAAAAAACCGGGTTGCGCGGTGTTGCGGTGACCGTCCCTGGGGGCTGGCGCCCCCAGACCCCCGCCTGTCGGCCTTCGGCCTCGTCCCCAAACGCCGGACGGGCTGGATTTTGTGGCCGAGCGCCGTCGTCAGACACCCGACCGGCGGGATGTGCGGCCAAGCCCGGAGGTAGGACTACAGATAGTCCTCCAGCCGGCCCACCGTCAGGCCGGCCGCCTGGACGCGGCGCAGGAGGCGGGCGGTGCGGCTCCTGAGGGTCGGGCCGAGGGCCTCGTCGGGGCCGACCAGGATGATGTCGCCGGGGCGGAGCTGCTTGTCGCCGGTGCGGTAGGTGATGCCGTCGGGGGTCATCGCCGCCCGCCACAGGACCACCGCAGTGACCCCGCAGTCCGCCGCCGCGCGCAGGGTGGTGGTGTCGTAGATGCCGTAGGGCGGGCGGAAGAGGCGGGGGCGGATGCCGAACCGGGACTTCAGCTTCTCCTGCTGGCCGCAGATCTCGGCGTGCTGGCCGGCGTACGGCAGGCCGGGCATGGCCGGGTGGTCGAGGGTGTGGTTCTGGACGCTCGCGCCGACCGACTGCAGGCGGGCGAAGTGGCCGTAGCCGGGGCCGACCACGCTGTCCGTGAGGAACATGCTCACCGGCAGCCGCAGTTCGCGGACCATGTCGACGAAGCGGGGGTCCTTCTCGGCGCCGTCGTCGTAGGTCAGGAAGACCACCCGGTCGGAGGTGGGGATGTGGTCGACGACCGGGGGGCGGGTGGTGCGGAGGGACAGCGGGTGGAGCGGCGGGCGTGGGGCCGGGGAGAGGGGCGCGGTCAAGCCCCAGCGGCGGTACGGCGGCTCGCCCGACGGGCCGTGCGGGTGCACCCGGTCGGCGGCCTTCCTGCCGAGCCGTTCGATGGGGTCGACGGACGGCGCGCAGGCCGACAGGAGGAGGGCGGCGGCCAGGACGGCGGCCGTCGCCCTCGGTCGGCTCACAGGTAGTCCTCCAGGCGCGCCACCGCGTAGCCGTCGCGGGTGACCTTGTTCAGGAAGCGGCGCATGTCGTCGACCATGGTGCCGTCCCAGTCGTTCCGGCCCCGGAAGTGCGTGAGGACGATGTCACCGGGGTGCAGTCCGCGGTCCCACTCGCGGTACTCCCAGTGGTCGACGAACACCTCCTCGTCCCAGATCGGCGCGTACTTGATGCCGCAGGCCTTGGCGGCGCGCAGGGTGTCGCCGTTGTAGTTGCCGTAGGGCGGCCGGAAGACCGTCGGCGCCTTGCCGAACTGCCGCTTCATGATGTCCTGCATGCCGCAGATCTCGTGCTTCTGCTCCTCGTAGGTCAGACCGGGCATGTAGGGATGGGTGAGGGTGTGGTTGTTGAGGGTGTGGCCCTCGGCCTGCATCCGGCGGAAGTAGCCGTAGTCGTCCTTGACCAGGTAGTTGCTGAGGAACGCGGTGTAGGGGATCCGCAGCTCGCTCATCATCCGCAGGAAGTCCGGGTCCTTCTCGGAGCCGTCGTCGACGGTGAGGAAGACGACCTTCTTCCTGGTGGGGACGGTGGTGAAGACCGGGGGCAGGTCGTCCTCCACCTGGCCGTCCACCTCGAAGCCGTCGCGAGCGGTGATCCTCGGCTTGTACTTCGGCGGGGCCGGGGGCCGCAGCGGGACCGCGTCCAGCCCCCAGCGCCGGGCGGCGGCGACCAGGGCGGCGTGGTCGTCGGGGGCGGCGGCGGCCCGATGGGCCTGCTGGCCCGCGGCGGGACGGACCCCGGCCTCGTCCTCCGGTCCGGCGCAGCCGGAGACGACGGTGACGGCCGCCACGGCGGCGAGGGCGGCCATGGCCAAAACCACCCTATTTTTGTCATTTTGTACGACTGCTCGCATGGCCTCGGATCTTTCCAGCCCTCTCCCCGGAACCCCGGCAGACACCGCGGCCGGAGGCGAACCATCCACCGACTGGCCGACAATGACCCGGTGAACGACCTCCTCTCCCCCCTCCTCACCCCCGAGGGCCACGCCCTCCTCGACGAGGTGCGCGGCACCGCGCCCGCCGACGAGCTGGCCGTGGCCACCCGGCTGCGCCGCGAGCACCCCGCCGAGCTGGTGTCGGCGGCGCTGGCCCAGGCCCGGCTGCGGCAGCGGGCGGCGGCGAAGTTCGGGGAGGCGGACGCGGGCCGCATGTTCTTCACCCCGAACGGGGTCGAGCAGTCGACGCGGGCGAGTGTCGCCGCGTACCGGGCGGGGCGGCTGAAGGCGCTCGGGGTGACCTCGGTGGCCGACCTGTGCTGCGGGATCGGGGGCGACGCGATCGCGCTCGCCCGGGCCGGAATCCGCGTCCTCGCCGTGGACCGGGATCCGGTGACGGCGGCCGCCGCCCGCGCGAACGCCGAGGCGCTCGGGCTCGCCGGCCTGATCGAGGTACGGGAGGCGGACGTCCAGGAGGTGGACACGGCCGGCCACGACGCCGTCTTCGTCGACCCGGCCCGGCGCGGCGGCCGTGGCCGCATCTTCGACCCGGAGGCCTACTCACCGCCGCTGTCCTGGGCGGTCGCCACCGCGTCGGCCGCCCGCGTGGCCGCGCTGAAGATCGCCCCCGGCATCCCGCACGAGGCGGTCCCGGCGGCGGCCGAGGCCGAGTGGATCTCGGACCACGGCGACGTCAAGGAAGCCGTCCTCTGGTTCGGCACCGGCGCCCCGGGGGCCGTCCGCGCCACCCTCCTCCCCGGCCCGCGCACCCTGCTCGGCCGCGGCCTGCCCGACCCCGCCGTCCGCCCGGTCGGCCGTTACCTGTACGAGCCGGACGGCGCCGTCATCCGTGCCCACCTGGTCGCCGAGGTGGCCGAGGAGCTGGACGCGGGCCTGATCGACCCGACGATCGCGTACGTCACGGCCGACACCCTCCAAGCCTCCGACTGCGCGACGGCGTACGAGATCACCGACGAACTCCCCTTCAACGTCAAGAAGCTGAAGGCCCTGCTGCGCGAGCGCGAGGTCGGGAACCTGACCGTGAAGAAGCGCGGCTCCGCGGTGGAGCCCGAGGAACTGCGCAGGAAGGTCAAGCCGCAGGGACCGAACGCGGCGACCGTGTTCCTGACCCGGGTGGCGGGGGCGCCGACCATGCTCGTCGGCGCCCCCGCGCAGCCGGCTACTGGTGCTGGGCGGTCCTGAGCGGCGCGAGGTTCCGGTCGGCCGCCGTACCGGACCCGGTGGGGGCCGCGGCGGGCGCACCGGCGTCCGTGCGCAGCGCCAGGGCGCTCTTCGTCGCGGCGAGGCCGTTGCAGTACGGCTGGTACACGAAGTCGTTCCCGCTCGCGCTGATCGACGAGCCGGCCGTGTTCAGCGCACCTGCCGTCACCGAACCGGTGCCGCCGAAGGCGATGGCGGCCTGGGTGCCGGCCGACTTCAGGTCGACGTACTCCGTGCTGTGCGCGTCGCTTGAACAGCAGTCTGCCGAAAGGTTACGAAGCGCACTCCCGCGCCCTGGCCAGCAGCAGCTCCCGTTCCCGCTCGTTGCGCGCGAGGCCCGCGGCCCGTTCGAACTCCGTGCGGGCCTCCGCCGTACGCCCGAGGCGGGCCAGCAGGTCGGCGCGGACGCTCGGCAGCAGGTGGTAGTCGCTCAGGGCGGGTTCCGCGGTCAGCGGGTCCACGATCTCCAGGGCGGCCGCCGGGCCCTCGGCCATCGACACGGCCACCGCTCGGTTCAGCTCGACGACCGGGGACGGGGAGCGGGCCGCCAGCAGCCCGTACAGGGTGGCGATGGCCCTCCAGTCGGTCTCCTCGTACGTGTACGCGTGCGCGTGGCAGGCCGCGATGGCCGCCTGGAGGGCGTACGGCCCCGGGACGCCGGTCGCCGTGGCGTCCGCGCGGGCCAGGGCCCTGATGCCGCGGGCGATGAGCATGCGGTTCCAGCGGCGGCGGTTCTGGTCCCTGAGCAGGACCGGTTCGCCGTCGGGGCCGGTGCGGGCGGCCGTGCGGGAGGACTGGAACTCCAGGAGCGAGGCGAGGGCGTGCACCTCCGGCTCCTTCGGCATGAGCCCCGACAGCACCCGGGCCAGCCGCAGCGCGTCCTCGCAGAGCGACGGGCGCAGCCAGTCGTCGCCCGCCGTGGCCGCGTACCCCTCGTTGTAGATCAGGTAGATGACGTCCAGGACCGAGCCGAGCCGGGCCTCGCGGTCGGGGCTGTACGGCACCTCGAAGGCGACGTTCTTCGTCGCGAGGGTGCGCTTGGCGCGGACGATGCGCTGAGCGACCGTCGGCTCGGGGACGAGGAAGGCACGCGCGATCTCGGCCGTGGTCAGGCCGCCGAGGAGGCGCAGGGTGAGGGCCGTGCGGGCCTCGGGCGAGAGCACCGGGTGGCAGGTGGTGAAGACGAGCCGGAGCAGGTCGTCGTCGATGTCCTCCGGGTCGGCGGGCTCCTCCGGCGGGGCCGTGGTCTCGGTGCTGCGGCCGATCTCGGCGAGCTTGCGGGCGTAGTTCTCCCGGCGCCGGACCAGGTCGACGGCGCGGTGGCGGGCGGTCGCCATGAGCCAGGCGCCCGGATTGCCGGGCACCCCGTCCCGGGGCCACTGCTCCAGGGCTGCGACCAGCGCGTCCTGCGCCAGCTCCTCCGCGATGCCGAGGTCCCGGACGATCCGGGCGACGCCGGCGATCACGCGGGGCGACTCGAGCCGGAAGACGGTCTCGATGGCGTGGCGGGGGTCGGCCTGGGCGTCCGCGGGGGCGTCGGCGGGGGGCTGTGTGCTCACAGCCCCCCATGCAACACCCACCGCCGGACGTACGCCAGGAGGGTCAGCCCTCCGCGATCTCCCGGACCTCGCAGGTCACGGTCCAGAACTCCTCGTGCACCTGGAGGAACCGCTTGGTCCACTCCAGGGCCTCGGCCTTGTCCTTGCACTGCATGATCGCGTAGCCGCCGATGACCTCCTTGGCCTCGGTGAACGGCCCGTCGGTGACGGAGATCTTCCCGCCCTCCCAGTGCACCCGGGTGCCGTCGGCGGTCGGCGTCAGGCCGGCGGTGTCCAGCATCACGCCGGCCTTCGTGATCTCCTCGATCAGCTCGCCCATCCGCTGCATCAGCGCCTCGCTGGGGCCCTCGGCGGGGGCGGTGGTCTCGTCGATGCGCACGAGCGACAGGTAACGGGGCATGGTGGCTCCTCGGGTTCCGGCGGGGTCTCTCCCCGCATCTCACCCTTGCGTCGAACGGCCCGCCACCGGATCGACACACCCGCCGGAATTCCCCGGGGTTTTTTTCCGGCCTAGCGCAGCGAGTCCCACAGCTCGTTCGCCGCCGGCTCCTTCGCGATCACCCGGTTGGGGTCGGAGGGCGCGGTCACCACCGGCATCATCACCGTCTTCGTGTGCTCGGAGGTCAGTCCCTTCAGGCTCTGCCCGAGCCGCATCAGCTCGCTGAGCGAGTCCAGGCCGGTGTCGGTGGTGAGGCTGGAGGTGACCGCGTCGGCGACCTCGTAGAGCTTGGCCGGGTCGGTCAGCAGGCTGATGGAGGCCATCTGGTCCAGGAGCGCCTTCACCAGTTTCTGCTGGAGGCCTATCCGGCCCAGGTCGCTGCCGTCGCCTATGCCGTGCCGGGTGCGGGCGAGCGCCAGGGCCTGGGTGCCGTCGAGGTGGTGGGTGCCCTTCTTCAGGTGCAGGTGGCTGTCGTCGTCGTCGATGTCCTGGTCGGTGGTCACGGTCACCCCGCCGAGCGCGTCGACCAGCTTCGCGAAGCCCGAGAAGTCGATCTCCAGGTAGTGGTCCATGCGCACGCCGGTGATCGACTCCACCGTCTTGACCGCGCACACCGCCCCGCCCACCGAGTAGGCGCTGTTGAACATCGCGTTGTAGGCCACGGACGTCGAGCCGCCGGAGGAGAGCGGGCAGGAGGGCCGGGTGACCAGGGTGTCGCGCGGGATGCTGACGATCGTGGCGGAGGTCCGGCCGGCGTCGATGTGGACGACCATCGCGGTGTCGGAGCGGGCACCAGAGCTGCTGCCGCCGCCGAGCTTCTTGTTCTCCTTGCCGCTGCGCGAGTCCGAGCCCAGCACCAGGATGTTCATCGAGCCGGTGGGCAGCGGGGACGCGGAGGCCGAGGCGGACGCGGCGGCCGTCGGTGTCGTCACCGCCTTCGCCGGGCGGTCGTCCCCGAGCGCGCTGTTGATGTCGACGCTCTTGATGTTGTCGTTGAGGTGCCAGTAGACCCACCCCGCGCCGGCGATGCCGAGCGTCATGACCCCCGCCAGGGTGAGGCCGACGATCTTCAGCGCTCTCGACCGCCGGCCCACCCGTCTGCCCGCGCCGCCTTGCTCCTCGTGTCCCGTCACAAGGCAGGAACGTAAGTCCGAATTATTAGGGGACTGTTAGCGCGAGCGCCGCGAAGCGGTTTTCTTCGGAAAATCTCACCCTTCTCACTCGGGCTTCAGCCCAGGGTGACCGCGGGCACCGGATTGCTCCCGCTCCAGGACGCGTTGAACCCGAAGGTGACCGAACTCCCGTCCGCCACCGTCCCGTTGTAGGAGGCGTTCGCACAGGAGACGACCGCGCCCGACTGGGTGCAGCCGGCGTTCCAGGCCTGGGTGATCTGCTGCCCTGCGGCGTACGTCCAGCTCACGTGCCAGGAGCTCAGCGCGGCCCCTGAACAGGAGATCGTCACCTGGCCGGTGAACCCGGTGTTCCACTGGCTGGTCACGCTGTAGGCGGCGGTGCAGGCACCGGTCGGCGGCGGGGTGGTCGTGGTGCCGCCGAGCGCCTCGGCGATGCCGTAGTACGCCGGTTTCGGCGCGTAGTCGGCGTCGTACGGGGTCGCCGCGCCGTAGCCCGGGAAGGTGCTGTCCACCCAGGAGTCGGAGTCGGTGAAGCCCCACACGGTGACGTTGACGCAGCGGCTCACCGCCACGCACGCGGCCACCACCGACTTGAAGTCGGCCTTCTGCTGGGCGAGTTCGGTGCTGTCGGAGGGCAGTGCCATCCGGATGTCGAGCTCGGTGATCGCCACGTCGACGCCCAGGTCGGCGAAGCACTGGATGTTCTGCTGGAGGGTGGCGGGCACCTGGCCGAGGATCAGGTGGGCCTGCAGCCCGACCCCGTCGATCGGGACGCCCCGGCTCTTCAGGTCCTTGACCAGGTTGTACAGGGCGGTGCTCTTCGCGTCGACGCCCTCGACGTTGTAGTCGTTGATGTACAGCTTGGCGGCCGGATCGGCCGCGTGTGCCCAGGTCAGGGCGTTGGCGATGTAGTCGGAGCCGAGGCCGTTGTACCAGATCGTCGACCGGTAGGTGCCGTCCTCGTTGAAGGGTTCGTTGACGACGTCCCAGGCGGCGATCTTCCCCTTGTAGCGGCCGACCTCGGTGCTGATGTGGTTCTGCAGCAGGCTGCCGAGCTGGGCGGAGGTCCAGGTGCCGTTCGTGAGCCAGCTGGGGTTCTGGCTGTGCCAGACCAGGGTGTGGCCGCGCACCTGCTGGTTGTGGGCCTGGGCGAAGGCGACGATCTGGTCGGCCTCGGTCCAGTTGAACGTGCCCTGAGTGGGCTCGACCGTCCCCCACTTCATGGCGTTGCCCGGGGTCAGCGAGCTGAACTGGCTGCCGGCCAGGTCGCCGTAGGTGCCGGTGAGCTTGGAGCCGGTGACCGCGGTGCCGATGACCTTGCCCTTCGCGGCGGCGAGGTCGCGCAGCGGGGTGTCGGCGGCGTGCGCCGACGGCGCCGTGAACAGCAGCGCGGCGCCTGTCAACAGTGCCGCCAGGGAAGAGCCCGTTCTCAGAGATCTCATTGCGGGTACCTCCGAAACTTTCGGTCGTCCAACCGATTGGCTTCGGAGGAGTGTGGAGACGCCCGCACCACCCGTCAATACGTCAACTTTTGGCCAAGCCCGCCTCACCCGGCCGCGGGCGCCGCCGTGCTCGACCGCACCACCAGGCTGGTCGCCAGCTCCACCCGGGTCGCGGTCGTCGCCTCCTCCGCCCGCCCCATCTCGAGGACCAGCCGCGCCGCCGCCTCGGCCATCTCGGTCAGCGGCTGCCGTACGGTCGTCAGCGGCGGCCCCACCCAGCGGGCCACCGGCAGGTCGTCGAACCCGACGACGCTCACGTCCTCCGGGATGCGCAGCCCCAGCTCACGCGCGGCCTCGTAGAGCCCGAGGGCCTGCAGGTCGTTGCCGGTGAAGATCGCGGTGGGCCGGTCGGGCATGCGCAGCAGCTCCAGGCCGAGCCGGTAGCCCGCGTCGTGGTGGAAGTCGCCGGCCTTGACCAGGGCCTGGTCCACCGGCAGCCCGGCGGTCTCCAGCGCGGCCCGGTACCCGTCCACCCGGGCCCGGCTGCACATCATCCGGGACGGCCCGCTGATCGCCCCGATGCGCCGGTGCCCCAGTTCGACGAGGTGCCGGGTGGCGGCGAGCCCGCCCTGCCAGTTGGTGGCCCCGATGGACGGCACGTCCGGCCCCGGATCCCCCGCCGGATCCATCACCACGAACGGAATGGAGCGGCTCAGCAGCAGCGCCCGCTGCGACTCGTCAAGACCCGACAGCACCAGCACCACCCCGTGCGGCCGCCGCGCCGCCACCTGGTCCGCCCAGGTCCGCCCCGGGGTGAGCCGCCCGGCGCTCTCGCTGAGCACGACGCTCAGCCCGGCGTCCCGGGCCACGTTCTCCACCCCCCGGATGACCTCCATCGCCCAGGCGCTCTCCAGCTCGTGGAAGACCAGGTCGATCAGCGGCGACCGGGAGGCCTCGGCGCGCCGCCGCCGGTAGCCGTAGGCGCGCAGCAGTTCCTCGACCCGGGTGCGGGTCGCCGGGGCCACGTCGGCGCGCCCGTTGAGGACCTTCGAAACAGTCGGAGCGGACACACCGGCCTCACGGGCGATTTCGGCGAGCGTCGCCGTCTGCGGTTCTGCGGGCTTCGGAGGCGTCATGCCCGCGATCGTATCCCTGCGCTCCCCCTTGACGAAGACCCTCGCACGCCATAGGTTCCCGGAACATTCGGTGTGTGGTACGAAACATTCGTAGCAGCGTTCGTAGCAGAGAACAGAGACGGGAGTTTCATGACCTCCGCTCCTTGGCGCGACCCCGCACTGCCCGCCGCCACCCGTGTCGACGACCTGCTCACCCGGATGACGCTGGAGGAGAAGACCGCCCAGCTGTACGGCGTCTGGGTGGGCGCCGCCACGGACGGCGACGGGGTCGCCCCGCTGCAACGCGAGATGACCGCCGACTACGACTGGGACGAGCTGATCACCCTCGGCATCGGCCAGCTGACGCGTTCCTTCGGCACCGCCCCGGTGGACCCGGCGCTGGGCGCGCGAGCACTGGCCCGCGCCCAGCGCCGGATCACCGCGGCCGGCCGCTTCGGCATCCCGGCGATCGCCCACGAGGAGTGCCTGGCCGGCTTCACCGCCTGGCAGGCGACGGCCTACCCGGTCCCGCTCGCCTGGGGCGCCGCCTTCGACCCGCCCCTTGTCGAGGAGCTGGGCCGGCACATCGGCGAGGACCTGCGCTCGGTCGGCGTCCACCAGGGCCTGGCCCCCGTCCTGGACGTGGTCCGCGACCCGCGCTGGGGCCGGGTCGAGGAGACGATCGGCGAGGACCCGTACCTCGTCGGCACCATCGGCTCCGCGTACGTCCGGGGCCTGGAGTCGGCCGGGGTGATCGCCACCCTCAAGCACTTCGCCGGCTACGCCTCCTCCGCGGGCGCCCGCAACCTGGCCCCGGTCCGCGCCGGGGTACGGGAGTACGCGGATGTCACCCTCCCCCCGTTCGAGATGGCGCTCCGGGAGGGCGGAGCCCGCTCGGTGATGGCGGCGTACAACGAGACCGACGGCGTCCCGGCCTCCGCGGATCCCCGCCTCCTGACCGACCTCCTGCGCGCGGAATGGGACTTCGACGGCACGGTCGTCGCCGACTACTTCGGCATCGGCTTCCTGCAGACACTGCACCGGGTCGCCGGTACGGAGGCGGAGGCGGCCCATCTCGCCCTGGCGGCGGGCATCGACGTCGAGTTGCCGACGCTGAAGTGCTACGGGCGTCCGCTGGTGGCGGCGGTGCGGGAAGGCGCGATCCCGGAGTCACTCGTCGACCGCGCGGCCCGCCGGGTCCTGCTCCAGAAGTGCGAGCTGGGCCTGCTGGACGAGGACTGGACCCCGGAGCCGTCGCGGGAGGGCCCGATCGACCTCGACTCGACGGCGAACCGCGCGCTGGCCCGCCGCCTGGCCGAGGAGTCGGTGGTCCTGCTGGACAACCCGAACGGCGCGCTCCCCCTCGCCCCCGACACCCGCATAGCGGTGGTGGGCCCGCGCGCCGCCGACGCCCTCGCCATGCTCGGCTGCTACTCCTTCCCGTCCCACGTCCTGACCCACCACCCCGAGGTCGACCTGGGCATCGCCATCCCTACCGTCCTCGACTCCCTGCGCACCGAACTCCCGGACGCGAAGGTGACGTTCGCCGAGGGCTGCGACGTCACGGACCCGGACCCGTCCGGCTTCGCGGAAGCGGTGGCACGCGCGTCCGAGGCCGACGTGTGCGTGGCGGTCCTGGGCGACCGCGCGGGCCTGTTCGGGCGGGGCACCTCGGGCGAGGGCTGCGACGTCACGGACCTCGGATTGCCGGGCGTTCAGGCGGACCTGCTGGACGCACTCCTCTCGACGGGCGTCCCGGTGGTCCTCGTCCTGCTCACCGGCCGCCCGTACGCGCTGGGCCGCTGGCACGGCCGGCTCGGCGCGGTCGTCCAGGCGTTCTTCCCCGGCGAGGAGGGCGGCCCGGCGGTGGCGGGAGTGCTGTCGGGCCGCGTCAACCCCTCGGGCCGCCTCCCGGTGAGCGTGCCCCGCGAGCCCGGCGGCCAGCCCTGGACCTACCTCCAGCCCCCGCTCGGCCTCGCGGGCGAGGTCAGCAACCTGGACCCGACCCCGCTGTATCCCTTCGGCCACGGCCGCTCCTACACGGCGTTCGCCTGGACCCTCGGCTCACCGGCCACGGCCGAGATCACCACGGACGGCTCCTACGACGTGACGCTGACGGTCCGCAACACGGGCGAGCGGGCAGGCACCGAGGTCGTACAGCTGTACCTGCACGACCCGGTGGCGTCGGTGACCCGCCCGGACGTCCGCCTGATCGGCTACCAGCGCGTGGACCTGGCCCCGGGCGCATCGAGAAAGGTGACCTTCCACTTCCACGCGGACCTGTCGGCGTTCACGGACCGGGAGGGGGCGCGGGTGGTGGAGCCGGGGGCACTGGAGCTGCGCGTGGGGGCGTCGAGCGCGGACACCCAGGGCACGGTGACACTCCAACTGACCGGTCCGGTACGACGGTTGGGGCCGGACCGGGTGCTGCGCTGCGAGACGGAGGTGGACTGACCGTCAGGACGCGGCAGCGTGCGCGACGAAAGGGGCCCAGGCGGGCCCTGGGCACTGCTGAACTTCTCGCCGTACGCGACACCGTCACCCAGATCACCCGTGCTCCAGGCAGGACGTTCCGGCAATAGGCCGCCGACAACGACGATCGCGTCCGCTGATCTCCACCGACTAGCCCTCGCCGACGGCCTCGAACCGCCACCGGTGCACCGGCCGGGTGACCAAGTCACGGGGCGGGTCGGGGAGTTCGGGAAGGTCCGAGGCGTCGTACGACGCCTCCCACCACGTGATGACCAGCACCCGGTCCTGCGGTGCCTGGAAGGTCTCCCGGCGCGACGGGGCCTCGGGGAGCTTCTGCTCGCGCGCCCAGGCGACGAGTTCCGCGCCCCGGCCCTCCGTCGCCCGTGCCTCCCACATCAAGGCGACTGTCACGAGTACAGGTTCTCCTTGCTGACCTCGTGGACGTGGTCGTGGTGGTGGCTGCCGGGGACGTGCGGGTCCGTCACCGGCAGGGAGCTGTCCGCCGAGAGGTCCCAGCCGGACGGGGTCCGGTTGCGTGCGACCATCTCCGCGCCGAGCGCGGCCACCATCGCGCCGTTGTCCGTGCACAACTTCATGCGCGGCACCCGGAGCCGGATGCCGGCCGCCTCGCAGCGCTCCGCCGCGAGGGCGCGCAGCCGGGAGTTGGCGGCGACCCCGCCGCCGATCATCAGGTGGTCGACGCCCTCGTCACGGCAGGCCCGGACGGCCTTGCGGGTCAGGACGTCCACGACCGCCTCCTGGAAGGAGGCGGACACGTCGCGGACCGGGACCTCCTCGCCCGCCGCCCGCTTGGCCTCGATCCAGCGGGCCACCGCCGTCTTGAGCCCGGAGAAGGAGAAGTCGTACGCCGGGTCGCGGGGCCCGGTGAGCCCGCGCGGGAAGGCGATGGCCTGCGGGTCCCCCTCCTTCGCGTACCGGTCGATGACCGGGCCGCCCGGGAAGCCCAGGTTCAGGACGCGCGCGATCTTGTCGAAGGCCTCGCCGGCCGCGTCGTCGATGGTGGCGCCGAGCGGTCGTACGTCGGAGGTGATGTCCGAGGAGAGGAGGAGGGAGGAGTGGCCGCCGGAGACCAGGAGGGCCATCGTCGGCTCCGGGAGCGGGCCGTGTTCGAGCTGGTCGACGCAGATGTGGGAGGCGAGGTGGTTCACGCCGTAGAGCGGCTTGCCGAGCGCGTACGCGTACGCCTTCGCTGCCGAGACGCCGACCAGCAGCGCGCCGGCCAGGCCGGGGCCCGCCGTGACCGCGATGCCGTCGAGGTCCTTCGCGCTCACGCCCGCGTCCTTCAGCGCACGCTCGATGGTCGGGACCATCGCCTCCAGGTGGGCCCGGGACGCCACCTCGGGCACCACTCCGCCGAAGCGGGCGTGCTCGTCGACGGACGAGGCGACGGCGTCGGCGAGCAGGGTGGTGCCCCGGACGATGCCGACGCCGGTCTCGTCGCAGGAGGTCTCGATCCCCAGAACCAGGGGTTCGTCAGCCATTGATCTCGGTTCCTTGTTCGGAGGTGGGCCCGGTGGCGGAGCCACTGCCGGGCTGCCCGGTCGTCAGGCGCATCACCAGGGCGTCCACGTTCCCCGGCTGGTAGTAGCCGCGTCTGAACCCGATGGGCTCGAAGCCGAACCGCTCGTAGAGCTTCTGGGCGCGGATGTTGTCGACCCGGCACTCCAGCATGACCTCGGCGCACTCGAAGGCGGTCGCGGCCCGCAGCAGCTCGGTGAGCAGCTCCGCGCCGAGCCCGGTGCCCCACTGGTCACGGCGTACGGCGATGGTCTGGATGTCGCCGACCGCGGCGGAACCGCTGTCGTCGGCGGCGGCGCCCTGGGCGGCGAGCCCTCCGTACCCGACGATCCGGTCGCCCTCCAGGGCCACCAGGTACCGGCGGGTCGCCCCGGGTCCCCTCGCGTGTGCGAGCTCGGACCAGAACATCCCCCGCGACCAGGCGTCCTCGGGGAACAGGTCCTTCTCCAGCTCCAGGACCGGGTCGATGTCCCACCAGCGCATCTCGCGCAGCTGTGCGGTCACTTCGGGGTGACCACCTTGTAGTTCTTGGGCACCTGGGCGTCCGGCCGGCGCAGGTACAGCGGCCGGGGCGCGGGCAGTTCCTCGCCCGCGGCCAGCTTCGCGGCGGCCAGCGACGCGAGGGCCGCGGCGGAGACGTGCTCGGGCTCGTGGACGACCGGGAAGGTGTCGGGGTAGAGCAGCGCCCCGGCGCCGACGGCAGGCAGCCCGGCCACCTTCTCGGCGATGTCGGCGGGCCGGTCGACGGCGGGGTCCGTGCGCCGGGTGCGCGAGTCCTCGTACACCGCCCAGTAGACCTCCTTGCGGCGGGCGTCGGTCGCGACGACGAACGGGCCCTTCTCGATGTCGGCCGCGTAGGCGAGCCCGTCGAGCGTGCACAGGCCGTGGACGGGCACGCCGAGCGCGAGCCCGAAGGTGTCCGCGGTCATCAGACCGACCCGCAGGCCGGTGTAGGGGCCGGGACCGATGCCGGTGACGATCTCGGTGACGGCGTCCAGCGATACCCCGGCCTCGGCGAGGACGCGGTCGACGGCCGGCAGCAGCAGCTCGCCGTGCCGGCGCGCGTCCACCTGGCTCGACGAGGCGATGACGGCCGTACCGTCGTGCAGGGCGACGGTGACGGCGGGGGTGGCGGTATCCAGAGCGAGCAAGAGCACGCGAACAGCCTACGGCTCCGGCGCCGCGAGCACGCCCGGCCGGGTCGGACGGTCACTGACTGCTACGGTCTGTACGAAGTACGACATATACGGCGAGACTCCCCGTGAGGCTCTACGGCAGGCAGAGGTGGCGCACGTGGCAGGGACCAGCTCGGGAGTCGTGGCCGGCCTCACCGCTGCGGCCGTCGGGGCGGTCGGATTCCTCGCCTACCAGGCCTCGGCCACCGTCCCGCCCGGTCTCGGCAGCCGGTCGTCGGCGAGCCCCGCGCCCGGAGCGCCGGGCGCCAAGGCGCCCCGGGACCGCCGTCACCCCACCGCGCTGCCGAACACCTCCGGGACGGGTGAACGGGTGGTGTACTCGGTGGACGACGACCGGGTCTGGCTCGTCAGCGAGCGGGGCCGCGTCGAGCGCACCTTCAAGGTGAGCCCCGGCACCATCGACCCGCCGCTCGGCGCGTACTGGGTGACGTCCCGCTCGAAGGCCGTCACGGGCACGGACGGCCTCCCCATCGAACACGTGGTCCGCTTCACCACCACGAAGGACGGCTCGGCGATCGGCTTCAGCGCCGTCACCGCCCAGCGCGCCGCCGCACCCCCCGACCCCACGGTGAAGACGGGCGGCATCCGCGAGACCCGCGCGGACGGCAACGCGATGTGGAACTTCGCGACGATCGGGGTGAAGGTGATCGTGATCCGCTGACGCGCCCCTGATCGGCGGCGCAGCCGCCGCCCGGGGGCGCGGGGCCGTATCTGATGTGCAGCTCCGCCGCGTGGGCGCGACCAGCCCCCACCGGCCCGCACGGACCTACCGGCCGAACCCGCCTAAGCGCTCCGCGGCAAGTACCGCGATCCGTCGGCTGCCGCGCCGTCGTGGCTGATCGCGCAGTTCCCCGCGCCCCTTCGGGGCGCTGCCGAAATCGGCTTCGCAGGCAGCTCCGGCGCTCTCGGCGGCCGGGACACCGCGTCGGCCGCCACACAGGCCGCCAGCAGCTCGCGCATGGAGACACCGGGGGCCACGGCGACCACGGCCGGTCGCCGCTCCTCGGACTGGGACACGGACACTGGCGCCTCCTGAGGTGCGGGGGCGGACGTAGTTAGGTAGACCTAACTACGGACTGGGTACCATGTGACCACGCCCGATACGTCCGGCGCAATATCTTGCCGACGCCTTGTCGGAACGTTCACACGGTGCTCAGGCGGACAGCACCCCGAGATCCACCCCGTCCCACCGCTCCCCCAGCCCCGCCAGGGTCACGTGCCGCACCTCGTCGGCGGTGTCGCCGACCGCCCGGTGGATCCGGACCATGAGCCGGTCGTCGGTCAGCTCCTCGACCTTGCCCTCGCCCCACTCCACGACGACCACGGACTCGGGCAGCGAGACGTCGAGGTCCAGGTCCTCCATCTCGTCGAGCCCGCCGCCCAGGCGATAGGCGTCCACATGGACGAGCGGCGGCCCGCCCCCCAGGGAGGGATGCACGCGGGCGATGACGAACGTCGGCGACGTGACGGCCCCGCGCACACCGAGCCCTTCCCCGAGCCCGCGCGTCAACGTCGTCTTGCCGGCGCCGAGCTCCCCGCTGAGCATCACGAGGTCACCGGCGCGCAGCAACTTCGCCAGTCGGCGGCCCAGCTCCCCCATCTGCTCAGGGGAGGTGACGATCAACTCGGTCTCAGCCTGGCTGTGCCGTGCTGCTGGTGCTTCCATAGCCACTTACCGTAGCCCCTGCCGGCACGGCACCCGCGCGGGTGAGCAGGTCGGCGAGGCGGTCGGTGACCACTTCCGGGTGCTCCAGCATGACCAGGTGCCCGGCGTCCGCGACGAGCACCAGCTCGGCGTCGGGCAGCAGGTCGGCGATGACCTCGCTGTGCTCGCTGGGCGTGACGAGGTCCTGCACCCCGGCCAGCACCAGCACCGGCAGGTTCTGGAAGTAGGCGAGCGCGGCGGTCTTGTCGTGGTCGGTGAAGGCCGGATAGAACTCGGCGACGACGTCGATCGGCGTCGACTCGATCATCCGCTCCGCGAACCGCTCCACCGCCGGGTCGACGTCCTTGGACGCGAACGAGTACCGCTTGATGATCCCGGCGAAGAGGTCGGCGGTGACCCGCCGCCCCTTCTCCACCAGCGCGGCCTGCGTGCCCAGTGCCTTCAGCACCCCGGGCAGCACCCGGCGCACCACGTTGACCCCGGCGACCGGCAGCCCGAAGTTGACCTCGCCGAGCCGCCCGGACGAGGTACCGACGAAGGCGGTGGCGACCACCCGCTCCCGGATCAGGTCGGGATACTGCGCGGCCAGCGCCATCACCGTCATGCCGCCCATGGAGTGCCCGACCAGCACGATCGGCCCCTGCGGCGCGGCCGCGTCCAGGACGGCCTTCAGGTCCCGGCCCAGCTGGTCGATGGTGAGCTCCACCCCGTCCTCGTGCTGGGCGACGCCCCGTCCGGAGCGGCCGTGGCTGCGCTGGTCCCAGTGCACGGTGCGCACGACCCCGCGCAGGGCCGCCCGCTGGAAGTGCCAGGAGTCCTGGTTGAGGCAGTAGCCGTGGCTGAAGACGACGGTGACGGGCGCGGGCGCCTTGCGGCCGAAGAGCCGGCGGCGGCGCGGCGAGACGGCGGGGCCGGGGTCGGGTTCCACCTCGTCGACCTCGTAGTACAGCTCGGTGCCGTCGTCGGCGTACGCCTTGCCGGGGGTGCCGCGCAGGGTGCCGTACGGGCCTGCCGAGTCCAGTGCCAGCCGGGCCTTGCGGCGCATCCCGCGGCCGACGGTCATCCGCTCCACGGCGACGCCGGCCGCGGCACCGGCGGCGAGCACTCCTATGGCGGCTCCGGCGACGCCCGTCACCTTGCGCCAGCTGCCGGAGGCCGCCCCCGTGGCCGAGGCGACGACGGCCGCCGCGGCGGCTTCCGCTACGGCCTCCGCACTGCTCTCGCTCACGTACCGCTCCTCTTCGCCGTACTGCAGTTCGCTGCTCAGGTGAACACGGGTGATGCTGACGCGATGCCTGTTGCTGATGTTGCTGTTGATACAGGTGTAACCGGGTCGTGCCGCCGCCGAACCCCGAAGGTCAGGCGCCGTCCCCTGGTTCTTGCCCAGTCGGTTCCCCGTTCACATAGACGCGGGGAACCCGGGTTCCGATGCGGGTGACGATTTCGTATGCGATCGTGCCCGCGGCCTGGGCCCAGTCCTCGGCGGTGGGTTCGCCCCGGTCGCCCGGACCGAAGAGCACGGCCTCCGCGCCGGCTTCCGGCTCGTCGCCACCGAGGTCCACGACGAACTGGTCCATGGCGATGCGCCCGGCGGCCGTCCGCCACTTGCCGCCGACCAGGACGGGCCCGGCGCCGGAGGCGTGCCGCGGGATGCCGTCCGCGTAGCCGACGGGGACGAGTCCGAGGGTGGTCTCGCCGGGCGTGACGTAGTGGTGCCCGTAGCTGACCCCGTGCCCGCCCGGTACGTGCTTGACCAGGGCGAGGGAGGCGGACAGCGTCATCACGGGGCGCAGGCCGAAGTCGGCCGCGCTGCCCAGCTCGGGGCTGGGCGAGAGGCCGTAGAGCGCGATGCCCGTGCGGACGAGGTCGAAGTGGGTCTCGGGCAGGGTGAGGGTGGCCGGCGAGTTGGCGATGTGCCGCACCTCGGGGCGCACGCCCTGTTCCTCGGCGTACCCGAGCAGCTCGCGGAAGAGGGTGAGCTGGGCGGCGATGGAGGGATGGCCGGGCTCGTCGGCGCAGGCGAAGTGCGACCACAGCCCGGTGACGCGGACCAGCCCCGCCGCCTCGGCGCGCAGCGCCTCGCGGACCAGCTCGGGCCAGTCGGCGGGCTGGCAGCCGTTGCGCCCGAGTCCGGTGTCGGCCTTGAGCTGCACGCGGGCCGGCCGGCCTGCCGTCCGGGCCGCCTCGGTCACCTCCCGCAGGGCCCACATGTCGCTCACGGACACGTCGAGGTCGGCCTCGACGGCCTCCCGCCAGGGCCCGCCCGGAGTCCACAGCCAGCACATGATCCGCACGTCCGCGGGCAGCTCCGGGTCCGCGCGCAGCGCCAGGGCCTCCTCCGGGGTGGCCGTGCCCAGCCAGCTCGCGCCCGCCTCGACGGCCGCGCGGGCACACCGCAGGGCCCCGTGGCCGTACGCGTCGGACTTCACGACGGCCATCAGGGCCGCGCCCGGCGCGAGGGCACGCAGGGTCCGCGCATTGGCCCGCAGGGCGGCCAGGTCGATCTCGGCGCGGGCGCGCAGGGGCGCGGTCGGTGCGGTCTGCGCAGTCGGTGTATCACTCATCGCGCCCCCAGTGTCTCAGAGGCCTCCGACAGCCCTCCGGCACAGCCCCTGGTTGAGCACCGGCCGTCCTCGGGTACCCGCCGATCACGGACTCAAGTACCGGTCCGGTGCCCCCACACGTAGACCTTGTCGCCCTTCTTCAGCACGCCCCACAGCTTCTTCGCGTCGCCGAGCTTGAGGTTCACGCAGCCCCAGGAGCCGACGGTGGTGTAGATGGAGCCGTAGACGGCGTGGAAGGCCTGTCCGCCGTCGAAGAACTGGGCGTACGGCATCGGCGAGTTGTACAGGGTCGACCAGTGGTTCTTGTGCCGCCAGTAGACGGTGTGCCACCCGGCCCGGGTCGCGTACCCCTTCCGCCCGCTGCGCATCTGCACCGGCCCGTAGACCACCTTGCTGCCCTTCTGCACCCAGGTGACCTGCCGGTTGAGGTCGACGCAGGCGACCCGGTACGACTTCACGGGGCAGTTCCTGGCGGCGTTCGGGTTCTTCTTCGCCGACAGGAGCATCATCTGGTACCAGGTCACGGGCCCGGCGAACCCGATCGCCGGCTTGATCTTGTACGTCTTCTGGAACTTCTGGATGGCCTTGCAGTCGGCGGCGGACTGCTTCCCGTCCGCCTTCAGCTTCAGCCACTGCTCGATCTGCTTCTGATACGGCCCGGTGAGCTTGGAGCAGCTCACCTTGGAGACGGCGTCGCTGAGCGGCACGTACTCGATGAGGTCGTACGTCCCCGGCGGCGCCGCCTTCGGCTCGACGGCGTCCTCCTTGGCGCTGGGCGTGTACACCTTCGGCGCCAGCATCTGGTCGGGGGTGTCGATCTGCCAGGGCTGCGCGGGCCCCGGCGCGACCCCCGGTACCAGCTCCGACTCGGGGACGGCGGCGCCCGGTCCGGGAACGCCACCGGCCGCGACCCCGGTCCCGGCACCCAGCGAGAGAACGGCCACGGCAGCGACGAGGGTTCCTGCGGCACCCCGCGCAAGACCGCCCCGCTGACACACAATTCGTCCACTAATCATGCGATCAGACAACCCCGCAGCATCCGGGATTCCGGGAAGCCGCGCGGGGAGGTCACCCGGGGGATGCAGGGCGCCCCGTAAGGGGCGCTGGGGGAGGAACTGCGCAACCAGCCCCCACCCGCCCCACCCGCCCGCACCCGACCGTCGGGCGTCGGGCCGGGGCCGGGGCCGGGGCGGAGCCCCGTGACGGTGCGGGCTCGGCCTAGCGAGTCGGGTGGGCGGGTGGGAAGACGCCCCGCCAGGCCGACGGCAACTCGTCGGCGACGGCGTGAGCCACCGTCGGCGCCCCCTCCGCCGCGAACCGCCCCGCGAGCCCGTGCAGATACGCCGCCACACTCCCCGCGTCCCGCCCGTCCAGCCCCGCCGCCAGCAACGACCCCGCCAGCCCCGACAGCACATCCCCGCTCCCGGCGGTGGCGAGCCAGGGCGTCCCCGTCGCGTTCACCCGGACGGCGGCGGCCCCTCCCCCGACCGCCGCCACCAACGTCGTCGACCCCTTCAGCAGCACCGTCGCCCGATACGCCGCCGCCAGCTCCCGCACCGCCGCGAGCCGACCGCCCTCGACCTCCTCCCGCCGTACCCCCAGCAGGGCCGCCGCCTCCCCGGCGTGCGGCGTCATCAGGGTCGGCGCCGTACGGCCGCGCACCGTGTCCCGGTCGGCGAGCCGCAGCCCGTCCGCGTCGACCAGCACCGGCACGTCCGCCTCCAGCACCTCGGCGACGGCGTCGGCGTCGTCCCCGACCCCCGGTCCGGCCACCCACGCCTGGACCCGCCCGGCCTTGCGCGGCCCCCCGTCCGACACCAGCGTCTCGGGAAAGCGGGCCAGCACCTCGTCCTTGGCCGGACCGACGTACCGTACGGCCCCGGCCCCGCCCCGCAACGCCCCGGCGACGGCCAGCACGGCCGCCCCCGGATAGCGCGCCGAGCCGGCCACGATGCCCACCACTCCCCGCCGGTACTTGTCGCTCTCCGCCGACGGCATGGGCAGCAGCCGCGCCACGTCCACGTCCTGCAACGCCTCCAGCTCGGCCTCCTCGGGCAGTTCGAGCCCGATGTCGACCAGCCGTACCGAACCGGCGTACTCCCGCGCCGGATCGATCAGCAGCCCCGGCTTGTGGGTCCCGAAGGTCACGGTCAGGTCCGCGCGTACGGCCGCCCCGCGCACCTCACCGCTGTCCGCCTCCACGCCGCTCGGCAGGTCCACGGCGACGACGGCGGCCCGGGACCGCTCCACGACCGCCACCAGCGCGGCCGCCTCGGGCCGCAGCCCGCCCTTCCCGCCGATCCCCACGATCCCGTCGACGACGAGATCGGCCCGCAGGAGCAACTCCTCGGCGCCGCCGTCCCGTACGACGGTCCCGCCCGCCCGGCGCAGCGCCGCCAGCCCGCCCTCGTGCGTACGCTCCGGCGCGAGCAGTACGGCCGCGACCCCCGCCCCTCTGCGCGCCAGCCGTGCCCCGGCGTACAGCGCGTCCCCGCCGTTGTCCCCGCTGCCGACGAGCAGGACCACCCGGCTGCCGTACACCCGTCCGAGCAACTCGGCGCAGGCGGCGGCCAGCCCGGCGGCGGCCCGCTGCATCAGCGCCCCTTCCGGCAGCCGCGCCATCAGCTCCCGCTCGGCCGCCCGTACCGTCTCCACGCTGTAAGCAGTCCGCATGCCCCGAGTCTCCCCCGGAACCCGCGGGACGCGCATCCGCCCCGCCCCGCCCGTGTCACCCCTCGGCGATCACCACCGCCGACGCCACCCCGGCGTCGTGACTGAGCGACACATGCCACGACCGCACCCCGAGTTCCGCCGCGCAGGCGGCCACGCTCCCCTTCACCTGCAGCCGCGGCCGGCCGTTGTCCTCGACGACCACCTCCGCGTCCGTCCAGAGCAGCCCCGGCGGCGCGCCGAGAGCCTTGGCCAACGCCTCCTTGGCCGCGAACCGCACCGCGAGCGAGGCGACACCGCGCCGCTCCCCGCTCGCCAGATACAACTCCCGTTCCACGAAAAGCCGCCCGGCCAGCCCGGGAGTCCGCTCCAGCGACTCCCGGAACCGGTCGATCTCGGCGACGTCGATGCCTACCCCGATGATGCTCATGGTCAGCACCCTAAGGTCACGCCACGCTCACTCCACGGTGACCGACTTGGCGAGATTCCTCGGCTGGTCCACCTCGTTGCCCCGGGCGGTGGCCAGTTCGCAGGCGAAGACCTGGAGCGGGACCGTGGCGACCAGCGGCTGCAGGAGGGTGGGGGTGACGGGGATCCGGATCAGGTGGTCGGCGTACGGTACGACCGCTTCGTCGCCGTCCTCCGCGATCACGATGGTGCGGGCGCCGCGGGCCCGGATCTCCTGGATGTTGGACACGATCTTGTCGTGGAGCACCGAGCGACCGCGCGGGGACGGGACCACGACCACCACCGGCAGGTCCGCCTCGATCAGCGCGATCGGCCCGTGCTTCAGCTCGCCCGCCGCGAAGCCCTCGGCGTGCATGTACGCCAACTCCTTGAGCTTCAGGGCGCCTTCGAGGGCGACCGGGTAGCCGACGTGCCGGCCGAGGAACAGCACGGTCTTCTTGTCCGCCAGCGACCGTGCCAGCGCCCGTACCGGCTCCATGGTCTCCAGGACCCGCTCGACCTCGCCGGAGATGTGCGAGAGGTCCCGGATCACCGCGCTGATCTCGTCGCCCCACTTGGTGCCCCGCACCTGGCCGAGGTACAGCGCCACCAGGTAGCAGGCCACCAGCTGGGTGAGGAACGCCTTGGTCGAGGCGACCGCGACCTCCGGTCCGGCGTGGGTGTACAGCACCGCGTCCGACTCGCGCGGGATCGTCGAGCCGTTGGTGTTGCAGATCGCGAGGACCTTCGAACCCTGCTCGCGGGCGTGCCTGAGGGCCATCAGCGTGTCCATGGTCTCGCCGGACTGGGAGATGGCGATGACGAGACTGCGCGAGTCCAGGATCGGGTCCCGGTACCGGAACTCGCTCGCCAGCTCCACCTCGCACGGGATGCGCGTCCAGTGCTCGATGGCGTACTTGGCGATCAGGCCGGCGTGGAAGGCCGTACCGCAGGCGACGATGACGACCTTGTCGACCTCCCGGAGCTCGGCGGCGCCGATCCGGACCTCGTCCAGCGTCAGCGAGCCGTTCGCGTCGATGCGGCCCAGGAGGGTGTCGGCGACCGCCTTGGGCTGCTCGGCGATCTCCTTGAGCATGAAGTAGTCGTACCCGCCCTTTTCCGCCGCCGACGCGTCCCAGTCGACGTGGTACGAGCGGACGTCCGCCGGGGCGCCGTCGAAGCCCGTCACCGTCACGCCGTCCCGGCGCAGCTCCACCACCTGGTCCTGGCCCAGCTCGATCGCCGACCGCGTGTGGGCGATGAACGCGGCGACGTCCGAGGCGAGAAACGCCTCGCCCTCTCCGACGCCCACCACGAGCGGGGAGTTCCGGCGCGCGCCCACGACCACGTCCGGCTCGTCGGCGTGCACCGCGACCAGCGTGAACGCGCCCTCCAGCCGCCGGCACACCAGCCGCATCGCCTCGGCGAGGTCGGCGGTGACGGAGAACTCCTCGGCGAGCAGGTGCGCGACCACCTCGGTGTCCGTCTCGGACGCGAGGTCGTGCCCGCGCTCGGCCAACTCCCCCCGCAGCGCGGCGAAGTTCTCGATGATCCCGTTGTGGACGACGGCGACCCGGCCCGCGTTGTCGAGGTGCGGATGCGCGTTGGCGTCCGTCGGCCCGCCGTGCGTGGCCCAGCGGGTGTGCCCGATACCGGTGGCACCGGCCGGCAGCGGCCGCTCCGTCAGCTCCTTCTCCAGGTTGACCAGCTTCCCGGCCCGCTTCGCCGACGCCAGCCCACCGTCCGCGAGCACGGCGACCCCCGCCGAGTCGTACCCCCGGTACTCCAGCCGCTTGAGCCCGGCGACCACCACATCGAGCGCAGACTGCGCCCCCACGTATCCCACGATTCCGCACATGACCGGCAGCCTAAGTGCCGCCCCCGGCCCGAACACGGCTCAGCGTGCCCGAAATCGGAAATTATCGGCCCATCACCGCCTGCCTCTTCCGGTGCCGGGTCTGCGGCGTCCACCTCGCCTGCGCCGACTGCACATGATCAGAACCCCACGTGACCGACCCCACCCCCCGCGCCGTTCAAACTCCGTTAACAATGGAATGTGATCTCTCCGGTCTCCCCGATGCCCCGGAGCGCCCACCGGCACAAGCCGGAGGCGACTCCCTACGTCGACCTCACCCGTGCCGAGTGGAGCGCGCTCCGCGACAAGACGCCGCTGCCGCTCACCGCCGAGGAGGTCGAGAAGCTGCGCGGTCTCGGCGATGTCATCGACCTCGACGAGGTGCGGGACGTCTATCTCCCGCTGTCGCGGCTGCTCAACCTCTACGTCGGGGCCACGGACGGCCTCAGAGGCGCCCTGAACACCTTCCTCGGCGAGCAGGGCTCCCAGTCCGGAACCCCGTTCGTGATAGGCGTCGCCGGCTCCGTGGCCTGCGGCAAGTCGACCGTCTCCCGTCTGCTCCAGGCGCTGCTGTCCCGCTGGCCCGAGCACCCGCGCGTCGAGCTGGTGACGACGGACGGCTTCCTGCTCCCGACCAAGGAGCTCGAAGCGCGCGGCCTGATGTCGCGCAAGGGCTTCCCCGAGTCGTACGACCGCCGGGCCCTGACCCGCTTCGTCGCCGACATCAAAGCCGGCAAGGACGAGGTCACCGCCCCCGTCTACTCCCACCTCATCTACGACATCGTCCCGGACCGGAAGCTCACGGTCCGCCGCCCCGACATCCTCATCGTCGAGGGCCTCAACGTCCTGCAGCCCGCACTCCCCGGCCAGGACGGCCGTACCCGCGTCGGCCTGGCCGACTACTTCGACTTCAGCGTGTACGTCGACGCGAACGCGGAGGACATCGAGCGCTGGTACCTCAACCGCTTCAGGAAGCTCCGTCAGACCGCCTTCCAGGACCCGGACTCGTACTTCAGGAAGTACACCCAGGTGTCCGAGGAGGAGGCGGTCGACTACGCCCGCGGCCTGTGGCGGACCATCAACAAGCCCAACCTGGTGGAGAACATCGCCCCGACCCGCGGCCGCGCCACCCTGGTCGTCCGCAAGGGACCGGACCACAAGGTGCAGCGGCTGCGGCTCCGCAAGCTGTAGGGCGCCCAAGTGCCGCTGCCCGGCCCGGAAGTCGCTCCGGGCCGGGCAGCGTGCACGTACGGCGAAGCCCGGCGGCTTCCGGCGGCCCCTAGAGCCGCCTCTCGCAGTTCACGACGGTGTCGCCGGGGTCGGCGAACACCGTGTCGGCGCCGGCGCCGCAGTCCACCGTGTCACCACCCGCGTTGTCCTCCACGCTGATGACGTCGCTGCGGCCGTCGGTGGTCACTTTGTCGACGCCCGTACCGGCATCGACGGTGGTGCTGACGGCAGCGTTGGAGCCGTTGAAGGTGTCGTCCCCGTCGCCCAGCTGTACCGCGAGTCGGCTGACCGTGGCGGCGCTGCCGCAGTCCGCGCTGGTGGCGTTCACCCGGGTGCAGCCCGGGCCGATCGCGATGCCCGTGGTGTCCGTGAGGACCAGTCGGCCGGTGGAAGTGTCGGCCGTGACCTGGTTGTTCACTCCGGCGCGCGCCTGGAGTACGACCAGTCCGCCGAGGATACGGAACGCCGTGGAGCCCGGTGTCTGGGCGGCGGCCGGGGTGGCGGACGAGGTGACGACGAGACCCGCCACCAGAACCGGACCGGCCGCTCGCTTCAGGATGGTGCTCACGATCTTCATGCTGTGTTTCTCTTCCGTCGAGGGGGCGCCGCACAGAGCGGCCTCGACGCAAGAGAAACAGCCGGTGATCAGTCGCGCACTTTTTGCTACGCCTTGCAGCTCAACCCAGCGCCGACTTCACCGCATCGGCCAGCCGCCCGGCCACCGACCGGGCCTGCTCGATGTCGGCCGCCTCGACCATCACCCGCACCAACGGCTCGGTCCCCGAAGGGCGAAGCAGCACACGCCCCGTCTCCCCCAGCTCCCGCTCCGCCTCCGCGACCGCCACCGCCAGGTCCCCGGACGTCTTCACCCGTGACTTGTCCACGTCCGGCACATTGATCAGCACCTGCGGCAGCCGCTCCATCACGCCCGCCAGCTCCCGCAGCGTCCGCCCGGTCTCGGCGACCCGCGCCGCCAGCAGCAGCCCGGTCAGCGTGCCGTCGCCGGTCGTCGCGTGGTCGAGGATGATGACGTGGCCGGACTGCTCGCCGCCGAGGGCGTACCCGTGCTCCTTCATCTCCTCCAGCACGTACCGGTCGCCGACCGCGGTCTGCAGGAGGTGCAGCCCCTCCCGCTCCAGCGCCAGCTTGAAGCCGAGGTTGGACATGACGGTGGCGACGACGGTGTCGGCACGCAGCTCACCGCGCTCCCGCATGGCGAGCGCGAGCACCGCGAGGATCTGGTCGCCGTCGACCTCCTCGCCGGTGTGGTCGACGGCGAGGCAGCGGTCCGCGTCCCCGTCGTGCGCGATGCCGAAGTCCGCGCCGTGCTCGACGACCGCGGCCTTGAGCTTGCCGAGGTGGGTCGACCCGCAGCCGTCGTTGATGTTGAGCCCGTCCGGCTCCGCGCCGATGGTGACGAGCTCGGCGCCGGCCCGGCGGAACGCCTCCGGCGAGACCCCCGCGGCCGCGCCGTGCGCCTCGTCCAGGACGATCTTCAGCCCGTCGAGCCGGTTGGGCAGGACCGACAGGAGGTGACCGACGTACTGCTCGAAGCCCTCGCCGTACGACCGCACCCGGCCCACGCCCGCACCCGTCGGCCGCTCCCACGGCTCGCCGTGCCGGTGGGAGTCGTAGACCGCCTCGATCCGGTCCTCCAGCTCGTCGGCGAGTTTGTGGCCGCCGCGGGCGAAGAACTTGACGCCGTTGTCGGGCATGGCGTTGTGGCTGGCGGAGAGCATGACGCCGAGGTCGGCGCCGAGCGCGCCGGTGAGGAAGGCCACGGCGGGGGTCGGGAGGACGCCCACGCTCAGGACGTCGACGCCCGCGCTCGCCAGACCGGCGATCACGGCCGCCTCCAGGAACTCCCCGGACGCGCGCGGGTCCCGTCCGACGACCGCCGTCGGCCGGTGGCCCTCGAACGTACCCGCCTCGGCCAGCACGTGCGCCGCCGCGACGGACAGGCCGAGCGCCATTTCGGCGGTCAGGTCCGCGTTGGCGACACCCCGCACGCCGTCCGTGCCGAAGAGTCGTCCCACTTGTCCTCCTGAAGAAGCGTCCTTGCTGCCAGGAAATGATGGCAGGCGCTTAGTCATGCGATCACACCAGCCTTTGAGCGTCTTGTGTCGTTATACGCCCTTGACCGGGATAAACGAACGCCCCGACGGCACATGTGGCGTGCCGCCGGGGCGTTCGGAGTACGTGCAGGCAGCTGGTGATTAGCGCTTGCTGTACTGCGGGGCCTTGCGGGCCTTCTTCAGACCGGCCTTCTTGCGCTCGACCGCACGGTCGTCGCGCTTGAGGAAGCCGGCCTTCTTGAGCGGGCCGCGGTTGTTGTCGACGTCGGCCTCGTTCAGCGCGCGGGCGACACCGAGACGGAGCGCACCGGCCTGACCGGAGACACCGCCACCGGCGATGCGGGCGACGACGTCGTAACGGCCCTCGAGCTCGAGCACCTTGAAGGGCTCGTTGACTTCCTGCTGGTGCACCTTGTTCGGGAAGTAGTCCTCGAGGGTGCGACCGTTGATCTTCCACTTGCCGGTGCCCGGGACGATCCGGACGCGGGCGATGGCGTTCTTGCGACGGCCCAGGCCGGCGGCCGGCTGCGGGTCGCCGAAGCGGGACGCGAGGGACTCGGAGGTGTACTCGCCCTCGACGGGGACGTCCGACTCCGTGGTGTAGCTGTCGATGTCAAGCTCTTCGAGCGGCTGCTCGGCAGTGGTCTCGGCCACGATGCTCCTCAGATTCTCTTCAGTCTTAGGGGGTGGCCGGGATTACTGCGCGACCTGGGTGATCTCGAACGGAACCGGCTGCTGCGCAGCGTGCGGGTGGTTCTCGCCTCGGTAGACCTTCAGCTTGGTGAGCATCTGACGGCCCAGGGTGTTCTTGGGGAGCATGCCCTTGACGGCCTTCTCGATGGCCTTCTCGGGGTTCTTGTCCAGCAGCTCGTCGTAGCGGACGGAGCGCAGACCGCCCGGGTAGCCGGAGTGGCGGTACGCCATCTTCTGGGTCCGCTTGTTGCCGGACAGGTGCACCTTGTCGGCGTTGATGATGATGACGAAGTCACCAGCGTCGACGTGCGGCGCGTAGATCGGCTTGTGCTTGCCCCGGAGGAGGGTCGCTGCAGTGGTGGCGAGACGACCCAGGACGACGTCCTGAGCGTCGATGACGTGCCACTGGCGCGTCACATCGCCGGGCTTGGGGCTGTACGTACGCACGGTTCGTAGCCTTCGCTTCGAGTGAATGGTCCTGAACAGGTCACCGAAACGATCACGACAGCCTGGACCACTGCGGCGACGCATACCGCGTACGTGGGGTTGCTGGTCATCGGCCCGGTGGACCGGTGTAAGGGCCCGTCCCGTGAGAATGAGCAAGCCAATACACAACGAAGAGCTAGCGTACCGGGGTGGCCCCGGAAGGGTCAAAACGAGCTCGCGTGGACATCGGGACGAGCGGTCGTCGACCGGGGCGGAAATCCTGGGCGCGCGGCCGTACCGGGATGCGCCGTCCTGCCCCCAAAGGTCCCCCGAAGGTCTCCTGAAGGTCCCCATTCTCCGTTCGTACAGTCGCACCGGTACCGCCCGGCCCCCGTCTAAGATGCGCCCCATGAGTTATGGGCAGGGGGGACCTCAGTCCCAGTGGGATCCGTGGAAACCGCAGTCTCAGCAGCCGTGGGGCAGCGGCACCGGCCAGACTCCGGACTGGGCGTCGCTCGCCGAGGCCTCGGAAACGCGGAACAAGCGCCGCAGAGTGCTGTTCATAGGCGGTGGCGTGGTCGCCACGCTGGCGATCGGCACCGCCGTCGCGATGGCCGTGGTGTCCGCGAACGGCGACAACAAGGCCTCCGGCACGCCCACCAACCTGCCGGCCAGCGGCTCGCTGCCCAGCGACACGGCCGGCTCGGTGCCGTCCTTCGCGCCGACCAGCGCGCCGCCACCGCTGGACCCGCAGGAGTTCATATCCAGCGTGCAGAAGGACACGGCACCGCTGAGCGCCGAGACCCTCTTCCCCGGCACCCAGCTGACCATGGGCGGGACGGTCTACAAGAAGGGCGCCACGGCCGACACCAAGAAGTGCTCCACGGCCGCCAAGGGCACCCTCCCGACCGTCCTCGACAAGGACGGCTGCACCCGCCTGCTGCGGGTCACCTACTCCAAGGACGGCGTCGCGGTCACGGTCGGCGTGGCCGTGTTCAACACCGAGGCGCAGGCGAGCAAGGCCAAGACCGAGGCCGACAAGAAGGGCTTCGTGACGGCCCTGGCCGGCTCCGGCGTGAAGGCCTTCTGCGACTCCGGCGTCTGCCGTACGACGACCAACGCGTACGGCCGCTACGCGTACTTCACCACCGCCGGCTTCCTGAACGGCAAGGACGTCACCACCAAGGACACCAAGGTCTTCCAGGCCGGCGACGACCTGGCGGAGTTCACCTTCCGCCAGATCCACCGCCGCGGCGAGGCCCAGGCGTCGGCGGCGGCCGACCGGTGACCCGTCCGCGCGGCGCGTGAGAGCCTCCCCCTACCCGACCGGTGATCAGGGCCAGCACCGGTCGTCGCGCCCTTGGGGGGACTCATGACGGACACGTCCAGACGCAGACTGCTCGCCGGCCCGCGCCGGTGCCGGAGGCGGCCGCCGCGGGCCGGCTGAACGTGCGGGACACCGCGTACCGCGCCCTCGGCGACGACTCCACCGACGACCAGCCGGCCGTCCGGAACGCCATCGACGCGGCCGGCTTCCAGCTCAACCAGGTGCACTGCGGCGTCATCGTGGCCGGTCGCGCAGTTCCTCCCCCAGCCTTCGGCCGGGGTACCCCCAGCGCCCCTTACGGGGCGCCCTGCTCGGGGCGGGGCAGAATGGTTTCGGCCAGAGGTTGGGGGCCGGTCGGGGAGAGATACGGGGGCGGGCGGGGGTCATGCGCATGCGGAGACGGGTTGCGCTCATAGGGGCGGGTGCCGCTGCCGGGCTACTGGGGCCGTCGGCTGTGTGGTGGGCTTGGCGGGACGCCGAGGACTCCCCGCGGACCCCCTCGCTCGTCCCCACCGAACTGCGGAACCGCGATCCCGAGGCGACGCCCGCCGCCCGCCGGGTCTACGCCCTGCTCGCCGGCCTGGAGAACCGGGCGCGGCGCGGCGAACCGTCACGGACGGTCATCGGCCAGCACGTCGAGCTGCACAACGAGCGCTACAACGCGTCGTACGGCGACTACCGGGGCACCAAGCAGCCCGGCTACTACTACAAGAAGGCCCACGACATCACCGGCAGGTTCCCGGGGTTCGTGGAGGTGGACCTGGGGCCCGGGTACGGACAGCCGGGCTGGGCGGTGGGCGAGCCGCGCACGTACTCCCGCTCCTCGTGGCCGAGCTGCCGCAGGTGCTGGGGGTACGTCGAGGACGCGGTGGACCTGGCGCTCGGCGTGTGGGCGGGGCTGCCGCGGCCGGCGGACGGTTCCTACCACCCCTCTGGCACGCACCTCGACTGCGCCTCCGGGACCCGGGTGAGCCTGCCGCAGAACGGGGGCGGCCCGGCGGGCATCGTCGGCTTCTCCTTCCACCAGCCCTACCCGGGCAGCACCGTCAAGGGCTTCGAGCAGACCCGTTACCAGAACTCCCCGGCGGCCCGGGACAGCGGCTGGTTCGGCCGGGTGGTCACCCCGGGCACCGCCGAGCACCGGGCCCTGCTGCTGGACCTGGATTATCTCGCCGACCACCTCGGCTACCTCGCGGAGCACGGGGTGCCGGTCCTGCTGCGGCCGTACCACGAGATGAACGCCAGGCCGGGGCACGGGTTCTGGTGGGCGGGGCAGGATCCGGCGGCCTACCGGAAGCTGTGGCATGTCACATACGACTACCTGGTGCACGACCGCGGCCTGCACAACCTGCTCTTCGTCTGGGCCCCCAGCGCCTGGGAAGGCACCTTCGCGCGGGAGCCCGGCGCCTACTACCCGGGCGGGCGGTACGTCGACGTCGTGGGCGTGGACGACTACAGCGACACCCCTCGGCGACCGTTCCACGGCAGGCCCTGGACCGAGGTCTGGCACCGGGGCCTGGAGCGCTACGACCGCCCCCGCGTCCTGGCCGAGTCCTTCTACGTTCCGCTCGGCTCCGCTCAGCACAGCACACTTTCGGACACCCCGTGGGTGCTCTGGACGGTGTGGGGCCAGGCCCTGACCTACACCAATGTCTCCGGTCCGAGCGGGAAAAACACCCCAGAAGACGTGAAATGGACGTACACGTCTTCGCAGGTCATCACCGGCACCGGAGGCGAACACTCCGGCTTCGACTGGGCTTCGTTGCACAAGCCATAGAATTATTACTTTCCCACTACATCTTGCTCACAGATGTTTCTTGGCTGATTCTTACGTGGCAGGATTTGTTTTCTTGCATGGCCGGGGCGCAGGTCGCCCGGGGGGCATCTGAACCGGCCGCAGAACGCCGAAGACGGCACCGGGGGGCAACATCACGGCCCGCAACGTGTGCGGCGAGACGAGGTTTCTCGTGTCACCACACCCGTCGCCGAGCCATGCCGTCCGGCAGCCACCGATCTCACGGAAGAGCATGTAGCCGTATGGCATCGACAGTGGTCGACGGGGGAACCCCGCATTCGCGACACAACGCGAAGCTGGCCAAGCGCACTGCTGACTGGAAACCGGGCATCCTCCCGTTCCTGATCCCGCTGGTGTTCCTGACCCTCTTCAGCCTGTGGTCCTACACCCCCAGCGACTCGCCGCTGGCCTGGCTGATCACCATCTGCTGGGCCCTTCCGGTGCCCGGCGTGCTGGTGTCGATCCAGGGCTTCCTGCTCATCCGCCGCCGGATCCGCAAGGCCCATCTGATGACCCCGCCGGCCCTGGTCGAGCAGGACTTCCTGACCGTGCTGGTGCCGACGATCGGGCGCCACGACACCTACCCGGCCCTGGAGCGCTCCGTCCTCTCCTACGTGGAGCACCTGCCGGAGTGGTTCCCGTACATGCGCGTGGACGTGCTCACCGAGGAGGGCTGCGAGGCCGCCGAGCGCATCGACGCGCTGGCCGCGACCAGCCACCTGATCCGCGTGGTCACGGTCCCGAAGGCCTACCAGACCAAGAACGGCACCCGCTTCAAGGCCCGCGCCAACAACTACGCCCACGAACTGCGCATCGAGGAGGGCGAGGCCCTCGACCACGTGTGGGTGCTGCACATGGACGACGACACCGGGGTCGGCCCCGACACCGCCGCGTCCCTGGCCCAGTTCATCAACCGGCAGCGCCGTGCGACCCCCGAAGAGGTCAAGCACATGGCGCAGGGCATCCTGACGTACCCGCGCGAGAACGCCGTGTCCATGCTCACCTGGTTCGCCGACGCGATCCGTCCCGCCGACGACATCGCCCGGTTCCGCGCCTTCACAGGCCTCGGTACCCCGGCCGCCGGCGTGCACGGCGAGCTGCTCGTCATCCGTGCCTCCATCGAGGCGGAGATCGGCTGGGACTTCGGCCCCAAGGAGATCGTCGAGGACGCCCGGCTGGCCCTGACCTTCTGCCGCCTCTACCCGGGGCGCAGCGACTGGTTCAACGGCCGCTGCTACGGCGCCTCGCCCGCCAACACCCAGGACTTCATCAAGCAGCGCGAGCGCTGGGCCTGGGGCCTGGTCGCCCTCTGCTTCAACCGCAAGGTGCCGCTGCGCTACCGCTGGTTCCTGACCATCTGCGTGACGAGCTGGATCCTCGGTCCGCTCCAGCACGTCGGCACGATCCTGTTCGTGGCCTGGTTCATCGGCGACATGAACACCTCCCCCGTGACCCAGTCCGTGGTCGTCCTCTGGTCGATCAGCTTCGCCTACGTGATCTGGGCGTACTGGGAAGGGCTGCGGCTCAACGCGATCGCCTCCCTCAACGGCAGGCGCAGGTGGTGGGAACCCATGGCCGTCCTCGTCATGCTGCCCTTCTTCTCCCTCATCGAGGGCATCGGCGGCATCAAGGGCCTGTGGAAGTTCGTTCGCCGCGAGGAGAACAAGTTCGTCGTCATCGCCAAGCCCGCCTGACCCGGAAGAGACCCCACAGTCATGAAGCGCGCACGCCTGCCCTTGCTCGCCGTGCTCCCCGTCACCGTCATCGCCGTCGTGGTGGCGACCCCCTTCGTGGTCGGCGACCACCCGCTGCAGTGGTCGTCCGGCTCGTTCGTGCCCCACCTGGTGCTCGACGGCAAGGAGCACAGCGGACCGGCCGGCTCCACGAGCGGCGACGGCAGGACCTCCGCGGCACCCTCGCCGACCACCGAGGTCGCCAAGGTGGACAAGGAGTGGAAGAAGGGCATGCCGCAGTGGGGCGCCCAGCTCTACTGGGAGGACAACCCCAAGCACTCCCTCGCCTACATCGAGAAGCAGGCCCGGCTGCACGCGAACTACCTGGTCGGCCTGCACGCCAACTCGGTCAGCGTCTCCTTCCCGTTCTTCACCGGGAAGCTCGCCTCGACGGCGGTCAGCCGGGGTGACAAGACCCCGACCCCCGACCGGCTCGCCCGCGTCCTGGAGATCTTCCACGAGGCCGGGCTGCGCACCACGATCCGGCCGCTGATGGACGAGCACTCCCTGAAGGCCGAGGACGGCTGGCGCGGCTCCATCAAACCCGCCGACCGCAGCGCCTGGTTCGCCTCGTACGAGAAGTTCGTCACCCCGTACCTGAAGGCGGCCGAGAGCGAGAAGGCGGCCACGTTCGTCATCGGCACCGAGCTGAACTCCCTGGAGGGCGACCCGCACTGGGAGACCGTCGTGGACGACGCCGAGAAGCTGTTCAGCGGCGAGGTCGCCTACGACGCGAACTGGGACAACTACGTCGAGGGACCCATCACCATGCCGGTGAACCATCTCGGCATCGACGCCTACTTCCCGGTCAAGGTCGACGACGACGCCTCGGTGCAGGACCTGGTCGCCGGCTGGAACAAGTGGCTGAACAGGAAGGCCACCGGTTCCCTCCCCAAGATCACCGTCGCCGAGGCCGGCATCGGCGCCATGAACGGTGCCTACCACGCCCCCGGCGACTTCTACACCAAGCGGGCGGTCAACCCCGAGGTGCAGGCCAACTGGTACACCGCCGTCTGCAAGGTCGTCCAGGAACGGAAGATGAGCGGCGTCTACTGGTGGTCGATCTACTTCGACGACGACCCCGACACCAAGCCCGACGACAAGGTCGCCTCCCGGCTCGACTTCGCCGGCCGCCCCCAGTCCGAGAAAGCGATCAAGACCTGCTTCACCTCGGACTACGCAGGCCCCGGAACCACCACCGCTAGCTGACCGAGCGAGGCACTCATGCAGGAAGCCATCATTCTGGTGGGCGGCAAGGGAACCCGCCTGCGTCCACTGACCAACCACACCCCGAAGCCGCTACTGGGCGTCGCGGGCTCCTCCTTCATCCGCCACCAGGTGGCCAAGCTGATGGACGCCGGTGTCGAGCACCTGGTGTTCGCCACGTCCTATCTCGCCGGCCTCTTCGAGGAGGAGTTCCGGGGCTTCTCACGGGACCTGGACATCTCCTACGCCGTCGAGGAGGTCCCGCTGGGCACGGGCGGGGCGATCCGCAACGCCGGGCGGCTGCTGCGCGGCCCGGCCGACGCCCCGGTGCTCGTCCTCAACGGCGACATCCTCTCCGGCGTGGACCTGCGCGGCGTCCTGGCGTACCACGAGGCCAACGAGGCCGACGTGACGCTGCACCTCACCCGGGTCGCCGACCCCCGGGCCTTCGGCCTGGTGCCCACCAACGGGTCCGGCCGGGTGCTGTCCTTCCTGGAGAAGCCCAAGACCCAGGAGGAGTGCGTCACCGACCAGATCAACGCCGGCTGCTACGTCTTCCGCCGGTCCGTCCTGGACGCCATCCCCGGCGACCGGGAGGTCAGCGTCGAGCAGGAGACCTTCCCCCGGCTCGTCACGGACGGCGGGCGGGTCTTCGGCCACACCACGGACGACTACTGGCGCGACCTCGGCACCCCGCTGGCCTTCGTCCAGGGGTCGGCCGACCTGGTCACCGGCAGGGCGACCTCGCCCCTGGTGGGGCCGCCGGCCGAGGCGCTGGTCCATCCCACGGCCACCGTGCACCCGAGCGCCCGTGTCACCGGCGGCTCGACGGTCGGCCCGTACGCGGTCATCGGCCCGCGTGTGGTCGTCGACCGCTCCATCATCGGCGCGCACGTCACCGTGGCCGAGGGCGCCCGGATCCACGAATCCGTGGTCGACCACGACTCGTCGATCGGCAACGAATCGTTTCTCCGCGAGGTCGTGGTGGGCTGCCACGCGCACGTCGGCGCCGAGAACGAGCTGCCCGCCCAGCTGCGGTTGTCGTGCGGCATCCGCATTCCCAGCCAAGGGGTGCGCGTCAGCGGTACGGCTGCCGCCTGCCTGACGGCCCACTGAAGTCGCCGGTCCGACCGGACACAGTTACTGGAGAACCGTTGACCAGCCATCGCTCACCGGCCACGCAGGCGGAACGCCTGCGCAAGTACCGGCCGGACATCCAGGGCCTGCGTGCCGTAGCCATCATGATGGTGGTCACGATGCACGTCGGTCTGCTCGACATCCACGGCGGCGTGGACGTCAGCTTCGTGCTGAGCGGCTTCCTCATCGGCAGCCAGCTCCTCGCCGAGATCGACAAGACCGGCAAGGTGTCGCTGAGCAAGTTCTGGGCGCGCCGGATGCGGCGGCTCGCCCCGGGCATGGCCGTCGTGGTCATCACCACGGCGGTCGTGGCCTGGCTGTACGCCAGCCCGCTCAGGTTCCGCGAGACCATGAAGGACGGTCTCAGCGCAGCGCTCAGCTTCATGAACTGGCGCCTCGTCGAGACGGGCACGGACTACTTCGCGAACGACGGGACGCAGTCCCCCTACCAGCACTTCTGGTCGCTGGGCATCGAGGAGCAGTTCTATGTGGCCGCTCCGATCGTCCTGGTCGTCACGGCCTGGCTGTCCCGCAAGATCTTCCGCAACCGCGCCCTGGTGGGGCTGTTCCTGGTGGCTGCGATCGGCGGGTCGCTGTACCTCTCGGTCAAGCAGACCGCCGAGAACCAGCCCCTCGCCTACTTCGGCACCCAGACCCGTATCTGGGAGCTCGCCTCCGGCATCCTGCTGGCACTCGGCGCACCGCTGCTCTCCCGCATGAACCAGGGGCTGGCGGCGGTGATCTCCTGGCTGGGCCTGGTGACCACCATCGGCACCGCGCTCGTCATCACCAAGGAGACCCCGCTGCCGGGCTACGCGGTGGCCGGCCCCGTGCTGGGCGCCTGCATGATCATCGCCGGTGGCTGCGCCAATCCCCGCCTCGGTGTGGAGCGGATCCTGCACAACCCGGTGACCAACTACGTCGGCAACGTGAGCTACGGCTGGTACCTCTGGCACTGGCCGATCCTGGTCCTGTGGCCCGACGTCGTGGGACGGGACATCACCTACTCGGACCGCTTCCGGGTGCTCTCGCTGTCCTTCATCCTGGCCGTCTTCATGTACTACGTCGTCGAGGCCCGGTTCCGGAACAACCCGCAGCTGGTGGCGACCCCCTGGAAGGGCATCTTCGCCGGCGGCACGGCGACCGCGAGCGCCGCCGCGGCCACGGCGTGCGCCCTGTTCATCCCTCTCAACCTCGCCACCTCGGCCGCCGCCGTGAACGGGGGCGCCACCGGGTACGCCGGCGAGGCGTCGGTGCAGAAAGCCGTGACCCAGAGCGAACTGTCGGGGACCGCACTGAACGCGCTGGCGACGGCTCCCAAGGACGCGACCCACTACGGCTGCATCGACAACACGGACGTCGAGAAGTTCGTCATGCGCGACAACTGCGTCATCGGCGACAAGACGGGGAAGCGCACGCTCGTCGTGATCGGCGACTCGCACGCCTGGCAGTGGGGTGACGCGTTCAACGAGCTCGGGCAGTCGCTGCACGTGAAGGTCGTGACCATGGCGAAGGGCGGCTGCTCCCCCGAGGTCTACGCCATCAAGAACCCCGAGCTGAACCGCGAGTACTCCGAGTGCGACAGCTGGCGGGAGTCGGCGTTCAAGAACATCGAGAACCTCAAGCCGGACGTCATCGTCGTCACCAGCCGCATCCGCCGTGAGGTGACCGAGGCCGGCGCCGAGAAGGCGTTCAAGAAGTTCGAGGCCTCGGGCGCCAACCTCGTCTACATCACCGACACCCCGCAGCCCGGCCGGAACGTCCCGGACTGCCTCGCCACCCACATCCACGACGTCACCGCCTGCAGTCCCGACGAGAAGACGGCCGTCGAATACCCCGACTTCCGCGTCATCGAGCAGAAGGTGGCGGAACGTCATGGTGCCACGGTTCTCGACTCACTCCCCGCGTTCTGCGCGGACAACGTCTGCCCGACGGTGATCGCGGACCAGATCGTCTACTTCGACAACAGCCATATGACGGGCAGCTACGCCAAGTCGCTGGCGCCCTTCCTCAAGCCGACCGTCAAGAAGGCCCTGGCCGGCTGACCCTCAGACCGTCCGCACCCGTACCCGGCGAGCCTGCCGCTGCCGTTCCAGCAGCTGGTCGGCCGCCGGGTACGCGACCTCCTCCAGGGTCAGCCCGTGCGGCCGTACGACGTGCACGGCGCTGTCCCGCACCCCCGCGTCCAGCACCTTCCGCGGCCACTCCACGCCCCGGTGCCCGTCCCCCACGAACAACAGCGCGCCGACCATCGACCGCACCTGGTTGTGGCAGAAGGCGTCGGCCCGGACCTCGATCTCGACGACCCCGTCGCCGCGCCGGCTCACCCCGAAGCCGAGGATCTCCCGGATCGTCGTCGCACCCTCGCGCTTCTTCGCGTAGGCGGCGAAGTCGTGCTCGCCGACGAGTGACTTCGCGGCGGCGTCCATGACGTCGACGTCCAGCTCCCAGTCGTGCCACAGCACGTGGTTGCGCAGCAGCGGGTCCACGCCTCCCGGCCGGTCCCCGACCCGGTACACGTAACGCCGCCACAGCGCCGCGAACCGCGCGTTGAACCCCGCCGGCGCCTCGCCGACCGACCACACCCGCACGTCCTTCGGCAGCCGCCCCGCGAGCCGCTTCAGCAGCTTCTCCCGCTGCTCCTCCCACACCCCGGCCGGCAGATCGACATGCGCCACCTGCCCCCGCGCGTGCACCCCGGCATCCGTGCGCCCGGCCACGGTCAGCTCGTACACCGTGTCCTGCGACCGCGTGACGACCCGCAGCGCATCCTCGATCTCCCCCTGCACGGTCCGCTTCCCGCCGGCCTGCTTGGCCCAGCCGTGGAAGTGGGTGCCGTCGTAGGACAGGTCGAGACGGACCCGGACATGACCGGGCTGAACTTCGTCACTCACGGAAGAATCCTCTCAGGCACGAAAAAAGTGGGCCCGCCCCTCGAAAGGAACGGACCCACTCACGCGCCCCGTCAGGGGCGCGGGGAACTGCGCGACCAGTCACGACGGACCGGCAGCCAAAGGACGGCCTTACGCCTCCTTCGGCTCCTCGCCTTCCGGCTTGGCGTCCTCGACGACCTCGTCGGCCTTGGTCTCCTCGACCTTGGCCTCCTCGGCCTCCTTGACCGCACGCTTGGTGGCGGCCTCGGCCTCACCGGTCGCCTGCTGGGCGACCGTCAGCGCCTCCACCAGCTCGATGACAGCCATGGGCGCGTTGTCGCCACGGCGGTTACCGATCTTGGTGATGCGGGTGTAGCCACCCGGGCGGTTCTCGTACCGCGGGCCGATCTCGGTGAAGAGCGTGTGCACGATGCTCTTGTCCGTGATGACCTGGAGCACCTGACGGCGGTTGTGAAGGTCGCCCTTCTTCGCCTTGGTGACCAGACGCTCGGCGTACGGGCGCAGGCGGCGGGCCTTCGCCTCGGTGGTGGTGATACGGCCGTGCTCGAAGAGCGACTTCGCGAGGTTCGCGAGAAGCAGCTTCTCGTGCGCGGCGCTGCCGCCCAGACGGGCACCCTTGGTGGGCTTCGGCATGGTTCTTCTCCTGTGTGTCTGCCCCGGCCGTATCAGGTACCGGGGTCAGTATCCGAGCAGACGGTCGTCTGTCGGAGATCCGGTCGAGGCCCCGAAGGGGCCCGACCGGAAGGGGCGCGGGGAACTGCGCGACAAGCCACAGCGCACCCGCACCCGAGTACGGACCGGAAGGCCCGAGCTCTTAGTACTGCTCAGTCTCCACGAAACCGGCGTCAGCATCGTCATCGGCACCGAAGGCGTCAGCCGCGGCCGTGGGGTCGAATCCGGGCGGGCTGTCCTTGAGGGCCAGGCCCATGCCGGCCAGCTTCGCCTTGACCTCGTCGATGGACTTCGCACCGAAGTTGCGGATGTCCAGCAGGTCGGCCTCGGAGCGCGCCACGAGCTCACCCACGGAGTGGATGCCCTCACGCTTGAGGCAGTTGTAGGAACGGACCGTGAGCTCCAGCTCCTCGATCGGCAGCGCGAGGTCCGCGGCCAGGGCGGCGTCCGTGGGGGACGGGCCCATGTCGATGCCCTCGGCGTCGATGTTCAGCTCACGCGCCAGACCGAACAGCTCGACCAGGGT